>CAZXCI010000001.1:0-337069 GCA_964639285.1 uncultured Candidatus Saccharibacteria bacterium
ATTCTAACATAACAATAGGATACTAACTGAAAAATCGATAATTTTCAAGAGCCAGGCTCGCTCCGCGAACCAATCTTCTAAAAAGTCCTCGGATTTCCTCGCTACGCTCGGCCAGACATTTTTATAATCTTGTTCGCGGAGCTCGCCGTTTTATTATTCCTCGTCCTCGTCTCCCGAAGCCCCAGGGCCTTCACCTCCGAGGAGGGGTTTGATCTTGGCGACTAATTCGGCCTGGAGTTCAGGATTCTCACGGAGATAAGTGCGAGCCGAGTCGTAACCTCGGCCAAGTTTAATTTCAGATTTTTTCCCGCCTGGAGCATATGAGTAGCTCGAACCAGATTTGTGAAGGACGTCATATTTTTCACCAAGAGCCAAGATCTCGCCTTCAGGGGAGATACCCTCATTGTAGAGAAGATCGAATTCGGCTTGGCGGAAGGGGGCGGCCACTTTATTTTTCACCACTTTAACGCGAATTCTCCCGCCGATAACCTCATCTCCTTTTTTAATTTGGGCAATCCGGCGCACGTCCATGCGGACCGAGGAGTAGAATTTAAGGGCCTTTCCACCCGGGGTTGTTTCGGGATTACCAAACATGACGCCTATTTGCATGCGAATTTGGTTGATGAAGATGACGACGGTCTTGCTCCGGTCAACAATTGAGGTCATTTTGCGGAGAGCTTGCGACATGAGGCGAGCTTGTTTCCCGACGTGGTAGTCTCCCACATCGCCCTCGATCTCATCCTTGGGGGTAAGGGCGGCGACGGAGTCGATAACGACAACATCGATTTTTCCTGAGCGGATAAGACTCTCGGCAATTTCTAGAGCCTGCTCGCCATAATCAGGTTGGGAAATCAAGAGTTCATCAGTCTTTACCCCGAGACGAGCCGAGTATTCTGGATCCATGGCGTGTTCGGCATCGATGAAGGCACAAATTCCTCCTTTTTTCTGAGCTTCAGCCACAATATGCAGAGCCAGAGTTGTTTTGCCTGAAGATTCTGGTCCATAAATTTCGATAATTCGCCCGCGAGGGACACCGCCAATTCCAAGAGCGGCATCTAGAGCTAGGGACCCTGTACTAATTGAATCAACACCTATCTTTGGCTTGTCACCGAGCTTCATGATTGACTCGTCTCCAAACTTACTTTGGATCGAACGGATGGTATCAGCGATACTTGAGCCCACTTCTTTGCTAGCTTTTTGTTTCTTTGCCATTTTATTTGAAAGATTATATTGTTGTTAATTGTAATTTTTCTGTGATTTGTCTCCCAAACTGATCGTTGGCAATTATCTCTAGTAGATTATAACCATTGGCAAGAAGGTAGGGCTCATTGAAATTTCCTTGTTCATCGGTGAAGATTTTTTTGCCATTTAGATAAAGTTGGCTGATTCGTTCGGCTTTCCCCCTAACATTTACTAAGTTCTTTTTTATTGTTTGACCATCACTAGGGGAGCTAACTATTATTCTTGGTCCTGTCAGCAGGTCTTTCAGCTTTAGACCAGAATAGCCAACTATTAAGATTATCGCCAAGCTGATAAGGAGAGGCTTTATAAGACAGCGATAATTTTTTTTATCTTTCATCATGATTAGGTGACAAAATCATTAACTCCATTGGTCTCTTCGTCAACGCGAGCTCCGAAAACTTCTCTTGGTTTTGCCCCTGAGCCAGCCCCGATAACTCCATGTTCCTCGAGCATATCTAAGAGTCGGGCTGCTCGAGCATAGCCAACCTTAAGCTTCCTCTGGAGGTAGGAGGCCGAAGCTTTTCCGGCTTCCATCACGGCAGCTCGAGCATCCTCATAGAGGTCGTCATCCCCACTGTCTCCTCCAAAATCATCAGAAAATAACGATTTTCCATTATTACTGCCAACCCCATTGCTGTTGGAGATAGCTTCCTCGGCGCTTAGATTAAGGTCACTGGGTAGACTGTCGGCGTACTGGTTGGCGAGATAAGCGGCAACTTTCTTAAGTTCTTCTTCGGTGATAAAGGCAGATTGCAGGCGGACTGGTTTAGACATTTCTCCTGATATGTAGAGCATGTCTCCCGCTCCAAGGAGCTTTTCGGCGCCGGCTGAATCTAAGATCGTTCGTGAGTCAATTTGAGAGGCAACCTGGAGAGCAATACGAGAAGGGATATTTGCTTTGATTAGCCCGGTGATGACTTCAACTGAGGGGCGCTGGGTTGAGAGAATAAGATGAATGCCGACAGCTCGAGACATCTGAGCGAGGCGAACGACAGCCGCTTCCAACTCACGAGGGTAAGAGGTCATGATGTCGGCGAGCTCATCGATAATCACCACAATATAGGGCATGTTTTCAACTTCAGCTATTTCGGTATCGGTCTCTGATTTTTTTGCTGAGTGAATTTTCGAAGCAATCGTTTTGTGGTAAGACTGGATATCGCGGACAGCCTCAGCTTCTAGGATATCGTAACGACGGTCCATTTCCTTGGCCAGCCAACGCAAGGCCGCGATCGATTTTTTGGGCTCGGTAATAACGGGGGTTAGGAGGTGGGGGATTTTGTTGTAGAGGGTTAGCTCAACTCGTTTGGGGTCAATCATGATAAAACGTAACTGGTCAGGTGGATTACGGTAGAGGAGGGAATTGATGATTGCATGAATTGTCACCGATTTGCCTGAGCCGGTTGCTCCAGCGATAAGCATGTGAGGCGCTTTGGCTAGGTTGGCATAACGGGGGGCTCCCGTAATATCTCGACCCAGAGCAGCATAGAGAGGATGGTGACTCTCAGCATATTCAGCTGTAGAAATTAGAGAGGCTAGACGGATGATAGCCTTAACTTTGTTGGGGATTTCGATCCCGACGAGAGACTTGCCGGGGATAGGAGCTTCAATGCGTAGAGGGTGAGCAGCCAGGGAAAGAGAAAGGTCGTTTTGGAGAGCAACAATCCTCGAGAGCTTGACTCCTTCCGCTGGCTTGAGGGCATAACGAGTGACGGTTGGTCCAATCGAGACCTCGTCCATTTCTACTGTGATGCCAAAATTAGAGAGAGTTCTCTTGATGATATTGGCGTTGGCTTTAATGTCTCCAGCATTAGGCTTCCCACTATCTTGTTCTAGGAGAGAAATAGGTGGGGGGATGAAGGCGTCAGCTTTAGACTTTTTCCCGAAGATAGGAAATGAACCAAGAAGTCCGTCACTATTCTTATCTTTGAAGGGTCCTCTCTCTTTAACCTTATCTTCTTCTTTCTTGGTGGTCTCGGGGGCCTTGTTTTGGCCATCTTTTTCATTTCCATTCTCGCCGCTAATTTTCAATTCTTTTTCGGGAACTTCTTGGTCCTCTTTGCGGGAGAATAATTTTTTCCAAAGGGCGATCCCTAAGATTTGATGGGTATCAAAAGAGACAATTAAAGAAACAAGAATGATTGCTCCCAGGAAGACGAGGCTCGCATAGTATTCAAAATAGTTAAGTAGGGGAGTTGAGACAAGAGATCCTATCAATCCGCCCGTTTCTGGTTCGAAGATAACACTCGTAATTCCTAAGACAGCGATTAAGAAAAGGATTCCACTAATTACTCTCGTTGCAACAAGTCCAACTTTGATGGCTTTCAATAATATTATTCCCCAGAAGATGAGGATAATAGGGATAAGTAGGAAGCCTGCTCCAAAGAGCTTGTCAAGAATCTGGTAGCTCAATTCTCCGGCAGGACCTCCGGCATTAAATTTTGCTAGAACAAAGAATATGGCCAGGGCAAAACAGGCGACTGCTATTATCGCTCGTTTTGTTTCAGTCTTGAGATATTCAACTTTAGATTTTGGCTGATTGGCCTTACCCTCGGGGCGACCTCTTTTCCTCCTTGGCGCTTGGTTTTCTCGATCGTTATTATTTGTTGCCATGTTATTTACCTTGTGGAATATAGCAAGCTACTCCATAGGGTGAATTATATCAAGGATAGCTCTAATTTAAAAATTATGGGGTATTGGACATTTCCCTCAATAGGTATATAATAAGAGACAATAAGAAAATTAAGTAGTAAAGGACATCTAGCCTTATGGACAACCAAAAGGACAATCAAATAAAGGACGATAAATACTTGTCTCTAAAGGTTCAAAAGTTAACCCAAGCTATTTACTTGGTTACTTCTCTGATTAACGATAATGAGCCTATAAAATGGCGACTGAGAGAAGAAGCACTCGATATCTTATCGGACATGACTCTCAGTCATGATCATCATGTTTCTCCTTTATACAAATTACCTGGCCTTGAAACTGTCCTGCTAAAGGTCAACCATCTTCTTTCTTTCCTGGATGTGTCTTTAGCTGCTAACTTTGTCTCAGAGATGAATCTTCTTTTGCTTCGCAAAGAGTATCTGCTTCTTAAACAATCTCTCGAGGAGAAAGTGAAAGAAAACAACGTTAGTCACTTACTAGAATTTTCTTCTACCGAGTTGTCTTTATCCGAGCAACGTCCTCGTTTGACCTCCGTGGCATTGTCCGATAGGTCTCATTCAGAGGAGAAAAAACCACCTGAATACTTGAAAATAAATCAACTTCCTCATAAGAGTCGGGGTATCGCAAAGGACTCTCGTCGCTCAGTAATCCTCAATTTTCTCAAGGGGAAAGACTGGACTTCGATCAAGGACATTACCGATGCGGTGGATGGCTGTAGCGCCAAAACAATCCAGCGAGAATTGTCCGATTTGGTCCAAAAAGGGGTCTTGAAAAAGAAGGGGGATAGACGCTGGAGTCGTTACCTTTTGGCCTAAGCTTTTTATATTGACCTAGAGCCCTTTTTAGTATACAATACATGAGCTTGTATAGGACCATAAAAAGTTGGTTCTGTGCGGGCAAAAGAGTTATCCACAAACACTTTTTTGTTTCTGTATCGACAGAAGAGTATAATATTGAGTGAGGGTCATTGACAACCGAATATTCTCTGTCCGGTTCGAAATGGTCTGTTAAATTAGTAGTAAAAATATCTAAATTAAGTTTAGTCGAGAAGCTTAATTAAGATGATTTCTCGCTCGGTTATCTCGTTACCAACGAGCAGTTCGTAAGTATCTTTTCCCTACATACTAGATACTACTCATTGCTCGTTGGTGTCGAGGTGTACGAGCCAACAAATTATTAGAGATTACAAGTTTAGTATTATTAAGTTAATTATTAATCATGAAAAAATTCGTTTTAGTTCTCGGTCTCGTGATGGCTCTCTCCTTGGTGAGTGTAGCTAGCGCTGCGACCCTTGAGGAACTTCAGGCTCAAGTTACTGCCCTTATGGCTCAGATTTCTGCGTTACAGGGTGGAACCACTGCAGTCTCTAGCTCCGTTCCTACTATTACCAAGAGTTTAACTATCGGTAGTCGAGGCGACGAAGTCGCCGCTCTTCAGATGTATCTAGAAGACGAAGGTTATCTAGAAATGCCTATTGGTGTTGACTATGGTTACTTTGGTACTTTGACCAAGGCAGCTGTCGCCGAGTGGCAGAAAGCTAACGATGTTAGCCCAGCCGCTGGTTACTTCGGTCCTATCAGCCGTGCAGCCTTAGAAGCTTTGGCTGCCGCTGCTCCTGCTACTCCTGCCACCGAGTCCCTCTGCCCTAATGGCATGACTTTGGCTAGCAATTGTACAGTTGCCCCTGCTGTTCCTGGTGGTACAACTCCAGTCGTTGGTTTAGACAACACTGATGGTTCTATTTCCGCTACTCGAGATAATTATGCTGGTGATCAATCCATGAAAAAGGGTGATACTAAGGATATTTATGCCGTCAAACTTCAAGCCACTGCCGGTAAAGTTGCCGTCACTCGCTTCGATGTCCGCATGAATGCTCGCCCTCATTTGTACTTCACCAAATTAACTCTTAAGGATAGCAGTAATGGTGCTGTTATTGCCGAGAAGTCCATTAGCTCTTCGGCTGATGTTACCGAGTTGTCTTCTGGCTCTGACTACTTAGTTCGCTTTGATAACTTGAATTATGTTGTTGAACCAAATAACAACAAGGTTCTCGTTGTCTCTGCTACTGTCTCTGCCAATACCGACAAGATTCCTGATACTGGTGCTACCGTTAAAGTCATGGTTGGTCCTAGTGGTATAAGAACTCTTAATGGAAAGGGTTATACTGATGCTTTGAGTATCGGAAACAGTAATTTCACTGGAGATATTCGAACCATCACTTTAGCTTCTACTGGTTCTAATGGAAACATTGTTGCTCGTTTGAACAGTGGTTCCCCTCTAGCCAGAACTCAAGCTATCTCCACTAGTGGTGAAACCGAAGCCGTTGTTCTTGGTATTTTCGACCTTAAGGCCGAGAACCAAAACAGCAAAGTTGAGAATCTAACCATTTCTCTTGGTACTGATGGCGCCGATCCTTCAGATTTCATTAAGAGATTAAAGCTTAGTGATGGATCTCGCACTTATACTGCTGACTCTGTTGCTGCTTCTTCTACCTTTAGCTCTTTGGATATCCAGATTTCTAAGGATCAATGGAAGACTCTTACTGTAACTGCTGACATTGCTGATGCCGATGATATTACTGGCGTTGCTTCTACTACTGCTACCATCAATGTCTATAATGGTTCTAACCCAACCGGTATTGACACCAATGATTCTAGTCTAACAGCTACGGCTAACACTGTATCTGCTTCCAAGGTTACCTTCTCTGTCAATTCACTCACCGCTTCTAATATGAGTGTTACTGCTGGTCAGGGTATTGTCGGTGTTGCCAATGGTCCTGTTGTTAAGTATCCTGTGCAGTACTCTTTTACTCTAACTAACAATGGAGACACCAACTTGTATGTCTCTAAGACTGCTGGAGTATTCGTAGGCACAACCACCGCTCCTACTGCTGACAACGCATCATCAACCCTTACCGAGATCCAGCCAATCGCTGCTGTCTCTGGTGATACTGATGCTGCTTATGTTATCCCATCTAATGGTGGCAATAGAACCTTTACTCTTAACGGTACTATTGGTCAGGCTGCTGGTGTTTCCTCTGCTTCTTTGCGCATTGGTACCATTTATTATGGAACTACTGCTGCTGCTCCTACAACTGCGACTATTACTAATGGCTTAGAGCCTCTGTATAGATCGTTCGTCTTCTAAATGTAACTATTTGTTACTTTGGTGAGATATCAAAAACCGCCCTTCGGGGCGGTTTTTTGGTGTCTTGGTATTTGGTATTTTTTACACCTGCGCAGGGGGAGGTTTCGCCTCCCCTTAGGGTTAATTTGTGTTATAATAAATTTTAGTCAGCATTTTTTCATTTCCTTAAAAAACAAAATTCATTTATAATAAAAAAGACTAATCTCGTTAGAAATTTTAATTGAGAAGAGAGAGTCAATGCCCATTATGTAAGGGAAGTATTAAAAGTCGAGTGATAATTATAAATATTTAAATTTCTAACGGGATGGCCGACGATAAAGGAAAGGGGGGTGCTCCAACGCCGGGCTTAGGGGGTCTAGGTGTCTTGGTTGTTCTTATGATCCTTTTTTCTCTCTGGTTGACTAATAATGGTCCGGATAAAGTAGAGATCTCTAAGTCTGGCAATTCTTCTTCCTCATCTAAGAAAGAAGCCATCACAACTAGTTCTCAAACAGCTAAAGCTGGTCAGGAGGGGGAGGAGGCGAAGGTTAGCCCATACAAGGGCAATATATCTCTGAGCCTTGGTACGGCTAAGTCTACAATCCAACCAAACCAGGAGTATATAATTATTTCAGCTCGTGGCAACAAAGAACCAATAAATATTGGCGGTTGGGTGTTAAGGAATGGACGAGAGAAGAAGAACTATGTTGTCTCTGGTAATACGGTCAGGGGTCAGAGTGTCTCTGTTGCTATCCCAGACTCTGGCTTAAGTATCTACCATCCATTTGATATCAGGCAGGGTCAGAGGTCAAAGATTTCTCTCAAGTCTGGGGGTAAGGCCTATATTATCACCGGGTCGCTTCCTTCGGTGGCGGGTATTCAGGTAAGAGATAATTTCAAGACCAATCGTTGTTTGGGTTATCTTGAAGATAAGTCTGGTTATCGTTTTTATCCAGGGCTATCTTATCATTGCCCTTCTTATAAAGAAATAGTCGATGTGGGGGGATTAGATGATGTTTGTTATAGTTTTATTCGTTCAATTCGTCCTTGTCATGCCCCAGAAGATGTTTACGTTAAGGATGAGGGGTATTGTCTCGATCGTAACTGCAAACTGACTTCGGCTTGTCGCAATCTTATAACTAACAATTTTAATTTTCAATCTTGCTTCAATACTTATTCTCAAGATGAGGATTTTTCTTCTCCAGACTGGCGCATTTTTCTTAATCGTTCTTGGGAACTTTGGGAATCTAATCGCGAAACTATTTCACTCTACGACCGCTCTGGCCTCCTCGTCGCCGAAAAGTCCTATTAGATTCTTCATCTGTTACTCTATACCCGAGGATTATTAATAATACATAGGGTAACCCTATGATTTTTGTGAGTGTGGTGTAATGATGAAAAAGGGGATAAGTGAGGTGGTTGGAGGAAAGGGTTTTTTGTATAATTTAGGGTATCTTATGAAAAGATATTTGATTGGGGGCGGGGGGTTATTTTTTTTGATTATTATAATTTTTGTTGGCTGGCAAATGAAAATTGTGCAGCGGGTTAACCAAACTTGGCAAGAGAGACAATTTTTAAATAAGGTTGAAAATATAAAAAACGCCTGGAAGAACGACAAAGTTGGAGGAACGACGCCTGAGGAAACATTAAAGATGTTTGTCACCGCTTTTAAAGCTGAAGACTTGGAATTAGCCAGTAAATATTTTGTTGTTGACAAACAGGCCGAATTTTTGGCTAAGATGCAAAATTGGGTGAAGATTGGGAAAAAGGAGGAGATCGTAAAGTCTTTAGAAAATTCTAGGATGCTTGGGACACTAAGGGATGATAGTTTTGTTGCAGATATGGGGGAAATAGGAGGTGATAATAGAGCTCTGAGTAATGTAGAATTTAGGAAAAATGAGTTTAGTCAGAAATGGAAAATCAACAATATGTAAGAATTTTTGTTCTCCTTCTAGCGCTTTGGCCGGCGCTAGTTTTTGGTTATGATAATGATTTCACCCATCCGCTTCTTACTAATGAGGCGATTAAGCTATTTGGGCAAGATTATTCTGGAAAATTAAGTGGGAGTGACAGCCAGTCTATTGTCCAAGGATCAAAAGATGAGGATAATATCCCTCGTTGGCTCGAACATTTCTATGATCCGATTAATAATCGCGGGTTGAATGCTGGCCAATTTGCTACCTCTAAACAATGGGCTCACGGGCAGAATATAACCGGCAACGATTATTCTTGGGAGAATGCAATCTATGAGTATGCCTATGGTGACAGGCAGAAGGGGTTATATGCTTTGGGCCACATTGTTCACTTGGTCCAAGATGCGACGGTTCCCGATCATACCCGCGACGATGTTCATGTGATGGTAAAGACTTATGAGGCTTATGCCGAAAATCAGAAATTTGTCCCAGCATCAACTCCAATTTATATAAATTCTCTTGATGATTATTTCGATCAGGCGGCTAATTTTTCTAATAATAATTTCTTTAGTGATGATACTATTTTGAATTATTATAATAGTCCGCAAGTTGAAAAAGAGAATTGGGAAAAGACGTCAAGAGGTGTGGAAGTTAATTTTGGCCTAGGAACTTTTGGACGATTGGTTTTAATTAAAAGGTTTAGGGATAGTCAGGGGGTTCTTCATACAGAATATTCTCTTGATGACACAGACAACAAAGTCATGTCTGATTATTGGAACACCTTAGCGCCGAAGGCGGTGGGGTATAGTGCCGGGGTGATTAAATTATTTTTTGACGAAGTTGAGAAGGAGAAATTAAATGGAACATTAAAAAAGGCTCGGATGCCTTGGTGGGAGAAATTGTTGGAATTAGCGAAAGTTCGAGTGGATCAAATTCTTGGCTCAGCGATCTTTTCTGTCGGTAATAATAGAGAAGATGATGATCCTGTTACTCCTAGCTCCAAGATGACCCCTTCGATAGATGTACCCCCTTCTGTCGGGGAAGATGAAATTGAGCTTATTCCTGAGGAGAACATTCCAAAGACAAAACAAGAACAGCTGGCTGAATTAGAGGCGAAGTTGCGCCGATTAAGAAAAGAAATGGATGAGATTTCTGGACAAGGGGAACAAATTATAATCCCCGTCATCCACTCGGTTAATTCAGTTCTGTCGCTGGTCGGAGTAGGGGTCCTCGAGACTGAGGCCCCAACGACAACGGCAACAACAACCGTGACGATTATCTCACCCCCAGTGGTTACTTCGCCAGAAGACTTTTCTCTGGTCTTTGCCACAAGCTCCCTTACTTTTTCTGGAAAGGCCTCGTCGGGTTTAACGATCTTCAATGATTTTGATGGGACCGAGGCGACAGCAAATGAAAATGAAGATTGGTCCTTAACATTGAGCGACTTGGTTCAAGGTCTAAATGAAATAAAATTTTATACTCGAGACGAAGAGGGGAATACTTCTTTGCCATTCGAAGTTAGTTTTGTGGTTGATGCTCTCCCTTTGGCGGTTGATTTTTCGATATCAAATTGCGACCGATCCTTATCTCCGGATTTTTGTTTGCTCAAGCCAACAAGCACTCTTTCTTTTGTCTGGTCACTGACTAAGCCGGGGGACTATCAGTATGACTTAATGAAAGAGACTTATTATCGGGGTGAGTGGACATGGGAGAAAATTGAAACAATCTCTGATCTTGAGACCACGACAGAGACGGGGTTGGGTGGTAGCGATTTGCTCAAAGAGTTTAATTGGCAAATCCTCGTCCATAATGCTAGCTCGAGTGAAATTATTGCTTCGAGCAGTATTGTTACCACCACTTTTCATCCTCGACCAATTGTTATCAATGAAATTGGTTGGGCCGGAACGACAGCCTCTCCTCTTGATGAATGGATAGAATTGAAGAATTACCTTCGTGATTATCAGTTGAGCTTAGTTGGCTATTATCTTACGGATACAAATAAAACTTGGCAGATCAATTTAGACGGATCTATTTTACCTTCTGGCTATTATCTAATAGAGAGGGGGAGTGATGAAGTAGTGAGCAATCGTCAGGCTAAACTTATTGATAATTTTATTTCTGATGCTAATGCCAAAGCTTTTGATCTTCAAAACGTTGGGCTTAAATTATGGCGCAAGGTTGGGGAAGAAGAGGAACTTGTTGACGAGACCCCGACTTGGGACAAAGCAAGTTCTCCTTCGAGCTCTCTTGAGAGGACCTGGGAGCATGAAATTTCTGTCGACTTATCTACCTGGGAAGATAATACTGGTTGCAATGAGAGTGACGGGCCTTGTGCCCTTGATCGTAATGCCTCAACAACATTAGGCACTCCGGGAGTTATTAATAGTGCGAGTATCCCTCGTTTATGGTAATCGTTAAAATGAAAAAAATATTTTTTCTAATTTCTGTCTTTCTTTTCTTGCCCATCGTCGCTTTTGGGGCTCTTATTAATATTAATACTGCCGACCAGAAAGAGTTGGAAGCTATCACTGGGGTGGGCGAGGTTATCGCAGGGAGGATTATTGAATATCGCAATCTCAACGGTTCTTTTAAGGTAATCGACGAGGTAAAAAATGTTAAAGGTATCGGTGACGCCACTTTCCTTAAGATGAAAAATGAGATAACGGTTGGAGGGGCAACTTCACCTGAAGTCTCGGGAGAAGGAGGCGATGAAGGGGGCACTCCTTCTTCGAGAACCAACGACGTGGACCTCTCTGTTCATACGGGAGAAACCGGTCTAAGTGGTTATGAAAATGAAGTATTAAAGATTGGTGCCGGGAGAGAACGTTTGGCCACCATTCGAACACCAATTTTGTTTTCGGCTTCACAAAACAAGAAAGGCAAAAGTACGAATTACTTTGTTTGGAGTTTTGGTGACGGCACGAGCGCGACGGGAGTTAAGGTATATCACACCTATCAATTTCCCGGGCAGTACAATGTGGTCCTTAATGGTTCGATTGATAATGAAGAGGAGGCCGTGGCCCGAACAGTGGTGACGGTGGTTGAGGCTAATATCAAAATTACCAATATTGACCTTTTGGCTGGTTTTGTTGAGATAACGAACAATAGCGACAAAGAACAAAATTTAAATAATTGGGCCTTACGCGCCAGCGGTAAAGAACACCCTTTTCCTCTCGATACAATTATTAGCCCTAAAATGGCTGTAAAAATCCCTAGCAAAGTTCTAGGATTGATTGATCCTAATATTCAAGAGATTACTTTGGTTTACCCTGATGGAGTGATAGCGAGTGGTGCTAGTCTGCAGACTGGCCCAGATTTGGAGAAATTGGCTAATTTGAAAAAACAATTAGCTGAAGTTAGGCGGCAATTAGCAAACAAGACCGTCCAAGGGCTACCTTTGGACAAGCCGGTAGTTTTAGAGAAAAAGGCCGAGAATGTGGTAGTATTAGCAAAAGAACCAGGTTGGTTTGAGAAAATAAAAAATGCAATATTTAAATAACAGCTTTTGGCGAATGATTATGGGGTTGGCGGCTATTCTGATTTTTGGGATTATTTTCTTAGTGGTAAGCCAAAGCTATGATTCAAGTAAAGTTCGTCCGGAGAACTATGTGGCCGGTTCAGAGAGAGAGCGCTAGTTTGACGATTTTGGGATTTGTGCTAAACTAAATCTAACCTCGTCTGACGAGGGGAGCCGTAGAAGGGAGGCAATCACTAAGTCCTCCAGAGGCCCGCCTGCATCGCAATGCGAAGCATTTGCGGGCAGGTCGAAACACGGTTATTTAGCCGTTAATTTTTTTAAAAAATTTTTATTTTTTAAAAAATAAATAGATATGGCAATTACAAAACAACAAAAATCCGAGATCATCGACAAAGTTAAGGATATTGTCGCGAAGGGTAAATCTATTATCTTCGTCAATTTCCATGGTTTGACGGTGGCCGGTGTTAACGAATTGCGTCGCAATTTACGGGCTAAGGGCGTTGGCTATTATGTTGCCAAGAAGACTCTAATTAAGCGAGCTTTTGATGGATCGCCCATTACCGGTACCTTGCCAGAGCTCGAAGGAGAAGTCGCAGTGGCTTATTTGCCGGCTTCGGTAGAGGGTGACGAACTCTTAGCGGTGAAGGAGATCTATGACTTCCACAAAAAAAATACCGGAGTGATTAAAATCATCGGCGGTGTTTTCGAAGGGGTCTATTCCTCCGCCGAAGAAATGTTGGCTCTGGCCAAGATCCCTGGCCGTGAAGTATTGCTTGGCCAATTCGTTAATGTTATCAATTCACCAATCCAAGGTTTGGTTATCGCCCTTGATGCGATTGCCAAAAAACAGGAGGGGATTACTAATTAAATAAACAATATGGAAGAAGAAAAAAAGATTGTCGACTCCGCCACTGACGGAGTAAAAGTCCCAGCTAAGTTTAAGGACATTGTTGAAAAAATTGAGAAAATGTCAGTGTTAGAACTTAATGAGCTCGTCAAATTGTTCGAAGAAAAATTTGGTGTTTCTGCTCAAGCAACGGTTGTCGCCGGAGGAGCTACCGGTGGAGTAGGGGAGGGAGCTGAAGCTAAAGATAGCTTCTCTGTTACCTTGACTTCAGCTGGTGAGCAGAAGGTTCAAGTCATCAAGGCTGTTAAGGATAAGCTCGGTCTAGGTTTGAAGGATGCCAAGGATCTTGTCGATGCCGCTCCTTCTGTTCTCAAGGCTGAAGCCAAGAAAGATGAGGCTGAAGAGATTAAGAAAGCGATCGAAGAGGTCGGTGGTAAAGTTGAGGTTAAATAATTTACTCTTTACACAAACACAAAAACCCCGTCAAATTTGGCGGGGTTTTTGTGTTTGACTCTAAGGCTAAAGCTTGGTAGCTTAGAGGTATGGAAGTCTTACCAAAACTGTTTGGGAGTAAGGATCGAGTAAAGCTCTTGAAGCTTTTTATCTATAATAAAGATCTTTTTTTCTCTTTAGCCGATATTGTTAAGCGGACAAAAGTTAGAACAGCTCTCTTGAAGCGGGAATTGGAACTCTTTGAAGAGATTGGTTTTTTGTCAGTTAAAAAGCTTCTGGCTACTCAAAATCATGTTGTTGGTAGGGGTAAAAAGAAATCCGTCCCAAAGGCCGGAGCCAAAGGTAAGGTCTGGTCTCTTAATCAAGACTTCTTCTTTTTGGAACACCTGCGTTCTATGTTTAATTCTGATTTTCTGGCTAGCCGTGATGAGATGGCTGAACGCTTTAAGAATTGTGGCAAAATAAAGCTGGTTGTTTTGTCGGGGATGTTTATGCAAGAAGGGGGGACGAGAGCTGATCTTTTGATTGTCGGGGATGATCTTCGTCGCGGTATTATAGAAGGGATTATTTCTACCATTGAGTCAGAGTTGGGGAGGGAATTGGTCTACGCTATCTTAGATACTCGAGACTATCGTTATCGTTTTCAGACAAGTGACCGTTTTGTCCGGGACATTATGGATTATCCGCATCGCCTACTTATCGATAAATTGGAGGTTCAATAGGGAGAAACCCCGATTTTAAGCCATATTTTGTATAAATTTTCCACAAAAATAGCCCAATTCGTTAGGAGAAGGGCTTTATTTGTGTTAGGATAGTATTGATTATTAAAGGTCATTATTAAATAAGAAATTTTAAAATTATGTTAGTAGAAAGTTGGAGTCAGGCTTTGGCCGGTTCGTTCCAAGGTCTCGCGAGCGGGATTATCTCCTATGTTCCTAATATTATTATTGCTGTCATTCTCTTTGTTGTCGGCTGGGTAGTCGGTGACGCTATTGGGATGTGGGTCGCTAAGCTCGTGCGAGCAGTTAAGATCGATAAGGTCTTAGAGAAGTTAGATTTGCATGTTCTCTTGCAACGAGCGGGTTATCGTTTGGATAGCGGTCTCTTCTTGGGGACTCTTGTCAAGTGGTTTGTTATTTTGGGCTTCTTGGTTGCAGCCCTCGATGTTCTTCAATTAGAGCAAATCAATGCCTTCCTTCGTGAAGTTTTGGTTTATATCCCAAGAGTAATTATCGCCACTTTAATCTTGATTATCGCGGCAATCTTGGCGGATGTTCTTCAGAAAATTGTTGTTGCTTCAGCCAAAGCGGCCGCCGTTTCTTCAGCAGAACTTTTTGGTGGTATCACCAAATGGCTTATCTGGATCTTCGCTTTTGTGATGGCCCTTGAACAGCTCGGTTTGGTTGGACCTTTCCTTCAAATCTTCATGACTGGTATTGTCGCCACCATTACTATTGCCATTGGTCTATCCTTTGGTTTGGGTGGTAAAGATGCGGCTCAAGGTTTCATCAACAAGCTTCGAGGCGAAATCACTGGTCGCGATTAATGTCATCGAGGCCTCTCCTCGGTATTCGTAAAAAATTGGCTTAAGATAAAGCCTACCCCGCCGTCAAGGTTTTCACCTTGACGGCGGGGTTTTTTCGTATATACTGTATGGGTCAGTATGAATAGAAAGAAAAGCCCCAAAATCAAGCGGAAAAGATAGCTCGGTTTTTCGAGCCGTCCTAGAGCCCGCTTGTCCGAAGCGGTTTTTTTGTCCAAAGCATAGCTTTGGACAACCCTCCGAAGCTTTAGCGAAGGATGGGTCAGCCAGTCAGACCAATCTTTGATAACTGAATTCCATCACAGCAATTATATTCCAATTATTTGGGGTCTTTGAGTTGTTGGAGGTGGGTAGGTAGAGAAAACTGTAAAAATGGTTTTTAAGTTTCCTGTTAGGAAACTAAGAGCACAGGGTGGATGCCTTGACTCTAAGCAACGATGAAGGGTGTGGCTCGGCTGCATTAAGCTTCGGGGAGGTGCCTAGCAACCTTTGATCCGGAGATCTCCGAATGGGGAAACCCACCTCGCTCCGCGGGGTATCTTACATTTAATGTAAGAGGTAAACCTGGGGAATTGAAACATCTTAGTACCCAGAGGAAAAAAGAATAATAATTATTCCCTTAGTAGCGGCGAGCGAAAAGGGAAGAGCCCAAACCAACAGTGCTTGCATTGTTGGGGTTGTGGGGCAGTAACGTAGTATTACTAGGAAAGTTACAAAATGACAATTTAAACGAACTGGCTGGGAAGCCAGGCCAAAGACGGTAAGAGCCCGGTAGTTGAAAAATTAGTCATCTTTCTTGTTACTGATCCCGAGTACCTCGAGGAACGACAGCCTTGAGGGAATCCGCCGGCACTAACCGGCAAGGCTAAATATGCTTAGAGATCGATAGTGAACTAGTACCGTGAGGGAAAGGTGAAAAGTAGCCCGATGAGGGCGTTGAAATAGTATCTGAAACCCTGTGCTTACAAGGAGTCGGAGTCCCGTTACAAATCTTGCATTGGTTTGATATTAGATAAAACTTTCTTTGGAGAGATAAAATAATATTGTAACTTTATGAACGAATGTGGGATTTGTAACGGGATGACGGCGTGCCTATTGAAGAATGAGCCAACGAGTTTATGTATATTGCGTAGCTAAGTCGCTTCGGCGATGGAGCTTTAGGGAAACCGAGTATTAATGTGCGTTTGTCCCGCCTTTGGCGGGATGGAGTATTATACATAAGACCCGAAACCGGGTGAGCTTGCCATGAGCAGGATGAACCTTGTCGAAAGACAAGAGGAGGTCCGAACCGTTTAGCCGTGCAATACTATCGGATGACTTGTGGTAAGGAGTGAAAAGCTAATCGAACTCGGTAATAGCTGGTTCTCTCCGAAATATCTTTAGGGATAGCGTCTAGCGAACCCTCTGGGGGTAGAGCACTGGAAGGATTGAATAGGGGGAAACCTCGTCAATCCTATCAAACTCCGAATACCAGAGATTATTACTAGGCAGTAAGACTACGGGCGCTAAGGTCCGTCGGTCGAAAGGGAAACAGCCCAGACCTCCATCTAAGGTCCCCAAATCTATGCTAAGTGCACTTAAGAAGGTGAGATTTCATTGACAATGAGGATGTTGGCTTAGAAGCAGCCATCATTAAAAGAAAGCGTAATAGCTCACTCATCAAGAGATTTTGCGTCGCAGATTATCGGGGCTAAAGCATAGTACCGAAGATGAGGATGCGATTTACTTTCGAGTAAGTCGTGTGGTAGGAGAGTGTTTTCTGCCGCAGTGAAGCCTTTGCGTGAGCATGGGTGGAGCGCAGAAAAGTAAGAATGTTGGCACAAGTAACCGCAACCATGGTGAGAGCCCATGGCGTCGAAAAACTAAGGTTTCCTTGGCAATGTTGATCAACCAAGGGTTAGTCGGGCCTAAGGCGATGGCGAAAGCCGGAGCCGATGGACACACGGTTAATATTCCGTGACCTTGTTTAATTGCGATGGAATGACGGAGGATATAAGTTAGAGCCCATTATTGGATTTGGGTGGTTAGTCTAAGTTAGGTAGCTTTGGTAAATCCGGGCTACTGATTCAATTCAACTAGCGTGACGGACCAGATTCCTTCCTTCGGGTTGGGAAATTCTAGTGAAGAGCCTTCCAAGAAAAATTTCTAAGCATAAATTAAATGAGACCGTACCGCAAACCGACACAGGTGGTTAAGTCGAGAAGACTAAGACGAACGGGTGAGAGATCCTCAAGGAACTCGGCAAAAAAGCGGCCGTAAGTTCGCGATAAGGCCTGCCCCGTACCTTAACGGTACAGGGCCGCAGCTAAAGTATTCCTGGCGACTGTTTATCAAAAACACAGCTCCCTGCGAACTCGTAAGAGGAAGTATAGGGGGTGACGCCTGACCAATGCCAGAAGGTCAAATAAGAGTGGTGATACCGCAAGGTTGAGCTGATTTTATAAGCCCTGGTGAATGTCGGCGATAACTATAATCGTCCTAAGGTAGCGTAATTCCTTGTCAGGTAAGTTCTGACGTGCACGAATGGCGTAACGACTGGGAAACTGTCTCGAGGATTTGCCCGGTGAAAATACAGTGGGGGTGAAGATGCCCTCTACCTGCAGTTAGACGAAAAGACCCCAGAAGCTTTACTACAACTTGATATTGAGTATACGTTTGTGCTGCGTAGCATAGGTGGGAGGATTTGAAGTGATGGTTTTGGTCATCATGGATCCGACAGTGAAATACCACTCTGTTCGAAGGTATATTCTAACCTGTCGCGAAAAACGCGATGGAAACAGTATCTGGTGGGTAGTTTTATTGGGGCGATATCCTCCTAAAAAGTAACGGAGGAGTTTATTAAGGTTGGCTAGGCGCGAATGGAAACCGTGCCGATAGTGTAATGGCACAAGCCAGCTTAACTGCAAGACGTGCATGTCGAGCAGGTGCGAAAGCAGAACATAGTGAACCGACGGTCCGTATTAGACGCGGCCGGAGATTAACGGATAAAAGCTACTCTGGGGATAACAGGCTAGTTGTGCCCAAGCGTCCATAGCGACGGCACAGTTCGGCACCTCGATGTCGGCTCATCTTATCCTGGGGGTGGAGAAGCTCCCAAGGGTATGGCTGTTCGCCATTTAAAAAGATACGCGAGCTGGGTTCAAACCGTTCAGCGACTAAATCAATTGGTCTTTGAACAGTTTGAGCCCGAGGGATAAGACATCATTACGGCGGCCTCAAAAAGTAATTTTTGAGAGCGAAATCGACTCATATCGGTGAAACCCTATTGCCTGACAAACTGTCATATGATAGGATAATACCGAGGGAAGTTGTGTATGCCAAAGTCTATTTCGTCAATTGAAAAATCTTATTTAGCCGGCTTTCTTGATGCCGATGGGAGTATTTATGTGCAAGCCAAACAAAATGATACTTATCGTTTTGGTTATCAGGTCGCACCATATATTGTCTTCTATCAGTCAGCAAAAGATGAAAAAGCCTTTTCTGAAGTTTGTGGACTCATTAACTTGGGGCATATTAGAAAAAGAAAAGACGGCATAATTGAATATATAATCAGTCGACAAGAAGAAATTTTGAAACTTGTTGATATGTTAGAGCCTTACGTTGTCATGAAAAAACAACAAATTGTTCTGATAAAAAAGATTATCGATTCTAAGCAGAAAGTAAAAAATAAAAAGGATTTTGGTCAGTTGATAAAATTAATAGATCAGTTTCGCGAATTAAACTATTCAAAGAAACGAAAAAAGCGTACATTAACCCCGTAGAGACTAAACGTCGATCTCCTTCTTTGCCTAAAGCGATGAAGGATGAAGGTATAGTCCAATGCACTTAGTAATAAGTGGAAAACCAATTGATTATTGATAGGAGTTAATTGGTTGTGACATGCGTGAGACAGGTTGGTCTCCTATCTACTGCAGGCGTTGATAATTGAGAAGATCTGCTTCTAGTACGAGAGGACCGAAGTGGACTGACCTCTGGTCTATCGGCTGTTCCGCCCGGAGCATCGCCGAGTAGCTAAGTTGGGAAAGGATAACCTCTGAAAGCATCTAAGAGGGAAGCCAACTTCAAGATTAATTATCATTATGAGACTCCTAGAAGATTACTAGGTTGATAGGCTTTAGGTGTAAGCATGGCAACGTGTTTAGCTGAGAAGTACTAATGTGTCCATTCCTATCAGGAAACTTGAAAATCATTTATTTAATTTCTACCTACATTTGAAGATTTTAGAATTCCTTGATCTGGTGATTTAACGCGGTGGCCACACCTCTTACCATTCCGAACAGAGCCGTTAAGCACCGTAGTAGCGATGGTACTCCTTCGGGGGGAGAGTAGCTAGTCGCCAGATCAAGGAATTTTATGTGGAGGAGGGTCTTGCTATCTCCAACAGAGCCATCAAGCCTTATGAAGGTGTTGATGGTTTTTTTGTTTGTTTTTGTTATAATAATTTATATGAAAAAACTTTTTTTTCTTCTTTCTCTCATCTTGTTAGTTGGAAGTTTTACTGGAATCTCTCGAGCGCTTCCCTTCCCCGGGTTTATTTATATTCATGATGTTTCTATCCGTGACATTAGTTCTGGTTGGACAGCGGGGGAGACCAAATCAATTGTTTTCAGCTACGCCAATATTATTAATGATCCATCTTTTACCACGGTCAAGCTAAGCATCTGCCATCCGTATATTCTTGATAGGTGCCAGAGTTGGAATCCTAGTGCCCCAGTTGAGGCACTTACTCTTCCTCCCAATGCTGGCGGTAGCCAGGTAATAACCAAAGCCACTGGTCCTCGTCTTTACGAACGTCTTAGTCAAAACGATCCAGCTCTTACTCCTTTCTTCGATAACTACCAGACAAAATTAAAAATTTGTCCTTCAAAATCTAATGGAGATATGCCGGCGGAATCTCGTTGTGCTTTCAGTCCCATTTTTAAAATAATGCCTGTTTGCAGTAAAGATCTTTTTACCTGCCCCGGTGGCGAGATTGTTGAACGCACCGGTTCAAAGTGTGAATTTGTCTGCCCTAATTATTTGTCCAATCTCATGATCAGTGATGGCGCCGAGTCTGAATGGGTCCAGAACACTAGTAAAAAAATCTCTTGGCAGACAACGGGCTCGATTCCCTATGTTGATGTTTATGTTTGTAACGCCGATAAATCGGCCTGCATTTATGCTCAAAGAAATATCGTAAACACAGGTATAGCCACGGTCCTTATGACAAAATCATCAGGCAGATACGTAAAAATTCTTGTGCGTAAGCCGGGAGATATTTCATCTAATCTTTTCAGTCAAGATATTTTGGTGACAGCTCCAACTGTTTCTAAATTGACCAATCTAGTTGTTGATATCGGCAACGGTGCAGAGAATGAATGGGTCCAGAACACTAGCAAAAAAATCTCTTGGCAGACAACGGGTTCGATTCCTTATGTTGATATTTTTGTTTGTAATGCCGATAAATCGGCCTGCATTTATGCTCAAAGAAATATCGTAAACACAGGTATAGCCACGGTCCTTATGAAAAAGTTACCAGGTAAATATATCAAGGTTCTTGTGCGCAAACCGGGTGATTTGTCATCTAATCTTTTCAGTCAAGATATTCTGGTTGTTGGGAATACTCCACCGGCTGTCTCAATTGCTATCTCGGGAGGAGAATCAAGTGGTTTCTGGCCAGCCGGATCTACGAAAACTATCTCATTGAGTTACCAAAATTTTAGTCAGACGACAAAGGCTAATACCGTGACGGTGAAGATCTGCCATCCTTCGAATGTGCCGGAAACTTGCAAGCCAGGGGGGTTGGGAGTTTTGGTCGAAGATTTGGACCTCTCGGGTTCTGGTCTTGTTTCGGTGGAAAAGACTTTGCCTTCTGATTGGTATCGACGCGTTGTCGAAGAAGAAGATTCAAGTCTTTGGCCTTACTTTAGTTCTTATCATGGAGAGAAGAAATTTAGACTCAAAATTTGCCCATCTAATTCTAGTGGCGTTGTCCCAACTGGAGCAATCTGTAACAAGTCCGCTCTCTTTCAAATGGTTGAGCCGGAAGAGTCTTTGCCAGAAGAACCGCCCGTAGTCTCTAATCCAGCTGTCTCCGCTGTTACCATTTCCGATATTGATTCTGGCTGGCCCTCTGGAATGACGAAACTGGTTAATTTCAATTTCTCGGACTTTAGTAGTTCAGTCAGTAAGATCAAAGTTTATCTCTGTCATCCAACAAATAGTCCTTGTCAGAGTTGGAATCCAAGTGTCCCAACCGAAGATTTTTCACTTATCGGTTCTGGCACCAAGACAATAACCAAAGCAACTGGCGCTCGTCTCTATGAACGTCTCAAGCAGAATGATCCGGCCTTAACCCCTTATTTTAATAATTATCTTGGTAATTATTTGACAAAGTTGAAGATTTGCCCGGCTAATTCTAGTGGCCTTGTCCCTGCCGGCGCAACCTGTCGATATAGTGCTGTTTTTAGCATAACGATGGCCCCTGACAGTAGTTCTGGTCAAGGTTGCTTTGATGGAGAATGTGTTTGCGTCAACGGCGTGACAAAGCGTTGCGGTTCTCCAATGAGGACCGGGACAGGTTGCTCCATCACTTGTGAGACCGTTTCTTTTTCTGATAAATTATTGGCATCATTGTCTGGTGTTGCGGGAGATCTATTTGTCAAGTTGCATGAGATTTTTAAAAAATAATCATATGTCTAAATATACTATTCTGATTTTCATTTCTTTCCTTCTTTTTTCTCCCTTCGTTTCTTGGGCGGCCTCCTTTGTGCCGGTCAGTCTTCCGTGCTCTTCTGCTGCGATGTATGACGACAGCGAGGTGTCCTCTCTTCCTGTCTTTTGCCCATTTTGTCCAAGCAAAGGGGCAACAAAAGTTAAATTAAAATGGGAAATCAATGACAGAAGCTATACCAATCAACACTGCTTTCTTTCTTGTACAGACAAAGAGGGTAAATCTTGTGGGCAAATTTATTACAGGACCAAAGATGGTCTTCCTAGTATCGGACCAGAAGGTCCCAACGCTATCAAACTTAGAGCGAATGACAGCATTTATCTAACTGATTATAAAGATGGTCAAAGCTATGTCGCTTCTTGTTGTGAGAAGTGCCTTCCTACGACCCCCCCGGAGAATTGCCCTTTTCCTTGGATTTGTAGACTAAATACCCTAGAGTCAAGTGCTCAGGCCCAAATCAAAAAAGAGTGTCGACAACCCTGCGAGGTTCCTTTCCAAAGCATTGTTGACAAGCTAGAGGCTAATCAGTTTGTTACAATAACCGAAAATAGTTTTGCTGATTGGTGGGACCAATTAGGAGGACCAGACTATGTCGGTTGGCCCAAAAATAATCGAAATGGAGGTTTTGGTAGTGGGAGTAAGGCCGATGTTCAGGAATTTGTCGAATCAATACAACTCTGTCAAAGTATTGATTTAGAGGGGGAGACCACAACGGGGATCCTTGATCCTTCTACTGTTATTTCTCCTATTATTCAGGCTTCTAACTCTTTTACTCCAATTAGAATTAGTCTCATTGGCTACAAGTTTAACCCTCTTCTTCTAGGAACAACACCAGAGGTTACTTTTCATGAAGTGATTTCTCTTGGGACTAATCTTAGGAATCTCACTGAATTCAACAATCTAGGGTTTGGCAACGCTTCACAAACGGACACAATGTTTTCTATAAAAATTATGGACTCAAATTCTTTGGCCTTGGGAGACCCTGTTGTTTCTGAATTGAATTGTTATAAGACAACAGATAGTCATCACATTATATTCCGTTCACGAGAACAATCTATTATACGTTGTATGACTGATGTGTGGTATCAATATTTTATACTAAGAAGAGTTGATCTCGGGGGGCCGATTATTCCTTGCAATCCTCGGGTCCGACCGAGACCTACCGAATGGTTGGAGGAAAATGGTCAATTTATAAGAAACTGGGGGGGGGATGGAGACAATCATTTTCTTGGCGTTTGCTGGGGTCTATCTAATTTCTTTATCAAAGTTGCTTGTTACGGAACTTTTTCTGGAGTGGATTATCACCCTGGTGATGATAATTATGTGGGGACAGACTGTGACGCCAATCATATGCCAATAGATAAACAGGCCAGTTTTGTAGGGAGTGACCTTGTTGCTTCAATGAGGTTTTTGATTGACAAATTATTTCCATTATAGTATAATGGGAGTAGAGCTATTTTCAGGAAAAAATTAGAAAGGGTCCACAGATGAAAAGGCTATTTTCGTTGTTCTTAGTTTTGTCGGTATTGGCGATGGTGTTGTTCCAGACCGGCTGTGCCACTGGTAACCGGGAGTTTATCTTTATTCCGGGTACTGGTTGGCACGCCAGAGAGGGGAACTTAATTTATAAGTTTAACCCTAAAAAGCCCCTTTCCCAGGGGCAAAAGATCGCGGCCGGCCTAGCGCACTAGGCCGCCTTTTTATTTACCTGGAATTTTATGTTATCATTTAATCAGCATGGCTTTAACTTGGGCAAGAAAAAGGCAACTTTATTATTTTCTGTTTGTTCTGGGGGTTTTTTTGATTGTTGGGCTAATTCTCTTTTTTATCTATAAGCCCAAACCGACCTGTTTTGATGGGGTAAAAAATCAAACCGAGACAGGGATTGATTGTGGGGGGTCTTGTGCTGTCGCCTGTCCGGCGGAGGTTTCTCCTCTTAAGATCTATTGGGCAAGACCACTGAAAGTTAATGATGGCTGGTATGACGTCGCGGCTCTGGTTGAAAATGAGAATCAGAATTTTGGAATTAGGAAGGCTCCTTATACTCTCTATCTCTATGGTAAGGATCATGTTCTTCTTGCTAAGCGTTTTGGCGAGACCTTTGTCAACCCGGCCGAGAAATTTATAATTTTTGCTAGTCGGCTTAGTACTGGGGCGGGGATTGCCGAGCAGGCTTTTATTGAATTTGATAAAAATTTGGTTTGGGAAAAGGCGCAAGCTGTCCCCAAGGTTATAAGTATCGAACGTAAAAGTTTTACCAATACGCCCAAACCACGACTTCAAATCAGGGTTACCAATCTTACTCTTGATCCAATCTCGGACCTCAGAATTTCAACTGTTTTGTCTGATAACAATAACAATGCGCTTGCTTCCTCCGCTACTTTTGTTGACAAACTGAAGGCTCAGGAGACTAAGGAAATTTTCTTAACTTGGCCAGTCTCGCTTCCTGTTGAGCCGTCCTTCTTTGAGTTATACTGGAGACTTAATTCCTTCTCTCTTTTGGACTATCCTTCTCTTCATCAATAAAACTTGTCATGTTTGAGGCCATTAAGAAATTGAATTGCCGGCCTGACTGGCTACTTGTTTTGGCGACAACTCCTCTTGTCGTTTTTGGTCTTGTAACAATGAATTCTTTTTTAACCGAGAGTTATTATTTTGATCGACAAATTTCTTGGATCTTTATCGCTTTTGCTTTTCTTTTTATCTTTTCTTTTGTCGATTGGCGCTTCTTACGCAAGAGTTGGCTTCTGGTGGCCTTGTATTTTTTCTCTATTGCCATCTTGATCACTCTTTTTGTTCTCGGGCAGGTGACAAAGGGGGCTCAGAGTTGGCTCTCTTTTGGTGGGCTTTCTCTTCAGCCGGCGGACTTTATGAAGTTAGTTTTGGTCCTAATGCTGGCCAAATATTTTTCTAAACGTCATATCGAGATTGCTAATATTAGGCATATCATTGTCTCAGGACTCTACGCTTTTCCCCCTTTTATTTTTATATTGCTTCAACCAGACTTTGGTTCGGCTCTCATCATTTTTTTGATTTGGCTGGGAATGATTTTGGTCTCAGGGGTGTCAAAAAAACATCTAACTCTTTTGTTTGTGGTGGCAGCCTTGGTCTCAATTGTGGCTTGGTCTTTTGTTCTCCAACCCTATCAGCAAAAGAGGATCATGACTTTTATTCATCCTCTTGCCGATATTCATGGTTCTGGCTATAACGCTTTCCAGTCAACTGTGGCTGTCGGTTCAGGTCAAATTTTGGGTAAAGGGGTTGGGTATGGAACCCAGTCACGACTTAAGTTCTTGCCTGAATACCAAACAGATTTCATTTTTGCTGCTTTTGCTGAAGAGTGGGGAATGATTGGAGTTCTAATTCTTTTTCTCCTTTTCGGGACTGTCATCTGGCGAATTCTTGCCAATGCTTTAGTGGGGGCAACAAATTTTGAAACCTTATTTGGTCTTGGTTTGGCAATAATGTTTCTTTCTCACCTTATTATTCATATTGGAATGAATATTGGCATCTTGCCGGTAACCGGGTTGCCGTTGCCTTTCATGAGCTATGGTGGGTCACATCTCTTAGCCGAATTTATGGGCCTCGGTATTTTAATGGGAATGCGAAATTACTCTCTCTCTTTTCACCGCGACGATACTAAAAATGAGTTTATTGGGCCCCAGTGATGTGATTTTATTTTTTGTAGAGTGCGATAGTTTTTTCTACCATCTTCTTTAACGAGAAATTAGCGGTGACGCGCTGGCGAAGGTTTTTGCCGGCGAGTTCTCGGTACTTCGGTTTTTTTAGCATAAAAAGAAGGGACTTTTTAATTTCCTCAACATTGCCTGGGGGAACAAGGATACCGAGTTCGGGGTCAGTAATAACCTCAGAAATACCGCCAACTTCAGAGGCGATAATCGGTAAACCGGCCGCTCCGGCCTCTAGGATGACGTAGGGGAAGGCTTCGGTGCGGGAGGTGAGGGTGAAGATGTCGAAGGCCTTAAGATAAGCTCGGGCGTCTTCAATTCGGCCTAAGAAATGGATGCGGTCTTCAAGTCGTTTGGCTCGAGCCAGCCTTTTTAATTTCTCTGATTCTTCACCTTCGCCAACAATCATTAGGTTTGCCGACCAACCAAGCGAGTGCCCCAAGAGAGAGCGGACAACAAGGGCAAAGGCGTCAATCAAAGAGTCCAGCCCTTTATTAGGGTGGAGTTCAGAGATAGTTCCGATCCAAAACCTATCGTTGTGTCCAGCTAAGAGTTCTCGGCGAGCAACAGACTTTTCGAAAAACTTAATAGTGGGCAGGCCGTTGTGAATTGTTATCACTTTAGAGCCGACTCCGGGCCATTTTATAATTTGGTTTTTGAGACAATCAGCAACGGTGATGACCTTGTGGCAGAAGATAATTGATAACCAATGACTTAATTTAATTAAAGTTTTTTGCCAAGCTGGACGTTTCTCATTGAAGGCCAGGCCGTGGACGGTGAAGATAATTTTGGGGACTCTAGCTAAGCGTCCAGCCACGGCCCCTAAACCTCCGATTTTTGAGCTGTTGAGATGGATAATTTGAGGCTTTTCTTTTTTGAAGAGCTGATAGAGGACCCAAAAAGATTTGAAATCAGCTAGAGGGTCGACATCGCGTCTAAGGGAATCAATTTTTATTGTCTTGAGGCCAGCGCCAACCAACTTTTTCTCTAAGATTTCTCCTTCGCCAAAAATAACCGTCGTCTCGAAGTCGGCCCGGGGGAGGGCAGAGGCCAACTCATAGACATAACGCTGAGCGCCACCCCAATTTCCCTTGGTTATTACGAAAAAAATCTTGGTTTTTCCGGTCATAAAAAATACCCTAGCGGTATATAACAAATATAGCATAATTCGTCTTTTTGGTGTATGCTAAGCCTAATATGAAGATTACGTCCAAAAAAGAGACCTTGGTGCTCTTAGTCGGCGACGTCATCCTTTTTTGTGTCGCTCTCTGGCTAACCCTGCTTATTCGAAATGTTGAATATCCGAGCGGGGCTCTTTTTGCCTCTTTGCTTACTCCTTTTTCCTTCATTTTTATTCTCTGGGTTTTGGTCTTCTATATCGCGGATCTTTATGGTAAGCACACCTCCATCTTCCGTCGCAAATTGCCTCGAGTTATTTTTAACGCTCAGATGGTCAACTCGGTCATTGCGATTGTCTTCTTCTACTTCATCCCTTATTTTGGGGTAACACCGAAGACTCTTTTATTTGTTGATCTCTTCATCTCTTTCTTTCTCCTTTTTGGCTGGCGAGGATGGTTGGTTCCCAATATTCATCTCAATGTTCCAGAAAAAATTTATTTTGCCTGTCGTGGTCAAGAGGTAGATGAGATTGTCGCTGAAGTAAAGAATAACCCTGGCTATAATATCAGTGTGGCTAAAGAAGCAGACCTCAAAGATATCAAAAAAACTGGCATCACCTCAATTGTCGTTGATCTCTATGATGAACAAATTGCCGTGGCTCTGAAGAATTTTTACGGGATGATTTTCTCGGGGATTCGTTTTATCCCGCTTCACACTCTTTACGAAGAACTTTTTGATCGCGAACCAGTTTTGTCGATTAAAGAGCAATGGTTTCTTGAGAATATCTCGAATCGTCCTAAGCCAGTTTATGACGGTCTTAAACGTTTGATGGATATTGTTGTGGCTGGGTTGGCGGGCTTTCTTTCCCTCGCTTTTTACCCGTTTGTCTATCTAGCTATTAAGACGGAGGACAATGGTTTGATTTTTAGTGAGCAAGAACGAGTGGGTAAAGATAACAAAATAATCAAGTTGCTTAAATTCCGGACGATGGCCAACCCTAGCGAGAATGGACAATGGGGGAAGACTGATAATAAGGTCACTAAAGTTGGTCGCTGGTTGCGCAAGAGTCGCATCGATGAACTTCCTCAGCTCTGGAATGTCTTGCGTGGCGATGTCTCCCTTATTGGCCCACGGCCCGAATTCCCTGATCCGGTCGCTCTCTATAGTCAGGATATTCAGTACTACAATATTCGTCATATCATTAAGCCGGGGCTCTCTGGTTGGGCTCAGATTAAACAGGAGACTGAGCCACATCATGGAGTTGATGTTGATGGGACACGAACCAAATTTTCTTATGATCTCTATTACATCAAGAATCGAAGCTTTTGGCTGGATCTCTCTATTTCTCTCAAGACCATTAAAATTTTACTAATGCGTAAAGGCCGGTAATGATAATAGATGGTAAAAAAATAGCCGATGAAATTAAGGGCGAATTAATCAAAAAGCTAAAAGCTACTAGCTTAAAGCTCCGCCTTGATGTTATTCTTGTTGGCGATAATGTTATCTCCGAAAAATATGTTGAGAGAAAAAAGAGGGCGGGAGAGGAGATTAGGGTGGACGTTGTCGCCCATGAACTCTTAGCCGATATTACTCAAGTTGACTTAGAAGAAGAAATCGAAAAATTAAACAATAATGAAAGAGTAAACGGAATTATTGTGCAACTTCCATTGCCTGCTCAAATAGATGAACAAAAAATTCTCAGCCTTGTTTTGCCAGGCAAAGATGTTGATGCTTTGGGAAAAGAAGCCCGAGTTTTGTCGCCAATTGTTGGAGCGGTCAGAGAAATTCTGGAGCGAAATAATATTGTTTTAGAAAATAAAAAAATAGCAGTGGTTGGTAATGGCAAGTTAGTTGGCCAGCCGGTCTCGATTTGGCTTACGCAAGAGGGGTACGAGGTGGAGGTTATTGATATTGACACCAAGAATTCTGATGCCATTTTGCGTGAGGCCGATATTATAATTAGTGGTGTTGGTAAACTTGGACTGATCACTCCCGACAAAATAAAAAATGGCGTCGTCTTGATTGACGCCGGCACTTCTGAGTCCAACGGCCGATTAGTCGGTGATGCTGACCCGGCCTGTGCTTCTAAATGCTCCATTTTCACCCCTGTTCCCGGCGGAGTGGGGCCAATTACGGTTGTGATGCTGTTTAGAAATTTGTTAGAATTAAACTCGTGATCTTAAATAATTTAATCTATTTTTGTGCCGTTGTTTTGCCTTGGCTCTTGAGCGGGAGTTTGATTGTTTATTTTTTTGTGACTAAGAAAAAGATTGCTGGGCTAAGATTGGTTGGCTTATCTTTTTTAGGCGCCATCAGCGCTTGGTTTTTGGTTAGCTTGTTTAAATATAACTTTCCTAGTCCGAGGCCTTTCGAAATTTACGATAATCTCAAACCTCTGTTTGCTACGGGGAGGGGGGACGCCTTTCCTTCTGGACATGCCACTTTTATGGGGGCTTTAGCTGTTGGTGTCTTTTTGCAAAATAAGAAATGGGGTTTAGTTTTTATTCTTGGGGCTATCGCCATTGCCCTAGCCCGGGTATTGGCCAATGTTCATTCTCTCGCCGATATTTTTGCCGGTCTTCTTTTTGGGGCCCTAATGACAATTATTGTTTCAGGGGTTTATCACAAAATTTATCCGAAATAGGAAGGGCGATGGCGGGTTGATTTTCCATCTTATTTTGCTAGAATAGCCCCATATGACTAAGATTCGTTTCTGGGCGATTGCCCTTATTTTAGCTGGTGTTCTTGTTGGTGGCTTTAATTATTATTCAGAAGTTAATCCAGAGTGGAGTTTTTATAAACCTTTTAAACTGGGTCTTGACTTGTCTGGGGGGAGCCGCCTTACCTACGAGGCAGATGTCTCACGACTTAACCCTGTCGATGTTGCCGATGCCATGTCTTCTCTTCGTGAGGTCATTGATCGTCGAGTCAATGTTTTTGGTGTTTCTGAGCCGATTGTTCAAACAGAAAATTCGTCATTGTCTGGAACCAACTATCATCGCTTGATTGTTGAGTTGCCTGGAGTGACCGATATCAAAGAGGCGACCAAGATGATTGCCGAGACACCTCAGCTTGAATTTCAGGTTCTTAAGCCAGGAGTCACGGCTGAGACGGCTAGTACGACCGATTTCGTTGCGACAGGCTTGACGGGGCAATATTTGAAGAAGGCTCAAGTTTCTTTTAATCAAAATTCTTTGTCACCTTCAATCTCTATTGAATTCAATGCTGAGGGGGCAAAACTCTTTGCCGCTATCACAAAGGCCAATGTTGGTAAGCCGGTCGCGATCTTGCTTGATAACCAGGTTATCTCGGCTCCGAGCGTGCGAGAGGAAATACGTGATGGGCGAGCAGAAATTAGCGGCCAATTCACTGTTGACGAAGCGAGAGAGTTGACCCGCAATCTTAACCTCGGAGCCTTGCCCGTACCGATTAAGCTGGCTTCGACAGAAATCATCGGGGCAACTCTTGGTAACGAAGCCACTAAGAAGGGAGTAGAAGCTGGGCTCATTGGTCTGTTTATCGTTGCTGTCTTCATGGTCCTCTGGTATCGCTTGCCGGGGTTTGTTGCTGTTGTCTCCCTTTCAATTTATGTGATGTTGATGCTTGCCATCTTTAAGTTGTTTCCTGTCACTCTGACGGCCGCTGGCATTGCCGGCTTCATTCTCTCAATTGGGATTGCCGTAGACGCCAATGTTCTTATCTTTGAGAGGTTTAGAGAAGAGCTCAAAGCCGGGAAGGGGATGCATGAGGCGACTAAGGAGGGTTTCCAGCGAGCGTGGACTTCTATTCGTGATTCGAATCTTTCCAGTATTATTTCAGCAGCTATTCTCTTCTGGTTTGGCACGAGTTTGATCAAAGGGTTTGCCTTAACACTGATGCTCGGCATTATCGTTAGTATGTTTACCGCAATTACCGTTACGCGAACCTTTCTTCTTGCTCTCGGTTTCCGCAATCAGGTCGGCATTACTAAATTCTTGTTCGGGAGTGCTTTCTTCGAGCACTAAAAAATAAAAATATGAAAATTGTAAAATATAGACAAATTTTCCTCACTGGTTCACTGGTCCTAATTGCCATCGCTCTTTACTCATTGTTTTCTTTTGGTCTTAATCTTGGCTCTGACTTCACCGGGGGGACAGTCATGGAGATTGAGTATAATCAAGCCCGACCTAATGTCGTTAATATTAAGACAGCTTTAGCTAGTACAAAATTAGAGAGCTTGTCGGTTGTCCCAATGGGGGAGAAAGGCTTGATTGTTAAAGCTAAGGTTATTAGTGACAGCGAGAAGGACGTCATCAACAAGGCTCTGTCTTTCGATGGGAAGTCGCAGTTTGTTGAAAAGAGATTCTCGCAGGTCGGCCCAACTCTGGGTAAAGAATTGACTCGCAAAGGGTTGATCGCTATTACTTTGGTGTTCCTTCTCATCATCATTTTTATCGCTTTTGTTTTCCGTCAAGTCTCCAAACATCATATGGCTTCTTGGAAATATGGGGTGGCGGCGATTGTTGCTCTTGTTCATGATGTTGTTATCTCAGCAGGAGTGATGGCCCTTCTCGGCCATTTCTATGGGGCTGAAGCTGACGCCCTTTTCTTAACGGCCCTTCTCACGATCTTGGGCTTGTCGATTAATGACACAATTGTGGTCTTCGATAGAATTAGAGAGAATCTAAACAGGCACGCCAGCAATGATTATGCTGAGGTCGTGGGGACCAGTCTGAAGGAAACCTATATCCGCTCGATTAATACTACTCTTACCACCACAATTACTCTTGTCTGTTTGTTGATTTTTGGGCCAGAGTCCACTCGTTATTTCTCGGTGGTTCTTCTTGCTGGTATGGTGATAGGAACTTACTCTTCAATCTTTGTAGCAACCAATCTTCTTGTAGAATGGGAGTCCTGGCAACGCCGTCGCCTTGTCGCCAAGGTGAAGAAATAAAAAACAAAAATCACTTCATAATCGAAGTGATTTTTGTTAAAATTATTGAGTGAAAAAAGATTTTGACAATTGGAATAAGAAGAAGAAAAATATCGAAGAATTTGAACTTCCCGAGTTTTATCCAAAAGGGCGAGAAATTTGGTGGTGTTCGTTAGGCGTAAATTTGGGCGTTGAGGCGGACGGAAAAGAAGAGAATTTTAGACGGCCAGTCTTAATTTTAAAAGCTTTCAATAAGGAAATGTCTTGGATTTTACCGTTAACCAGCAGCAAAAGAGACAATCCTTTTTACCATGAATTGGTTTGGGGTGGAGAAAAGAGTTGGCTAATACTCTCTCAGATTAGAACAGTAAGCAACAAAAGGTTAGAAAGAAAAGTTGGGTTTGCCGAAATCAATGATTTCAATGGGATAAAAGAAAAAATAATAGACTTAATCAAGGAAGAGAAATTCCAACTTTCCTAACCAAGCGAAAACCCCCTTGCGGGGGTTTTCTCGGAGGCCGAAGCCCTAATAAGCTAAGTATAGATTAATGCCGAGAAAAGTCAACTTCTGTTGATAACCTCATTTGCCAAGCTCTATCGGGGGGGGGGTATTATGAGGGTATTAGAAATTAATAATTTAGAATATTTATTTATGAATTTTGACTCAGTACCATCTTTAGAAGCAAAAAAAGAGGATCTTAATGGTTATTTTGAAAATGTTAAGAAAGTTTTAATAGATAAGACCTTAGAGAGAATTAAACTTGCTCCAGATAACAGCAAAGGAGATGCGCTTGAAGATGCCCTTAAATTTTATGGAGCCTTGGCTGGCTTAACTTTTAGTTTGGATATTGACAATATCGACCTTGAAGCCGTTCAGGATGGTTTTAGTAAGTTAGCGCAAGAAGCTGGCTTAGACCCTGAATTAGTCTCGATTGCTAAATATAAGGAATTTATGGATGAAGCAGATAATGGGTTTAAATAGCTTAAAATAACGGTTTTTCCCGCCTTTGGCCTAGGCCAAAGGCGGATTTGCGTTAGGGCTTGACCCCCTTATTTTTTCCTGTATAATGGCTTAGTTGTTAGCTTTTATGCTGATGGCTATTTGGATAGTCCCTTGTCAATTAAAGCATCAACCCCGTAAAACGACCTATGGTCGTCACGGGGTAAAAACTACCCTATCGAAATAGGGTAAACCAGTGTTAATTAATGATGAAGAAAATATTTTTTCTTCTGTCCCGTTCTATTAAGCTAAATCAAATTGCTTTTAAATTAGAGTTTGATCTTGGCTCAGGATGAACGCTGGCGGCGTGGATAAGGCATGCAAGTCGAATGCCACACTGTGGACATGAAAAATTCGTGTCTAGAGTGTGGCATGGCGAACGAGGTAGTAACACGTGGGAATTTCCCCCAGAGTCGAGCATAACTAGCCGAAAGGCTAGATAATTCTCGATAGTCTCTAAGGAGTAAAGATTTATCGCTCTGGGAAAAGCCTGCGAGATATCAGCTAGTTGGTAAGGTAATGGCTTACCAAGGCTATGACGTCTAGGGGAGCTGAGAGGCTGACCCCCACCGATGGGACTGAGACACGGCCCATACACCTACGGGTGGCTGCAGTCGAGAATCTTCCGCAATGGGCGAAAGCCTGACGGAGCGACGCCGCGTGATGGATGAAGTACTTCGGTACGTAAACATCTTTTGTCAGGGAAGAACTAAAGTGACGGTACCTGAAGAATAAGGGGCTGCAAAACTCGTGCCAGCAGCAGCGGTAAAACGAGTGCCCCAAGCGTTATCCGGAATTACTGGGCATAAAGGGTGCGTAGGTGGTCTTATTAGTCGTTTGTTAAAATTCCCGGCCTAACCGGGAAGGTATGGGCGAAACGGTAAGACTAGAGAGAGCGAGAGGTTAGCAGAACTCATGGTGTAGGGGTGAAATCCGTTGATATCATGGGGAATACCGAAGGCGAAGGCAGCTAACTGGCGCTTATCTGACACTCCAGCACGAAAGCGTGGGTCGCGAACGGGATTAGATACCCCGGTAGTCCACGCCCTAAACGATGATCACTAGCTTTTTGGAGTATCGACCCTCTGAGAGGCACAGCAAACGCGTTAAGTGATCCGCCTGGGAAGTACGGCCGCAAGGCTAAAACTCAAAAGAATAGACGGGGGCTCGCACAAGTGGTGGATTATGTGGTTTAATTCGAAGCTAAACGAAGAACCTCACCAAGGCTTGAAATTCAGTTGAAAGTCGGCAGAAACGTCGACCCTCCCACAAGGACAACTGGACAGGTGATGCATGGTTGTCGTCAGTTCGTGGTTTGAATTGTTCCCTTAAGTGGGGTAACGAACGCAACCCCTGTGGCCTGTTACAAGTGTCAGGCCAGACTGTCCCGCTCAGCGGGAAGGAAGCGGGGATGACGCCAAATCAGCATGTCCCTTTGACGCCTTGGGCTACACACATAATACAATGGTCGCTACAGAGAGACGCAATACCGTAAGGTGGAGCAAACCTTGAAAAGCGGCCCTAGTTCGGATTGAGGTCTGCAACTCGACCTCATGAAGCTGGAATCACTAGTAATCGCAGGTCAGCTATACTGCGGTGAATACGTTCTCGAGCCTTGTACTCACCGCCCGTCAAGCCAGGGGAGCCGGGAGTGCCCAACGCTTCGCTTGAATGCGGATCTAAGGCAAGTTCGGTGACAAGGGTTAAGTCGTAACAAGGCACGGCTAGCGGAAGCTGGTCGTGGATTTATTTCAAAATTTGGTCTTATCGCAAGATGAGACAATTGGCGATCCGTTTGCTTGTAGCGAACGCGATAGGTGATGATTCTATCTACCAATTGAATTCTTTTCGAAGGAATTCAAAGAACAATGAATCCGAGTGGCCATCTCGTTAATCGGTCAGAATGGGACAGAAGAAAGAATATTTTATTTTAACACTTTGATGCCTTCAAAAATGGCCTAAATTAAGGCCTTTTTGTGTTTACCCTGAGCTTGTCGAAGAGCGCTTGACAATATTTTCATATATGATATACTGATAAGTAGAAAGGAGGTGATTTGTATATGACAAACACCATTTTAAGAGCCGTCGAAATTTTTCTGGTGGTGGCGCTGATGGTCTCGATTATGTTTCTGATGTTCGGGTATGCGCTGTCTGGGCCGGTAGTATATTTCGATTCCGAGACAAAAGCTCCTATTGCGGTGGAAGAGAAAGGCGAGATGACGTTTTCGCCCGTCTCCCTTCCTGAGACTTATCACACGGTCTGGGTGGCTCCCGGTTGGACCGGCGACCGCTAGACCAATTCCTCCCGCTTAGTGCTAGGCACTGAGCGGGGGGCTTTTGTTTTGTGCGAGACTTTTACAATTTTATTCCCCGATTTATTTCTTGTTCTGAGACAGGAGAGGAGCACTGAGAACCGGGCCAGCAATTGCGAAAGACTAGGAAACTGGCAATAATGGCAATTAAGGCGGTAATGATAATGAGAGTTGTTTTCTAAGATTTCATTTTTGGTGCGCATACCAGGACTCGAACCTGGGACCTCGTCATTATCAGTGACGCGCTCTAACTTCACCCCGTACAAATTTGTGCGAGTACCAGGACTCGAACCTGGGACCTCGTCATTATCAGTGACGCGCTCTAACCATCTGAGCTATACTCGCATTATTGCAAAAATTGTTTACGGGGCACGCCTGAGCTACTTAAGATAATACCAAAAATCTGGAGAAAAACAACTTCTCGAAACCACTTTTCCCTTACTCGGATGGTTATGTTAAAATGCCTCCATGTCTGGTTATAAGGGTTTTTTTAAGGATAAAAAGATCACTGTCCATGGTCTAGGCCTCTTGGGGAGGGGGATTGGAGATGTTATTTTTTTGGCCAAAATGGGGGCTAGTTTAATCGTCACTGATTTAAAGACTAAAGAGGAGCTAGCCGATTCACTTAAAAAAATAAAAAAAGAGATTGGGGATGTTTTGTATAAAAAAATAAAATTTGTTCTCGGTGAGCATTGCCTGGTTGATTTCAATAATCGGGACTTTATTCTCAAAGCTGCCGGCGTGCCCCTAGGTTCTAAATTTATTAAAGAAGCTCAAAAAAATAATATTCCGATCAAAATGGATGCCTCGTGGTTTGCCGAGTTGGCTCCTAAAGAGTTAAAGATAATTGGAATCACCGGTACGCGTGGTAAATCGACGGTTACTCACTTAATCTATGACATTTTAAAGCTTGCTGGTCGGCCGGAGGAGAGACCTCAGGCTCATCGAGGACTCACCTCCAGCCGAGTTTTTCTTGGTGGGAATGTCAGAGGTCTGGCGACTTTGCCACTACTTAAGAAGGTGAGAGCTGGGGATATCGTTGTGATGGAGTTGGACTCATGGCAATTGCAGGGTTTTGGTGATTCTAAAATTAGCCCGAATATTTCGGTTTTTACGAATTTGATGGTTGATCACCAGAATTATTATAAAAATAATATGGATCTTTATTTTGCGGACAAAGCTAATATTTTTCTTAATCAAAAAGAGGGCGACTCTTTGGTCTGTGGCCAGGGAGCTTTGAGGTTAATTCAGAAAAAGTACAAAGCGCATTCTAAAAGAGCGATTGTTCCTGATGTGGGGGTGATACCTAAGAGTTGGAAGATCAAATTATTGGGCGAGCATAATCTTCTTAATATTGCTTATGCCGTGGCGGTCGCAAGGATTCTAGATATCCCCGAGAAAATTATTAAAACAGCGGTGGAGAATTATGTTGGAGTACCAGGACGTTTAGAGTTTGTCCGAGAAGTTAAAGGGATCAAATATTATAACGATACTACCGCGACCACGCCCGACGGGGTGATCGCTGCACTTAGGGCTCTCTCTCCCTCTCCTCGCCGTTCCTTAAGTGAGCCCGAGGTGCGACGGGTGGTGTTATTGGGTGGGGGGCGAGATAAGGAATTGGACTATAAAAAATATGCTCCCGTGGTAAAAAAGAATGTGAAATCCCTGGCTCTTTTTGCCGGTACTGGCTCAGATAAAATCATTAAGTCTCTAGGAAAAACAAAGTTCTCAATAAAAGTTTTTGACAATATGTCAGAGGCTTTTGTTTGGTCGAATGCCTTCGCCAAGAAAGGGGATATTGTCTTGCTTTCTCCTGGGGCGGCTTCTTTTGGTGTTTTCAAAAATGAGTTTGATCGGGGGGATCAGTTTGTCGGATTAGTGAATAAATTAAAATAAATTATGGAGTTCAAAAATATTAAAAAAGTCTATTTTATTGGCATTGGGGGGATTGGGATTTCGGCCTTAGCTCAGTTGATGCACCACGAAGGGAAAATTGTCTCTGGGACGAACGATAATCTTAGCCCCGAGACTCTTGATCGAGTTCGGGCCTTAGGTGTCGAAATTAATATCGGTGCTGATATAACAAAAATACCAGCTGATGTCGATTTGGTCGTTTATAGTTTGGCTTGGGATGACCGGGAGCCAGAATTTATGACGAAGGTCCGGGCCCTGGACGTCCCTGTTTTTTCTTACCCGCAGGCTCTTGGGTTGGTCTCAGTTGATAAATTTACCATTGCGGTGGCGGGCACTCATGGTAAGACAACAACAACGGCGATGATTGCCGAGATGATGATCGCAGCGAAGTTGGACCCGATAGTTGTTGTTGGATCACTTTTGAAATCCGGCTCTAATTTTGTTGCGGGGCAGAGTAACTACTTTGTGGTAGAAGCTTGTGAGTATCGTCGGTCGTTTCTGAATCTTCATCCAACATTGGCCATAGTGACTAATATTGATAATGACCATCTCGATTATTATAAAGATCTGGCGGATATTAAGAGCGCCTTTGATCAATTTATTGCTCAAAGTGAAAATCAAATTATTGATTATCAAAAATATCTAACTAAAGTCCCGGAGCTCGTTGTCCCTGGCGAACATAATCGACAAAATGCGGCTGCGGCCCTAGCAGTGGCTGACTTTTTAAAAATTGATGAAAAAATTGCCAAACAGACCCTTTCTAAATTTACTGGCACTTGGCGACGGTTCGAATACAAAGGAATGACTGGAGATGGAGCCTTGGTCTATGACGATTATGCTCACCACCCAACTGAAGTCAGTGCGACCATCGAAGCAGCGAGGGATTTTATGAAAAAAAGAAATCTACTAGGCCGACTAATTGTTGCCTTCCAACCTCATCTATATAGTCGGACTAAATTATTGAAGGACGAGTTTGCTCGCGTTCTCTCTCAGGTCGACGAACTTATTTTGGCTCCTATCTATGCGGCCAGAGAACAGCCTGATCTGGAGGTGAACTCAGATATTCTGGCTGACCTGATTAGGCCAAAGAATCCACAGGTTTCCTCTTTGTCTGAGTTATCTCTTGTCGGCCAAAAGCTTAAAGAAGAGGGGAAAGAGGGTGATTTGATCATTACTATGGGGGCTGGGGATATTGGCCAGGTGGGGGATAATTTGGTTGAGAAAAAGGTCTAAATTTGCTAGTATTCAGCCATATGAGACATGTTATTTGGCGCAATCGAGCTAGCGCTATCCTTGGGTTAGTGGTGATGCTCGTGCCTTTTACCGGGTTCCCTGAGGTTGTCAGGGAGTCCTTAATTGTTTTGTCAGGATTCTTGATCGTCATCTTTGGCTTTTCTCGTAGCTATAATACTTATGCCTATAAGGATGAGGAGGGAAAATCAGCTGAAGAGACAAAAGAAGATCCTAAGTAAGATGATTGTTAAAAAATCTAGAAGAAACGGTCTAACTTTTCTTGCCGTTGTTTTGGCTGTTTTTGTCGCTGTCCTCATTTCTATTTCAGCTTTTTTCTCTTTGGGGGCGACGGAATCCCTAGCACTTCCTTTGTCTTCTGTCGTGGGAGAAAGAAATTCTCCCACTAACCCAGGACAACTCTCTCTCCCTTCAATTATTGTTTCTCATCAGCCAACCCCCAAACCTTTGCGCGCGGTCTACATGTCGAGTTGGATTGCTGGGACAAAAGAGGCGCGAGCCAAAATGTTAGAACGCTTCGAAGGAACAAATATTAATGCCATTGTTTTGGATGTAAAAGATACTTCAGGAAAAATTGTTGTTAAGTTGGATTCCCCGGCTTTAGCTAAATATGAATCCTTTGATAGTCGCGTCCCTGACATTGTTGAGTTTGTTGGGGAACTTCACCAGAGAGGCTATTATGTCATTGGCCATATTTCTGTTTTTCAGGATAACCACTTAACAAAAATTCGGCCAGATTTAGCCATTAAGCGTTTAGATAGTGATCAGCTTTGGAGAGATGATAAGGGCATGGCCTGGCTTGATCCTAGCTCTAAAGAAGTTTGGGATTACGCGGTGGCGGTAGCCAAGGAAGCTTACGTTGCTGGCTATGACGAATTAAATTTTGATTATATAAGATTTCCTTCTGATGGCGAAATATCTAAGATGCGTTTCCCTTATTATGATTCAAAAGAGAAGACAAAAGCCGATGTTATTGAAGAATTCTTCAGTTATCTCCATAGCCAAATGCGAGATATCGGAGCTCCAACATCTGCCAATCTTTTTGGCATGGTGACTACCAGCACCGATGACTTAGGGATTGGTCAAGTTCTAGAGAGGGCGACGCCTTATTTTGATTATATTTGCCCCATGGCTTATCCTTCTCATTATCCGGCTAATTTTCATGGGATTAAAAAACCAGCCCTTAATCCTTATACTGTTGTTAAGATTTCAATGGACGGGGGAGTAAAAAGGCTGAATGCTCAGGGTCTGCCAGCGGAGAAGATTCGTCCCTGGTTGCAAGATTTTAACTTAGGGGTCACTTATACCGCTGGCATGATTAGGTCAGAAATTAGAGCTGTCAATGATTCTGGCCTTGATTCTTGGATGATGTGGGATTCTTCAAATAAATATACGATGAGTGTCTATAGAAAAACTATCGTTAATTAGTTATAATAAGGGAGAATATGGCTTCAGATACGATTAACTACTTTGCTCAGACTGATTTTCGAGGGAAGAAAATCCCCTTTGGTATTAAGGGTGAAGATCGGGCTAGACACGTCTATGTCATTGGGAAGACAGGAATGGGGAAGTCGTGCCTCCTAGAGAACATGGCTGTCCAAGATATCCAGAATGGTGAGGGTATGGCTTTTATCGATCCTCATGGTAAGTCAGCCGATCTACTGCTTGATTTTGTTCCACCTGAACGAATTAATGATGTCATCTATTTTGCCCCTTTTGATCTCGAACACCCCATCTCTTTTAACATCATGGAAGATGTTGGGGCCGACCAGCGTCACCTGGTGGCTAATGGCTTGATGTCTTCGTTTAAGAAAATTTGGCCGGATGTTTGGTCAAGTCGAATGGAGTATATTCTTAATAATTGCCTCTTAGCTCTTTTAGAATATCCGGATTCAACTCTCTTGGGGGTTAATCGTTTGCTGTCAGACAAAGATTATCGCAAGCTCGTTGTTGATAATATTACTGACCCGTCCGTCCGTTCCTTCTGGGTTGATGAATTCGCCAAATACAATGAACGTTACATGCAGGAGGCGGGAGATGCAATTAAAAATAAGATTGGTCAATTTACAGCCAATCCTTTAATCCGCAATATCATTGGCCAAACAAAGTCATCTTTTAATTTGCGCGAGGCGATGGATTCAAAGAAGATTCTCATTGTTAATTTGTCTAAAGGGCGATTAGGAGAGCAGAATGCCAATCTTTTGGGAGGGATTCTAATTACGAAGATTTATCTTGCAGCGATGTCGCGGGCCGGAGCCGGAGCGGGGATTTCTAAGTTGCCCCATTTTTATGTTTTTGTCGATGAATTTCAGTCATTTGTTAATGATTCTTTTGCCGATATTTTGTCTGAGGCTCGTAAATATAAATTGAGCCTGACAATTGCTCATCAATACATTGAACAGATGCCTGAAGAAGTACGCAATGCCGTGTTCGGGAACATTGGCACCACCATCGCCTTCAGGGTTGGCCCGTTTGATGCTGAGGTTCTGGAGAAAATTTTCTTGCCAACTTTTACTCAAGAAGATTTGGTTAATCTTGGTTTTGCCCAAATTTATCTAACCTTAATGATTGACGGAGTGGGATCCTCACCTTTTTCGGCTACAACTTTGCCCCCGATTGTTCCGACAAATGTGGCTCTTACCGAAAAAATTATCGCTAATTCTCAAAAGGTTTATGCTAGCCCACGAGAAAAGGTTGAGGCCAATATTAGCACCTGGTTTGAACCGGTGATAAAATTTACAGCCAGTAAACCAGAAGTTAAAAAAACAGCTCCAGTTAAGCCTGCTCAAATTTTTACCCCAACAGTCAAAAAGCCGGCTCAGACCTTTGTCGCCAAATCAGCCCCAGTTTCTAAACCTAAGGAACTCGTTACTAATACTCCGCCCAAATCTTTTTCTTTAAACATTCTCAAGAACAAGACTCAAGAAGTTAACAAAAATAAAGAGGAGCTCAAGGCTTTCTTAAGTGACATTATCGCAAACAAAAAACCAAAAGAAAAAGTATCCTCCTCTGTCCCCCCCAAAACTACTTTTTCATCTCAAACTCCTCAAAAAGAAATACCAAAAGAAGTGCTTGAGGATTTGTTAAGTGTTAAGCCAGAAGAATAATTGTATGTCAAAAAGGGTCTTAATTTACTCTACCGCCTACTTGCCTTTGGTTGGGGGGGCAGAAATAGCTGTTAAAGAAATTACTGACCGGTTGGAAGATTTTTCTTTTGATCTGATTACGGCTCGGCTTGATAGGCGCTTGCCGAAAGAAGAGGTAATTGGGAGAGTTAAGGTTCATCGTCTTGGTTGGGGCTTCTTTTTTGATAAGATTTGGTTGGTTTTTCGTGGAGGAAGTTTTGGACGTCAATTGAGTAAGAATAATTCTTATCAAGTTGTCTGGGGGATGATGGCAAGTTTTGGTGGTCTTGCCGCTTTGCGATTTAAAGAGTTAATGCCAGAGACAAAATTTGTTTTGACCCTTCAGGAAGGAGATGATTTGGCTATTGTTGAAAGAAAGATGAAAATCTTATCTTGGCGTTTCAAAAAAATATTTACCTCGGCTGATTATGTCCAGGCGATCTCGAATTATCTTGTTGATTGGGCAAAAAGGATGGGAGCAGTAGCTCCGGTTGAAGTTGTCCCTAATGGGGTTGACCTAAATAAATTTAATTTTGTTGAAAGGAAAAAGAATCAAACAATCATTACCACTTCTCGTCTGGTCAAAAAAAATGGGGTTGATACCTTGATCCGCTCTCTTCTTTTTTTGCCGGCAGAATACCACCTTCAGGTTCTTGGAACGGGGCCGGAAACAGAAAACTTAAGAGTTCTTGCTCTAAAATTCAAACTAATAGACCGGGTCGATTTTCTTGGATTGATCGATGGTGATAAGCTGCCAGAATATCTATCTCAGGCTGAAGTTTTTGCCCGGCCCGCTAGATCGGAAGGGTTAGGTAATTCTTTCTTGGAGGCGATGGCTTGTGGTTTGCCTGTAATTGGAACCGAAGTTGGCGGGATACCTGATTTTCTAACTTCTGGACAGACAGGTTGGTTTTGTGAAGTTGATAACCCCTTTGACTTAGCCGAAAAAATCAAATTAATAACTAACCCTGAGAATGACGATTTGGTAAGGAAAGTTCTTGTTCAAGCTCGACAATTGATTGTCGATAAATATGATTGGGATAAAATTGCCTTGAAAATAAACCAAATTTTCAGTAACGTATAATTAATGGCTGATATAGGAAAAAAGACGATTCTTATTGCTACGGGCCTTTATCCTCCCGATATTGGGGGTCCAGCTACTTATAGTCATCTGTTGAGTCAAGAATTGCCCCGGAGAGGCATTGGGGTGAAGATCTTAAGTTTCGGGGGGGTTCGTTCTTTGCCGAAGATTATGCGTCATTTTGTCTATGGCTGGCGGGTTTTTAAGTTGTCTTCTCGGTATAGTATTATTTACGCCCAAGACCCAGTCAGCGTTGGTCTGCCGGTTTGTCTGGCCTGCTTTTTTGCCAGGAGGAATTTTATTTTAAAGATTGTTGGTGACTACGCTTGGGAGCAGGGGAGCCAGCGCTTTGGTGTGACGGATCTTCTTGATGAATTTTCGGTTGAATTCAGGAAGTATCCTTGGCCGGTTAAATTATTAAAATTGATTCAGGTTGGTGTTGCTAAGAGAGCTAGCAAAGTAATTGTTCCTAGTAATTATCTTAAGAAGATTGTTTCTAATTGGGGGATTAACCCAGAGAAGATTAGAGTTATTTATAACGCTTTTAACGCCCCAGCGATTTTGCCAGACAAAGAATTTTTGCGTACTGAATTAAAACTTAGCGATAAGGTCATGGTTAGTGTTGGACGCTTGGTTCCCTGGAAAGGCTTCTCTCTTTTAATCAAGTTAATGCCAGAATTAATTTCTCTTCATCCGGATCTAAAATTTTTTATTGCTGGCGAAGGACCAGACTGGGATCAACTAAATAAAATGATTGTCGACAATAAGATGGCTGACCATGTGTTCTTAACGGGTCGCTTGTCTCAACTAGAACTTTTGAAACTTATTAAAGCGAGCGATCTTTTTATTCTCAATACCTCTTATGAGGGTTTCTCCCATCAGCTATTAGAAGTGATGTGGTGTGGAACGCCAATTGTTACGACGAATGTCGGTGGGAACCCAGAATTGATCACTAATGGGCAAAATGGATTAATTATTAGCTACAATAGCTCCGAAGAGATTAAAAAGGCGATTGACAAAATTTTGTCTGATAAAATTTTTGCCGGCAACCTTTCTCGTTCGGCGAGAGAGAGAATTAAGTTATTTAGTTTAGATCGCATGATTGATGATTTAGTTGAAGAAATAGGAATATGAACTCTGTTAGGGATGATAAAGTAATAGTGTTAGAAAAAAATAGTGATAATAAAATCTCTAACGGAGTGAAAGTTTTAATGATTTCGACCGACAGGCTTATTTTTCATACTGGGAGTGATGTCCGTCGTCGCCTTCTTGATTATGGAGCATTATTTGCTGAAATTCACGTCATTGTTTTTTCTAATAAAAAATTAGGGCATCATGAAGAACAATTGACTGATAATGTTTTCCTCTACCCAACCAATTCTTTGAATCGCCTTTTTTATATTTGGCAAGCGATTAAGATTGGTTTGACTTTGCTCGGCCGGAAAGGGAATTGGGTTATTACTAGCCAAGATCCCTTCGAGACGGGGGTTGTCGCTCTGTGGTTTAAATGGAAGAAGAAGATTCAATGGCAAGCTCAAATTCATACCGATTTTCTTAGCCCATTTTTTGCCCAAGAATCTTGGCTTAATTGGTTGAGAGTTAGGTTGGCCGGCTTTCTTCTCCCTAGGGCTGATAAAATTAGGGTTGTTTCCCTGCGGATTAAAAAATCTTTGGCTGATTGGAATCTGAAAACAGAGCCAGTCGTTTTGCCGATCTTTGTTTCTCCTAAAACAGAAGTAGTCTGTTCTCCCGCTATGGATCTCCATAATAAATATCCTCAATTTTCGTTTGTCATTCTTATGGCATCGCGCTTAACTGTGGAAAAAAATTTCAGATTAGCCATCGACGCTTTTGCTGAAGTTGCCCTCGACAGGAAGAACGTTGGTTTAGTCATTGTTGGTCAGGGACCAGAGAAGGAGCATCTAAAATCTCTAGCAAAAACCTTCCGGGCTGGAGATCAAGTCATTTTTGAAGATTGGCAATCTAATTTGGATTGTTATTATAAGACGGCTGATCTCTTTATGCTTACCTCTAATTATGAAGGCTATGGTCGAACAATTATTGAAGCTAGTCTGGTGGGCTGTCCGGTTCTTAGTACTGATGCTGGCTTGGTTGGCGAAGTTTTTAGCCAAGATGAAATTTTGGTCTGTCCCGTAGGGGATGAAAAGTGTCTTTCTGAAAAGCTTGGCTGGGCAATTGCTAATCATGGCCAATTATCAGCAATGGGGGAAAGGTCGCGCTCTAAACTAGGAACTTTCTTATCTGGGAAGGACAGTTATTTAGAAGCTTACCGTCAATCTCTTAGTGTTTAATCTGAACAAAATGAGAAATAAATTGTTAATTATTACTCAAAAAGTAAATAAGGATGACCAAATCCTCGGCTTTTTCCATCGTTGGATTGAAGAATTTGCTAAACATTACGAAAAGGTAACTGTGATTTGTTTGGAACAAGGAATTTTCTCTCTGCCCAGTAATGTCAAAATCTTATCTTTAGGTAAGGAAAAAAAAATAGGAAGAATCAAATATTTATTTAATTTTTATAAATACATTTGGCAGGAGAGAAAGAATTACGGTTCTGTTTTTGTTCATATGAACCCTATTTATATTATTTTGGGGGGCCTCTATTGGCATCTGGAGGGAAAGAAAATTGCTCTTTGGTATACGCATAAGCAAGTTGACCTGAAGCTCAAAATCGCCGAAAAGTTGACCGATACCATCTTTTCCGCTTCAGTCGAAAGTTTCCGTTTACCAAGTAGCAAGCTTGTTGTGACCGGCCATGGTATTGATACTGATTTGTTTCGACCTCAAGATGGAGAGCATGAGGAGTTTGTTATCTTGTCGGTGGGGCGTTTAGCTAAAACAAAAAATCACCATCTTTTGATTGAGGCCCTGGCCCATTTGCCTCAAATGGCTAAACCGTGGAAGCTCTTGATTATTGGCGGGGCAATTTATCCTGAAGATTTTATTTATCAAGAGGATCTCCTTAGTTTAATTAAAAAATTCAATTTAGAAGATCGGATAACAATGACCGGCTCAATTTTGCCAAGTGGTATGGTTGAGTATTATCAGTCGGCCGACTTACTCGTTAACTTAAGCGACACTGGCAGTTTAGACAAGGTAGTTCTTGAGGCGATGGCTTGTGGCTTGAGTATTGTCTCCTGCAACGAGGCCTTTGCTAAAATTTTGTCCAAAGATTTGTTTGTCGAGAAAGATCCAACTAGTATCTCTCTAGCTATTGTTCGAGCATTGGCGTTGTCAACTAACAGTCAAAATCGGGATTATATTGTTGCTAATCATAATTTGGTTCGGCTAATTGACAAAATCAGAGGATTGCTATGAAAATTTCTTATATTGCCAATATCCGTATTCCTACAGAAAGAGCCCATGGGATCCAAATTGTGAAAATGTGTGAAGCTTTTTCTCATCTTGGCCATGAAGTTGAGCTCGTTGTTCCACTGAGAAAGAATGAAATTACCGCTGATGTTTTTTCTTTTTATCGAACAAGAGAAACATTCAAGATAAAATATATTCCTTCTTTTGGTTTTTTTGGGAGTAGCCGACTTAGTTTTTGGTTGCAGGCAGTCATCTTTTCTTTTGCGGCTTTTTTCTATCAACTATTTTATCCGGCTGATCTCATTTTTTGCCGCGATGAATTGCCAGTTTTTTGTTTGAGCTTTTTAAAAAAAAATGTTGTTTGGGAGGCTCACGGGGAAAGAGATAATTTTTTAGTTAAATTTTTATTAAAGAAGATACTTGCTCTCGTGGCTATTACGAGAGGTCTTAAAGATTTTTATTCCGACAAAGGGATTGCTAGCGAAAAAATTCTTGTTGCTCACGACAGTGTTGACCTGAAGATGTTTTCTGTTGAAAGGGGGAGAGAAGATTGTCGCTTGCAACTTGGACTACCTGTTGATTACGAGATTATTCTTTACACGGGACACCTTTATGATTGGAAAGGAGCCCAAGTCTTAGCTGAAGCTGCGACTTTTTTCCCCGCTAAGAGATGGGCGGTTTTTGTAGGAGGCACAGAAAAAGATCTCAAAGAGTTTAGAAATAAAAATAAAAAAAATTCTAAACTTATGATTATTGGTCATCGACCATATGAAGAAATGCCTCTTTGGATGAAGGCGGCCAATGTGCTAATATTACCTAATACTAGCCCCCGTCCGACTTCGCCAATGAAACTTTTCGAATATATGGCTAGTGGTGTCCCTATTGTTTCCTCTGATTTGCCGACAATCAGAGAAGTTTTGAATGAAAACAACGCTCTCCTGGTCGAGCCTGGTAATCCGGAGGCTCTATGGAAGGGGATTGGCCTCGTTATTAATGATGATGTCTTCGGAAAAAAAATTTCCCAGTACGCTTTAGCGACTGTAAAAGAAAATTCTTGGGAAAAGAGGGGAGAAAAAATCATGACTTTTATCAAAAATGTCTCGGCTTAAACAAAATTTTAATGGTGATAGGCTAATTTTTCGGAGTAAGGGTGCCGAGGACTCTCATTTCCTAGGAGACTTTATTGGTTCCCAGTCAGTTCTCAATGACTGTTCGATTTATGACTTCTTACTTTTTGGGACCATCTTGCCCCCATTGTCTCCTTTGTCTGGAGTTTCCACTTTGTTTCCCGGGGAGTTAGAGGAGGGAGACAATCAATATCGCCATCTTGATGTTGCCATTAAGGATCAAAGTTTAGAAAAATTTGTCTCTGATTTTGACGACCTTTTGACTAATTATTTTAGTAATTATTCTAGGAAAGATAAGGCTCTGCTTTTGTCTGGCGGGATTGATTCGGCTATCATCTTAAGCTATCTTGGAAAAGATACAACTTGTCTTACTTGGGGTGGATGGGGAGAAAAATCTAGTGATATCGTTTACTCTAAGATGACGGCTGATCGTTATGGAGTTGCGAAACATATTTATGTCCAAGCTGATTATGATAGAGATATTGAACTTTATGAGAAGAAGGTTAAAGAATTAAAAATACCCCTTCTTTTTTCTAATGTTATTCCCTTTATTCGTCTTTCGGAGGCGGGACAGCAAGCTGGGCTGAAAAGCTGGCTTATGGGTCAGAATGCTGATACGGTGCTTGTTTCTTATGCTCCAGAGGTTGCGGTAAGGCGTTTGTCGGTACTCAATAATTGGTTGCCGTTCAATCCTTTGTGGTTTTCTAATAATAGGAAAAGGCATCTTTTTTCAACCAGAAGTCTGATTCGTTTATTTGCTTACTTTAAATCGAACGGAATCTTCCCTGGAAGATGGATTAAATTACCCCAAAATTATTTCGAAGAAAAAGAAGCTGTTCTTGCTCATTATCTTAAGCCCCAGAATCTTTCTCAAAAAATTATCTTAACAGAAGAGTTTTTGTCTGAGGCTCGTCGTAATCAGGTCTACCAAAATGAAATACCTCTGAGCTATGGTATAAAGGTTGATTGTCCATATTACACTAAGCAGTTTATAAATCTGGCTTTATCTGTTCCTGATCGATTACGAAGAGCTGGTAATTATGACAAGATAATTTTCAAAGAGTTAGCCAAGAAACGAAATGTTCCCCTAGAAGTAATAAATAAGGGCAAAAAAGGTCTTTCTTATGGCTCTACTGATTTTATTAAAGAAAAAAAACACATTTCTATCTGGGACGCAATGGAGTCCGATGATTTTTTAAACAAGTTTGTTAATGTGAAAGAAATAAGAAAAACTAAGGAGGACGATTTTCTTGTTTTTGATGTTTTGAGAAGTTTGTATAGTTACGGTCGCCTGGTTGTCAAACCTCATAACATTAAATTTTGATTGTCTCATGGATCAAGATAAAGAAAAGATTAAGTGTAGCGTTGGTATTATCGTTTTTAATCGAGAGGCGAGTTTGCGAGCAACACTAGAATCAGTCAAAGATTTTGCTGAGATTATTATCTGTGATGGCGGAAGTACTGATGGGACGTTAAAAATTGCCAGAGAATATGGTTGCAAAATTATCTCTCAAGCTCAGGAGCATAAAAGATCGGATAATAGCATTGATAATTTCTCTGGAGTTCGGAATCAAACCCTCGGGGTATCCCATTACGATTGGTTTCTTTATGTTGATTCGGATGAATTTCTATCGACAGAGGTGGTGACAGAAATTCGATCGATTATAGCTAAAGAGACGCCCGAATACTGGGTTTACAACATGCCTCGAAAATTTATAGTTAATGGAAAGAAAGTTGATTGTGCTATTACTTACCCTTCTTATCAAACCAGATTTTTTAACAAGCGGGCGGTAACTGGATTTACCCGAAAAGTCCATGAACGTATTCAAGTTAAGGATGGCTTCGTCAAAGGGTTCTTGTTAGCGTGTACTTGGGCTCCACTAGACTTTGGAGAGTTAAAGAAGAAAAACGATTATTATCTAACGATAGAGGAGAATCGAGACATAACTTTCTATAATTGGCTAGTCTTTATCTTGTTTAAGACAGTTGCTTCGTCTGCTTTGTCAATCTTGCGCTATTTGAAGATGCTTCTTTTCTGTCGGGGGAACAAAATGCCCTGGTATAATGAATATATTAGACATCGCTATAATTTAAAGTTAATCTTTGTTACGGGTAAAAAATTTTTATCTATTCGCCAGAGAAATGATTAATAGTTGGATTATGTTTCAGAAAATTACTAGGGAAAAAATTAATAAGCTTGTTTCTCAATATGCAACGGATACTTCTGTCTTGGATATCGGGGCCGGCGGCTCTGTTTATGGTAAGTATTTTCCCAATAGGATCTCTGTCGATATTGATCCGTTAAGAAATCCTGATATTATTGCCGATGCTCACGCTCTGCCATTTAAAGACGGGGAGTATGTTTTTATTCTTTGTACTGAAGTATTAGAACATCTTAAAAATCCTCAAGTGGCGATCAGGGAGATGTCCCGAGTTCTTGATCATGGGGGGGTCTTACTTTTAACGACGAGATTTGTTTATCCTATTCATGATAGTCCTAATGATTATTGGCGTTTTACTAAGTATGGGTTACAGGAATTGTTTAGTGATTGGGAAATTGTGAGGTTAATCTCTGACACAGAGAACTTTTCCACTATTGCTGTTCTTCTCCAAAGGATCATTTTTCAGACTTCTTTAAGAGCCAATAGGTTAGTTAAAGTAATCTTGACCATCTTGACTCATATCTTTAGGAGAATGGATTTTCTGACAAGATATGAATATGGCGAGATAGGAAAAAAGACTAAAGAGAAAAATATCATGCCCAGTGGCTATTTTTTGGTATGCAGAAAAAAATAAAAAATAAAGAGTTTCTATTTGGCCTATCGCGAAGTGATTTTCTTTTCTATCTTCCTTTGACGATCAACAGTAAGGTTTTAGAGATTGAATGTGGTTTTGGGACTCACGCTTTCAACATTGCGAATTTCGTTAAAGAGATTGTTGCCGTTGACAGTCAGGTCGTCAATATCAATTTTTGTGAAAAAAGGAAGAGGCAAGAACAAGTAAATAATATTAATTTCCTCGAGTTTGAGACTGAAGATTTGAACTTTCCCCGGGAAACTTTTGATGTAATTTTAATCTCTAATTATCAGTTATTGGGTAAAAATGAGCGAATATTTAAACAATGTTATCAATGGCTCAAACCTCAAGGGACCCTGTATTTTGGGGTTAAGGTTTTGGGGGGTCTTTGGTGCTTGGATCACTATCGACGATATTTGCAACGAGTTGGTTTTTCTAAAGAACCTCAGATTTACATTGCTTATCCCAGTCACTTGATTCCGCGTTTTATGATTCCGAAAGATGACACTCTGGCTTTAAATTTTATCCTAAATTCTATGACTGCTTATAAGGGCTTTAGAGGTAAATTGATTCGGGGCTTAATTAAGGCCCCCCTTTTTACAAGAATTTTTAGGAATTTGTTTTCTGACTATGCTTTTTTTGTGAAAAAATGATCGAAGAATTAACAAAAGTAATTATTTCTAATTGGTCTCAGTTGCCAATTTCTCCACAGGTCCCTACTCCAAATGGGTTGTTGTCGTTTACTAAGTTTTGTCAGCGAATTGTTGGACGTAACACAAAAGTTTTATTTTTTGTTTCTCATGCTGGGCAGCCTGTTTGTATAATAAAGACCGTTAGGGACCCTGGTTTTAATCAGCGATTAGAAAAAGAGAAAAGAATTCAAAAACAAATTTGCTCTAGGGAAGTTGTTACTCCAGAAGTTTATTTTGATGGTTTTATTAATGACCGTTATTTTTACGCTGAGCAGGTGGTCTGGGGGACAATTCTTTCTCCCCGTCAAACCAGAGAAAAACAGTCTGAAATTATGAGCCAGGTTAAATCATTCCCCGTTGCCGGGGAAGTTCCCCTCCAGATGATCTTGGCTCTTTTTTCTTCAAGTTCGATTTTTCGATCAGACAAAAAGCTTTTTTCTTCGTTGGAATTTCTTTCCAAACAATCCCTAATCTTAAAAATGGGGTTAAGTCACGGCGATCTGGGCCGGCCAAATTTGCTGACAGATGGAGTAAGGACTTACTTAATTGACTGGGAACGAGCAAATGATACCCCTTTTTGGTTAATTGATGGGGTTTCTCTTCTAGTCAAGATCAACAATATTTGCAATTTTTCGGACTGGGAAAGTCGGGCTCTTTCGATTTTTATCAATTATACTGGCGTAACCTCTAATTACGCTAATATCCTTTATTACTTAGTTTCAATTTTTGATATTCTCTATAAGCAATATCCGGCTGAGTATGCTAGGATTATTGAACAGTTGCCTAGGTTATAACGATGAAGATATTTTTTTTAACAACAGAGTTAAGTGTTAAGAACGGTTGGGGGAGGTATTCAATTGATTTGTTGACAATGCTTCGGTCATCGGGTCTTGAGACGATTGTTGCCATGAGTTACCTTGGTCCAAGCGAGGTGCCTTGGACAGTAATTAAAAAATTACCGAGCCCGACTGATTATCTTAAAATTTACCCACTAGCCATTTGGTCGGCGTGGAAGCTGCGCAAGTCGGTGGCTGGTTGTGAAGCGATCCACTGCTTGGTTGAACCATATTCGGCCATCGCCTATTGGTTGTCAAAGTTTACTGGGAAAAAGTTCTATATTACTACTCATGGCACTTTTGGCATCTTGCCTTATGAATTTCCACTCTGGCAAAGATATTTCCATCACCGGTCATTTAGAGTAGCAGACCAAATTATCTGTGTCAGTAGTTACACCAAAAAGAGGTTAGCCAGATTTGGCTTGAGAAATTTAGTGGTAATTAATAACGGTATTGTTTTTAGTAATTTTCACAAACCGCCAATCCCTTTATTAAAAGAACGAGAAGATGTCATTTTGAGTGTTGGGGCTTTTAAAAAACGTAAAGGGCAGCATCTTTCGCTTGTTGCATTTGCTAAGGTGGCGAATCAATTTCCCAACCTGAAATATTATTTGGTGGGGGATAAGTCAGATAAAGAATATTTCAGTCGCCTGTTAAATCTAGCCAAAGAGCTTGGGGTCGAAAAGCGAACCCGTTTTCTCTCTGATGTCTCTGACGAGGAACTTTTGGTCTTATACAAAAGAGCAAAATTATTTATTTTAAGTTCTTTGAGTGAAAAATCCTATTTTGAGGGGTTTGGCTTAGTTTATTTAGAAGCTAATGCTTGTGGTTTGCCGGTTATTGGCAGCAAAGATTCAGGGGCAGAGGATGCTATTATTAACGGTCAAACGGGTTTTTTGGTGTCTCAAAATAAGCCAGATATCATCGCGGCTTTAATTAAGGAGATTCTTAATAATGATCGGCTCTGGCAGGAAATTAGCGACGGTGGTATAGTAAGAGCTCAGAAATTTGACTGGCGAGAAATTGCAAAGAAATATATTGAATTTTATAGAATGTCAATTTGTTCATGATTTTTAATTTTTTCAGAGGGATAATTAAGTCGATTTACTATCAAATTTTTCGATACAAGAGACATCCTCGTCGATATCGTTATCTTTTTGATTTAATCAAAGATATAAAACCCAGGAATATCTTAGAGATTGGGGTTTGGAATGGCCGACGGGGAGTTGAGATGATAAGGTTGGCTCAAAAATTTCAATCTGAGCCGATTAATTATTTTGGGGCCGATCTTTTTGAGAAGATGAACGAAAAGATGCTAGTTGATGAATTTTCTAAAATGCCACCCTCAGAAGAAGAGGTTAAAAATCGACTTGATAAAACGGGGGCTAAAATAACTTTAATTAAGGGTAATACCACGGAGAGTCTGCCGAGAAATTTTGATCTATTGCCGCCAATGGACTTTGTTTTTATTGATGGGGGACATGCCGTTGAAACTATCACTAACGATTGGTTTTATGTTAGCCAATTATTGAGTGATAAAGGAGTTGTCGTTTTTGATGATTATTATCCAGACCGAGACGATGTTGGAGCTAAGAAAGTTGTTGAAAACATTAATTTAGATAAATATCAAGTCAAAATTTTACCCATCCAAGACGTTTTCAAAAAGACGGAGGGGTTATTAAAGATTAATTTTGTTGAAGTAAGAAAGAAATAATTGAACATGAAGACCATTTTAATCAGTAGTTTCCATAGCTTAATTTCTAGAAATATTCTGAATGCGGGAGTTTTGCCCCTTCTTTTGCGGGAGGGGATAAGGGTTGTTTTACTGGTTCCTCAAAGTAAAATAGAGTATTTCCAAAAAAGTTTCGATTATGAGGGGGTTGAGGTTGTCGGCATTAATGTCCCAGAGAAACCTTTTGAGGGGCCATTATTTTTCCTTTCTCTCAGTTTGGTTGGCGTAAATAATCAGTTGGTTTGGGAGTGGAAGACGAGGGGGAGCTATCTTAAGTATTATATAGCTAATAGTCTAAATATCCTTTTTCGGCATTTTTTTGTTTTTCATCGATTTTTGCGTTTTTTTGCTAAATTTTATCTACGAAACAATATCTTTGAACCTACCTTTTCCCAGTATCAACCGGATTTAGTTTGTGCTACTGATATCTTTGGCCGAGAGGACCGGTCTCTCCTTATTGAGGCCAAACGGAGAAAGATAAAGACAGTGGGGCTAGTTCGCTCTTGGGATAATGCGACAACCAAGGGGGTTTTGTTGTCTGAGCCAGATTTTATTGTAACTCCCAACGGTGTTCTTCGAGACGAATTAATTTCTATCCATCAGGTTCAGCCTGGCAAGATTAAGGTTGCTGGGATTCCTCATTATGATCAAATTTTGTCTGGGTGCTCTGTTTCGCGAGAAGATTTTTTTGCTGAGATGGGTTTAGATATAAAGAAGAAAACAATCCTCTTTGCTCCTGGTGGCAAAATTTTGTATAAACATGACAAGGAAATTCTTGCAGACTTAGAGGAATATCTCACTAATAGAGATTTTTGTTATCCTGTTCAGTTTTTAGTGAGACTTCCTCCTGGCGACAGGGTTGATATCTCGGGGGTAGTAAATAACCACAACTTTATAATTGATGATCCTGGGACTGATGCTAATAATCGCAAAAAAGAGAGGGAGATGACCGAGAAAGATAATCAACGCTTAAATTGTTCTCTTTATTACAGTGATATCGTTTTGACCTTGATTTCTACTATGGTTATCGATGGCGTATCTTTTAATAAGCCAGTTGTAGTTTGGGGCTTTGAACCGGCGGTTGGTCTTTCTGATCCTATAAAAAAGTTTACTAAATATGCCCACTTCAAAAAATTGATTGAAACAGGACTAGTGACAGTCGCTTATTCTAGGGAAGAATTCCTTAAACAAATAAATGCTTTTTTAGAGAATCCTGACGTCAATAAGGATGACCGCCAAAAAATTCTTGATGCCTATACTTATAAACTTGATGGTCATTCCGCAGAACGGGTGTCCCAAATTATTTTGAATTTATTGCAGAACGATGTCGGGCTTACTAAGTAAAAATTTTGTGGCGAAAGCGAAGATTATTGTTTTTGACTTTGATGGTGTTTTTGTGCTTGATTCTGACGCTGTCTTTAAAAAAGAAGCTTGGAGCCGGGTGCTTCAACCCTGGGTTGGTCAATATCAAGTTTTTCTTGAGGAGGGGAATCGTCTTTATGGCTCTGGTAAACCGGGAGGAAGGAGAGAAATACTTCGTTATATTCTTAGAAATCTTGGGCAATCTAGCCAGATGATTTCTGTCTTGGAGGAAAAAATTGTTCAAGAATTTGATAAATATGTGAATGAAAAGATATTAGACGCTGGGTTAGCGGAGGGGGCAAGGGAAATGCTACAAATATTATTTAACCGCAATATAAAGTTGTATCTTAATTCTGGGACAGAAACATCGGCTTTAGGTCGCGTTGTTCAAGGTCTTAAAATTAACCACTTTTTTTCTGGGGTTCTTGGTTCGACAAAAGATCCTTATGGTGGAAGTAAGATAGAAAATTTGGAATACATTGCCGCTCGCGAAAGAGTTAAGCCCGAGGCTGTTCTTTTTATTGGTGATCAGGATTCTGATTATCAGGCCGCTTTGGGTTTCAAATGTCAATTTGTTGGCTTTGCTAATAGGTGGAATGGTTGGGAGAGGAAAAGTGTTCCTTTCCCTGTCGTAGCTAAATTATCGGCTGTCCCTAAACTTATTATTTAGGAAGAGATTTTGACTCTAGTAACGTTTGGTGTTAGAGTAAAATGACATTTGCCGAAAATATGGTTAAGAATAGCTATACTATTTTAGCGTTGATTCCTGCTCGGGGTGGGAGTAAGGGCATACCTCGTAAAAATATCAAAGAACTGGCGGGGAAGCCGTTGATTGCTCATAATATTGAAGCGGCTAAAAATTCTAAGTATATCCAAGGTGTTTACGTATCGACGGACGATCTTGAGATTTCTAGGATTAGTCAAGAATTTGGAGCAATAGCAATTGACCGCCCGGCAGAAATGGCAACAGATCAAGCTCCTAGCGAGTTAGCCCTATTTCATTTTGCCGATAATGTTCATTTTGATGTTCTTGTTTTTTTACAATGCACTTCACCTCTGACTAGATCAGAAGATATTGACGGGGCAGTGGAGAAGTTTTTGTCTGGCCATGATTCAGTGTTGTCAGTTTGCGAGGATCATGGAGGGTTCTTATGCGGAGGTTTTACTTGGAATGAGAATGGAGAACCATTTGGTTATGATTATAAAAATCGTCCACGCCGTCAGGATGTGGGTAAAAAATATCGCGAAAACGGTGCTATTTATGTGATGAGTCGTGAAGGTCTATTGAAGCACAGGAATCGACTTCATGGAAAAATTGGTTTATATATTATGCCTCGTCACCGTTCTTTTGAGATTGATGAACCTGGAGATTTTGAAATCGTTGAAGTTTTTATAAAAAATTCTCAAAGATTACTGTAAAAGGATTGAATTTAAAATATTAGCCAAATTAAATAATAATATGAAAAAACCGGTCATTATTGCTGAAATTGGCTGTAATCATAAAGGTGATTTACAGATTGCCAAACAGCTTATAACCATCGCCAAAGAATTTTGTGGGGCTGATGTCGTAAAATTTCAAAAAAGAACCCCCAAAGAACTTTTAACAAAAGAAGAATATAATACACCTCATCCCGTACCAGAAAATTCTTATGGTCCAACTTATGGCTGTCATAGAGAATTTTTAGAATTTAGTATTGCTCAACATCAGAAGCTCAAAAAATTTTGTGAGAAATTGGGTGTTGTTTATTCTACTTCTATTTGGGATATGACTTCAACAAAAGAAATTGTCGCTTTGAAACCAAAACTAATAAAAATACCATCAGCTTGTAACTTAAACTTTGAAATGCTTGGCTATCTTTGTGATAAATATAAAGGGGAGATTCACTTATCGTTGGGGATGACCACTAAAAGAGAGGAGGAGAAAATAGTCTCTTTTTTTGAAAAAAGAAGGCGGGCCAAAGACTTAGTTATCTATAGTTGCACTTCTGGCTACCCTGTTTCTTTTGAGGACGTTGCTTTATTAGAGATTTCTAGATTGAGAAAAAAATTTGGGAAACGAGTTAAATCGGTCGGCTTTTCCGGCCATCACCTTGGCATCGCCGTCGATGTTGCAGCTATGACTTTGGGGGCTTCTCATATTGAGAGGCACTTTACTCTTGATCGAGCATGGAAGGGAACTGATCATGCCGCAAGCCTTGAACCTGGTGGTCTTAGGAAGCTCTGTCGGGACGTAGCGAATGTCGCTCTTTCCTTGGATTACAAGAAGGAGGAAATTCTCGATGTCGAAAAAGTTCAGAGGAAGAAGCTGAAGAGGTTAAATTAAATTTGTAAAAATGGATCAGAAGTATCTTTTTAAGGGCAATATTTCTTTCTATGGCTATATGGGGAAAAAACTCCCTGATTTTGTTTACAAGAAGACAGAGGGAACATCCAAGGTGTTTGTTCGGGAAGACGAGAATTTTTCCTTAAAGGTAAATAGCGGCAATGTTCATGTCGTCGGTTATGGGAATCTCCTAGAAATGAGAGAAAAACAAGCCGATGTCATTTTTCTTGATCATCGGGCCACCAAGGTTTTACTTGCCAAATTTCCTGTTACTTCGCATTATTTATTATTAAGGCTGGTTCCACGCTGGAGCTGGCTAATTGCTATCCCTGGCCTAATTAGACGAGTTTTGATAGGTTTGGTTAAAATTGAGGGAATAGTAAAACTTCCTGCTGACGGCCAACAACAGCGCTGGCTGGTTATCAAGCATCTTTTGTCTCGTTCTTTGCAAACTCGTTATTCAATTTCGAGCGAGGTTGGTATACAGGGGCTATTAGACTATCTTAATCAAGCTGGGATTAAATATGTGATCTTAAGGTTTTATGAAAAATTACCAGCGCTCAATCGAATTGGTGGCGATATCGATATTTTGGTTTCTGACGAAGATGAGGAGAAAATGAGGGAATTTCTTCGGGCCCATCCTGGGACAATCGGAGTAGACGTTTGGACTCCCTCAAGAACAAGTCACAATAGCATTACTTATTATCCGCCCCCGCTTGCTCGACAAATTATCGCAAGTGCTATCGGGGGTCCAGCTAACTCAAAAGTTCCAGCTCCCAAAGAGGCATTTCTATCTTTTGCTTATCATGCCTTATATCATAAGGGCTGTCTTGCTGGGGTGCCAACAAATTTATCTGGCCTTGAAGTTAATAAATATCCGGAAAATGATTACACTGGTGTCTTGAAAAAAATGGCAGAAGATTTAAAGATTGATATTGATATAAACATGGAAGATTTGGACAATTATCTTCGTTCGGTTGGCTGGCAGCCAAAGTTTGATACTTTAGCTAAAATTGCCCCCTGGAACAAATGGGTTAAAAAACGTTTTTTCTCAATGGCCGCGGTAAATGAAATTGGCCTAGGAGTTTTAATTATTAAAAATAAAGCCTTTGAGCTGGGGGTGGTCGATCAAATCTTAGAAGAAATAGTCACTCTAGGGGAATTTAAAATTATCAAGACTAAGAGATTTAATAAAGAAGAAGCTAGTCATGTGGCGAATCAGTTAAGAGGGGGAGTTTGGGACGACGTATCTGGGGCGCAGGTTCAATATTTCCCAGCTATGGCGGTAGTTATTATGGATATTCACTTTGCCCGTTCTTCGAAAGCGAGAGCTGTTCAAGGTGGTCTCCATAGGCGAATTCGTGAGCTAAAGGCTGGTTTGAGGAAAAAATTTGATAAGGAAAAAATTAGCCTGATTCATGCCACTGATTTTACTTATGAGGCTTGGGAGTATATTGATGATTGTTTCCCAGACGAGAGGGAATTGATAAAACAAGAGATAGAAGAGATTTATCAAAATATTCCAATTTCTTGGAAGGACAGGATTGAGCTTAAAATTTTTTCCTTGCCGAGCTTAACTTACCATTATCTTTCTCGGTTAAAGAAGGATGCCTTAGGTAAACTAGTCCAAGTTTTGGTAAACTAGGCTTTGGCTTTTATAAATAAGAATAACATAAAAACTAGGCTGAATAGTCTCGAACCGAGTTCGGATAAAATTGCCCCCATAATCCCATAAGTAGGAGTTAGGGCCAGAGTTAGGGTTAGTTTGACGATTGAGGAAGAAAAAGTGTAAGCATAGAGTTTCTTTGTGTGAGCCTGGGCACCGAAGACTGTGCCTAGGATCTTTTTTGGGAAAAAGAGGAGACTTAGGGCGAAAATCTGTGAATAAAAGATGGCATTTAGGTATTGTGGAAAAAAGATTTTGAATATATAAGGTGCGATAAAGAAATAAACAATGATGATGACAATTAGTCCAAAGAAGATTTTTATTATTTTTTGGGACAATGTTTGTCTAATCTCGCCAAAACTTTTTTGGGCAAACTTAGGGAAAGCCAGTGTCGGGATATTTTCCAGTATTAGTTGGATTTGGTTTGGGAAGGCTTTAGCAAAAGCAAAAGTAGCAATGGCGGCAGCTCCTGTGAAATTCCAAAGTAGGATATTGTCTAGGGTATCAACAATCGTACTAACTACGCTTAAGAAACTTAAATGAGACCCGTAGGTTAGAGTCTTGGGGTCTTGTTTGTCGTTGTCTAGATACCTTTTGTAGACAAGTTGGAAGGCGATAAAGCGGGTTAAGGTGTAAGAAACAAAATAGGCTAGCAGGATTAGGGCTAAGTTTCTTGTGATGAAAATTGTTAGGGCAATTAAAATTGCAGCAGTTGCCTGAACTCCAATCTCATAAAATATCGAAATCTTGAAAAGTTTTTTGCCTGTTAGGATAGAATTAAAGATCCCTAGGGTGTCAACGAAGGGGAGAAAAAACGAAGCGAGGAAAAAAGAAATGGCTAACTCTGGCTGACTGTTGAAAAAATAATAAATTGCGACACTCAAACTGGCAATACCCCCAATGGTTCCCCAGAGAATTTTCATTCTTAAAACTTGGAAAATTGTTCCTTCAAAACCTCTTGCGATAGCCCGGCTAACAGCCTGGCCCATTCCTGGTAATGTGGGGATTGTGAGAATTGCAAAGATTGAAAAAAAGTATTTATACTTACCGTACAATTCAGGGGAGACAAAGTTGGCGAAAGCCAGGCTTAGCCCGAAAGCGATTCCTGCCGATAGTATTTTTTTAAATGATAGCCAAAAATTACCAGAAGCAAAATACACCATATCAGTCTTAGTGTAACGCTCGGTCCAGCGGAGAAGATGGTAGGAGTGGTTTCTTAGCTTATTTATCATTAGATTATATATTAGCTTAAAATCAGGGTTTTTTCTAGTTTTGGAAATTTTTTCATGCTATACTAAAGATTATTAACTTAGGCAAGCTATCAATGATTAAGAATTTGATTAAGGGTGCAATCCCTTGTCTTTTCTTTGTGAAATCGCGAGACAGTAAAGTTATTTAAATGAAATATACTTTTGGTCAGATAATCAAGATTAGTGAGGCGGTTAGAAAAATTAATCGAATATTTCATGATTATGAAGCCAATTCCTACGAGCAAAGACATCCTGAGATCTATAAGCGGGAGATAAAAAATTGGCAAGATAATTATTATCAATATATTAAACCGATTCAGGATCGAAAGAGGACAGGTATAACAATCCTTGACGTCGGGACAGGAAACGGTTTTGTTATTGAATCCTTTGCTGACTTTCTGACTACTGACGACCGGGTAATCTTCTCTGACATATCATCATCGATGTTGAAAGTGGTTAGAAAAAAGTTTGAGAAGAACGGGTTTAAAAAAGAATATTTACTTAGCGATGCTTCGTCTCTTGACCTGCCACAGGGAAGTGTTGACATTGTGACTATGAACTCAGTTTTGCATCATTTGCCAGACGTGAAGAAGCCCCTTCTTCTTTTTGGGCGTTTCCTAAGTAAAAATGGTGCTGTTATCATTAGGCATGAGCCAAATAGGCTTTTTGCAGAAAACATCGTCCTCAGGTTTGTCTTCGGGATTATTAATTTTCTGAAACAGGGCAGGCAAAAGGAATCTTTGCCAATTAAAGTAAAATTACTGGAGAAATTTAGTAGAGAAGGATTTGAATTCGAGGATAATTTTGACTATCAAGATCTTATCTCCATTGTTGACGTTAGATCGCCGACAGCCCGTGGAGAATTGGATAAGAATAAAGGGTTTGATCCTTTTTTCCTTGGGAGGGAGTATTTTGCGGGCTATCGTGTTTATATTAATACCTATAATTTCCTAGGCAAAGTTGATGAGAAAAGTAGCCTAGGGAGAAGAACTCTCTCTTCGATCCTAAAATCATTGTTTCCTTCTTGTGGCTACCTTTTTGAGTTAATCGCCATTAAGTAATGAGGGGGGGGGATTTTAGATTTATTTTTAATCTTATTAGCCGCTAGGTTTTATATGGGCCCCCAGAGTCTTTGCTTTTTCTAGTTTTAGGTCTTTTTTTGTGTTATATTGCAAGCGCTTATCTTAGCTAAATCCATGTTGATTAAAAAGACAATTAAAAGGATAATTCCCCAACATTTTCATTTTTTCTTGGCTGAGGCTAAGAATTTGCTCACTAATGGTTATTGTCATTGTCATTACTCTCAGTTTGGTGAAGACTTGATAATTAAGAGTATCACAAAGAATAAAAATAAAGGTTTTTATGTCGATGTTGGGGCTCATCATCCTTTTCGTTATTCTAACACTCGTCTTTTGTATAAGCGGGGTTGGCGGGGAATTAATGTCGAACCAAATCACTACACGATAAAATTATTTAGAATCTTTCGACGTCGAGACATTAATTTAGAAATTGGTGTTGGGTCTGAAGATGGAGTGGCCGATTATTATTATTTTTCTGACCCGGCTTATAATACTTTTTCTCGAGAGCAGATGGAGGAATCCCTCAAGAATAATAAATGGCTAAAATTAAAAAAGAAAGTCAATTTATCCATTTCTACCTTAAAAACGATCCTTACTAAATATCTTCCTGCAGGGGTTCCTGTTGATTTCTTGAATGTGGACGTAGAAGGATTGGATATGGTGGTCCTTCTGTCTAATGACTGGGAAAAATTCAAGCCCAGAATTATTTCTGTTGAATCTCCAAATTTTGATTTGGATAGACCTAATGAAGATGAGACTTATAATTATTTAAAAAACCTGGGATACAAACTCGAGGCGGTGACTGGCTGCAGTCTAATTTTTGTGCTATATTCCTAGACATGAATACTAATAAAATTTTACATTGGGTCACTCTGGTGGGGCTCTTTGCTGTCCCCTTTATCCCGCTTATTGTTACATCCAGCGCTTTTTTTCCTTTTATTACTGGGAAGAACTTTGCTTTTCGTGTGATCATCGAAATAGTCTTTGCCTCTTGGTTGATACTCGCCTTGCGAGACAGAAGCTATTGGCCCGAGAAATCATATCTCCTTTATGCTGTTTTAGCTTTAGTAGTAATTACTGGAATTGCGACTTTCTTTGGCGAGAATCCTTATCGTAGTTTCTGGTCTAATTATGAACGAATGGGTGGTTACGTTAGCCTTCTCCATTTGGGGGCTTACTTTGTTGTTTTGACATCTCTTCTCAAAAAGAAGGCTGAATGGTTTTGGTTTGCTAATATTTCTCTTGGGGTCAACTGGCTTATTGTTTTTTACTCGCTTGGGCAATTGGCAGGAAAGACGGAGATTCATCAGGGGGGTGTTCGTCTTGACGCGACCTTAGGCAATGCGACTTATCTTGCTGTCTACGTTTTGTTTGGCATATTTATATCTCTCTATTTATTGTCTCAAGCTAAAAATATCTGGTTAAAGATTTTTTATGGACTTACCACTTTAGTTAATTTGTTTCTGCTTTATAATACTGCAACTCGAGGGACGATTCTTGGTCTTATTGCTGGCCTCTTTGTTTTTGCTGGGCTAGTCGTTCTCCGGGGAGAAAAAAGACAGAAAAAGTGGGCCGGCGGAATCGTCTTAGTTCTTGTCCTCCTCGTGGGGGGTTTTCTTTTAGCGAAAGACTCCTCTTTTGTCACTAATAGCCCTGTACTGTCTCGTTTTTCGAGTATCTCGGCGACAGAGGCGACAACCCAGTCTCGTTTTCTGATTTGGAACATGAGTTTGCAAGGATTTAAGGAGCATCCTCTGCTTGGTTGGGGGCCAGAGAATTACAGTCTGGTCTTTAGTAAGTATTATGACCCGGCCATGTGGCGACAAGAGCCATGGTTTGATCGTTCTCATAATATCTTTTTTGATTGGCTAATTGATGCTGGCTTGCTCGGTCTGCTAGCTTATCTGTCTATCTTTCTAGTGGCCTTTTATCTTCTTTGGGCGAAGAGAGGAAAGCTTGGTTTTGGTGGGTATCTTTTTGTGGGCCTAATAGTTGCCTATCTCTTCCATAACATATTTGTCTTTGATAATTTGGTGAGCTATCTCTATTTCTTTGCTGTTGTCGCTTATGTCAATTTTTGGGTGGCAGAGGAGGGGGGAGTTCCAGCTGAATTAAAGGTAAAAACAAATTATCAAATAGATAAAAAGAAAACTTCTTCGGTGGGAAATATTTCCCTCGGTGTTAATGTTGCTTCCGGAGTAATTCTGATTATTCTGGTTGGAGTTCTTTATTACATTAATTACAAACCATGGTTGGTCTCAGTTGATTTGATTTCAGCTATTCGTCCTAATACTAACTCAGAAAAAAGCTTTTCTATTTTTCAGGAGATTTTTGAACGGAAGACTTTTGGTTCTGGTGAAGCTCGAGAACAGTTGATCAACAAAACGATGAATATCGTTCGCGACGAGAAAATTCCTGATGAGCTTAAAATAAAATTTGTTAAATTAGTCGATGAACAAATTAAAGAACAATTGGGGCGCTTTGATGGAGATGCGAGATCCAATTTGTTTTTTGGTTCTTACTTGGCATCGACCGGGCGAGTTGATGAGGGCTTAGCTTTGTTGCAAAAGGCTCAGGCTCTCTCTCCCAAAAAGCAAGCGATTCTCTTCCAGCTGGTTTCGATTTATGTGCAAAAGCAGGATGCTACGAGTGCCGTTGCGACAGCTAAGAGTGCTTATGAGCTCGATCCGGCTTATCCCGAAGCGAGGAAGATTTACGCTATTATTCTCTTCATGACGGGTCAGACTAAATTAGGGTATGAAATTATTGCGCCGATTAAAAATGATCCTGATTATTTTAACGATCCGCGCTTTCTCAACATCTATGAACAAATGGGTGATACAAAATCAATTCAAGAGATAAAAGATTTGCAATTGAAAGAAGCAAAAAAATAACCATTCGACTTCGCTCAGGTTAAAATTCTTAAAAATAAAAATAAAAAAATTCTGTAAAAAATATTTACAGGATTTTTTTATTAAGTTATCCACAACTTTTTATAAAAAAGTGTTGTCGTAATTTTATTTTTAGATGATAATTAATAGCAAGAGTAACAACGTTGATTAAAGGTCGAATGTTGTTGAACCTCTTTTACAAAATAAAAAATAAAAGTAAAAAAATATGGCAGCTAAGAAAAAGGCCAAGAAGAAAGTAGCCAAGAAAAAGGCTAAGGCCAAGAAGAAGAAATAATCTTCTTTCCTCTACTTACACCAAGAAAACCTCGTCGGCTCCACAACCGACGGGGTTTTCTTCTTGATGCCTCGATTATTATTTTGTCTGTTTTTGTGCTAAGATGGCCTAGTTATGGTATTTTGGGATAAAATCTTAGGAACACCTTCTGATAGCTATGTCAAAAAGGTGAGGAAGACTATTGCCCTGGTTAATGCTGAGGAGGCAGCCATTTCGGCTTTAAATGATGAAGAGCTGAAGGCCAAGACTTTAGAGTTTAAGAATCGACTAGAGAAAGGGGAGACCCTCGATGATATTCTTCCTCAAGCCTTTGCTGTTGTCCGCGAAACTTCTAAGCGCCTTTTGGGCCAACGTCATTTCGATGTGCAATTAATTGGTGGCCTAGCTCTTCATCAGGGTAAGATCGCGGAGATGAAGACGGGTGAGGGTAAGACTTTGGTTGCCACTTTACCTGTTTATCTCAATGCTCTCACTGGCAAAGGAGCTCACGTTGTGACGGTCAACGATTATCTTGCTCGTCGTGATGCCGTCTGGATGGGGCAGATTTATTCTTTCCTTGGTCTCTCTGTCGCCGTTTTGAATAATCAGACTTCTTATCTTTACGATCCTAATCATCAGGATTTAGATAAAGAACGAGACGCCGAAGGTTCTTTTCGTGTGGTTCACGAATTTTTGCGACCTTGTTCTCGAGGCGAGGCTTATGCCGCTGATATTCTCTATGGTACTAATAATGAATATGGCTTCGATTATCTTCGTGACAACATTGCTTATCGACCAACTGATCAGGTTCAGCGTCTTGACCCTCTCTCTCGTCACCATTTTGCGATTGTTGACGAAGTGGACTCAATTCTTATCGATGAAGCGAGGACTCCGCTTATTATCTCGGCTCCGGCCGGAGAATCAGAAAATCTCTATGGCACTTTTGCTCAGATTGCTCGCAATTTAACTAAGGACATCGACTATACTGTTGATGAAAAATTCAAGTCTATCTCTTTAACTGACGATGGAATAACTAAAGCTGAGAAAATTTTGGGGATAGAGAATATTTATACGGAGAAAGGGATTAAGTATGTTCACCATCTTGAGACAGCCGTTAGGGCCAAGGCCCTTTTTGAGCTTGATCGTGATTATGTTGTTCGTGAGGGAGAGATTGTGATTGTCGATGAATTTACCGGTCGACTTCAGCCGGGTCGTCGTTGGTCAGAGGGATTGCATCAGGCGATTGAGGCTAAGGAGGGGGTAGAGGTCAAGGAGGAGTCGCGTACTTTTGCCACCATTACTTTGCAGAACTATTTCCGCCTTTATCAGAAGTTGGCCGGGATGACCGGCACAGCTCAGACTTCAGGCGAAGAATTCCTTAAAGTTTATGGTCTCGAAGTAATCTCTATCCCAACCAATAAGCCGAGCCAGCGAGCGGACCTGGGTGATTACATCTTCCAGACGGAGAAAGGGAAGGTGGCGGCGGTGGTGAAGCGTGTGAAGGAGCTCAATGAGAAGGGTCAGCCAGTCCTGATTGGGACCGCTTCGATTGAGAAGAATGAATTGCTTTCTGCCTATTTCAAAAAAGAGGGGATCGAACACAAAGTGCTTAATGCTAAGAACCACGAAGAAGAAGGAAGTGTTATCGCTAGCGCTGGGCGTAAGGGGAGTGTGGTGATTGCGACCAACATGGCTGGTCGCGGAGTTGATATTAAGCTTGGTGGTCCGACACCAACACCAGAAGAGCAAGAAGAGGTGAAGAACTTGGGCGGTCTTTTTGTCTTGGGCACCGAGCGTCATGAGGCTCGTCGCATTGACGATCAGCTTAGGGGCCGGGCCGGTCGCCAGGGAGATTTTGGTACTACTCAATTTTACGTTTCGCTTGAGGACGACTTGATGCGTGTTTTTGGTTCGGATCGTATTAAGGGCATGATGGGACGTTTTGGTATCCCTGAAGACGAACCAATCCAGAACAGTTTTGTCTCGAAGGCCTTAGAAGGAGCGCAGGCGAAAATTGAGGGTTTCAATTTTGATATGCGTAAGCATTTACTTGAATATGACGATGTCGTTAGTCATCAACGTCAGACTATTTATGATCGACGCAATAAGATTCTTCTTGGTGGAGCTGAAGAAGTTGATGATTTTCTCACTAAAGCCGATGAAGCTTTGCTTATTCCTGACGAAGACAAGAAAAATCTTTTGTCTGATGTAAAGAAAAAGAGAGAAGAGCTTGGTGAAGAAAAATTTATTTTCCAGGCTCGTCAAACTATCTTGCAGGTCATAGACATGTTTTGGGTTGAGCACTTAGAGGCTATCGATTACATGAGGGGAAGTGTCCGACTTCGAGCCTATGGTCAACGAGATCCTCTGGTTGAGTTCAAGAAAGAGGGTTTGTCTTTGTTTAAAGAAATGGAGTTAGCTATCTTCGGCAACGTACTTGAACTTCTCGCCAAACTTGAAGGAGAACTCAAGACCGAAGAAGTTAAAATCAAAGAAGTCCATGACCAGGCTGAGCTAATCCTAAACTCTGGCTCGGCCCAATCCTCATCTTCGGCCCCTCAATCCAAAGGGGATAAGGTGGGACGAAATGATCCCTGCCCTTGTGGTAGCGGCCTGAAATACAAGAAGTGCCACGGGAGATAATGGTTTTCTAAAGGACACTAAAGGACAAATCCCTCTAGGGGGATTTGTCCTTTAGTGTCCTTATTGGAGAAAAGGAGGGTTTCTGAGTAAGAAATAGTTTGCTCCTCAGCTCGTCTTGAAAGATGGAGGCTAGACATTATCTATTTGCCCTTGCCTTATTTGGAAGGTTCTGCTAGTAATGATGGTAGCAATTGTACCTCTTTAGATCTGTTCTTTGGGAAAACTTGATATGCTCTTTTTCGGATTTTATTATCTGTTATCTGAAACAGGGCCATGTTTTCTAAAACTATCAATTTAACTCAACACTTACTTGTCCTCGCTCTCTTGGTGGGGGTTTTAGTGATGCCAGTTACACCTTTGGTAGCGGAGGAAATTGCTGATGTCGTCCCTGCTTCTGCTTCTGTTGATGTTGTGGAAGTTCCAGAGGTTGTTCTTCCCTTAGTTCCTGAAGTTGTCCCAGATGTTGCTATCACAGAAACGGAGGTCGCTCCTGATCAAGTTTGCGATACCTCAACCTCGACTTCTGTCGTTGATGAGGCAGAGGTTGCCAGTAGTTCGCCAATTGTCTCTTCTCCTGATGTCACCTCGACCGAACCAATGGTCGTAATTGTCGATACTCCCATTGTGGCAGAGCTCTCTCTCCAAGCTGACACACAAGAGGATAATTTCACAACTTTAGGTGAAGGTTCTATCGTCGTTACTGGCGAGACTTCTTTGAGCGAAGAGGATAACTTCGAAACTTTGACTGGGATTCCGAGCGTTATGGAACAAGGAATAAGTGAAGAAAATTCTTTCATCACTTTCGATCAGATAATTGATAATTCAGTGGTTATTAGTAACGAAGGGTCTTTTAATACCCTAAGTACTCCGGCCGATAGGCAAACTGTCAGCCGTGAGAATTCCTTCGTTACTCAGGCATCGGTTCCGGTTGGTCCAGCCGTTAGTGTTGAAAATAGTTTCAACACTCTTCCTGGTGGTCCGATTACAATCGATCCGGTGGTTAGCCCTGAGAATCATTTCACAACCTTGAGTCTTCCCGATAAACCTTTAGCTGTCAGTGAGGAAAATTCCTTCACCACCTTTGGTATTCCTGGTAACCCTGATGGTGAGGAAAATTCTTTCACGACCCTGTCCAATAGTGGTTGCACCGGTAATTGTGGAGGTGGCGGAGGTGGCGGCAGTGCCAGCAGAATTGTTCTTGCTGAGAAGACTTATAGTTGTCCAGTTTATTTACACAAATTTATAAAATTTGGTGAAGCCAATGATCGTCGTGAGGTGGTCAAGCTTCAAGCTTTCTTAAAGGTTTATGAAGGTTTCAATGATCTTAAGATCACTGGAGTTTATGATCGAGCAACTTTTGAGGCTGTTGAGATCTTCCAGGCTCGTTATCTTCGCGATGTCCTTAAGCCTTGGCAGATTAATGACTCTACTGGCTTTGTCTATATTACAACGCGCCAAGCGATAAATAATATTTATTGTGGCCGTGATACCAAGAATGACTTACTCTTCCGTAAGCGGGTTGCTTATGAATATTATCTAGCGACGAGAGAAGACATTGATGTCCCTGTCATAGAGCCGACCGATGGTGGTTATTTCATTGTCCCGACAAGCACAGCGACAACGACTTCTGTTCTTAAGCCCAATGTTTTCTTAGCTGGTGTTGGCGAACTCTTAGACTTTATTGGAGAGAATTTCTGTTGGCTCCTGAACCTTCTTCTCCTTCTCTTGATTTTCTTCCTTCTTTGGTTGCTTTGGCAAAAGGATCGAGATGATGAGCTTGAGGGTTCTGATCTCCATGAGACGGAAGACTTCGATACTCTCTTGCCTGAAGATGAAGAGGAATTGGCAAAATTGGCCGAAGAAGATGAGTCCAAAATGGACGTCTTAGACAATAATCCTTGGCAAGAAGCAATTGCTCTTGGTCCGGAGACAACTGAGGAAGAATAATTTTTGCTCTTGACATCTACTCCTATCTCTAGTAGTAATTGAATTGGGTGAAGTTCTTTGTTATCAGAACAAGGAATAAAAACCTTCAATGTTTGAACTAACAGCCCGTATCGGGCAACCTCGGCATCTGCGGAGGTGAAGGAATTAGGCCATGAAAAAGAAAATGGCGTTTCTGTTATTGGCGGCCTTCGCCGCCGTGGTTTTTGCTGGTTGTGCTCCGAAGGTTGAGGGAGTTTTCTATGACTCTCAAGGGGGCGTTGTCTATCAAGGTAAAGTTGCCTCTGGGCAACGGATCATGGTTGGCCAAGGAGGTTGGGCTTCCCTTCATATCTCTGGCTGTACCAGCCGGGGGGATGTCACTGTCGTTGCTGAAAAAGGGTGTTGTGGCCCGGGCACGACGGTAGTCATCGCCGGAGGTGGCCTCGCGGTGGTCTCAGTGGCTGTCTGGTCGATGGTGGATTTTCTTCTCGACCAAGACAACGGCTTCGATTACGTCGTTGGGCCGGTGTTCGGGGAGACCACTGTCTATGTCGGAGACGATTTTGTCTTTACTCTTCTTGTCGACGACGGCATTGAAGGCGAAGGCGAAGTTCCTGTCGAAGGTGAACCCGAAGGCGAGGGTGAATTTATCCCTCTGTCGGTGGAAATCTTGGCCCCGGTCAATGGGCGAGTTTTCAATGCCGGCGATGTCGCTACTGTCCGGGTTTTGCCGAATGGTGATCCGTCCTCGACGCCTTTGCGTCTTGTCGTCCGGAACGCTGAACTCGAAACCCGGGTGGCCGAGAATGTTGCCCCTGGAGTAGAGAAGACGCTTGCGTTCACTCTTAATTTAGTTGGGACAGGAGCTTTCACGGCCTACCTTGAAGACAAGGATGGCGCTCATGTGACCACCTCGGTGACCTATTCGGTGATCGTGCCTATCGAAGGCGAGCCTGTCGTCGAAGGTGAAGATGAAGGCGAACCGGTTGAAGGTGAGGGCGAGGGTTGTGCCGTTGTGCCGGACCTTTCGGGCCTGACCGAAAATCAAGCCCGAGCGGTCATTTCCTCGACCTGTCTGGTCGTCGGGACCGTTCTGTTCGTCGATGATTCTAACGTTCCGGCTGGCTATGTGGTCAGCTGGAATCCCACTGGGACGGTTTCCTGCGGGACGGCGATCAACCTCGTCATCTCGACCGGCCCTGTCATTGAAGGCGAAGGCGAAGCTCCCGTTGAGGGCGAATCTGAAGGCGAGGGCGAAGCCATCGAAGGTGAAGGCGAGTTCATCCCTCTGTCGGTAGAAATTCTCGCTCCTGCCAGTGGGCAAGTCTTCAATATCGGAGACACGGTGACGGTCAGGGTCTTACCAAATGGCGATCCTTCTCTACGACCTTTGCGTCTTGTTGTCCGGAATGCGGAGCTCACGACTTGGACGGTGGAAGATGTCACCCCTGGGGTGGAGGCAACTTTCACTTTTACAGTCGGGCTTTTTGGGCCGGGAGCTTTCACTGGTTATGTCGAGGATAGGAACGGGTTGTCTGTCACGACATATTGTCCCTATTCAGTGGCCATCCCCGAGTAAATTCCTTGTTTTTGAGTCAGGGTCGGGGGCGCATTGCGCGCTTCCGGCCCTTTTTGGTTCTCAGCTATTTCTCTTGACAAAGCCTCTTTGCATATGCTAGTAATAGGCTATTAAAAGATCGATTTAAAAACATTATTAAGAGCTTTTCAAGCTATAATTATAAGAAAAATATGAACAAATTTGTAAAATTAATTGGTTCAATCGCCATTGCCTTCTTGGTGATTGTTGCTAGCGCCTCCTTGGTGTCAGCCGCGGGCCTGGTGACCACCATTAGTTCTCCTGTTGCCGGTGATACTTTCACCATTGGTCAGATTGTTAATTTGTCAGCCTCTAGCGTGAGCGCTGTTGGTGAAGTCAATTACGTTTGGTCCTTCAGCGATGGGACAGATAGCCGTACTGGTCAGACTCAGACTGTCAGCTTTGCCACCGCTGGTACTAAGACTATCACTGTCATGGCTGGCGATGCTTCTGGCGCTAACAGCGTGAAGACTGTCGATGTTACTGTGACCGAGACTTCTTCTCAGAAGCCAGTTATCACTAATATTCGAGCAATCAACATTACTCAGACCAGCGTGACCATTACTTGGGATACTGATATTCCAGCGACCAGCCGTGTTATCTATGACTCGACTAGCCATGCTGATATCTCTGGCGAAACAGCTCCTAACTTTGGTTATGTTGCTTCAACTCCAGAATCTGATGTTACCACTAAGGTCACTAGCCACTCAGTCGATATCTCTGGTCTCTCACCTGCGACCAAATATTATTTCCGTGTTCTTTCTCAAGGTTAATATCTCGGAAAGAGGAAGTAGAAAAATGTGCGACACCAAGTGCCGCACATTTTTTGTTTGTATAAAATAAAATAAAATAAAAAAGTAATCCACTGAAAATTAGAAATTAAACTAGAAGAAGAAGTATGTTTTATAGTATAATAAAAATTAGTAATTACTAATCTAAAAATTTTTATGAAAAAAAATATATTGTTCTTTATCGGATTGTTTGTCGCCATAATTTTAGTCGCTTTGGTTATGGCCTTTGTTCAAGTTGGTCTCCCTTCAAAGTATCAAACTCTTTCTAGGGTTGGTTTTGGTGGGAGTATAACTGAGAGTTTTGCTCCTAGTTCTAAAATGGCGGTTTCTGATCGGATGGCTGTTTCTCCTGCTTCAGCCTCAACTCCTAATATCTCTCGCAAAGTGACTAAGACAGGAAATCTTAGCATCCTTGTCGACACAGCCGAGACGGCTGTTCAGAATATTCAGGCTATCGCTGAGAGTGTCGCTGGTTATGTTAGCGATTCAACCCTATATGAGGTTACTCCTGGTGTTAAGGCGGGGGCGATTACCATTCGTGTTCCGGCCGACAAATTTGATCAGACGATCAATCGTGTTAAAGACTTGGCCGTGAAGGTGGAGAGTGAGAATATCAATGCCAATGATGTCACCGAACAATTCATCGACCTCGAAGCTCGTTTGAAGAATCTTGAAGCTCAGGAAGCTCAGTATCTTGATATTTTAAAAAAGGCCAGTGAGGTTGAAGATGTTTTGAAAATTACTAATCAGTTAAACCAAGTTCGCCAACAAATTGACTCTTGGCAAGGGCAACTTAAATATCTTAATGACCAAATTGACCTCTCGACCATCACTGTCAATCTTACCGCCGAAAAAGAAGTTCAAATTTGGGGATTAAATTGGCGCCCCATTACCGTCGTTAAGCAGGCGGTCCGTTCTCTTCTTAACGGTTTGGTTAGTTATGTCAATATAATTATTGCGGTGGCGATTTATCTACCAGTAATTCTTGTTTGGGTGATCACCTTCTTGGTTGTTGCCTGGATTTTCTGGACGGTTGTTAAGTGGCTTAAGAATCGAACTAAGCCTACAATTAAGAAGAAAGCCAAGAAAACAAGCGTTTAGGGTAGCACTTTCTTTGGGCTCTTTCTCGTGTATAATGTAGTTCTATGTCATATAAGCCAACGATTGGCCTGGAGATTCATGTGGAGTTGAAGACAGCGACGAAAATGTTTTGTCGTTGCCTTAATGACCAAGAAGGCCTGCTTGCCGGTAGGCAGGAAAAACCCAATACTAATATCTGCCCGGTTTGTACCGCTCAGCCGGGAGCTTTGCCGGTTATCAACAAGGAAGCGGTGAGGCATGTCTTGCGCGTTGGCGTGGCCCTCGACGGTCAGCTTGCTGACTTCACCGAGTTTGACCGCAAGAATTATTTTTACCCCGATATTCCTAAGGGTTATCAGATTAGCCAATATAAGTATCCTCTCGTCTCTGGCGGTGAATTAGGTGGAGTGAAGATAACGAGGATTCATCTCGAAGAAGATACGGCCAAATCAACTCACAGTGGGGGAGTCGACGAGAGTTATGTTGACTTCAATCGCTCTAGTCTTCCCCTGATGGAACTGGTTACTGAACCGGTTATTCATGACGGGAAAACGGCTTCTCGTTTTGCTAAGGAATTACAGACTCTCATGCGTTATCTCGGTGCCTCGGAAGCCAATATGGAGAAGGGGCAGATGCGTTTGGAGGCGAATATTTCTGTCTCCGAGACGGATCAGCTGGGGACCAAAGTTGAGGTGAAGAATCTTAACTCTTTTCGTTCTGTCGAACGAGCTATTGATTTCGAAATTGAACGCCAGATTAAAGAATTAGAAAAAGGTGGTAAGATCGTACAGGAAACTCGCGGTTGGGATGAGAACAAACAAATTACCTTCAGCCAGCGCCTGAAGGAGTCTTCTCATGATTATCGTTATTTCCCTGATCCTGATTTGCCCAAACTTTTCTTGAGTGAGATTCCTGAGTTTAGTTTAGAAGCGATCAAGAAGTCTTTGCCGGAGTTGCCTTGGCAGAAGCGCCAACACTTTACCGAAACTTTTGGTCTTAAGGGTGAAGATGTGGAAGTCTTCGTGCAGAATCATAAATTGGCCGAATTTTTCACCGAAGTAGCTGAGGGCTTTGATCTTAGTTTAGAAACAGCCAAGGCCTATCTTCAGACGGCGGCAAATTATATTACCTCCGATCTCTTAGGTTTGGTAGCTGATACAGAGGATTACACTTTGCCAGATACTAAGCATTATGCGGATTTGATTAAGATGGTTAGCGAGAAAGAAGTTTCTTCGCGTGGGGCCAAAGATATTCTAGCGGTAATGATTAAAGAAGGAGGGGATCCGCGGGAAATTGCTGAAGCCAGAGGTCTCTTCCAAGTTCATGATGAGAGTGCCATCCTGGCGATTGTTGATAAAGTCATTGCCGACAATCAGGATGTCTTCGCCGAATTCAAGGGGGGCAAGGAGAAATCACTCCAATTCCTCATTGGTCAAGCGATGAAGGAGAGCCGTGGCTCCGCCAATCCCGAAATTCTCAAAAAATTGTTTGAAGCGAAAGTAAATTAAACGTGTTAATATATTAATAATGGAAAACTCGCGAGAGGATAAATCTGCGGAAAATAAAGAAGGCCTCAATTTCTATGAGGTAGCTCAAAGACGAAGAGATCTAAGACAGGAATTAAAGAGAGTTAGGCCCGAACTCGATAACCAGGATCCGCTCCTTGATCGGGCTTATAAGGAACCACTGGCTGAGGTTGAGGAACAAGCCTCTCGTTTCAAAATCGCTGATTTCAAAAAGCCAGAAAATTCCTCTGGTTTGAGAGGGGCCATAGATTTTCTTAAAGGACAAAAAGCTTCTTACGAAAAGTCTTTGGAATCAGAAACTTCTCCGGCTATTGCCCCAGAATTAGCCGAGGTTCTCAGGATGAAAGAGATTGTCAAAAGATATAAAGAATTTCGTCTTCGTCGAATGCTGGAAATTCTTGATCGAAGCATCTCGCCCACCACCAGAAAAAGGAATGAGTCAATTTTGCGTCTAATCACAGAGGAAATCAAAAATAGTGAAGAAGCCCTACAAAAAATGGATCTTCCTCTCCTTCGCCAAGCGGAGCTTCTGGGCTATAAAGAAGACTTGGCGCGCAGTGGTCATATTTGTATTACTCCCAGTGTGGCCAAAGATTTGGAGGCGATCGGGGATCGAATGCTTACGGGCAAACCGATTCTCCTTCATGGACCAACGGGGACGGGTAAAACTTCCTTGGCTCGTTTTGCCACAGCTCATTTTATGGGGAAGGATCCGGAGATGGTCTTTTGTAATCCGCAAACGAAACAATCAGATGTCTACGGTAAAACCGGACTTCGCGCTGTTCCTGGTGGGGAGGGAGCGATTGAAACAGTCGAGATATATGGTCCGCTAGCTCGAGCGATGATTGAAGGAAAGCCTGTTATCTTCGACGAGTTCACCGCTTTGCCAAAAGAGCAAATGGTCTTCATCAAGGGAATTTTTAATGCCAAAATCGGGGACAAAATAAATATTAGTGGGAATGGGGTTGTTGAAATCAAGCCTGGTTTCCAAATGATTTTCACGGCGAATTTGAAATCAGAGAAAAATCCAGAGAGACAGGATCTTCCGCCAGAAATTGCTCGCGAGTTTGAACAAAATAATCTAGAAATTAAATACAATGACCCGGCCGAGACTTATGACATCATCCTCTCACGTCTCTTGGGAAAAGATGATTCCTTAGAACTCTCTTTCTTTGATTTGAATACTACTTTGCCTAAATTATGTGAGGCTATGTCTGAAATCCAAGAGTCTTACACCAACGAAACAGATAAAGAAGTAGCTCGTCGAGCGGGAGCAATGGATGCTTCTGGTAAGGTTTATTCTTTGAAAAAATTTGTGATGACTCAGGGCTCGATTGAGGCCATCTTATCTTCGTGGTTGGTTGAGAAGCAAACGGGTAAAAAGGAGAGAAGTTTTTCGGAATTCTTAGATGAACGTCTGAAGACGGCTTTAACTTTCAAAGAGTACCCTAAAGAGGATAGAATTTTGGCGGCTAAAATCTTAGCCTCTAAGGGTTTCTTATTGACACTCACGGCCAAAGATCTTGATTTGCCGGAGGATATATTTAGTTTTAATACCATCAGGCAAATGCGCGGAGAAGATGCGACTGAAGAATTAAAAAATAAATCAGGAGACGTTAAACGGCTTAATTTGCGCGAAGTGGCCGAATTGGATCCCTTCAACAAGAGAGCTAACATGCTAAGACAACAGGCGGAAGATCTCCTCGGCCTCGGTGATCGAGAAGGGGATCCTTTTTTGAGTGATTTTGACAGAGCGTTTGGGGGAGTTTTTGCTGGAGAGAAAAAGGGTATTATTTCCACCCCCTTCACCTACACCAACCCCGACACTAACCAGGTGGAACTCCAAGAAACCATCACTCTTGATCTCGAAGCTAAACTCCAATCAACTCTCGCTTTCTACCAATCCATCAACCTTGATATTCCCCCTGACTTTGAAGACCAAATCCGTGACATCTGGTCTCGTCATCAAGACGAGATTGAACAAGCCATTGCTACCCAAGGCTTCAATGACCTTCTCCTCCTTCCCCCCACCCCTAATCTCCCAGACTTAGCAAACAAAACCGAGATGGAACAAGGCTACTGGACTTCCGACAACTTCACCGAAGGTGGCGGTTTCGCCCAAGCCAAGAGCCAAAACACTAACCAAACCCGTCTTCTCTTAGTCCACCACACCCAAAATCTCCAAGACCACCCTCTCCTCAAGCAAACTCTCAATATCAAGGGCCAAGACGTTAACTTAAGTGAAGCCCTCACCTTAGAAGACTACCTTCTCTTCCAGAGACAATATTTTGCTCAAAACAACAAACACTTAGATGAAGACGGCTGGACCTGGCTAGCCACTCATTCCGGCCCTCGCCTGGTCTGCGCCCGCTGGTTTCCTGGCGATCACCGGCTCCGCGTCGATGCGGGTGACCTCACCAGCCAGGATGGCTATCTCGGTGTCCGCCCCACCCGCTGTTTCTTGTGAGGTTAGGTTGTATTTTTGATTTTGGTTATTGTTTGAGATTTTTGGTTTATTTTTTAAAAATTCTTCGGTGAGTATGATTGATCTGACTTAGGGTCGGTCTGCCGAAGCGCTCAATAAAACTGAAGCTGGATTTGTTTTGAGAGCAAATTCATAAAGTCTTGATCTGTTAGAGTGGAAATAAAAGAAACAGCAGTTTTGCCTTGGGGAAGTGCCCTGATAAACGAAGTATTGTTTCCAAGAGAGCGGGGATAAAGCAAAACTAATGTGGGACGGCCCTCGCCTGGTCAACGCCAACTGGAATCCTGACAATCACCAGCTCAACGTCAATGCGAATGACCTCACCAACCAGAATAGCAATCTCGGTGTCCGCCCCACCCGCTGTTTTTATGCCAAGTTTCGAGAATATTTTATCCAACCTTGGGTCATCCGACCTATTTCTTGGAGTTTACTCTCAATCTCTAAATATTGCTTAGTGTCTATGATTTGGCAATTTAGAGAAAGGCGAAAAAGGATTTTGAGCAGTTCCACTTTAGTATTGGCTCGGAGGAGGACTTTTTCTTTTTCGTAGCGGGAGGATTGATTAGCTAGAGTAAAAATTTCCATTGATTCCAAAAGGGAATTTTCTAGTTTTTCTCCTAGGGTGTAACGCTCGTGTTTGGGAAATTTGAAGATTAATTTGTGCGTAATCTCGTATAAGACGAGAAGTTTGATAACAATTGGTATCTCTAATTTTGAATAATCACAATGGCCGTTGTCCATAAAAGTTATGACGAATTATTTAGCCTTTATAATCTTTTTCGTGCCTGGAGGAAGTTTCGGCGGGGCAAGACCAGAAAAAAAGATATTCTGGATTACGAATTGCATTTGGAAGACAACCTCTTTAATTTATATGAAGCTTTATGCCAGGATATTTACGAACATTCAGCTTATCAATATTTTCAAATTTTTGACAATAAAAAGAGGGATATCTCTAAAGCGGAGGTGAGAGATAGAATTGTCCACCAAATTATTTATGATTATATACTTGGTATCTTTGAACCAGACTTTATATCCGATTCTTATGCTTCCAGATTAAATAAAGGATCATACAAAGCTCTCGGGGCTTTTCAGTACTTTATCAAACTTAATCATTACTCTCAAAAAACTTGCTTTGTTCTGAAGTGCGATGTTAAAAAATATTTTGATAACATTAGTCACGAGATCCTTCTCCGTCTGATTAAAGAAAGAGTTGTTGATGATAAAGTATTTTTTATTATTCAAAAAATAATAAAAAGTTATTCTTCCGGTGATAATCGAGGTATTCCTCTTGGCAATATCACGAGCCAGATTTTTGCTAACATTTACCTCAATCAACTGGATCATTATGTTAAAAAAGAATTAGGTTGCCGTTTTTATGTTAGGTACAACGATGATTTTGTCATTCTTTCAGAATCTTCCCGTTGACTGGAAGAAATCCGAAGCAAAATAATTGCTTTTTCAGAAGAAGAGTTATCTCTAAATATTCCTCTTGGAAAAACAAGTTTGAGGAAAATAACTTGGGGCGTGGATTTTCTCGGATTTACTGTCCTGCCGGGGGCGATTCTCTTAAGAGACAAGACGAAAAGTAAGATGTTTGCCAATATTAGCTCACGTAATATCCATTCATATTTTGGCATTTTAAAGCACTGTAATTCTTATAACCTGAGGCGGAAGATACTCTCAATGGATAAACTGGACAGAGTTTGATAAAATATTGGCATGGAAGAGCCTAATGATATCGAGACAAAAAATGGAGAGGATATATCCCCAGAGACAGAAAATGCCCACGCTGAGGCGGTGGCCTTGGTGGAGAAAAATCGCGACTTTTTTGAACATTACGCTAAGGGGAAGATTCAAATTGAACCGGCACCGGCGGGGCTGGGGACTTTTGCCTTTGATCTAGAAAAAAATACGATTTATCTCAACTCGCTTTTTTTTCAAAAAATGGGGTTGCCCGAAGAGAAAACAATTTTTGCTACTCTCCACGAGATCGAGCACTTTATGGAAAAAATCCAAATTCTCTCGGAGGAAGGCGGGCAAAGAACTTTTACCAAATTTCTCTCCCGTCTTAAGGCCTCGCGTGCTTTCTCTTTGATAGATAATTGTGTGGCTGATATCAGGCAGAATCGAGCGGTTATCTCAAAAACCAATAGAGGGATGGCTGAGCTGGAGACGACGATGTACCAGGAAGATCTTTTTGCGGAAACCGATTTTCTTGCCCGACCTCGACATATTCAATTTAGTGAAGCGCTTTTGCGGGAATCGCGAGTGCCGAGTGAGAAGTGCCAAGTGGCGCCCGAAGTGAGACAGGCGCTGGAAGAAATAGCCAAAGTTTCCAATCTGTTGGAAGTGATGACCAATCCGGAGACTCCGATGTCTTTACGCTTGAAATTGCAAGACAAATTTATCTGGCCCAAGGTGCAAGCTCTTTTGGATCAAGACATTGAAGAGAAGAAAAAACAAAAGGAAGAAGATAAAAAGAAAAAAGGAGGCGCCGATACTCTCGATGGAGCGGAAGGGGCGGAAGGCGGTGCGGGCGATGGGGGAGCCGGCGAAAATGATAATAAAGAAAGAGGGAAAAAAGGAGGAGATAACAAAGCTCAAACAGAAGACGGGGAAGAGAGTCAGGGAGGAGAAGGAGAGAGTAAGGCGGGTGGCGAAAATGATGAAGAAGAAACTGATCCCAACAAAATTTTTGCAAAGGATTATGAGGAGGCCGAGAGCAAATTCCCTGAGGCCGTTCCGTTAGAGAAAATTGAGGAGGCCTTCAAAAAATGGCAAGAGGCGCAAAAAAACCAAAATACCCCCGACCAGGCTGATGAAGCCTACGCCCAAAATCTTGGCGTGAAGAAGGAAGCCTTACAAAATTATCGTCGACTAGTTGAGTCCCTGGAGAAAATTGTGAATCCTGAAACTGATATGCCCGTGATTGAAGAATTGCGGAATCTTTTTAATCGGATAATCTCCAAGAGACTTAAATTGGCCCAAGCTCCTAAATACCCGGTATCGGAGGGGGACGAGTTAGTTGACCCGGCGCAATTGGTGGCCGACGTTAAAGCGGGGAATTTTGAGCCCAAGGTCTGGGAAGATGTAGAGATCAAGGAAAAGAAGGGTGACAAATTCGGCGAAGTGGAGATCACTCTTATCTGTGACCGTTCTGGTTCGATGAATGGGGTTAAAGCGGAGGAACAAAGAAAGTCGGCAGTCTTAGTGATGGAGGCACTGAAAGAATTTGCCGAACTTTGCGAGCAGGAAAAAATAAATATTGATAAACCTTTGGAAGTTAGATCAGAGATTTACAGCTTTGCCAGTAGTGAGGATGACGACAAACCACTGAAGAAGATGTCCCCGGAGCTAGGCGAGGTCGAGCGGATAAATGTTTTAGAGAAGCTCAAAGAGATAACTGGTTCCACCACCGATTTTCGTTGTTTGGAAGCGATTGCCGCTAATCTCTCAGAAGAAATCAGGATCAAATTAAAAATTGCGGAATTGAAAAAGATCGTGATTGTCTTCACTGATGGCGAGAGCGACGATCCGGTTCGAACCCAAGTGAATCTTAAGAATTTACGCGACAACGGCGTTTTTGTTATCGGTGTGGGCATCACTTCCGCTGGTCAATCAGTTTTATCAACCTATGCGCCTGAAGCTCAAGTGGTGGAAGATGTCTCTCGTCTGCCCCTTGTTTTGGCCGAGCTTCTCAAGGAGCATTTACATAATCTCTAATCTCGTAATATAATACCCCATATGTCCCCCGAATCCCTCTCTCCCCACCCCGACCAAACCCAAGAGGAACTCCGTCCTCTCTATCAACAAAGACTCAATTCTCTCAAAGATCCTCTCCATCAAGGCCGTGATCAATATGCCCAAGACCTAAAGAACGGTCTCTTTGATGATCAAGAGGGTGAAGAACCAGGCCAAGGAGAGAAACGCCAAGAGGAAGCTCAACAAAAGCTTCTTAAACTCCTCGCCCAAGCCCAGAAACTCAAAGCTCTCCTCGACAGCGGAGAACCTCTTCCTCAATTATCTCCCGTCATCACCACTCCCTTCACCTACACCAACCCCGACACTAACCAGGTGGAACTCCAAGAAACCATCACTCTTGATCTCGAAGCTAAACTCCAATCAACTCTCGCTTTCTACCAATCCATCAACCTTGATATTCCCCCTGACTTTGAAGACCAAATCCGTGACATCTGGTCTCGTCATCAAGACGAGATTGAACAAGCCATTGCTACCCAAGGCTTCAATGACCTTCTCCTCCTTCCCCCCACCCCTAATCTCCCAGACTTAGCAAACAAAACCGAGATGGAACAAGGCTACTGGACTTCCGACAACTTCACCGAAGGTGGCGGTTTCGCCCAAGCCAAGAGCCAAAACACTAACCAAACCCGTCTTCTCTTAGTCCACCACACCCAAAATCTCCAAGACCACCCTCTCCTCAAGCAAACTCTCAATATCAAGGGCCAAGACGTTAACTTAAGTGAAGCCCTCACCTTAGAAGACTACCTTCTCTTCCAGAGACAATATTTTGCTCAAAACAACAAACACTTAGATGAAGACGGCTGGACCTGGCTAGCCACTCATTCCGGCCCTCGCCTGGTCTGCGCCCGCTGGTTTCCTGGCGATCACCGGCTCCGCGTCGATGCGGGTGACCTCACCAGCCAGGATGGCTATCTCGGTGTCCGCCCCACCCGCTGTTTCTTGTGAGGTTAGGTTGTATTTTTGATTTTGGTTATTGTTTGAGATTTTTGGTTTTGTCTTGGTTTTTGTTACAATGTCTCTATTAATATCTAATCAAACCTATTTTTATATAAATAAAATTATGGATAATCAAATTTCTAACGGGGGAAACAAAAAAGTACGAGTGGGAATTAACGGTCTGGGGCGAATTGGGCGCGCTTTTCTAAAATTAGCAATTAAGAATCCGAATATCCAAATTGTAGGAGCTAACGATTTGGGCGATCTTGAGAATATTGCTTATCTTTTAAAATATGACAGTGCCTACGGCAAATTTGCTGGGACAATCGCTACTGGCGACGGAGTTCTAATTGTGGATAATCAAGAAATTAAATTTTTTCAAGAAAAAGATCCGGCGCAATTGCCCTGGGGTGATTTGCAGGTTGATGTTGTTGTGGAATCGACTGGCGTTTTTGAAACTTTTGCCAAAGCCAAAGCTCACTTGGATGCGGGCGCGCGCAAGGTCGTGATCTCGGCGCCGGTGAAGGATGAGCCGGTGGCCGGTATTCCGGGCGGAACACATTTAATTAATATCAATGACGAAAATCTGTCAGACAAAGTTATCACGTCTAATGGTTCTTGCACCACCAATTGCGCGGCGCCGGTGATAAAAATTCTTGATGAGGCGATTGGCGTGGAGAAGGCCCTGCTCAACACAACGCACGGTTATACGGCAACGCAAAAATTAGTTGATGTGGCTGATGCCAAGGATTGGCGACGGGGGAGAGCGGGTGCGATTAACCTTATTCCTTCTTCGACTGGCGCGGCAATTGCCGTGGGACAAGTGATCCCTTCAATGCAGGGCAAATTTGATGGGATTGCGGTGCGAGTTCCAGTGATTACGGGGTCAATGATTGATATTACTTTTATCGCTAAGAAAAATACCAGTGTGGAAGAAGTTAACAGCGCCTTAGAAAAAGCGGCGAGTGATCCTAAATGGCAATCAACTTTTACTGCAACCAAAGAGGCTCTCGTTTCCTCGGACATTTTGGGTAGCCCCTTTGCCTCTATTGCTGATCTCTCTTATACCAAGGTGGTAGGGGGCAATCTTGTCAAAGTGATGGCTTGGTATGACAATGAAGCCGGTTATACCAACACCCTCGTCGAACACGTGATTAAATTGGGGCAGTAGGTTATAATAGTTAGATGAAGATTTACTTGGGCACCGACCATGCTGGTTTTGAATTAAAGGAGAAGATCAAGGTCTATCTCAAGGGTAAGGGTCTGACTGTTGAGGATCAGGGGGCTTACGCTATTGATCCTGAGGATGATTATCCTGATTATGTGAAGATCGTCGCGCGGATGGTACAGGGTGAACCTGATAGTCGGGGAATTATTTTGGGTGGTTCGGGACAAGGTGAGGCTATTTGTGCCAATCGTTTCTCGGGAATTCGTGCTGCTCTCTATTATGGTGGGTCGCTCGATATCATCAAGCTTTCTCGTGAGCATAACAATGCCAATATTCTGTCGCTTGGGGCTCGATTTATAAAATTCGAAGAGGCAAAGACGGCGATCGATTTGTGGCTAGCCACACCTTTCTCTGATAATGAACGCCATGCTCGCCGAATTTTTGAAATAGATGATGGTTCGATGGGGAAGGTTATATAAAGGAATATGGAAATAATCCCTTCAATTATTGCCTCTGATGCCGAAGAAGCTCGTACTCGAATGGTGCGGGTCGAAGGTCTTGTCGATTGGGTTGAGTTTGATGTGGCCGACGGCGTCTTTGTTCCGAGTTTCACTTGGCCAATGCTTCTGGGGCAAGCACCAGAGGATCTCAAAGAGGTGGACGGCAAGACAAAGATTAGTGCCCACTTGATGGTAGAGCATCCCGAGACTCTCATTGATGACCATCGCCCCGGCGGGGCGAGCTGGCAAGACGTAGCAGATAGAATAATTTTTCATTACGAGGCAACTGATGAAATTGAGAAAATAATTAGAAATGTTGGCGTGCATATGAGTTTAGGAATTGCTTTAGAATTGCCTACTCCGGTGGAGAAAATTTATCCCTATTTAGATAAAATAAAATTAGTTCAATTGATGAGTATCGAACGAGTGGGTTATTCTGGCGAAAAATTTGACGAACGAGTTTTTGAAAAAATTAAAACTCTTAAAACTAACTGGCCAGATGTTAAAATTATTGTCGATGGGGGGATTGATTTAGAAATTGGCAAAAGGCTCAAAGAAGCCGGTGTTGATGGTTTAGTTGTTGGGTCACGAATCTGGAATGCTCCCAATATTGAAGAAGCCATACGCGATTTTCAAAGTTTGTAGCTAAATTTATGATACTTATTGATGACAAATTAAAATTTTTAGAAGGCAAAGCGAAGAATATTCGTCGTTCAATTATTGAGATGCTAGTAGAGGCACGATCTGGGCATACAGCAGGAGCCTTAGGTATGGCCGATATTTTCACCGCCCTTTATTTTGGTCTTTTGAATCATGATGTTAAGAAGCCGGACTGGCCAGAGAGAGACAGGTTAATTTTGTCGAATGGTCACATTTGTCCAGTTTTGTATGCGACCTTAGCTGAGGCGGGTTATATTGAGAGAAAAGAATTATTGACCTTGCGCAAATATGGCTCGCGCTTACAGGGTCATCCGCATCGCGAATTTTTGCCATTGATGGAGACAAGCTCGGGCCCTCTAGGTGAAGGTTTATCGCAGGCGGTGGGCATGGCTCTAGCGGATCGTCTTGATAGTGGCAAGAGTTCGCAAAAATTCTTTTATTGTTTGATGAGTGATGGCGAATTACAGGAGGGGAGTACTTGGGAGGCAGCAATGTTGGCGGGTAAAGAAAAGCCCCATAATCTTATTGCTGTTATCGACCGCAATAATATCCAAATTGATGGTCATACCGAAGATGTGATGCCCTTAGAATCGCTCGCTGACAAATGGCGAGCCTTTGGTTGGCAGGTAATCGAGATTGACGGACACAGCTTCCAAGAAATTTTTGATGCCGTGGGCATGGCCAAATCTGTCTTCAATCGCCCGACGGTTATTATTGCCCACACTACCCCTGGCAAAGGCGTCCTAGAATTTGAAAATAAATTTGAATGGCACGGCAAACCTCCGACTAAAGAGGAGGGGATCGAAGCCTTGAAAGAAATATGAGTAACCTTAACCCCAAAATTTACGAACTTAATGTTGAGCAGAAGGCGATTCGGAGTGGCTTCGGTGAGGGTCTGGTTGAGGCGGGGGAGAAAAATGAAAATGTCGTGGTTTTGTGCGCGGACTTGAAGGAGTCGACCCGTGTTGAAGAATTTTCCAAGAAATTCCCCGAGAGATTTATTGAGTTGGGTGTAGCCGAGCAGAATATGGCTGGCGTGGCTTCGGGAATGGCCACTATGGGCAAAGTTCCTTTTATGGTCTCTTACGCTATCTTCTCGCCAGGGCGGAATTGGGAGCATGTCCGGACAACGATTTGTTACAACAATACTAATGTCAAAATTGTTGGAGCTCATGCGGGGCTTAATGTTGGACCTGACGGCGGTTCGCATCAGATGCTTGAAGATATTGCTCTCACCCGAGTTTTGCCTAATATGACCGTGGTCGTCCCTTGTGATGCTATTGAAGCGAAGAAAGCAACGCTGGCTCTGGCCGAATCTATTGGCCCGGCTTATCTGCGTTTGGCGAGAGAAAAGAGTCCTGTCGTGACAACCGAAGAATCAGACTTTGTTATTGGTAAGGCAAATACTTTGCTTGATCAAGAGAGCCCTGAAGCGACTCTTATTGCTTGTGGCCCGATGGTTTATCGGGCCCTTATCGCTGCTAAGAAATTGGATCGAGAGGGGATTAAGGTTAGTGTTATCAATAATCATACGATTAAACCCTTGGATGAAGAAACCTTGCTTGAGGCCGTGCAAAAAGCGGGGGCTGTTGTTGCTTGCGAAGAGCATCAAATTGCCGGCGGGATGGGGAGTGCGGTGGCTGAATTATTAGCCAAGACAAATCCTGTGCCCATGGAGTTTGTTGGTGTTGCTGATCGTTTCGGCCAATCTGGTGAACCCGCCGAGCTTATGGAGCATTATGGCCTTGGTGTTGATGATATTATCGATGCGGTAAAAAGAGTAATTAAGAGGAAAAAGTCTTAAAGAATGGTTCAAAAATTACAAAAGACTCCTGTTCTAGACAAAATAGCTTTTGCCCTTATGCGATTTTCTCGCTGGTTATTTTTTAGGACTATTCCGATGATCGTTTCTGCTTTTACCATTATCTATCTCCCCAGGGAAAAGGTTAACGATCTTGCGGGTGGCGATCCTCTTATCGCTAAGGTTATTTTATTATTTGAATTTATTTTGGTCTTTCTTCTCGTTTCTGGCCTCATTTCGTTTTTTGACAAAAAATATTTCAAAGAAGCTTTCGATGCTTGGCCACAGAGAAAAAGGTAAAATTAGTATTTTTTAATTTCAGAACGGGTAAGGAGGCCTTCATGGGGGCCGATTTTGGTAACAACAGAGGCGGAGTTGGTGGCGCCCCAGACTAAGGCTTCTTCGCTAGAGAGGCCATCGATTGTTGCGGCGAGAAAAGCGGAGGCGAAGGCGTCACCGGCGCCGGTTCGTTCGATAGCTGGGCCAAAGATTTTTAGGGCGGGGGTTTGAAAGAAATTATTGTTTGCGTCTAGGACGCTGGCGCCATTTTCGCCGTCGGTGATGATGACTGTTTTCGGCCCTAGTTTCTTTATTTGCTCGGCTAATGTGTGAAGTACGACTTGGCTACGCGAAGTTGGACTTCCCACATTAGCCTCACTTGAAGTCACATCTCTCACAAGCCCGTCTGAGGTCGTTTCTCTTACAACTTTTCCCTCAGCTATTTTCTCAGCTTCTTGTTTGTTGCAAAATAGGATTTCGGTGTGGGCGTAAATATCTTTTAATTTTTCTGTGCCAGCTTTTATTTGCCAGGTACCGGGACTAAAGGCGAGTTTGACTTCAGGATGGGTGATGAACCAATCGGAGATCTTCTGGTGAAGAGAAAAATCACTGTCGTTAATTGATGATAAATAAAGCCAATCAGTTCTTGGACTGTCTGGCCCATCTTGGAGAAAATTAAGGAACTGATCATTCGCATAATCTTCATGTTTAACCAAGATTGTTCGGTCGTCGGCGTACCAGAGAACATAGTTGTAGTTAGTTGGAATTCCGACATGAGTTTTAATCCAGGTGGTGTCAGCATTGGCGTCTTTTAGTTTGGCGAGAGTTTTTCGTCCATGATCATCATCACCGACGTTTGAGATATAAGCGACATTTAGGCCAAGCTTGGCTGAACCTAAGGTCACATTGGAGCTATTGCCTCCGGCGGGGATCTCAGTGACTGATTCGTAAGGAATCTTCGAGGCAAACTTCATGCAGATCTTGCATTCGGGTTTGTCAATCTGGCAATTTAACTCAGCTTCAGAGAGGCGAATAAAAGCATCGGTAGCGTTATCCCCCATGGAGATTAAATCAAATTTTGTCATATGCTATGATTATAATATGAAAACTTTAAAAGAGGTAATTTTAGAGGCGGATAAACAGAAGATAGCCATTGGGCACTTCAACATATCTAATATTGAGGGTCTCTGGGGAATCTTTCGAGCGGCCAAAGGTCTTAATCTTCCAGTAATCATTGGTGTGTCTGAGGGCGAACGAGATTTTATCGGTTTGGCTCAAGTTGTTGCCTTAGTAACGAGTCTTAAGGAAGAATTTAATTACCCAATTTATCTATCAGCTGATCATACCTCATCCTTCGAGCGAGCCAAAGAGGCGATTGATTTGGGTTTTGACATGATTGTCTTTGACCGAAGTGAATTATCTCTTGACGACAATATCGCTGAAACAAAAAAATGTGTTGATTATGCCCGTTCTGTGAATCCTAATATTTTGGTTGAGGGAGAACTTGGTTATATTGGTAAATCTTCCAAGATGCTTGAAGAAATTCCAGAGGGGGTGGCGATTGAGGAAGGCTCTATTACTAATGCTGATGAAGCCTCAAAACTGGTTAAAGAGTCTGGAGTAGATCTTTTTTCCCCAGCGGTTGGCAATCTCCACGGTATGCTCAAGCATGCTCCTAACCCAAGACTAAATATTGATCGAATTAAAGAGATTCGCGAAGCGACGGGTGTTCCCCTTGTCTTGCACGGGGGGTCTGGCCTTCCGGATACTGATTTTTGGGCGGCGATTAAGGCGGGGGTTTCTGTTATCCATATCAATACCGAGTTGAGATTGGCCTATCGGGATGCCCTGCGCGATTTCCTCCAAAATTATCCTGAGGAAATTGCTCCGTATAAGATTATGAAGGGGGCCATTGGCGCTATGAAAGACGTAACTGAAAAGAGGCTCAAACTTTTTTCTCGACTGACTTAGTTTGATAACTGTTTTGACATTATTCAATTTTTGGGTATACTTAATCCGTTATGATGTTGAAGTTAAAGGCTCAAGCTCGAACCGCTTTTGGTAAGAAGGTTCAATCTCTGCGTAACGAGGGTCAAATTCCTGCGATTGTTTATGGTGGAGGAGGATCTAAGGCTGGAGATAAGGGGGCCACGTCTCTTGCCATCGATGCCTCTGAATTTAAAAAAGTGTTAACTAAGGCGGGGGAATCTACGATTATTTCTCTTGAGCTGGATGGAAAAGGGCAAGATGTTCTTATTCATGAGGTTCAAGTTGACCCTGTCTCCGGCACTCCTATCCACGCTGATTTTTACATTGTTAGTCAGGACAAAGAACTTGAAGTAGCGGTACCGCTCGTCTTCGAGGGGGTTTCTCCGGCTGTTAAAGATCTTGGCGGTAGTTTAGTTAAAGTTTTGCATGAGTTGGAAATTCGCGCTTTGCCTAAGAATTTACCTCACGACCTTATTGTTGATATTTCTTCTCTGGTGGCTCTCGATAGCCAGATTCTTATAAAAGATTTGAAATTGCCGACTGGGGTTGAATCTGTCTTAGGGCCTGAAGAAGTTGTTGCCGCTGTCTCTGAGGCGGTGGAAGAAATTATTGAAGAGGCGGCCCCAGTTGACCTTTCCGAGATTGAGGTAGAGAAGAAGGGTAAGAAAGAAGAAGAGGGCGAAGGAGAAGGGGAAGCGAGCGCGACTGAATAATTTTTGCTATAATACCCCTAATGGGAAAACGGACAATTTTTTCATGTCTCGTATTTTTTGCTGGTCTGGGGCTGGTCCTTTTTCCGATTATCTCTTACGCTGAGACAGCGCAAGAAAAAGAGGCTCGTTTGAGCGCTGAGCTTAGACAGGTAGAAGCCGAAATTGCTGGCCAGAAAAGTCTTCTCCAATCAAAACAAAAAGAGACAGCTAGTATTAAGCGGGATATTGATATCTTGACTTATAAGATAAATACGGCCCAACTTAATATTAAAGCCAAACAAATTGAGATTTCCCGCTTGGGTGGGGTTATTGTGCAAAAGGAGAAAACCATTGTTACTCTCTCTGATCGTTTAGACAAAGAAAAGAATTCTCTAGCCGAGCTGTTGCGTCAAACACGAGAACTTGACGACAATACTTTTGCTGAGATTGTTCTATCTCCACAGACCCTATCTAATCTGTTTGTTGATGTTCAGCGTTTCCATGCGGTCGGAGACAGGGTTAAGGTAACCCTCGATTCTTTGCGTGGGGTTAAGAAAGATACCGAATCGCAAAAAGTTGTTCTTGAGGATCGTCGTGATGCTGAGACTAATGCCAAGAAAGCGATCGAGGCCGAGAAGGCTAATATTGAGCAATTAAACAAAGAGAAGACAGTTCTTCTTAATGCTAGTAAGGCCAAGGAGAATACTTATAAGGCGGTTATCGCGACCAAAGAGAAACAACGAGCGGCAATTTTAAATGCTTTATATACCCTTCGAGGAGCTAAGAATATTACCTTTGGTCAAGCTCTTGAACATGCCAAATTTGTTTCTGGAAAGACGGGGGTTAGGCCGGCTTTCCTTCTAGCGATTATTACTCAAGAATCAAATCTGGGTGAGAATATTGGGACTTGTAATCGGCCGGGGGATCCGGAGGCGAAGCTTTATAAAGCGGTGATGAAACCAGATCGTGATATTATTCCCTTCGAGAAAATTTGCCGAGAGCTGGGAATTGATCCAGTGGGACAACCGATCTCTTGCCCTTATCGTGGCGGTTATGGTGGAGCAATGGGGCCGGCTCAGTTTATTCCCTCGACTTGGATGGGGATGAAGAGTGCGGTCTCTAAACTGACCGGCAATAACCCGCCTAACCCTTGGGACGCTCGAGATGCCTTCTCGGCGTCAGGGCTCTATCTCCGTGACCTTGGTGCAGACGGGGGTACTTATACCTCTGAGCGCAAGGCGGCTCTTAAGTATTATGCTGGAGGGAACTGGTCTAACCCCAAGAACGCCTTCTATGGGGATGAAGTTATGGCTATCGCTAAGCGTTATCAGAGCCAAATCGATATCTTGCAGAATTAATAATAAACTGTTATAGTTCCCTAGTATGAAGAAAGAAATTCACCCTAAATATTACGAGGCTAAAGTCACTTGTGCTTGTGGCAACGCTTTTACTGTTGGTGCTTCAGTCGAGAAAATTCAGGTAGAAATCTGTAGTGCCTGCCACCCCTTCTTTACTGGTAATGAGAAAGTTGTTGATACGGCTGGTATGGTAGAGAAATTTAGAGGCCGAGCTGCCAAAGCGACAACCGCTAAGAAAAAGACCAAATCTGCTCCTGCCAAAGTTTCGGCGGAGAAGTAGATACTAATGGATATCTCTGACTTCAGAGCTAACAATAAAACCGCCTATTTGGCTGGTTTGTATGATGATTTTACGCGTCAGATAGAAGAGGCGAAGGCTTTGGCTGTTACTGATAATTCAGTTGCTGGTTTAGTGGAAGAAGAAGTAAAAAATTTTGAGAAAGAACAAGAGGCTCTTTGGTCTAAGATGGAAGAGATTCTGGCACCTAAGGAAGGGGAAGATGATGACCCTAAGACCGTGATGATCGAAATGCGAGCAGGGGCGGGGGGAACAGAATCGGCCCTCTTTGCTTACGAATTGTCTGAGATGTATGCCAAGTATGCTTCTTCGCAAGGCTGGAGCTTTGTTCTAGTCGATTCTTCGCCTTCAGAGCTTGGAGGCTATAAAGAAGCCACTTTTGAAGTTACGGGAGAGGGCGCCTATGAGGCTTTCAAAAATGAAATGGGCGTTCATCGGGTGCAACGTGTGCCTGCCACGGAGAAACAAGGGAGGGTTCACACCTCTACTATTTCGGTGGCGGTTTTGCCGGTGCGCGAGATCAGTACTGTCAAGATTAATCCTAGTGATTTGGAAATAGAATTTACCCGTAGTGGTGGGGCTGGCGGGCAGAATGTTAACAAGGTTGAGACAGCTGTGCGAATGACCCACAAGCCGACAGGCCTCGTTGTTCGCAGTCAGGCTGAACGTACTCAGCTTCGCAATAAAGAGAAGGCCCTGGCCCTATTATCGGCAAAGATTGAGGACATGGAACGTCAGAAAGAGGAGGCCAAATATTCCGCCGAACGCAAGAGTCAGATCGGCACCGCCGATCGCTCGGAGAAAATTCGGACTTATAATTATCTTCAAGATCGTATTACCGATCACCGCATTAAGAAAAATTGGCACGGCATGGAGCGTATCCTGGCCGGAGAAATGGGACCCATGATTGCCGACCTGAAAGAAGGCTTAAAATAACGCCCAATGGAGACTTAGTCTCCATAATTACCCCGCGCTATTGACAATCAGGGTCTTCGTGTATAATAAGAGAAGGTGAAAGTGATGTGTCAGCATTTGTCGCAAAACACAAAGCTTTTGAAAAAACAAAGAAAGGAACCCGTAATATGATTACGGAACCCACTGTTCGAAAATCGACGCACGACCTCGCCTTGCTTATTCCAAGCAGTGTCAGGGTCGCTAATCTGTCGCCCGAGGTTGAGGCATTTTTTCTGGCAAACAAGGACCAGATTCCAGAAGCCCTTCGTCGAGGCTTCGTCCTCCCTGAGATTACGCCGCCGCTTCTTACTCCTCCTTTTAAAACTATCAGTACCGATCTTGATTGGTGGCTGGCCACGGCCGAGGAATTTGCCCAATCCCACTTTAGGGTTACTGTTAACCTTCTGCAGATGTTCGTCATCCCTATGGAATTACCCTGGCCGAGCGCTATTCCCATCTTCGACCCGGGGACACTCACAAACCGCAAAATGTTCAATCTTCTGAAAAAGCTGGGGCTTAATCCATGGGAAGAGGCGGACGTAATGAGATACTCCGGTTGCCAAGCTGGCGGTCTTCCCCATCTCCACCTGATTGAGAATTCAATCAAACCGGACGCTGACACTCTAACGAGCCCTGGCCAGTCACCAGACGATCTGCTCCAGAAAGGTAAGCCCTATCTTCGTCTTCGTGGTTATGGCCTGGCCTCTGCGCTGTTCTTTTCCGCCAAAAGAGAACTTCTAGACATTGAGACTTGGACCTGGTTCCCCAATGACCGCTTGGCCGAAGGCCGTGTTGCCCGCGGTGGCTGGGATTCGAAATATGATGGCCATCTCAGGTTCTCTTGGAACGATCCGGGTACTCGGAATCCATTCTGTGGTGCCCGTGTGGCAATTTCTTGTCCACTTGCTCCTTAGGCCTTGTTCTCTTTTCTTTCTGTGGCACCCAGACATCTTGTCTGGGTGCTATTTTTGATTAGGCTGTGACGATCTAATAAAGTAGAAATTGCGAGTGGAGACAAGAGCTTGCCGTTTTGAAGGTTTTCTGTTAAACTCTTCTCTGTATGTCTGAAGCAGTAAAAGATCAAGTCAAAGAGGATTTAGTGAAAAAGATGTTTGATTTGGGGGCTCATTTTGGCTATGGCCGAAACAGTCGCCATCCTTCAAGCAAGTCTTTTTTGTTTGGATTAAAAAATAAGACCGTTATCATCGACCTTGAGAAGACTGCCGACAGTCTAAACGAGGCCAAGGCTTTTGTTCGTGAACTTGGGCGCAACAAGAAGACCATTATTTTCGTTGGATCAAAGACTGAGGCCAAGAAGTCGATCGCTAGTGTTGCTAATCTGGCTGGTCAACCCTATGTCACCGAACGTTGGATTGGCGGGACCATGACTAATTTCCGCGAAATTCGTCGTCGCATCGATCGCTTGATCAGTCTTAAGGACGATGAGGCGACTGGTGAATTAAATAAATATACTAAGAAAGAGCGCGGTGTTATTGCCAAAGAAGTTTCTGACTTGGAGCGTTATTTTGGCAATCTTGTTGATTTAACTAAATTGCCTGGAGCGGTCTTTGTTGTTGATCCTAAGAAAGAAGAAATTGCTGTGGCTGAAGCCAAGAAACTTAAGATTCCTGTTATTGCCTTGTCTAACTCAGACTGCAATATTGAAGGTATTACCTATCCGATTGTTGCCAATGATGCCCAACAGAAGGTTATCGATTTTGTTGGTCGTGAGATTGCCACAGCCTACAACGAAGGGGTTAAAGAGGGGAATGAGCAAACAGTGGCGGCCAAGCCCGTTCCCGCTTCGGCTGTTTAAGGCCAAGCCCTTTTCTTATTTGCTATTAATTATAAATTTAACAACTTATAAATTTTTCGATCATGGTTATTACCACCGAACAAATTAAAGAATTACGAGATCGCACTGGTATTTCTATTGCTCAATGCAAGAAGGCTCTTGAGGATGCTGGGGGTGACATTGATAAGGCTCTAGGTTTCTTGAAAGAGAAGGGGGCTGAAGTTGCTGAGAAGAAGGCAGCTCGCGAGTTACATGCTGGTGTTATCAGTGCTTATGTTCACTCTAATGGCAAGATGGGGGCCATTGTCCAGGTCCACGTGGAGACCGATTTCGTGGCGAAGAACGAAGGTTTCAAGGCTTTGGCTGATGATATTGCGATGCATGTCGCCGCGATGAATCCGACTGATGTGACAGAACTTTTGACTCAACCCTTTGTTAAAGATCCGTCTCTGACTATCGATGATTTGGTCAAGAATCACATTCAGAAATTTGGCGAACGTATTGAAGTTGCCAAGTTTGCTCGTTTGGACACTAATAGCTAGAACCACTTTATGGTTTATTATATTTTAGCGATAATTGCTCTTGTATCGCTGGTCGTCCTCATTGCGATATTTAGACGTCAGATAATTGCCAATCGAGGTAAGAAGCTTGATTATAGTAATTTTCGCAATTATACCGTTACCAATTTAGCCATTGATTATCTGGCTTTCAAGATCGTGCGTTTCTGGCAGATAACACTTCATAAACTTTATATTTTCTCTCTGCACTTCATTAAGAATTCTGTTTCGATGGCTCGCTACACGATCGTAAGGGCTGAGAAGAAGTTCAACAAGATTGTTGATGCTGCCCCTGGCCCTGAGGAGATTCATAAGACTAATAAAGTTTCTTCTTTCTTGCAAGAGATTAAGGACCACAAAGAGAGCGCCATGGCGGAGATACAAAGTGGTGCAGGAGAAAATATTGAAAAATAAAATAATGCCGGTGTAGCTCAGTTGGTAGAGCGCCACTTTTGTAAAGTGGATGTCGTGGGTTCGATCCCTGCCACCGGCTCAAAGAGATACCCTCTTTTTCGTATACCCATAGTAGGGTCACTTTTGGTATACTTAAAGCATGAGAAGATGTGAAAATTGTCTCAGGGAACTAACTGAAAGGCATAAAATAAAGTTTTGTTCTAATAAATGTCAACACGATTATCAATATCACTCTTACATAAAGGAGTGGAAAAGTGGGAATGAGGGTGGAGTTAAGGGAACGATAACAAAGAATATCTCGGGGCACTTAAAAAGATATTTACTAGAGAAATACAAGGAAAAGTGTGCTAAATGTGGCTGGAACAAAAAACACCCAATTACTGGACGTGTCCCTTTGGAGGTTGATCACATCGACGGGAACTCTGACAATAATTCTGAGGAAAATTTAGTTCTTTTGTGCCCAAATTGCCATTCTCTAACTCCATATTTTCGCAATTTAAACAAAGGTAAGGGCCGAAAATGGAGGAAAAGCCTCAAGGAATATTTAGGATAACGTGCTAATATAAAATTATGGACGAACAGCATAAAAAGAGAGAGGGGATATTCCCGATAGATCGGGAAGTTTTAGAATACACGCAAAAAGAAGCCGAGAAATTTTTTGGTACCCTATCTGACTCAGAGCAAATTCCCATTACCATGGAGTCTCACGACAAGCTTGAGGCGATGGACCCTAATTCCATGTTATACAAAAGAGATGTTGAGGGGCATGTGGTGGCTTGGACGGTTTTTGTCCCGACGACTTCGGACCTGATGAGCAAATTTTTATCTGGCGAGATAACCGAGAGACAATTATTCGACCGAACGTCTGCTGGTATCGGTTATGATGCCCTTTATCTTTGTTCGATAATCGTCCCCTCCGAATATCGCGGCCGTGGTTATGCTAAGGAGCCTGGAGCCGAAGCAGTAAAAAGGCTTTCTAAATCAAACAAAATCAAGAATCTTTTTGCTTGGCCATATAGCAAAGAAGGCCAGCAGTTATTAGAATTTGCCAAAACTGCAGGTTACGAAATAAAGATAAAAAATACCTGATTTGAATTTAGCTCTATTTTCGCTATAATCGAGAAGTGAAAGAGAAAGCAGAAAAAGGTCATCTCCATCCCTTAACCCAGATAATCAATGAAGTTGTCGATGCTTTTCGTAATCTTGGTTTTGTCGTAGCGGAGGGTCCAGAGATTGAGGATGAATATCATAATTTTGATGCTCTCAATGTCCCGGCTGATCACCCCGCGCGTGACATGTGGGATACTTTTTGGTTAAAACCAGAAAACACAAAAAGACTTTTGCGTACCCATACCTCACCTGTCCAAGTGAGATATTTAGAGAACAATAAACCGCCCCTTCGTATTATTGTGCCAGGCAAAGTCTTTCGTTACGAAGCTACCGATGCTCGTCATGAGGCGCAATTCTTCCAGATTGAAGGTTTGCTGGTTGACAAGAAGGTTAGCGTGGCTGACATGAAAGGAAGTCTTGAATATTTTTTGCAAAAGATTTTTGGGCCAAAGGTTCAGATTCGTTTGCGCCCATCCTTTTTTCCTTTCGTTGAGCCTGGTTTTGAGGTTGATATGATTTGCCCTAAATGCATCGCCTCGCCGGAGCTTAAAGCGGAGGCGGGTAATAAATGTTCTGTCTGTGGCGGTGGAGGTTGGCTCGAGATTATGGGGGCAGGCCTTGTTCACCCTCATGTCTTCAAATCTGTCGGGCTTGACCCTAACGAGTGGCAAGGCTTTGCTTTTGGTATGGGCCCAGAACGTTTGGCCATGGTCAAGTGGGGAATAGAGGATATTCGTAATTTTTATAATGGGGATAATCGTTTTATTCAGCAATTCTAATTTGTTATGCTTGTTTCATATGATTGGTTACAAAAATATTTTGCTAAACCTTTGCCGAAGGCAAGTGACGTTGTCGATAAATTAATCTTTCACGCTTTTGAAGTTGAGAGTGTTGAAGAAAGATATGGTGATTTTGTTTTTGATGTGAAGGTTTTGCCCGATCGGGCCCACGATTGCCTTTGTCATTATGGTATTGCTAAAGAAATCGCAGCACTGTTTAACTTGGAGGCTAAGCCTCCAAAGGGGGAATTGGGATCAGCGAAAACACAAAAAACTAGTAGAGATCTAAAAATAAAAATAGAGGAGTCTAATCTCTGCCGACGCTATGTTGGTCGAGTGATCGAGAATATTCAAGTTAAGGGCTCTCCAGATTGGCTTAGGGTTGATCTAGAAAAATTAGAACAACGTTCTATTAGCAATATTGTCGATGCCTCTAATCACGGAATGTTTGACGTTGGTCAACCACTGCACGCTTTTGATGCTGATAAGGTTAAAGGTGGAATTATTGTTCGGCTGGCCAAGATTGGTGAAAAAATCACGACACTCGATAATCAAGAGGTTAATTTAGATGAAACAATTTTAATCATTGCTGACGACGAGGGGCCACTAGCAATCGCCGGGGTTAAGGGTGGGAAGAAGGCAGAAGTGACAAGTGAAACAAAAAATCTGATTCTTGAGTCGGCTAACTTTGATCCGGTGAATATTCGAAAAACGGCACAAAAAATTGGGATTAAGACTGATGCTTCAAAAAGATTTGAAAATGAGATTTCGACGGAGGTTGCTGATTATGCCATGGATTTACTCACAGAGTTAATTGTCAAAGAGGCGGGTACAAACGAGACTAAAGTTGGTGAGAAAATTGATAAATACCAGAGCAAAAATATTCCTGCTCCGGTTGAGTTTGAGGTCAGAGAATTCAAAGAGAGATTAGGTGTCGTAATCCCAACAGAAGAGTCTGTAAAAATTTTAGAAAGCTTGGGAATTAAAGTGGAACAGATCCCCGAGTCCTCGAGAATCCGAGTTATCCCGCCGGTGGAGAGAATTGACTTGGTAGCTAAAGAGAATTACGTCGAAGAAGTCGGGCGCATTTATGGTTATGACAAGATCAAGGGTCGGATCCCTGACCACTTAGAGGCGAAGCCTCTAAGTGGGGCAGAGAAGAGATTCAATTTAGCTAATAAGATTAGAGTGATGTTAAAAGCTGAAGGCTTCACCGAAGTCTATGGCTATGCCTTTACTGGTAAAGGAGAAGTAGAATTAGCCAATCCGCTCGCCGTGGGCAAAGAATTCTTACGAACTAATCTTATCGACTTATTGACCGAGAAACTTAAATTTAATTTATCCCATGTCTTATTTGATGACGAGGCAGTTAAAATTTTCGAAATTGGCAAAGTTTTTACCAGCGGGGAAGAAGAAACGCGTTTGGCCTTGGGCGTTTCCTATCGCAAGAAAATTAAGGGTCAAGATGCAAGGAAGGAAGTTGAGGAAGCTTTAGAAAAAATTGGGAAGAAAACTTCGGTAACAGGCGACGAGGTCACCGGCCTTCGAGAAATCAATTTTGATGAATTGGTAGAAGAGTCTAGCGATACTACTCCGGTCCCGCTTGAAGGTTTGGTGAATAAAAATGCCAGTTACAAAATTGTTTCGCCTTATCCTCGTATTATCCGTGATATTGCTGTTTGGGTGCCAGAAAATACCGCGGTCGAGGCGGTGATGACTACGATTAAGTCTTCGGCCGGCGACCTCTGTGTCCTTGGTCCAATCTTGTTTGACGAATTTGTTAAAGAGGAAAGAAAGTCGCTTGCCTTCCGTCTCGTCTTCCAATCTTATCAGAAAACCCTCTCTGATGATGAGGCCAATCTTGAGATGTCTAAGGTGATTGAAGCTCTCGAAAAGTGTCCTAATTTCGAAGTCCGAAAATAGGCTCTCCCTTGTTTATTTTGTGGGCCCTTTATGCTATAATGGGGCCATATGATAGCCCTAATGGGTTATTGTTTTTATGGCTTAAAATATGGCAAAAAAAGAAGAAAAAACACCTGCGTTAGGCGGGGCAAAGCGTAAATATGGGGCTGACGATATCGTCGTTCTGGAAGGGTTAGATCCGGTTCGTAAACGCCCAGGTATGTATATTGGCTCAACTGGGACAGATGGCCTCCATCACTTGCTGGTAGAGATTTTTGATAATTCACGCGATGAAGCGATGAACGGCTTTTGTAATGAAATCGAGGTCGCTATCTTGCCGGGGAATACTGTGCGCATTGTCGACAACGGAACCGGTATCCCTGTTGATATACATAAGAAGACTAAGGTCTCGGCGCTTGAGACCGTGCTTACTGTTTTGCATGCGGGAGGTAAATTTGAGGGCGATGGTTACAAAATTTCTGGTGGTTTGCACGGAGTTGGGGCTTCGGTCGTTAACGCTCTCTCTACTTCACTTAAGGCTGAGGTCCATCGTGATGGCGGTAAGTACATGCAAGAGTACGAGCGCGGGAAGAAGAAGTATAATGTGAAGAAGGTTTCTGCTTCTAAAGAGCATGGGACAATTATCACTTTCCAACCTGACGACACCATTTTTTCTGACACGGTCTATGATTGGGATAGGGTTGTCAACCATTTGCGTGGGCAGGCTTACTTGGTTAAAGGCTTAAGGGTCAGAGCGATCGATGCTCGTAGTTATGATGGGAAGATTGATACTGACAAAATTTTCTTTTTGCAGGATTTAGGTCTCGAGGTTCCATCCAAATCTTTCTATTTTGAGGGTGGATTGTTGTCGCTTGTTCGCTATTACAATAGACACGACAAACCGCTTCATCGAGAAATCTTTTATGTTGAGAAAGAGGCCAATGAAGTAATGGTTGAAGTTGCCCTGCAATATGTTGACGATATCGACGCCAAAGAAGTTAGTTTTACCAACAATACTATTACGCCTGAGGGTGGGATGCATCTCACTGGCTTCCGTACTGCCCTGACGCGTATTATTAATGACTATGGCAAGAAGAATAATATTCTTAAAGATAGCGAGGGGAGCCTAACGGGAGATGATGTGCGGGAAGGCCTAACTGCCGTTGTTTCGGTGAAGCTCAGGAACCCTCAATTTGAAGGTCAAACCAAGGCCAAGCTTGGGAGTGTGGAGGCCCGTGGGGCTGTCGAGGCGGTCTTTGGCGAGGCTTTTAACGCTTATCTAGAAGAGCATCCAGATGACGCCAAGTCTATCATCAGCAAGTCAATTTTGGCTCTCAAGGCTCGTAAGGCGGCCAAAGCGGCTAAAGATAGTGTTATTCGCAAAGGTGCTCTAGAGGGGATGACCTTACCTGGCAAACTTGCTGATTGTCAGAGTCGTAACCCCGAAGATTCGGAGATATTTATTGTCGAGGGAGACTCAGCCGGTGGTTCAGGCAAACAAGGTCGGGACCGCCACACTCAAGCCATCCTTCCTCTTAAGGGTAAGATTTTAAACGTTGAGAAGGCCCGTTTGGATAAAATGCTCGCTTTCAAAGAAATCAAATCTCTGATCATCGCGATGGGGGTTGGTATTGGCGACATGATGGATATTTCTAAACTTCGTTATCACAAAATTATTATTGCGACCGATGCCGATGTGGATGGAGCCCATATTACCACCCTGCTTTTGACCTTCTTCTTTCGCTACTACAAACAATTGATTGATGATGGGCGCATTTTTATCGCTCAGCCACCTCTGTATAAAATCAAGAAAGGCAAAGAAACTATCTATGCTTATAGTGACGAAGAGAAGGTCAAAGTGATCGCCCAGCTTGGTGGCAACGAAACAGAAACAAAAGAAGTTGAAGAGCCAGAATTAGAGACAGATGTTGTCGAGAGCGAAGAGGGAGAGGAGGAAGAAGTGGTGACTAAAGGTAAAATCGCCAAGATTTCAATCCAGCGCTATAAGGGTCTAGGAGAAATGAATCCTGAAGAATTATGGGAGACAACTATGAACCCGGCCACCCGTGTTTTGAAGCAAGTGACCACCCCCGATGTTGAGGAAGCTGACAAAACCTTCGATATCTTAATGGGCAGTGAAGTTGAACCTCGCAAAATTTTCATCCAGACACATGCCAAACTCGCCAATGTGGATGTCTAGGTGCTCAGATTGCTTTCGTTTAAAAACCTCGCATTAGAATTTTCCAGCGAAAATTCTGTGCTCCTCTCGACCAAATTACTCCTCGCTACGCTCGGAGGCCATGCTAATTTGGTCTGCGAGAGGCTTTTTAAACGAAACAATCCTCGCTTTGATGTTATTTCCTAGCTTTAATTTCGGAAATAAGGGAGGTGATAAAATCAGCGAGAGATGTTTTGATTCCTTTTTCTTCGACTCCACGTTTTTCAATCGTGATCATTTTTTCTTCCATTTCTTTGTCGCCTAAGACAATGAGGTAGGGGATTTTTTGCGTTTTGGCATTTCTAATTTTCTTGCCCAGAGTCTCGTTTGATTCGTCCAATTCTACTCTGATATCATTTTCCTTAAGTTCAGCGAGAACTTCTTCGGCATAAGCTATTTGTTTGTCAGAAATTGGCAGAATCTTGATCTGTACGGGTGCGAGCCAAGTGGGGAAATTACCAGCGTAATGTTCTATGAGAAAACCGGTTAAGCGTTCATGGGTCCCAAGTGGCGCGCGATGGATGCAGAGAGGGGTTTCTAATTTCCCTTTTTCGTCAGTGTAAGCCAGGTCGAAGCGTTTGGGGACAGCGAAATCTACTTGATTAGTTGCTAAGGTAAATTCACGACCAATAGCACTCCAAACTTGTACGTCGATCTTGGGGCCATAGAAGGCCGCTTCGTTGGGTATCTCGACATAAGGTATCTTAGCTTCGATCAAAGTATTGCGAACCATCTTCTCAGTTTCTAGCCAAAGCTCTGGTTCGTTGACATATTTCTCGCCTAATTTTTTAGGATCATGAGTAGAGAGTCGCATTACGTATTTATCAATCCCGAAGATTTTAAAATATTTTAGATACATGTCGTTGACAGCTTTGAACTCACTAGCGAATTGTTCTCGGGTGCAATAGATATGAGCATCGTTCATCTGCATCATGCGTACGCGCATTAACCCAAATAGTTCACCTGATTTTTCGTGGCGATAACAAGTGCCATATTCGGCTAAACGGAGAGGGAGTTCCTTATAGCTTCGTGTTTTATGGGCAAAGATCTTGTGATGGTGGGGGCAATTCATTGCTTTGAGATAATATTTTACCCCTTCATACTCCATGGGCGGGAACATACTATCTTGGTAATAAGGTAGATGGCCACTCCGAAGATACATTGATTCTTTAGCCAAATGGGGAGTGCGAACACGAAGATAGCCTCCTTCGGCCTCTGTCTCTTTGGCCAATTTTTCTAATTCATCAATCATTATTGTCCCGTTGGGCAACCAGAGAGGAAGACCTGCGCCGACATCATCATCGAAGGTGAAGATCTCTAATTCTTTCCCCAGTTTTCGGTGATCTCTTTTTTCTGCTTCAGCCATCATATCTAAGTAGTCATCAAGTTCGCCCTTGTTGGCAAAGGCTACGCCATAAATACGAGTGAGCATTTTATTTTTCTCGTCTCCTCGCCAATAAGCGCCAGCAACACGGGTAAGACGGAAGGCGTCACGGGCGATCTCGTTGGTGCTCGCGACGTGAGGCCCGGCACAGAGGTCAACTAGATCATGGGAGCGATAGATGGAGATATTTTCGCCCTTCTCGTCTAACTCATTAATTAATTCTAATTTATATGGCTCGCTAGCAAAAATTTCCCGCGCTTGGTCGGGGCTAATTTCTTCGCGAATAAAAGCAATATTTTTTGAAACTAAGGCGCGCATCTCTTTCTCTAGGTTTAGAAGCTCATTTTCTGGCGGGATGGTTGCGCCAAAATCAAAGTCGTAATAAAAACCATTTTCAATCGTTGGGCCGATGCCAAGTTTAGCCTTAGGGTATTTTGCCTTAACAGCGATAGCTAAGAGGTGAGATAGCGAATGACGAATTTTGTCTGCACCGAGCTCGGCTGAAGTGTCTAAATCGTTTTCCATAATAATTTTGAGTAAGTTGATAATAAAACGAGAACGCCCCGGCAAAAGCCGTTGGCTTTTGCCGGGGCGAGATTTATTTTTTTAAAATCACGCGGTTCCACCCGGATTTGGTCTCTTTTTATTAGATTAGTCCTTCGCTGAGCTCAGGATCCCTTTTTAGGATGGCGATTGGTAGTCACCACAATTTCTAAGTAATCTAATAGTAGGCCCTGTGGTTTAGTTTGTCAAATTGTTGTAATATATAAAGTATGAAAAAATATTTAATTGCTCTAGTCGTTGTTATTTTATTAATCATTATTGCTGGTGCTGTTTATTTAAAATTAAGTAACCCCTTAATTACTATTCCTAATCCAGTCGCTTGTACCGAGGAAGCCAAACTTTGTCCCGATGGTGTTACTTACGTGGGTCGCCAAGGTCCTGATTGTGCCTTTGCCGAGTGCCCGGTTGCTCAAGTAGAAGACGAGATGTCTGACTGGAAAACATATAGAAATGATGAATATGGATTTTCAATCCAATATCCTAGCGATTGGAAGGTTCAGGAATATAAGGATTCTAAAAACACAATAAGGACTTTGGCGATTGATCCTGTTGGTGTTTACACACAATCACAGTATAACAGTATTGATGCACCAGCAGGGATGTTAACTGTCAATTTTAATTATGACAATACCTCGAAGATTTCAGAGGAGAGTTTTTCATCTAATAATTACCAAACAGTTTCGCAAATAAACATAGGGGGAGATAATCCGATATCAGTTACAAAGATATTTACACCAGATAATGGAGTGGCGGGTTCATCAAATCCTTGGTGGAGGACAAAAAAGAGTACAGTATATTTTGTTGGTCAATATCAAATACAAAATGCTGATCCTTCTGATCCTTATGATTCTAATTATAGAATTTATCCATTGACAATTAGCTACGTTACATTTATTTCTGATACTAAATATGATCAGAGTGTAAATGAAATATTAGGAACTTTAAAAATTACGAAATAATTAAAGCTCTTTCACCGCTTCTATAATTATCGAGGGTTCGCCCCGCCGTCGCTGAAGCTATGGCGGGCATGCATTACGGTGATCATTGAGTTACCTATAACTCTTTGACAGCTTCCAGTATTATCGAGGGTTCTCCATTTCGATGGGAGATTTTTCCGCGGAGGGCGATAATTTTGTCGGGGACGAGGAGTTGTTTGTATTTCTCATAAATATCGGCGAAGGCAACCGCTTCGATGGTATCGGTGAAGTCGAACAGTTTGATGAAGGCCATCTTTTTATTATTCTTGGTAATAATTTCGCGAACTGTATCGACAACGCCACCGGTGACGGCGGGGAAGCCCTCTCGTTGCTCGCGGTGAAATTTAATGGTGTTTTCAGCTTTCTCGAAGCGATCACGATATGGTTCAAGGGGGTGGCCAGAAACATAGAGGCCAAGCAGTTCTTTTTCCCAGGCGAGCTGGGTCTTGGGGTCAACCGGTTCAACTTCTTTTAACCTTAGGGCGGGAGGAGTTGATTCTTCTGGGAGTAAACCGAAGAGGGAAGTTTGGTTGGCGTTGGCGCCGAGCTCTTGACGGTTATAAGCGAGAGCTTCGTCGATGTTGCCAAGAACCTGCCCTCGTTCCAAGCCAAGATTGTCGAAGGCGCCGGCTTTGGCTAAGGCCTCGAGAGATTTCTTGTTCATGTTCTTATGTTTAACTCGAGTGAGAAAATCGGCAAAATCTTTATATAAACCATTTTTCTTTCTCTCTTCGACAATGAAGTGAGAAATTTCGGCACCGAGATTCTTGATTGTCACTAGGCCAAAACGGATCCTATCTTTATCATCAGTATTTTTCTTAGAGAGAGTTTGGGCGATGTCTGTTAAGCCGACAGTGCCCAGGCCCTTAATTACGGTGAAGTCTTCAAAACTTTCGTTGACATCAGGAGGCAAGACAGGGAGATCCATTCGGCGACATTCTTGAATTACTTCAGCGATCTTTTCCGTGTCACCGGCCTCAGCCGTGAGGACAGCGGTCATGTATTCGGAGGGGTAATTGGCTTTCATGTAGCTCGTCTGGTAAGCGACTCGGCCATAACTAGCAGCGTGAGCTTTGTTGAACCCATAAGCGGCGAAGGGTTCAATCAGGAGCCAGAGTTCTTGAGATTTTTTCTCTGATAAACCATTTTTTACTAACCCCTCAAGCAACTTACCTTTTTGGGCCTCCATTTCTTTGGGAATTTTCTTACCCATTGCCTTACGTAATTTGTCGGCCTCGACCCAAGAATAACCAGCCAGGTGAATAGCTGTGAGCATGACGTCATCTTGATAGACAAGAACACCGAAGGAATGGTGGAGAATTTTTTCTAGGCGAGGGTCAAGATATTTTATCAGCTTCGGATTATGTTTACGCTTAATATATTCGGGGATCATTTCCATTGGACCGGGACGATACAAGGCGACCATGGCGTTGATATCGAAGATTGTTGTGGGGCGAAGTTCCTTGAGCCAGCGAGTCATGCCGGCGCCACTTAGTTGAAAGAGGCCAATGGTCTCACCTCGAGCCAACATGTCAAAAGTTTTTTGATCATCGAGGGGAATTTCGTTAATGTCGATATTTACTCCAAAAATTTTTCGAACAATACGAATCGCATCTTCGAGAATTGAAAGATTGCGGATTCCGAGAAAATCATACTTTAATAGGCCAGCATCTTCGACGGCATGCATTTCATATTGAGTTATGGTTTTGCCACCCTTCGGATCGAATTGAATCGGGGTGAAGTCAGTAATTTCGGTTGGGGAGATCACGACGCCGGCGGCGTGAACAGAAATGTGCCGGGCACAACCCTCAATTTTTTTGGCTAGATCAATAATCTTTTTCGTATCAGCATCTTTCTTGTACATCTCCTCAAGTTCTGGCGTCATCTCTAGGGCGCGAGCAATGGTCATGGGAAAACCTTGTGAGCCCATGGGGATAAGTTTAGAGATTGTATCACCGACGGCGTAAGGATAACCTAGAGCGCGAGCGACATCACGCACGGCGCCCCGAGCCATCATGGAGCCGAAGGTTCCAATTTGGGCGACGTTATTCTCTCCATATTTTCTTCTGGCATATTCAATAATTTCATCTCGACGTTTATCGGCATAATCCATATCAATATCAGGGGGCGATGGGCGTTCAGCGTTTAAGAAACGTTCAAAGGGGAGCTCGTAGAAGAGAGGGTCAACGTTGGTGATGCCAATGATAAAAGAGATAAAGGAGCCGGCCGCCGAACCTCGAGTATTGGTGAAGATTCCTGTCTCGTGAGCATGGTTAATTAGGTCAGAGACAACTAAGAAATAAGGCGAATAACCTTTTTTGCTGATTACGTCGAATTCATAATCAACTCTCTGGCGGGCTTCTTTTTCCCGATCGGGATTTTTCTCGAGGTATTTTGCCAGACCGGCCTCGGCCAAAATTTTCAGTTCTTGGTTGTAGTTAGAGCCTTCAGGGATGGGGTACTTAGGGAAAGTCCACTGGCCAAGTTCAAGTGTGACGTTGCATCTCTCGGCGATTTTAAGAGAATTTTCAATGGCTTCGGGAACATGGGCAAAATTCTTGGCCATTTCTTCGCCCGACAGGAACGAGAAGTCTTCATCGGTATTGGTGACGCCTTTCAGATCAGACAAATCATTGCCCGTTTGGATAGCGAGTAAGGTATGGTGGGCTTCAGCATCATCACGGTCTAGATAATGAGTGTCTTGGGTGGCCACCAGCGGGATGTTCAATTTTTTTCCAAGGGCGATAACCCTCTTCGTAATCTCTGTTTGATCTTCAATTAACGGATGATGCATTATTTCGAGATAGTAATTTTCTGTGCCAAAAATTTCTTGATGTTCTTTGATGACCGCCTCGCCTCGCTCTGGTTCGTGGACGAGGACGCGAGATAATTCTCCGCCTCGGCAACCGGATAGGGCGATAATACCTTCGTGATGTTCGCGTAACAATTCTTTGTCGGCTCGTGGTTTATAATAGTAACCTTCGAGATTGGCTTTGGTCACTATCTTTATCAGATTTTGATAACCAGCAAGATCTTTGGCTAGTAAAGTTAAGTGATAACGTCGGGCATCAATGTGAGGTTCTTTGTTGAAACGACTACGGGCGGCGACATAAATCTCGCAGCCCAGGATTGGTTTGACCCCCTCGGCTAAGCATTTTCTATAAAATTCGATAACGCCATACATGTTTCCATGATCGGTGATGGCAACAGCTGGCATACCATATTCTTTGGCCTTTTTTACTAATTCGGGGATTTTGATCAGTCCATCGAGAAGACTGTAGTGGGTGTGGTTATGGAGGTGAACAAACATATTAGTATTTAGTATATAGTATGTTGTATGTCGGGGCAAAGACAGAAAAATCCTAAGCTTTGGTAGGGTTTGTGCTAAGATTTAATCATGGTGAAGAAGGCAAAATACCTAATTGGTATCGATGAAGCGGGGCGGGGGGCTCTAGCGGGGCCGGTGGCGGTAGGGTTGGTGGTCTGGGATGTCTCGGCTTGGCCCGTGATTAAGAAGTTCTTGCGGGATTATCCTGTCGGTAAAGATTCGAAGAAATTAACCCCCAAACAACGTGACTTTTGGTTTGCTCAAATTCAAGACCTAAATATTAGCCAATTGATGTTTAACGAGGTGGCTTTTGTGAGCAATAAAGTGATAGATAAAAAAGGGATAAATTTTGCAATTAAGGAGGGGATTAAAAAGGCTTTGGGTTTGTGCGAAGTCGCATTTGGCTACGCGAAAAACGACTTCGCACAAACCCAGTTTTCCAGACAATCGCTTGTGCTTCTTGATGGCGGGTTAAGGGCGCCAGACAATTGGCCCAATCAACAGACGATAATAAAAGGGGATGAAAAAGAATTGGTAATTTCTTTGGCTTCTATCGTTGCTAAGGTTTCGCGTGATCGCGAAATGGTAAGGCTGGGGAAAAGATATCCCGAACACCAATTTGAGCGTCACAAAGGTTATGGAACCAAGTTACATTATCAAAAAATCACCAAATTTGGATTTCTAATTATCCACCGACAGACTTATCTCAAATCCTTGTATTTTAAACCCTGATTTGCTACCCTGATAGAGGACAGGATCATTTTTTATTGGGCTGTTGTTTTGTCTTTTCTTTTATCAGAAGGGAGGTGGAAGTATGTCAAAAGTTGACAATCTGGACGCAAAGTTGTTTGGCATGAGTCGGGCTTTTCACACAGGCAATCACGACGGAATGATTTCCTTGTGGCAAGAGGTGAGAAGCCATCCCGACTTGGGCAAGATTGAACTTGAATGGATAATTGTCCATGTCAGGGATCTGGAGCTTGCCGATGAAGCTCGAGACATGCTCTCGAAGAGAGGGCTGGTGGGCATTCCGGTTCTGGTTGGGGCGCAGGCCTGAGCCTGCTGTCATCAAGCTTGGGAGGGTGAGGGTTTGCAGTTTTGCGGCCCCCACCTTTTTCTTTTTCTTGATTTTTTGTTAGTTTTAAGTTAGAATAAATTTATATGGTAGTAAGAATGCGTCATACGCGGGCCCACACGGCTAATCGTCGATCTCATCATTCGCTAAAGATTGCGTCTCTTGGCACTTGTGCTAAGTGTAATGCTCCCAAAGAAAGCCACAAAGTTTGCCCTAATTGTGGAACTTATCGGGGACGAGAGGTGGTCAATGTTCTAGCTAAGGTGGAGAAAAAAGCTGCTAAGAAGAAGCAGGCTTCCGCTAAAAGTTAATAAATTTTAGATAATTTAGATTTTTTGAAAAAATATGGCTAATCGTCATCTGTGTCGTAGTTTGGCAATGCAAATCCTCTTTGAACTAGATTTTCATGAGGGGGTTAAATCAGCGACATTTATTGATGACACGATCAAGCGTATTTCTTTAGAATTCGGTCCAGGGATCGAAGATTTGTCGTTTACCGAAGAGATTGTTCACGGCGTCATTACCCATCAAGACAAGATTGATCTCATTATCGGTAAGGCAGCGCCAGACTGGCCCCTTGACCAGATTGCTGTTGTCGATCGCAACGTCTTGAGGCTTGGCCTCTACGAATTGATTTTTGGTGACCGGTCTGATGTACCGGCCAAGGTAGCAATTAATGAGGCGATTGAGTTGGCCAAGACCTTCGGCGGTGAGTCGAGTGGCCGTTTTGTCAATGGAGTGTTGGGGACGGTCTACAAAGAGCTCGGTGAACCGGGCAAGGATGAGACCTCGACGAAGAAGAAAAAGATTGCTGATATTCCTTATGATCAAATGCCGATTGAGAAACTTGGTGGAGCGGTGGTTTATTCGCGCGATAAAAATGGTGATATTCAGCTGGCTATGGTCCATGATGTTTTTGGTCGTTGGACACTCTCGAAGGGGCATATCGAAGATGGGGAGAATGTCGAACAGGGAACAATTCGCGAGATCAAGGAAGAGATGGGTGTTGACATGAAGATTATCGAAGAATTGGGAACAAACGAATATATCGCTTCTGATCCTGAGAAGGGGAAGACTCGTCGGCAGGTTAGTTATTTCCTGGCGGAAACTCCTGGGATGCCTGAGCTTGTCTTAGAGAAAAAGGGAGGCCTTGATAATGTGCAGTGGTTTCCCTTGGCTGAAGTACCTGACCTTCATATGTACGATGACATGGTGCCGATAATTACCAAGGCGATTAAAATTCTGCTCAAGCGTTAACCCATGGATAAATTTCAAGAAAAAATTAATTACTGCTTTAAAAATTCTGGCTTGCTTAAGCAAGCATTCCTTCATCGTTCTTATTTGAATGAACATAAAGATGCCGGACTCGAGCACAATGAGCGTTTAGAGTTCTTGGGTGATGCGGTCTTAGAACTAGTGGTAACTGATTGGCTTTATCAGAATTATGTTGATAAACCCGAGGGAGAACTCACAGCCTATCGAGCCGCGTTAGTTAATGCTAGTACTTGCTCAGCGGTAGCGACGGAGTTGGGACTTAATGACCTTCTTATGCTCTCTCGGGGCGAAGCTAAGGATATGGGTCGGGCGCGACAAATTATCTTGGCCAATGCCTTTGAGGCGCTGGTGGGGGCGATTTATCTGGATGGAGGTTATGACGTAGCCCGTGATTTTATTGCTAAAAATATTTTTCCCAAAGCCGGGGAGGTGATTAAAAAGAATTTGACGGAGGATTACAAAAGTCACTTCCAACACAAGGCACAAGAAGTTGAGAGTCTTACTCCCACTTATCGGGTTCTATCTCAGGCTGGCCCTGATCATGATAAAAAGTTTACAGTTGGTCTCTACTTAGGCCAAGAAAAAATTGCTGAAGGTCAAGGGCATTCCAAACAAGAAGCCGAACAATCTGCGGCTCAGGCTGGCCTCGAAGTTCGAGGCTGGAAGGCTAAATAACTATTTCGATTTTTTCACTTTTTGGTTTATAATTTGAAGAATGACCCTCAAGAAATTAGAGTTGTCGGGTTTTAAGTCTTTTGGGCGCAAGGAGACACTTTTTTTTGATGCACCAGTGGTAGCGATTGTTGGACCTAATGGTTCAGGCAAGAGTAATGTGGCTGAAGCCTTTCGTTGGGTTCTTGGCGAGCAATCTCTCAAATCGCTTCGGGGCAAACGAGGTGAAGACTTAATTTTTAACGGTTCGTCGGCGCTTGGGCGTCTGTCGCGAGCTTCAGTGGCGGTCACTTTTGATAATACTAATCGGCATTTCTCAACCATCGATTTCGACGAAGTTACGATCTCGCGCGAAGTCTTCCGTGATGGGGTCAATGAATACAAGATCAATGGTTCAATTGTTCGTCTGCGGGATATCGTTGAGCTCTTGGCCAGCATTTCCCTGGGAGCTTCTGGCCATCATATTATAAGTCAGGGTGAAGCGGACCGTATTTTGAATGCTAACTCGGTGGACCGTCGTCTGATGATTGAAGATGCTCTCGGCCTCAAAATTTATCAATGGAAGTTAGCCGAGAGTGAGAAAAAATTGGCCAAGACCGAGGACAATATTAAACAGGTTGAGTCTATTCGCCGGGAGATTGTCCCGCATCTCAAGTTCTTGAAGAAACAAGTTGAGAAGATTGAGAAAGTCAGGGAGTTTAAGTCTGAACTTCAGAATCTTTATGGTGATTATTTGAAGCGAGAAGAACTGTATTTAACTGAGACAAAAGAAAAGATTGCGAGAGAAATTTCTGGACCTCAAGCGACGCTCGAGAACGTGTCTAGGCAACTGGCTGAACGTGAGGCTAAACAGCAAGCTGGTGGACATCAAGCTGATATTGTTGAAGAAGAAAATAAGCTGCGCGAACTAGAGACGAAAATTAGGACCCTGCGTTTGCAAAAAGATGATCTCGCTCGGTCCCTGGGTCGCCTTGAGGGCTTGTTGGAGGTTAGAGAAAAGGAGGTAAAGAGGGCAACTCCGGGGATCAAAATTCCTCTCGCTGAGGCCGAGACTTGGGTCGGCGATCTTGATAGTAAATTCGGTGAGATTGAACAGGCCACTGACCTAGAAATGGTGAAGAACGCTATTCGTACTTTGCGAATTCACTTGCGTGATTTCCTTAAGAGCTATGAAGCAAGAGAAGAAGCAAATTTGGCGAACTCAGCCCAAACGGGCTTTGAGCAGATGAGAGAAGAACACGAGAAACTTCAAGTTCGAATGCAAGAATTAGATAAGGCCGAGGGTGGTTACCAGAGCGAAATTTCTGATATTAAAGAAAAAATTGTCTGTTTGAGGCAAACGGCCCAGACGGCCGAGCATGATTTCTATGAATTACGAGCAAAGAAAAGCGACTTGGAAGCTCAAGTTCGAACTCTGACGTCAAAGCAGGAGACCTTAAATCTAGAAGAAGAAAATTTCAAACGAGAATTAGGCGAAGCGGGGATCTTGATCGGTCGGGAAGTCTTGAATTACGAGAGCCTCTCCTTAATTTGGGAAGAAATTAAGGGCGAAGAAAGAAGCGTCCAAGAAGAACGTCGACGCAAAATTGAGCGCATCAAAATTAGGTTAGAGGATATGGGGGTTGAGAGTAGTGAGGTTTTGCGTGAGCACGATGAGGTGCTGGCGCGGGACGAATTCTTGGCCAAGGAACTTGGAGATCTCGCTGGTAGTCGAGAGTCTTTGCTTGCTATCATGGCTGACTTGCGCACGAAGATTGATGCCGAATTTGCCACCGGGCTCACCAAGATTAATCTCGAATTTCAAAAATTTTTCAACCTGCTCTTTGGTGGCGGGAATGCGAATTTGGAGTTGTTGAAGGCCTCTTCCAATAAGGCCTCAAATGGTCAAGCTGACCTCGGTGAGTTTGGTGATGAAATGCCGATCGAAATGGAAGAAGAAGAGACTAAGTCCGGGATCGAAATCAATGTGAGTTTGCCGAGGAAGAAGACGAAGGGTTTGGCCATGCTTTCGGGCGGGGAACGAGCCCTTACTTCGATTGCTCTCCTTTTCGCCATGTCGCAAGTAAACCCACCACCATTTCTTATTCTCGACGAAACTGACGCTGCACTTGATGAGGCCAACTCTCGTAAGTATGCCGATATGATTGAGAATCTCTCGAAATATTCGCAACTCATCCTCATCACTCACAATCGCGAGACAATGTCTCGCGCGAGTATCTTGTATGGGGTGACGATGGGTGCGGATTCTGTCTCCCGGCTGATATCGATCAAGTTCGATGAGGCGACACAATACGCTAAGTAGGCGCTCGGCCTCGCTTCAGTTAAACAACACAGAAAACCCCTCCAGCGAAGGGTTTTTTTACGCTCCGCGACGGCCATTTTGCCATAGTCCTTCGCTCTGCTCAGAACAATTATCAAACACCGGGTGTTTGATAATTTAGATGGCAAAAACCGGCTGGCCGTAGCTTCGCGGGGTTGTTTAACTGAACGAGGCCTCGCTTAACTACCGCAAGGTTGGACCTTGCGGCTTGAATCTAATTTCAATAATTTTAGTTATCCACAGGATTTCTTGACGACGGGTTAGGATTTGCTAAACTATTATCAGGTTTGTTATCAATGAACTTCATACTGTCGCCGAGCTTTCCTCCTAGCGCCTCTGCCTTGCTTTTAGGAATTTTGCTCAGACTGGGACAAATCGCCTTGAAGATTCATTGACTCGCCGTTGCGCGTATCGCTTAGTTTTTGAGAATTGATCTCAAATCCCCCTATTCACGTCATCGCCGTTACATCTGGGGACGTTGAGAAGGAATGACAGCCGCGACCGAATTCACTTGTCTATCTGTCGGACAACCAATTCATCAAAAACACTTGAAGCCCCGGACACTTGTTTGGGGCTTTGATCTTTTTGGTCAAATTTAAACGATTATTCTGCATATGAACGACATATGCAAAATTGGAGGTTGGTTGTCTAATCTCCGGCCTTTGTGATAGAATGATTTTAATTATTAATTTAGAGATATATTTATTATGGAACAAATGCCAAGTAGTGATAAAATAAGTCCTGACGGTAAAAAATATGAGTACGAGAAAGACGGGGTTTATTATGGTGGAGAATATTTGCCAGAGCCGCCCAAAGAAATTGATCCTAATTTACCGGCTCCGCCTCCCGTGACTGAACACCCGGCGATCTAACTAATAAAATAAAAAAAACGCTCTTGGGCGTTTTTTTTATTGTTAAACTATCTCAAAATCAATTAATCTCGTTTTGGGGTCAGAGGAAAGGATTTTTAGTTTGACGGTATCGCCGAGGTGGTAGGTGAGTCGGTGGCGTTTGCCGGTGACGGCCATCTTCTTCTCGTCAAAAATATAATAATCACTCGGGAGAGACTTGAAGCGAACGAGCCCACGGGCGCCGGTGGATAACTCTTCAACAAAAAGACCGAAATCGGCCATCCAAGCAATGACACCGTCGAAAATTTTGCCTCCTTCATTTTCTAAGTAGCGACATTGAGCCAATTTCATCGAATCGCGCTCGGCAATGGTGGCAAATTGTTCGCGTTCACTGGCGTGAGCACAAAGATCATCTAATTCTTGTAAAGTTTTGGCCGGTACAGGCTTCTTCTTGAGGTATAGGTCTAGAAGTCGGTGGACGATAAGGTCTGGGTAACGACGAATTGGTGAAGTAAAGTGAGTGTAATGTTTGAAGGCCAGGCCGAAGTGTCCAATATTCTTGGTTGAGTAAGTGGCGCGAGACATCGAGCGAACGGCAGCATCATTAATAACATCTTCGTCTGGTGAACCAGCCAGAGTTTTGAGAAAATTGTTGAAGGCCAAGGGGGTGATCTTTTGCCTGCTTGTCCCGGGCGAAGTCGAGGGGTTCATCTTTGCCTTATGTCCAAAAAGTTTTGCAAAAGCAAAGAAGTCTTGGAGTTTCTCGGGGTCCGGTTGGTCGTGGATACGGTAGACAAAAGATTGATCGCGATTTTTCACTAATTTAGAAACATGTTCGGCGACCTGTTTGTTGGCCAAGAGCATGAAGTCTTCAACCAATTTGTGGCTTTCTAAACGTTCGGCTTTGATAATGGAGATTGGTCGACCGTCAACATCAACTTCATAATGGTACTCGTCTTCTTCGAAAGCGAGTGCCCCAGCTTTAATCTTTTTTCTATCTAATTTGTGAGCTAAGTTCTTAAGAAGGGTTAACTCTTCGACAAATTCACCCCTTTTTTCCTTAACGGTATTCTCCACCTCTTTATAGGTGAATCGTTTATTGGAGTTAATAATTGTCCGACCGAACCATTCATTTAGAATATTAGCTTCACTATCCATGATAAAAATGGCCGAGAAGGCAAGTCTGTCTACTCCCTGCTTAAGACTACAGAGATCATCAGAAAGGGCGTGGGGGAGCATGGGCATAACGCGATCGATGAGATAGATTGAGGTGGCTCGTTTCTTTGCTTCAGCATCAAGCTTGGTTCCTGGACGAACATAGAAAGAGACATCAGCGATATGTACCCCAATTTCGAATTTACCGCTTGCTCCGCCTCCGACGGGGTTGGGCAATTCTCTGATCGACAAAGCATCGTCAAAATCTTGGGCTCGAACTGGGTCAATCGTCACAGTAAAAACTTCACGAAAGTCGCGCCGATTTTTAATTTCGGCCTCAATACTGGCCTGACCTTGCTTGGCGATGGCATCGGCTTCGGCCAAGACCTCTTTAGGGAAGGGCATTTCGAGGGTCTCACTGTCAACAGAAATTTTCTCTTTTTTCACTAATTCGGGCTTCTTTTCTTTCTTCATTTGGGAAGTATAGCATACTTATTTGACCTTTTCTTCTTATTTTGTTATATTCTCTCTGCATGTTAATGGTTAGATTACAACGTGTTGGACGCAAAAACGACCCCTCATTCCGGGTCGTCGTTATTGACTCCAAAGAAGCGGCGCAGAGTGGCAAGGCCATCGAGATCCTCGGTTCTCATGATGCCCGTAGTGATCGCACTGAACTTAAAGCGGAACGTATCAATTACTGGCTCTCTGTTGGAGCGAAGGCTTCTAACACCGTCAACAATCTTTTAATCAAGAAGGGTGTTAAGGAGGGCAAGGCCATTGATGTCTCATCCAAGAAATTAGGCAAGAAGGCGAGTGCTGCAGTGGCGGCCGCCAAGGCAGCCGAAGAGAAAGCGACCAAGGAAGCTGAAGCTAAGAAGTTGGCCGAAGAGACCAAAGAAGAGGTCGCTACTGAACCGGTAACTGACGAGCCAGCTGTAGAAGAGGTTAAGGAAGAAGCAGTTGAGGCTCCAGTTGAAGAAGTCAAAGAAGAAGTTGCAACTGAACCGGTCACAGAGTAAAATAAAGAAGACAATTTAGTCAGGACCAGATCGGTCAGGTCGAAAGATTATCAGAACCAAAAGACTTACAGCAATGAATCAAGATCAGCAATTCCTCGAGTTCGTTGTTAAAGCTCTCGTTGACAAACCAGAGGCGGTAAAGATTGACCGCAAGGTGGACGAAATGGGCGTTTTGATGACTCTCGAAGTTGACCCTATCGACATGGGCAAGATCATTGGTCGTCAAGGCAATACTGCCAAAGCGATCCGTACTTTACTCCGTGTTGTCGGGATGAAGATGAATGCTCGTGTCAACTTGAAAATTAACGAACCTGAGGGGGGGATGCGTCCTGCTTCTGTCTCATCGACAGGTAGTGCGGCTCAATCAGTTGATGCCGCCATGGACGATCTCAAGGATCTCTAGAATTTACAAAAACAAGGAACCGTGCTACTCTTAGGAGAGTATGGTTTTTTGTTTTTGTAGCTTTAATCAACAAAATTTATGAAAAAATATCTCTTATCTCTAGTTCTTGTAGCCCTGATTGTCGCTCCTATTGTCAGCCAAGCTTCTAGCCTGAAAGAGCTTTATGCTCAATTGGTTCAGATTCAAGCACAAATTACCGCTTTGCGAAATCAAGAGCCAACGCCCAACTGTCCATTCGCCCGAGACCTGTCTTTTGGTGATGGCCTGAGTAACGGTCGTCAAGCTGACGTTGTCATGATCCAGAAATGGTTGCGTCAAGGTTACCTTGATATTCCTAGGCCGACCGGCTACTTTGGTCCTTTAACTTTGTCGGCCCTTAAGCGTTGGCAGAGAGACAACAACTTGGCTGTTACTGGCCGATTTGGCCCAGGTGAACGTTTGATCTTATGTGGACGAAACGACAATACTTCTAATGTCGTTACTAGTGAATAGATGTTACATTTCTATATCATCAGCCTTTTTCCCGAGAGTTTCGAGTCCTATTTAGGTTCCTCGATGCTTTGGCGAGCTGATAAAGAGAAAAAAATTAAAGTTCATTTCTACAACCCTCGTGACCATTCTCTTGATAAGCACAAGAAGGTTGACGGGCGCCCTTACGGCGGGGGACCAGGTATGGTGATGCAGGTGGAACCTATTCTTCGCGCTGTCCAAGCCGCGCAAAAACAAATTGTTAAACTTCTCCGGTCTTCTGCTAAAAGTTTACCCCATGGCGAAGTTTTTCAGGGCTTAAAGCCGAAAGCTCTCATTCTTATAACTTCGGCCTCGGGCAAACAATTCGATAATAAAATTGCCGAGACTTACTCAAAAAAATATCAACACATCATAATCATTTGCGGTCATTATGAGGGGGTTGATGCGAGGGTGAAAAAGATTTTGAAAGCGAACAAAATGGGTGTTCAGGAGATCTCCATTGGCCCTTATGTCTTAACTGGTGGCGAATTGCCGGCTTTAGTGATAATTGATTCTGTCGCCCGTCAAATTCCCGGTGTTCTTGGTAATGATATTTCGCTCGAAGAAAAAAGGATTTCTAGTTCAGAGACTTATACTCGTCCCGAAGTCTTTAGCCATTTAGGTAAAAAATACAAAGTTCCCAAAGTTCTCCTCTCCGGCCACCATGCCGAGATTGATAAATGGAAGCTTAAGGCCAAATAGCCTTATTTTGCGACTTGTCCACAGTTTGGGGGTATTGACAGGAAAAGGGTTTGACATTTGGTTTGGCTTCGGTTATTATAAAGGTCAGTCAGCTGGATTGAGTTTTTGACGTGACTCTAGCAATAAATACTCCTTTTTAAATGGTTACCCGGGGCAAGACCTCGGGACTCTTCTGGCCTTTGGTCGGGAGTTAACCTTGTTATCAATTTAGAGTGGTTTTGGGGCTTTATTTTTTATAAATTTAATTTCCTTTTGGTAATGAAGAAAAAATATTTCTCGCGCTACAAGAAGCCTCTGGCTTCGATGCCTGACCTAGTGGAAGTTCAGAACAAATCTTACGAGTGGTTAATTAAAGATGGTCTCAAAGAGTTATTTAAGGAGTATTCTCCAATCAAAGATTATTCGGACAAGAAGTTTTCTTTAGAATTCGTCGGTTTCCAACTCGATGAGCCTAAACATGACGAATATTTTGCGCGCGAAAACAATCTTTCCTATGATGCCCCGCTTCGTGTCCGGGTGAAGCTGACCAACAAATCTCTTAATATTGAGAAGGAGCAAGAAATTTTTCTCGCCGATTTCCCCCTGATGACCAATCACGGGACTTTCATGATCAACGGTATCGAGCGTGTTATTGTCCCGCAGTTGGCCCGTTCTTTTGGGGTTTTCTTTACCGCCAATGAGTTAAAGGGGCGAAAATTCTTTGGAGCCAAAATCATTCCTGCTCGTGGAGCTTGGATTGAATTTGAGACCGAAGTTGATGATGTTATTTATGTCCGTATCGATCGCAGGCGCAAATTCCCAATAACTTCACTTTTGCGTGTCTTTGCTGACCGTGATGGTAAGGAGATGAATGATGAGAAGTTGATTAAAGTTTTTGCCGATCGCAAAGTTGATGTTTCTTATATTGAGAAAGCTTTGTCCAAAGATCATGCCAAAACCGCTCTCGATTCTTTTGTTGAGATCTATAAGCGTCTGCGTGATAGCGACTTAGCCACCCCGGCCAACGCTAAGGAATTTGTTCGTGGTCTCTTCGATCGTGAGAAGTATGACCTCTCTTCAGTTGGACGTATGCGTTTCAATCAGCGCTTCAATAAGGATTTGTCTCCCGCTGAGAAGGAGAATCGCACCCTTTCTTTTGATGATGTGGTGACGATTGTTTCTAATATCATTACTCTAAATACGACCAAGAATGCTAAAGAGGATGATATTGATCACCTGGGTTTCCGTCGGGTTCGTTGTGTTGGTGAGATGCTTCAGGCCAAACTTAAAATTGGAATGATGCAGATGAAGCGTAATATTCAGGATCGCATGTCGACAGTTGACGCTGAGACCTTATTGCCGGTTCAGATCATCTCTCCTCGTCCATTGCAGGCTCGCCTTAAAGAATTCTTTTCTACTAACCAGCTATCCCAATACATGAGCCAAGAAAACATCTTGGCTGAACTTGAGCATCTTCGCACCCTCTCTGCTCTTGGGCCGGGAGGTCTTACTCGTGAACGAGCCGGCCTTGAGGTTCGCGACGTGCACTCTTCTCACTATGGTAAGGTTTGTCCGATCCACACACCTGAAGGACCAAATATCGGTTTGATTTTGCACTTGGCTTCTTATGCCCGGGTCAATGAGTTTGGCATTATTGAGGCGCCTTACCGCAAAGTTTCTAAGGGACGAATCACCGATGAAGTTGTCTACCTCAATGCCCTAGAGGAAGAACGCCATGTTGTGGCTCATGCCAGTGTGGCTTATGACGAGGAGGGGAAACTCCTTGAAGAATTTGTTGAGGCTCGTCGCAACGCTAGTCCAGGTCTCGTTAAGCGTGAAGAAGTTGAATATATTGATGTTGCTCCAAATCAGGCCTATTCTGTTGCGACCTCGATGATCCCATTTCTCGAGCATGATGATGCCAATCGAGCCCTTATGGGTTCAAACATGCAGAAACAAGCTGTTCCCTGTGTTTGTCCCGAAGCTGCTTTGGTAGCAACCGGAGCGGAGGACAAGGCGGCTCGTGATTCTGGTCGACTTATCTTGGCAGGTAGTGCCGGGACGGTTACAAAGGCTGATGGTCAGCACATTGTAATTAAGAAGGATGATGGCAAGACGGAGACCTACACTTTGTCTAATTTTAAGAGAACCAATGATAGTACTTGCTTCCATCAACGCCCAGTGGTTAATGTCGGTGACGCGGTTAAGAAGGGAGATCTCTTGGCCGATTCTTCTTCCACGGTTGATGGTCAGATGGCTCTTGGTCAAAATATTTTTGTGGCCTTCATGCCCTGGGGCGGGGCCAACTATGAAGATGCCATTATCTTGTCTGAAAGGTTGGTCAAAAATAGTAAATTCTCTTCAATTTATATTGAAGAGTTCGAAACCAATGTCCGAGACACCAAACTTGGGCCAGAAATTACAACTCATGATATTCCTAATGTGGGTGAGGCCAAACTGAGAAATCTTGACGAAGATGGTATTGTCCGAATTGGGGCTGAAGTTGAACAAAATGATATTCTTGTCGGTAAAATTACTCCTAAGGGCGAAACTGAATTAACGCCAGAAGAAAGACTTCTCCGTGCTATTTTCGGTGAGAAAGCTCGTGATGTCAAGGACAGCTCTCTGCGAACGCCACACGGTCGTAAGGGACGAGTTATTGGGGTCAAGGTTTTTTCTCGCGAACAAGGCGACAAATTAGAATCGGGGATCATAAAGAAAATTAAAATTCAGGTCGCTCAATTGCGTAACGTTCAGGCCGGAGATAAGTTGGCTGGTCGTCATGGGAACAAAGGGGTTATTTCTAAGATTTTGCCTGAGGAAGATATGCCTTATATGTCTGATGGCACTCCGGTTGATATGATTCTTACCCCGCTTGGTGTACCTTCTCGTATGAACCTAGGCCAGATCTTCGAAATGCATCTGGGTCTAGCCGCGAATACTCTTGGCTATCAAGCGATTACCCCAGTCTTTGCTGGTGTAACAGAAGGGGAAATTAAGGCTGAACTGAAGGAAGCCGGTTTTGCTGAAGATGGGAAGGTAGAGCTCTTTGACGGTCAGACTGGTGAGGCCTTCGGTCAAAAAGTCGCAATTGGTTATATGTATATGTTGAAGTTAGCTCACATGGTTGAGGATAAAATTCATATGCGCTCAATTGGACCTTATTCTCTTATTACCCAACAGCCTCTTGGTGGGCGGTCTCAAGGTGGCGGTCAGCGTTTTGGAGAAATGGAAGTCTGGGCTCTCGAAGGTTATGGTGCGGCCCACGTTCTTCGCGAAATGTTGACGATTAAATCAGACGATATTGTTGGCCGTTCTTCGACCTTTGATTCGATTGTAAAGGGAGAGCCAATCAAACAGCCAAATGTCCCCGCTTCATTCAATGTCATGCTTAATGAACTCAAAGGTCTGTCGATGGATATTGAATTAAGAAGGCTTGATTAATCGGTAATAAAAATTAAAACCATGAAAAATACTATAAAAGATATCGATAATCATAGTGCTGAAATTCCCGAGGAGTTGATTGAAGATGTTGGACCGATCAAGCGCCCGGGTCGAGTGGAAAGGACCACCGACTTCAACGCTGTTGCTATTAAGTTGGCCTCACCAGAACGTATCCTTGATTGGTCTTATGGTGAAGTGACTAAACCAGAAACTATTAATTATCGTTCTGGTCGTTCAGAGAGAGGAGGACTCTTCGATGAGCGTATCTTTGGTCCAGAAAAAGATTATGAATGTTACTGTGGTAAGTATAAAAGAATTCGTTACAAAGATATTATTTGTGAGAAATGTGGGGTAGAAGTCACTCGCTCTATTGTTCGTCGTGAGCGAATGGGTCACATTGAGTTGGCTAGCCCTGTTGCACATATTTGGTTTGTTCGCGGGGTCCCTAGTCGTATTGGCCTCGTTTTGGGTTTATCTGTCGCTGAGGTAGAGAAAGTCATTTATTTTGCCGGCTATATTATTACCAAAGTTAACGAAGAAGAGAAAGCTAGGATTCTTCGTGAACTTGATAGCGAATATAAACAGAAAATTAAAATAACTAAAGATGAGGCAGAGAGAGAAAAATTAAAAACTTCTTTCCAGGAGACGAAGCGTCAGATTGACAGCCTGGTTCCCTGGAAGGTGATTGATGAGATTACGTATCATCGTTGGTCCCTTAAATATGGTCCGGTTTTTGAGGCTGGTCTGGGGGCAGAAACTATCCACTCGATTTTCAAAGATCTCGATTTGTCTAAATTGCAAGAAGAGCTGGGGGCTCAATTTGAGAAGAGTAGCTCTCTTGAGAAGCCTAAGATTCTTAAGCGTTATAATTTAGTTAAGTCCTTGGGCCGTTCGGGTGTCCGTCCGGAATGGATGTTCCTGAAAATGATTCCGGTTATTCCTCCGGCTCTTCGCCCAATGGTAGCTCTTGATGGTGGTCGTCATGCGACCTCTGATGTCAACGATCTTTATCGCCGAGTGATCAATCGAAATAACCGTTTGAAGAAACTGATCGAGCTCAATGCTCCTGAAGTTATTTTGCGTAACGAAAAGCGCATTCTTCAAGAAGCAGTTGACGCTCTTCTTGATAACGCCATGCGCCAAGGTGGTGGCGATGGAGCCATGAACCAAGCTGGTCGTCGTCCGCTTAAGTCTTTGGCCGACAATCTTAAGGGTAAGCAGGGCCGTTTCCGACAGAATCTCTTGGGTAAACGTGTTGATTACTCTGGCCGTTCGGTTATCGTTGTTGGCCCAGAATTATCTCTTGATGAGTGTGGTCTGCCCAAACAAATGGCGTTGGAACTCTTCCGGCCCTTTGTTATCTCGCAGGTTCTGAAAGATGAATTAGCCTACAATATTCGTGGCGCCGGTCGTCTTATTGATGAAGGGGTGCCAGAAGTTTGGGCTATTTTAGAAGGGGTGATTGAGAACAAATATGTTCTCTTAAACCGTGCTCCGACCTTGCATCGCTTAGGCATCCAGGCCTTCAAGCCGATCTTGATTGAAGGTAATGCTATTCGCCTCCATCCTCTTACCTGCGCTGCTTTCAACGCTGACTTTGACGGTGATCAGATGGCTGTCCATGTTCCGCTTTCGGTTATTGCTCAGAAAGAGGCTCGTGAAATTATTGCCGCCAATAAGAATATCTTGAAACCAGGAAGTGGCGATCCAGTTATAAACATGAGGCTCGATGTTGTTCTTGGTAGCTATTGGGTAACGAAGATTGTTGCGGGGGCTAAGGGTGAAGGCAAGAGTTTCTCGACTCCTCATGACGCAATTTTGGCCTACGATTTCGGCGAATTAGATTTGCGAGCAGGGATTAAAGTTATGGCCACCGACAAGGAGCGCTACAAGGAGTTTGAGGGTCAAATTTTTGAGACTTCAGTTGGGCGCTTACTCTTCAACAATAATTTACCATCGGATTATCCTTTCTTGAACAAGGAAATCGATGTTAAGATGATGTCGAAATTGGTAGAAAGTGTTATCGGTCGTTACGGAGTAGAAGAGTCAGCTGTCATCTTAAACAAAATTAAAAATTTGGGCTTCAAGTACGCGACCGCCTCAGGGGTTACTTGGGGGATGGACGATGTCCAGATTCCGGTTGAGAAGACGGGTATAATTGCTCTCGCAAAGCAGGAAGTTGAAAAAATTGAGAATAATTACAACGATGGGCTTCTTTCTAGTAACGAGCGTTACCGTCTTGTCATTGAAACTTGGAATAATGCCAAGAATAAAGTAGAGAAGGTTGTCCCAGGCGCTCTAACTGAAGGTGGGTCAGTTTCTTATATGATTAATTCTGGGGCTCGAGGTTCTATTAGCCAGGTTGTGCAGATGGCTGGGATGAAGGGTTTGATTATCAATACCTCGGGTCGCTTGATCGACTTCCCAATCATCCCTTGTTACAAAGAAGGTTTATCGCCACTTGAATATTTCATCACAACCCACGGTTCTCGTAAGACGCTAGCGGACACGGCTCTCAACACGGCGAAGGCGGGGTACTTAACCCGTAAGTTGGTTGATGTCTCTCAAGATATTATTGTCAGTGAAGAAGATTGTGGTGATCGCGATGGACGCTTAGTTACAAAAAATCTTGTCGCCTCTTTAGATTCTGGTATTGGCAACTTGATTAAGGGTCGAGTTCTGTCCAAGGATATTATCAAGGCTGACGGAACTGTTCTCTTCAAACGGGGACATCTCCTCTCTAAGTCTGACGCCCTTCAGGTGGAAGATGAAGGGATAACCGAAGCCACTATCCGCTCACCTCTAGCTTGCAAGTCTCTTAAGGGTCTTTGTCAGAAGTGTTATGGCCTTGACATGGGCCGAAATCGACTTGTCGAAATTGGTCAGTCTGTTGGTATTATTGCTGCTCAGGCTATCGGCGAACCAGGAACGCAGTTGACAATGCGTACTAAACACTCTGGGGGTATTGGTACTGGCGGTGTTGATATCGTCGGCGGTTTGCCTCGAGTTGAAGAAATCTTTGAACGTCGAACACCGAAGAATCCGGCTCTTGTCTCAACTGTCGACGGTGAAGTGACGGAGGTCCGTAATGAAGGCAAGGAATACATTATTAGTGTCTTAGTTGACCCAGAGCATCGTAAAAAATCTGGTGATAGCAGTCTTGAATTTAGTGTTCCGCTTCGTCGTACTGTCTTGGTTAAGAAGGGATCGATAATTAAGAAGGGAGAAATTTTGACAGATGGTCCGGTTGAGTTGCCTGTTCTCTTCAAGTTGGGAGGGAAAGATGCTACCGAGAATTATATCATTAAAGAGATTAACGCCATTTACGAATTGCAGGGGGTAAATATTGCTCGCAAGCACATTGAGCTTATCATTCGCCAGATGTTCTCTCGCCGCAAGATTAAGGAAGCAGGAGATACCAAGTTTGTCGTTGGCGAAATTGTTGAATTGTTTGAATTAGTCGAAGAGAATGAGTTGATGAAGTCTCAGGGTTTACAAGAAGCGACGGGTGACATCACTCTCTTGGGAATTTCTGAAGTTGCCCTCTCTACCTCAAGTTTCTTGTCGGCGGTCTCCTTCCAGCACACAACTAAGGTTCTTATTGACACGGCGATTAGGGGTAGCCTCGACAAACTTAAGGGCCTCAAAGAAAACGTGATCATCGGTCGACTTATCCCAGCTGGTACTGGCCTCATTCCTAATTATGGCCAGGAAGAAATCGAAGAGATGGTAACCGACGAAGGAATTGTCGTTTCGTCCAAAGAAGGAGGGGATATCTAAAATTGCGTTCATTTGTTAATATAACCATATATGGCGTCTTCGGTTGAACAAATCAAGGCGAAGCTTTCTATTGTCGACGTGGTCGGCTCTTACTTGAAGTTGGAGAAAGCGGGGATTAATTATCGGGGCTGTTGCCCTTTCCACAATGAGAAGACTCCTTCTTTCTTTGTTTCGCCGACTCGTGGCTCCTACCATTGTTTCGGTTGCAACCGCGGGGGAGATATTATTAGCTTTGTTGAAGAGATAGAAGGGCTCGATTTTATCGAAGCTTTGCGTCTTCTGGCTGAACGAGCCGGAGTAGAACTTGAGCCTTTGGCCCGAGCCCCCAAGACTGACAATCGCTTATATACCCTGCTTGATGAGGCAACCAATTTTTATTTCAAGCAACTTGTTAGCCAACCTGAAGCTCTCTCCTATCTCTACGAGCGAGGACTAACTAAAGAGACAATTCGCTCTTGGCGTTTGGGTTTTGCTCCTGAGGCTTGGCGTGGCTTAGCTGATTATCTTGTTGGCCGTGGTTATCGGGAAGATGAATTAGTTAAGACTGGCATGGCGATTGCTCAAACGAGTCACGCGAGCCAAGGGCGAGTCTATGATCGCTTCCGTTCTCGTCTAATGTTCCCGCTCTTTAATCCGGCAGGGAAAGTTGTCGGTTTCTCTGGCCGAATTTTTCTCACCTCTCAGTCGGCCGGGGCCCCGAATCAAAATGAAGTTGCAAAATATATCAATAGTCCCCAGACAGAACTCTATGACAAATCGCGGATTCTCTATGGCTATGATCAGGCCAAGCAGAATATCCGTCAAAAAGGTTTCTGCGTTTTTGTCGAAGGTCAAATGGATCTACTCCTGTCTCATCAGGCGGGGATGACAAATACGGTGGCCGTCTCGGGGACGGCCCTAACAGAGGACCATATTCGCCTTGTCAAACGCCTGACCGATAATATTGTCTTAGCTTATGATTATGACTTAGCGGGACTCAGGGCTTCGCTTAAGGCGATTAATCTAATTCGTAAGGAGGAGATTAATGTCAAAATCGCCAAATTGCCAAGTGGTCAAGACCCGGCTGAGGTGATTAAAGCAGACCCCGCTAAATGGCCAGAGATTATAGCCTATGCCAAGCATTATATCGATTTCATGATCGATGCTCTCCAGGAAGAAGGAAAGACTGGCCTTGATCTTAATTTGGCTGTTAATGATTATGTTTTACCCTACATCAAATCATTAGAGAAAAAAATGGAGCAAGCCCATTTTGTCGCTAAGTTGTCTGAATTGCTTCATATCAACGAGGAGGCCATTTGGAATGATTTGAAGAAAATAAAAATGGATGAGCCTTCTTCTCTTTCTACTACTCCCACTCAGATTGAGCCTGAAGTGGTGGGGAAAAGTAAGATGATCGAAGATAAAATTTTTGGCCTATACTTTTTGTTAAAAGAAAAAGAGAGGGAAGAAGTATCTAAGCAGTTAACCGAACTTTGGGGGGAAGAAATTTTTAATTTAAAAATGAAGGAAGCGATCTTGGAGAAGGAGCACTTGGCTTTAATGGCGGAGCTCTGGTATGATCCAAAGAGTGATCTCTTGGCTGAGTTCGCTGAACTTGCCGATAATTGGCAAGGGGAGACTCTTAAAGCCGAATTAAACAAAGCTTTTGTTGAAGTTCGGGATGCCGAAAAAGAGAAAGACGATGAAAAATTACAAACTAGTTTAAAAAAGTGTCAAGAATTATCAATTGCTATTAATAAATTAAAAAATAACTATGGCCAATAAACAAGTTAGAAAGAAGGTAAAAGCTAAAATTAGCAAGAAAAGTGTTAGAAAGGTTGTTAAGAAAAAGCCGGCCAAAAAAGTTGTTAAGAAAAAATCAGTAAAGAAAATAGCAAAAAAAAGTGCCCCGAAGAAGAAGGCCAAAAAATTAGCCAAAAAGAAAACAGTTAAATCAGTAATAGTTATTAATAAAAAGGAAGCCCTTGCGGTTAAAAAAAGTGGTCAAAGTTTAGAAGAGAAGACAACTCAAAAATTAGAAGCCCTAGTTGCCAAAGGGAAGGGGCGAGGCTTCATCACATACTCAGAGATTCTCAGGGAATTTCCTAATATTGAGAATGATATTCTTTGGCTTGATCAACTTTATTCGCGTCTTGAGGAAGTAGGGGTTGATATTCTTGAGGAGGGGAGTTTACTTGAGACAGATGTAAAGATTGATGAGAAAATTAAGATCGAGAGAGGGGATGTTTCTCTTGATTCGGTTCAGATGTATCTTCGAGAAATCGGTAAGCATAAGCTTTTAACTGGCCCCGAAGAAAAAGAATTGGCCAAGAGAATCCTCGCTGGCGATGATGATGACGCCAGGAGAGATCTTGCCAATGCCAACCTTCGTCTTGTCGTCTCGATTGCTAAGAAATATATTGGTCGAAGTCAGGATCTCTCTCTCCTCGATCTAATTCAAGAAGGTAATATCGGTCTCTTCAAGGCGGTGGAGAAATTTGATTGGCGCAAGGGTTACAAATTCTCAACTTACGCCACCTGGTGGATTCGTCAAGCGGTAACACGTGCTCTGGCTGATCAATCGCGTACCATTCGTATTCCCGTTCATATGGTGGAGACAATTGCCAAATATAAACAAGTCTATCGACGTCTCTCTCAAGATTTAGGACGAGATCCGTTACCGCAAGAGATTGCGACTGAGATGGGAATAGAAGTTGAGAGGATTCACACTATTGAAAAAATTGATCAGAGCACAGCTAGTCTTGATAAACCAACCGATAATGATGATGAGAAGAGCACTTTGGGAGAATTTATCGCTGATGATAAGATTGCTGCGCCTGACCAAGACTCCTCTCGGCGAATTTTGCGTGACCAAATTGACGAAATCATGAATGACCTAACAATTAAAGAGCAAAGAATCCTTGAGATGCGTCACGGTCTCAAAGACGGGGTAATGCGTACGCTCGAAGAGGTGGGTAAGGAGTTCGGAGTAACTCGCGAACGTATTCGTCAGATTGAAGCTAAGGCTCACGAGAAGATTAGGCAACATGATAAGGCTAAAAAATTGATGGGTTATTAGACGCTCAGCTTAGCTAATTTTGAAAACCACACTTTGAATTATCAAACACCGGGTGTTTGATAATTGTTATCTTGGTCTGAAAAATAAAAACTCCTCGCCTGAGGAGTTTTTATTTTGGGGAAAAAGAGGAGCAAGAATTACTCAACAGGAATTGATTCTTCTTCCGTTTCGGCCGGAGCAACATTAAGCAAGAGGTCAAAGACAGCGGAGAGTCGATCAGCTTGTACACCGCCGAAGACGGGGATGATCTGGTCTGGGCCGACAAGGACAAAGAAGGGGGTGCCTTGAGCTCCAAGCGCGACAGCTTCATCAACACTCTTTTGAATCTGGCTAGCGTATTTCTCACTCTTCATGCAGGCGTCGAAAGTCTTGGTATCAATGCCAAGAGTCTGGGCGGTTTCACCCAATTTGGCTAAATCTAAGCCGTCATTTGATGGGGTTATTTCGAAGATTTTGTCGATGAATTGCCAATATTTCTCAATACCACCTGTCTCGTTGACACATTCAGCAGCGAGGAATTCGGTTCGAGCTTTAGAATGGAGTTGATCAAGGGGGAAGTTGCGGTAGACAACAGCGACCTGTCCGGCGGTGACGTACTTGCTCTCAATAGATTTGACCTGGTCGTGGAAATATTTACAAGCCGGGCATTCGAGATCTGTATAGACAACGAGCTTGATTGAAGCATTGGCTGAGCCACGAATTTTGTCGGTAGCATCAACTGGTCGGAATTTGTTTAAGTTTGTACCTTCGGCTGCTGGCAAGAGTTGGCTAAGTTCGGTTGAGGCTTCTTTCTTGACCTCTTTAGAAGAGGGATTTTTGCTCTGATAATAGAAAGCTCCAGCCACAATCAAGACACCAATGACAATGATGACAGGAAGGGCAAAAGATGATCTGTTTTCGTCCATAATTATTTTGTTACTTTTGACTTTACGTCAGGATTAATAATACTCTTTTAATCTACCTTACTTCGGCCCCGGGGTCAATTTTTTCGTCGGGGACAAGCAAAATGGGGCCTTCTGTCTCATTTGAGGCCGCCAGCAACATCCCTTGGCTCTCAAGCCCCATCAGTTTCCGGGGCTCTAAATTGGCCACAATTATTATTTTTCTTCGCCTCGCTGGAGCGGTGACGGAGGCGGGTGGCATCAAATCTTCTGGTGAGTATTTTTTCCCTATTCCTGCGATAATCTGTCTAGTTTCATCATGGCCGAGACTAACCATTAATTTTAATAATTTCTCTGATCCTTCGACCCTCTCGGCCGACAAGATCTCGGCAACGCGTAGCTCTACTTTTTTAAAATCCTCGTAATTTATTGTCTCCATAATTATTATAGTTTTATTTTAATACGACCCTGTCTAAGTATCTCTATTTTATTATTTTTAATTCTAATTAAAGTAGAGGGCTGGCCAGATAATCTTTTTTTCGCACTGACGATGAAGTCTATTCCTTGGTTTGCTCCGTGGGAGCCTGGCGACTTTACGGGGAAATAATCTCTAGCCTCAGTAATAGTGCTGGCTGGGGCGAGGCCTTCGGGATTAGCTGACGGAGCAATTAAGGGCCCAGTTTTTTTTATTAGCTCATTCAAAAATTTGTTTTTAGGCAAGCGAAAAGAGAGTTTGGGAGAGAGGGCGACACTTACTGGCCCGGGCCAAATTTTGTTTAAAATTTTCTTATCCTCTAAATCTAGCTTAACCTTAAATTTTTCCAAGTCTCTAAGAGAAGAGATAAGAATAATAAAAGGTTTGCCCTGGCTCCGCTTCTTAAGCTTCTTAACCTTAGCTACAGCCCTCTTGTCTTCAGCTCGGGCCACCAGCCCGTAGAGGGTATCGGTGGGGATAACTCCGACCCCACCCTTTTTGAGGCTAGTTATAGCCATTTTTAGCTGTTTTTTATCCACCCCTCTAAATTAGCAAAATTTAGCCTTTTTTGCTATGTTTTAGGTATTATAAATTAGCAAGTAAAAAGCCCCGAACGTAAAGCGCGGGGCTTTTGCGTTTGGGGCTGGGAGGGGGTCAGTCAGCGAGGACTTTTCCCCAATCCTTTGAGCCGTCGGCTCGAAGAGGGGCGTGAAGAAGGCGGATATGTGTCTTGCCTGCCCTAATCGCTTCACGGGTGAAGTGGTCGAAGGCCGCGGAGAACGGATCGTCATGGTGGCCGAGATCGGTTACTACAGCAATCTCTTCTACCCTTCTGGCTAACGACTCCATCACAATCAGTAGGCCGTAGGGGACCAATTCCCCAAGACGGAAGGCTTTGGGACCGAGGCACCGACTGCTCATCGGCATGTGGAGATCGGTGAGCACTATGTCGAATTTTTCTTTCGACAAGAGATCCATGGCTTCGTCGTAACCTGTTGCCGTTACGAGTCCATACTCGAAGGGCACGGTTTCTTCTGCCGACCGGATATTTGCCGGTGTGTCGTCGATGACAAGGACGCGAGGCGCATCGGCTGGGGCAGGTGGGCGTTTGAGTTTTTCTATCTTCAGAGGTAGTGGGCTTTCGGTGTTCTCCATTATTTGGATTATTTCCAAGACCGCGCTACTTATGAAGACCTCGTGGACATTGGCAGGGAGAGATTCTGATTTTTCTTTGAGCACCATGACTACAAACATCTTTTCTGGAAACATATTCCATTTTCCTTCAATGTCTCTGATGTTCATGGTTATAGCTAAATCGGCTTCCTCCAGCGTCCCCACAAACTCTGATTCTGTGAGGAGAGAGAGCACTTGTCTCATAGCTCTTTCAACAGGGCCACCCATTTCAAAACAAAACACTTTCATCAATTTCTCCTTTTTCTGAGGTCTTAAGCCTCAATTTTTCGATTTTCAACAAAACCTATATCTCTTTTAATTATACACCCAATAAAGATAAATGTCAATACTTATAGTAAGTCCAGAAAATAGGTTTATTTGGGAGTCATTTAAGAAAGATGATATAATACAAATATGTTAACCATCAGGAATTTAAAAGCGGGATATTATGGTGGGCCGGATATTCTCCACGATATTGATCTCGAGGTCCGGCCGGGGAAGATTGTGGCCTTGATTGGCCCTAACGGGGCCGGGAAGTCGACAGTCTTAAGGAGTATCTTTAACCAGGCAGAAGTTCGGGGTGGTTCGATTAAATTTATTGATGATGAGCTTACTGGTTTGCCGGCGCATTCTTTAATTAGCTTGGGAATAAGTTTTGTTCCCCAAGGTCGTCAGGTTTTCTCTACCATGACGGTGAAAGAGAATTTAGAGATGGGTGCTTTTGCCATTAACGATCAGAAATTAGTTAGGGATAATATTGAGACGGTCTTCAAGCGCTTCCCCATGCTTCGAGAGAAGATGGGGCAAAATGGAGCCAATCTTTCTGGCGGTCAGCAACAAATTCTAGCTATCGCTCGAGCCTTAGTGCAGAGTCCTAAACTTTTGCTAATGGATGAACCGTCCCTTGGCCTCTCGCCGAAGGCGATGCATGAGATTTTTGATGTTATTAAGGAGATCAATAAGGAAGGAGTGATGATCTTAATTGTGGAGCAAAATGCTCGCGCGGCGGTGGAGATTGCCGACCGCACTTATGTCTTAGAGATGGGCAAGGTAGCACTCTCGGGCGGGCGAGACATCTTAGATAACGACAAAATTAAGAGAATCTATTTTGGCAAAGAATAATTATGTTTAGTGATCGCTTTGACGTGACCCTTGGGGATTTTAATCAAGAATATTTTGATAGTCTCCCTGATGCGGACAAGATTGTCGCACCGGCTCTTGGGCAGGAAGAATTTTATCATACTGTTTATGTTGAAGGACAGCCAATAGGTATCGCTGGGGTTATCCCTTCTCAGAAATTATCGGACACCGCTTTCATGCAAATTGTTTTGGCCCCGAACTGGAGGGGGAAAGGTTTAATTGGCCCGGTTTACGAGAAATTGGCTGATTGGCATGGTTTGCGTACCCTCTATGCCACAATTGATAAGGCTAATAAAAATTCTCAGCTTGCTCATGAGAAGCTTGGCTTTAAACTTCTCTCTGAAGAAAAACTCGCCGATCTTCGGAAACGGGGTCTTTTAGACGAAGATAAAGTCCGCTTTGAGAAGGAGGTTTTTTAGCAGTGGACGTTACAGGATTCGAACCTGTGACCTTACGAATGTGAATCGTACGCTCTAACCAACTGAGCTAAACGTCCGATGTGGACTCGAGGGGACTCGAACCCCTTACCTCGTCAATGCGAATGACGCGCTCTACCAGATGAGCTACGAGCCCATTGTTTTTTTGTTTCTAACGGGGTGAAAATGACGCGTCGTGCCACTAGACTATAGGCCCATCAGGACCCCTACAATTTACAGTTTTTTTGCCTTTTGGGCAAGATTATTTCTTTAGTATCCCGACATAGATATCAAGGATGGTGAACAAGAGGATGATGACAATTGGCCCTAAGATGAAACCGATGGGTCCGAAGAGGGAAAGACCTCCAATGACCGAGAGGAGAGCAAGTAACGGGTGAAGGCCGGCACCTTTGCCGACAAAATAGGGGCCCAGGAAATTATCGATTAGGCCCACGGCGAGTGCCCCCCAAGCGAGTAGGCCCAGGGCGCTAATGACCTGCCCAGTGAGGTAGAGATAGGCGATTGCCGGGATAAGGACAATGGTCGTGCCGACCCCCGGGATGAGGGCCCCTAGGGCCGCCACCGTGCCCCAGATGACGGGGTTGGGGACGCCAAAGAGGGTTAGGCCAATTCCCGAAGAAATGCCCTGCAGGGTGGCCACCAGCAAACTTCCCTTAAGGACGGAATTTATGGCTTGAGTCACCTTCTTGATAATAAGATCGTCATCTTCTCTGGTTAGGGGGCTAAGGTCAATAAGTTTTTTCTTGAGGAGGTCACCATCTTTAAATAAGAAGAAGAGGGCGATGAGGAAAACAAAAAGGAAGACAAAAATGCTGATAAATATTCTTACCAGATTGGACAAAATTAAGCCCAGATTCTGAGCAAAGAAACTTAAAATATTTTTGAGATATTGATCAAAGTCGGGAGAGAAAGTTTCGAAAAATGGAGAGACTCTGCTTAATTTCTGGCTTAAATCTGTCCAGAGAAGACTTAAGGATTGATTATTGAAGCTGTTGGAGAGAGAAATGTAAAGGCTCTCTGCCTCTTGAAAAATTTGCAAAGAGAGGAAAGCGATTGGGGTAAGGATAAAAATGACTAGAATTAAAATTGTCAGAAGAGAAGCTAGCCAAGCTTGTCCGCCCACGTGGCGAGAAATAAATTTGTACAAGGGATAGAAGACGATGGCGAAGACCGAAGCGAGAATTAGAGAGAAGAGGAAGGGTCGGAGGACCAAGAAAGATAAGATAAGAGCCAAGCCCAAAATAACTAAGAGTGCATATAAACGTGGTTTTTCGCTGGTCATGGCTTAATTATAGCAGGAAAGGATCAAAGATAACAAAAATTTAAGTTCGGGGATCTGACCTTGGCCACTCTAAGAGACGTCCGGCTTTGAGCTCCATCTTGTCGGCAGGGCGAAGCAGTCTTATATTCTTTTTGGGTAAGAGGTCTTGGTGGGGGGCATCTTCGATAGCGTTAACGAGATCGATGAGCTCTTCTTCGTCTATTACCCAACTCTTATCAAATTTTCTTAAGTCGAAGGGTTGGCTTGAACATTTGCGCAGAGTCTTTTTGCCTTTATCATTTTCAAAATATTCGTGGAAGTAGGAGAGGGCCAATTCGCGCAGAGTCTTATAAACTGGGTCACGGAAGCGGAGGGTGGCATGGTTGGTCTTGCTAATTGCTCCCCAATAGCCGTTTCTCTTGTAGAGGGCAAGGATGTGATCTTCGTCATCTTTGTTTGCCTTAAGATCTAAGAGGAGGGGTGGCTCGCCGTGAAGCCAGAGGGCTAGGGCGGCGATAAGGGCTCCCTCGAAGCAATGAGCCTTATTCTTGCGTAGGGCTCGCCGGGGGGACATATAAGTTTCTCCGTTCTTTTCCCCGTTGCGCGGGAGGGTGTCAAGAAAATTTTGGATCTTAATGGGGGTTGTTAATTTTTTGAGAATTTTTAATTCTTCTTTAGTTAAGCCAAACATATCCCCATTTTACCAATAAAAGAGCTTCGGGTATAATGCTTTTGTATGAAAAAAGGAAAATATGAACCGGGGGACTTTAAACTCCTGGTCAAGCGTTCAAGTGCTGGTCTCGGCCTCTTTGCTGGCGAAGATCTCCCGAAGGGAGCTTGTCTTATTGAATATAAGGGTCGAAAAATTTCGGAGAAGGAGGAGTATACGAGCAAGAGCAAGTATCTCTTCCAAATAAATTCGAAGAAAACTATCGATGGAACCGCTCGCACAAATACTGCTCGTTATATCAATCATTCTTGTCGGCCCAACGCCGAGATTGAGATTAAGAAGGGGAGAGTCTTTGTAATGGCTAAGCGTAAGATTAAGTTGGGAGAGGAGATCAACTATGATTATGGTGAAGAATATTGGGATGAACACATTAAGCCCAAGGGTTGTCGGTGCTTAAAGTGCCAAGAGAAGAAGGTTAAGGTTAAGAAATAGTAATTTAAAAGTTTAAATCAAAAATGTTAGCCATCGGGTGGCTAACATTTTTTAGTTTCTCGAAGAGAAAGGGGAATTCTTATGAAAGGTGCTTCGAGACGAGTTTGGTCATCTCGAACATGTTGACGACATCTTTGCCTCCGAAGACTTTCTTGAGTTTGTCATCGGCAAGAATGTTGCGTTTATTGCTTGGATCTTGAAGATCGTTCTTTTTAATATAGACCCAGAGCTTCTTAACGACCTCAGAGCGAGGCATCGGTCCTTTGCCAACAACTTCAGCGAGTTCCTCGCTGACGTTCATTGGCTTCATGAAAGCTGAATTGGTTGTAGCCATAAAACTTTGTTAATTGCTAATATGCCTAGATTATAGCAAATACGGTCAAGATTAGCTAGGCAAATCTCTTTAGTCGATAAAGGTTAAGGCCTTACCCGCTTTGCCTCCTCGGCCAGTTCGGCCAATGCGATGAATATAGTCCTCGTAGGTAGAGGGTAGCTCATAGTTGATCACATGGCTAACATTGGGAATGTCGAGGCCCCGAGCGGCCACATCAGTAGCGACCAAGATTTGACTTCTGTTTTCTTTAAACTGAGAAAGGGCTCGTTGGCGTTGCATATGGTTCTTGTTGCCATGGATTGACTCAGCCTTTAATCCCTTGGCAGTAAGAAGCTTCGATAATTTTTCCACTCCAAACTTGGTTCGGCCGAAAATTAAGACTTTATTGAATTCTGGCTTAGTTAGGAGGCCGTGAAGAAGGTCGAATTTGGGCTCGCTCTTTACATAGACGACATCTTGATCAATCCCCGAGGCAGTATCGCCGGTCTTAACTGAGACACTGGCTGGCTGATGAAGGAATTCGCTAATAATATTTTTTATATCATGAGATAGGGTGGCGGAGAAGAAGAGGGTGTGTCGATTCTTAGGCATAGCGCTCATTAAGAAGCGCATGTCATTGATGAAACCCATGTCGAGCATGCGGTCGGCTTCGTCTAAAACGACGGTTTCAAAACCTTCAAGCTTGAGATTACCACGATCAATGAGGTCCTTGATGCGTCCTGGTGTCCCGATCACAAAATTGTGATTACGGCGCAAATCGTTGATTTGGCGAAAGATTGGCATACCGCCAACAGTGCAGACCGAGAAGATAGAGAGGCCAGGGGCAAACCTTATCAATTCCTGATTAATTTGTAGGGCTAGCTCACGCGTTGGGGCAACGATGAGAACTTTTTGCTTTTTATCTTTAATTACCTTGTCGAGTAGGGGAATAATAAAAGCGGCGGTTTTGCCGGTACCAGTATTAGCAATACCAACTAGGTCACGACCAAGCAGAACGTGTGGAATAGCCTGATCTTGGACGGGGGTGGGGGTGCTGTAACCAGCTTTGATAATATTTTGTCTTAAGCGTTCGTCGATGACGAAACTGGCAAAAGAGTTGGTAGCGACATAGGGAGCTTCTTCTCTCAAGGGGTTGGCTTTATTGATAAATTTAGAAATATCACTAAAAACGCTCACTTTCCGGTGTCTGCCGGGAGCCTTTTTAGTCACACGAGAACGATTGCCAACACTAAGGTGCTGGCCGAATTTTCTCTTAAACATAATATTATTTGGAATCCCTTAAGTGTCCAAATAACGTTATGGAGACAAGAGATATACCTAACTATATAAGTATATTACAACTGCTTAATTTTGTCAACCCCAAAAAGAAAAGGCCCCGGTAAGGGGCCATTTCTTGGGTCTAAATGTTAAGCACGCTTAACATTGACCGCGTTCAAACCTTTAGGGGATTCCTCAGTTTCGAAACTAAGGGTATCTCCCTCACGAAGCTCTTCAAAGGTAACGCCAACAAGGGCATTACTATGGAAGAAGAGGTCTTTCTCCATACCTTCGACTCCAATGAAGCCAAAACCGTTAGGAGTGAGTCTTTTGATAGTACCTGTCATCTAAGTGGTTGTTTAACTTTAATAATCCGCAAAGAGAGTTATATAAATCGACTTCTTTTAAATAAGAAACTTTGGTGACCCTAGTATATAAGATATTCTCTGTTGCGTCAACCTTAAGCTCGGCTAGAATAGCCCCCAAACAACCAGGCCGAAAAAGCCAATGTAAAATAGGCTGGCGAGGCCAAGCATGGTATTGGTGACGATACTGGGACGGATTTCTTGTGGTAATTTTGTGTTATTGATATACAGAAGCAAGGGGGTATAGACAGCCATAGTCATGCCGCCCAAGACTGAACTGATAATTAGGAAAATAAATGGTGGTTGGAAAGGGAGCAGGATCGCGCTAATAAAAATAACAATAAAGATTGTTGAGTAATAGAGATGATTAAGAGAAATGGAACGAAGCCAGGCAAATTGTTTTTGGTAATGGCCGAATCGAGAATTGGTATGGATGATGTCGCTAATAATTCGAGCTAGGGCATCAATGATCGTCCACATTACCGAGAAGAGCATTAGATAAGCCATAACAAGGAAGATGTTAGCTCCAATCGGGCCCATCTGCCGGCCGAAGATTTCGGCCTGCAAAATTGCCACGTCTAGCCCTTCAGGAACTAGTCCTAATGGAGTAAGAACGGCGTAAGCATTTACTCCAAGCAAGACGAGGGAAGTAAGGCCGAGAAACCAAAAGACAAGACCTTGATCGATGAGGACATAGCGAAACCAGCCTCGCCAATTTTTCAGATTCTCTTTTGTCGGCAAGAAACTAAAACCAACAGCAGAGATCACTTCGGGTTTGCTGGTAATAGGGTTGGTGATTCGGCCATTATGCTCAGACATACCAAGTTGTTTGTCTCGATACCAAAGAGAAACGCAGAGATTGAGCATTCCTCCGGCCCCAGCGAAAACGACGGCCCCAAGCAAGACACTCATATCTATCTCAGTTGGAATATAACCGAAATTTAGAAGGCCAGCGATTGCTTCTTTAATAATTGCTAGATCTAGATTATAGAAACTAATGACAAAGAGGAGCAATAAAAAAGTCGGAACAATGATTTTTAAGGTTCGTTCTAGTAAGAGATAGGCGATCTTGCCGCTCAAAGTTAAGATTACAACTAGGCCGAGAGATACCCAGGCCCAGATAAGATAGGACCCAAAGCCGATTAATTCACCAAGGATTGTCCCTAGGATACTGGCCCAGCCTGGCCAGACGTAGAGAAGGACAGCTGAGATAAGCCAGAAGTATGCTGACCAGCCGATGACTCGAGCTGAAGCGGTGAAGAAACTTTCGCCAGTGGCCAGAGCGTTCCTGGCGACTTCTTGGTTGATGAAATATTGGAAGGTGATACCGACCAGGGCTAACCACAATACACCAAGACCACTCTTAACCAATAGATGTGGCCACATAATTAACTCACCAGTACCCATAGCTAGACCCATGACAACAACCCCCACACCAATGGCTTTGCTAAGGGATGGTGGAGCAGGAAGATCTCGGTGTTCTGGAGCGGGGAAATGCGGCATTCTTATTTCTTTTTCTTGGCTTTTAGCATGGCATTTTTAATCGCCAAGCGTTTTTTTGTCTTAGAAGAGCGAGATGTCTTCATATTGCCCACTCCCGTATGTCTTTTTCCCATGAATATTTTATTAATTGATTAATTACTATTTAAGTTTAGCAGAAAAAGGGGAAAAGAAAAAGATAAGTAAAAAAAGAACTAAAAAATCCCGCCGAGGCGGGGTTCTTTAGTAGGCCTTAGAAGATGAAGACAAATCTTGCGATAAATCAACAAAAACCAAGACCTTCAGACATTGTATACTTATCTAGAAACTTGTCAAATAGCTAAGTTCTCTAAAGATGTGGATAACTCACAATTCTGATTGTATTTCTGCCGTAGTTTAGATACACAGTTAAGCTTTATCGGAGTTAATCAAGGGATTAGCCGACTTATTAAGTTAGAAAAAGGTTTAAGCAAAATGACAAAGATTGCTGTATTTACGAGGTTGAAGAGAAGGTGGGCATTGGCCACTTCTTGAGTGACAGATCCGCCGATAAACCTGATTGCTGAGACAAATAAGCTGAAAAAAGGCAAAAAGATAATTACTCCAATAAGATTAAAAAGGAAGTGGGCAATGGCTGTCCTTTTGGCTTGCTTCTCCATAATTGCCGAGGCAATGAGAGCGGTGGATGTTGTACCGATATTGGAACCAAGAATAATTCCAAAAGCTTGATCAAAATTCAAAATATTTTGAGCGACTAAGAGGATGACAAGACTGGCGACGACAGTACTGGATTGGAAGAAGACGGTAATGAGTATGCCCACTAAGATAGCGATAAAGATATTGGAAATATTAGAGAAAACACTAAGAATTTGCGGATCATTGGAAAGGGGGCGAATTAATTGAGAGATTAAAGCGAGGCAAAAGAAGACTAAGCCGAAATAGAAGATAGATTTACCATACTTTTTCCACCGGGAGTTTGTCCTGTCGACGACAAAGCCAGCAATTAAAATATAGGGAGCAATTTTCAGAATATTAAAGGCGATGAGTTGAGAAGTAATGGCCGTGCCAATATTTGCCCCAAAGACAACGCCGAGACTATTGGCGAAGGTTATTGTCCCGGCTTCCACTAGGCCGACCAGGAGGACCGTTGTGGCGGTGCTTGACTGGAGGACGGCCGTGATCGCTGTACCAAAGGCAATTCCTCGCCAAGGGGTCTTAGTGAAGGCTTCCATGGCGCTCTTAAATTTGTCTCCAGCGACTCGGCTAACCTGATTGCTAAATTTTCGAATCGAGAATAAAAATAAGAAGACAACACCGAGGGCTAAAGTCAGAGTATAGATAATATCCATTGGTTTTAATTATATATCTGACTTATTTAATCTCAAAATTTTTGCCTCTCTTTTTACTTTTTGATATAAGACAACTAATTCTTGGGCAATCTTTGAACTCTGGAATTGTCTAGAGGTTTTTTGCGCTTCTTCTGCCATCGATAATCTTTTCTTGTCGTCACTGAGTAATTCTCGGGCCCGGATCTCCGCTTCTTTTTCTGTTTTAACCAAAAAACCGTTAGTGCCATTCTGAATAATTTCTGGGGCGACTCCGACGGGGAAAGAAATCGGTACTAAGCCTTGAGACATTCCCTCAATCAAACTTAAAGAAAAACCTTCATACCGAGAAGAGAGAAACAAGATACTTCCGTAAAGCTGGGCCAAGGCTCCGGGAATAAGGTCTTTTCGTAAATTAACAAACATATGATGTTTGGGAAAAGAGACTTTTAGCCATTCTTTTAATTTACGATTTGTTGTCATACAAACAGTTGTCTTAGGAATCTCAGGGAATGCACGATAAAAATTAACTAAACGAGCAAGACCTTTTAATTTCAAAGTGAAAACATCATTTCCTAATCGGCCCAGAAAAACTAGATGGGGAGGCTTGATTGTTTCTGGGAATGATTGAGTAAACCAGTAATCTTCAATTGCATTATGTATAACAGAAATTTTTTCTTTCTCGATGCCTGCCTCTAAAAGTTCTTCTTTAACTTTTCTCGAAGTTGCGATACAAGCAGAGGCTCTTTTTGCCGCAACAAATTCAATGTCGGCAATATCCTCAATTGGCCGAAATGTTTTGAAATCTAGTTCCGGGATAATCTCATACCGTGCAAGTTCTTCGAAGACCCTTTTTTCATCTCTCGGTAACATTTTTGTGTCTGGGACAGTTTTGAGAAAGCCACGAGATGTTGATCCAAAATGGCATATCACTGGGACATTAAAAGCCAAAAAGGGGAGAGGGGTGTAAGTTGTTCCTTGGATTATATCGAACTTAAGCATTTTTTCTTTATGTTCAAGCATTGAATAAAAAAATAGAATATTGGTTATGCCCTTTAGATGCATAGGTGTTTCTGTAAGTTGGTGGAGAGGATAAAAATGTCTGACTTTTACTCCGAGACTGGCTAATGCTTGAGCCATCAATTGATTAATTTGCGCTGCTCCCGTATGCATTCCTAAATGAATTTTTTTCTCATTGTGAATAAAGGCAATTTTTAAGTGGCCATTGTTTTTTAAATGACCATTCGTTTTTTTGATTTTTTCAGAGGAAAAAAAACGAAGTAATGAGAGAGTTTTACTAAAAGCTTTCCGGTGGATATCTCCCCCCTTTTTTGTCTTAGAATATTTCATTGTTTAATGTGTTTTGTTTAAGAATTTTTAGAAGTTGCAGGATGTAGGGATTTTTTTATCCTTCCTTTATCATTCGAACAATAAAGTAGATGGCGGTGACGGCGAACAATACCCACCAGAGGAGGGTGAGACCAATAAGATAGTCGTAGAAATATAGACCCAAGAGGATACCAAGTGATAATAAGCAGAGTTTGATAAAACTCACTTCCCACCATTTGAAGACCCAAGTTTTGAAGATTTTCATATTACTTTTTAATTAGGGCTAATAATTGAATAATAATTTAAGAGAGCTTTGAATCCGGCTAGATTTTTCTCCCACTCAATATCTTCGTGAGTTTTGAGTTCTACCGTAATTGCCGGGATACTGATTGAGGCTAACCAACCTTCGGCATCGCCAGTGACCTTATAATTATCGAAGGTTTTGATAGCTTGATAGCCAGAGGCCTTGGCATAGATATCGACAAGTCTTAGGGTTTCGGGCAAGATGCCAGACTCGCATTCTGAAGCATAGACGGCATTGGCTTGGCTGTGCCAGAAGAGTACGGCAACAGGCTTTTGCTCTAAGACAAAATCACGAAGAGCTTGGGCTTCTGGTTCTGAGAAGGCTTTTTGTCCAGCACTAACAATTTTCTCGCGCCAAGCACTCTGGGGTTGCCATTTACAATCAAAGTTGCGATTGAGGTCTACTTTATTAGCGTTGAACCTTGCTCCTTCTAAAATTTTCTTTTCCTTCGAAACAGCAGAGAGGTCAAAACGCCCTTCTTTGCCTGTCACCTTATATACCCCGTCAGGGTTGAGAGAGGGGATAACGGTAATTTTTAAGTTTTTGGGGATATCAGGCTTGGTGTCTAAATAATCAATGAATTTATAAGCCAAGGAGACGCTATTCCACTCATAGCCACCATGGACGCCTCCGACAAAGAGGATTGGGGTTGTTCCTGTGCCATAAGTGTAGGCTTCGATATTGCGCCCTTCAACTGATTTGCCGATAATTTCGTGCCGAAAGGCCTTTTCAGGTGCCGGTTCTATTGTTGGGATAACGGGTAAGGTCTTCTTTAGAAGGAAAAGAGCACCCAGAGTTCCTCCTCCGATGAGAAGGATGACAATAAGAATTATGGCTCGACGCTTAGAAAAGAAACTCTCCACCTATTTAGAGTAATATCTGAGTAAGGCTTCAACTCCGGCTTTATTCTTGGTCCATTCGGTGTCGTCATGGGTTGAGAGAACAACACTAATTGCTGGGATATTCTTCTTCGCCAGCCAATTGACGAGATCTCCGGTTGTCTCATAGAAGTCAAAACTGTCATAAGCTTTATATCCAGAAGCAGCGGCAAAAGTTTGGGCCAAGATCTCTGTCCCCGGCAAGACTCCATCGTTGCATTGAGAAGAGAAGACTCCGCCGGCGGCGCTAAACCAAGCCACGACGGCTGAAGGATTGCTGCTTTCGATATAATCTTTGAAAGCCTGACTTTCTGGTTCGGAGAAGACCTTAGTGCCACCACTAACCTCGGTCTTCTGCCAGACCGCGCTTGGTTGCCAATTACAATCGAAGTTGCGATTGATGTCTACTTTGTTGGCATTAAGACGGCCGGCAATAACAACTTCTTTCGAAGCGGAAACATCGGTTGGGGCAAATTTCTCTGTTGTTCCGACAACCTTATTGAGGCCGTCAGGATTGAGGACGGGGATGACCGTAATTTTTAGATTTTGGGGAACAATATTGGGGTTAGCTTTTAAATAGTCCATTAGTTCATAAGCAACAAGGGCCGTGTTCCAGCTGTAACCGCCATGAACGCCACCGACAAACAGAATTTCTTTAGCTCCCGTTCCATAGTGATAGGCAACAATATCACGTTTTTCTATTGACTGACCAATAACGGTCTTTGTCTTGTCGACGACCGGATCAGTTGAAGAAGCGGTTGCGTCAGTTGTTGTTGCATTTTCTGGTGTGACTGGAGGGGTGGAAGGGCGTTGCAAGATGAAGTAAAGGCCAATAATAATTATTAAGCCGATAATAAGAACAAGCACACTAGTATTAGTTTTTTTCATAATATACCCACTTTATCATGGATTTGTCTGCGTGGCTACAGGGTGAGATTTGAGCTCCTCTAGATAGCTTGAGTACAGTGCGAACAACGCTTGGCTCCAATCGGGACCTCGCTTAGACATTCAGGACACTTTTTGGTGGTGGGATCTGGTGAATCTTCTTTGCGAGAGAGTTGAACAAGGACATTCATCGGTTTAACAACGAAGAAGAAAATTGCCGTAGACACTAAGATAAAGGAAATTAAGGCATTTATGAAGTGTCCAATCATAAAGCTGCTTCCATTGAGCTTGAAAATTAGGTTAGAAAAATCTGGAACTTTAGCAATCGCCGCAATCAAGGGAGTAAGGAGATCAGAGACGAGGGCTGTGACCACTGTCCCGAAGGCTGCTCCGATGACGACACCAACAGCCAGGTCAACGACGTTACCACGAAGTAAAAATTGTTTGAATTCTTTCAACATAAAAGTGGTTAGTTATTCTTTTATTTTATTAATTATAACAAAACTCTCGAATATCATCTAGGTTAATCAAAAAGAAAGAAAATCGATTCCTGTGTTGTATTAAGAGTAGAAGGGTCGATAGATATGTCAAGTCAATCAATCCTTTTTTATTAGCCCTTAATTAATTAAAAAGTAATATGAAGAAAACAACATTAAACTTAGGAGTCTTAGCTCTTGTTTTGGGAATAACGGCCGTCTCGGCTGGTAGCGCCCTTGCTTACCGGGGAGATCCGACCACAACTGGTCCAAATTATTCAGCTGAGCGCCACGAGGCAATGGTAAAAGCTTTTGAGACCAAAGATTATCTTGCCTGGAAAAATCTCATGTCAGGTCGAGGTAGAGTGACCCAAGTGGTCACTGAGGCAAATTTTGCGAAGTTTGCAGAAGCTCACAACTTAGCTTTGCAAGGTAAAAATGTTGAGGCTCAGAAGATTCGTCAAGAGCTTGGGTTAGGCTTGGGTAATGGTTCTCATCGTTAATCAATCTAAATTAAGAATCAAGCTCCGACAATTGTCGGAGCTTGACGTATAAATTGGGAATATAGGGTAAAATATAAGCATGGACGAAAATTTAAAGTTAACTGATGAGGAGATTGTAGAAAAGGTTCGTTCAAGCGACCGAGACCTTTATGCTGTGATAATTGAGAGATACAAGGATAAACTATTGCGTTATGCGACAAGTCTTGTTCATGATGACGATAAGGCTAATCATATTGTTCAAGACTCACTTGTTAAAGCCTATATAAATCTAAATGGTTTTAATACAAAAAAGAAGTTTTCAAGTTGGATTTATCGCATTGCTCACAATGAAGCAGTAAATGTGATAAAGAAATATCAAAAGGAGGTGCCGATGAAAGAGATCTTTGATTTTGAAAGCAATGAAGATATTATAAAAGAGTTTGAAGAGAAAGAAGTGTCCGTCCATGTAAAAAAATGCTTAGATTCAATGCCCCTTATCTATTCTGAGCCATTGAGCCTTCATTATTTAGACGAAAGATCGTATGAAGAGATAAGTGACATATTGAGAATTCCTATGGGTACAGTTGCTGTTCGGATAAGTCGAGCAAAAAAATTAATGAAAAACCTATGCCAAAAGAACTAAAAAATATTACGGAGAACATTATGGATCAAATCCATAATGAAAAAATAAAAATGCGCCCCAGGATTTATTTTCTCGTTGGTTCGGCTGCTACTTTTATTGGGCTGGCGTCCTCAGTTGTGGTCTCTATTTTCTTAGTTGGACTTATGCGATTCTTTTTGCGTTCTCACGGGCCAAGGGGAAGTCAGAGATTAGATCAGATACTTTCGAGTTTCCCTTGGTGGATGTTGGTGTCCGCGGTTCTTGGCTTGATTGTTGGGGTTTGGCTTCTTCGTAAATACGACTTTTCTTTCAAAATAAATTTTAAGCTGGTTATTCTTGGTTTTATTTTGGCTATTATTGTTGGTGGCTGGGTGGTTGATATTATCGGGCTAAATGATATCCTCGTTCGCCGTGGTCCAATGCAGGGGATAATGCGACGGTATCGATAAGTATTAAGATTTGCCATCTAGATATTTGCCCGCCACACTTAAAGCGAATGACGGCAGAATGATAAAGATGGTTGTAAAAAGAAGCTTGAACAGGGTTTGATTTAAGGGCGATTTGTCGTCATTGCCCGGGCCAAATCCGGTGAAGATTAATAAAATCCCAATAATACCAAAAGCGACCGAGGCATAAATAAATGTGAGTGTAGCTATTCTCTGCATATAATTGTATTAACTAAAATAAATAAGGTAACCAATAAAGAGTGCTAAGATAATATACCAAGCTGTCCAACCTTTGGTGAGAGGCAGGTAACGTTTGAAAAACTTAATATTATTCCAATAATCTCGATTGCCACACCAAGCAATATAACCAGCAACTAAACTGTCGATTATTAGAAGCCAAAAAATAATTTGTAACATAATTAAAATATTCTGATTAAGCTAATAGGCCTCGACTCGTCTAATTGTAGCATAACTTGAGCAGAGTCCATCAATTGGGATAAAAAGAAAACCGCCTCCAACGGTTTTCGTTGTGGGCGGATTTTACCCAAAGAAAAGATTTCGAAAGGTGCCATTAAGGGGGATAATTCTCCCTCCTATTTGGTGGCAATGTTCCCGGTCTTGGGGTTCTTTGTCTGGGTTGGGGCAGAGCCCTTCCATTTTCAGACTCTCTTGGTTCTTGCTTAAAGAGGTCACCTTGAGACACTTTAAACAATCAGGTATGTTAGTGTTCACCATTTTCTCTCCCTCCTTCTGGGGCTTAGGTTTTATTCTCTAAAAAAGAAAAACACTCTGTTTTCATTTCTACCATATTTGCCACCGGGAAACAACAAAGATAAGTAATTTTAAAATAAGGTTTGTTATAGAATAGGGCATATGAAGAAAGCCCTCATAATTTTAGTTGTATTTATTGTTTTGTTGTTTGTCCCACTAATTTCTCAAAAAGCTCCTGTTGTTTGTGTCAAAGCGCCGTGCCCAGAATATGTGGTCTTCCACATTTCGATTTTTGAGTATATTGCCTCTACGTATTTTAATTGACGAAGCTCTCACTTGTTCAAGAATGAAAGGATTGAATACAAATAGCAGCTCTGGAGGGGTTAGAGATCATCTTTCTACTCCCTAGAAATGGACATGAACATTGCCGTCAGCCTTCTTTTAAAATCTTCATTGGGAGAAAGATGTTCAATAATGCCCTGACTTCTTCCGACCTCTTCATACCCTTTATTGTCTATCGGATGATTTGAACCAGTTACATGGTTTAAGAATACCAGCATTGCTTCTTGTCTCTTATTTAATTTTGAGCCCTCCTTGTCTTCGGAAGGATTGATCCCTTCTAAGTTCATATTTATTCAAATTATTTTATCAGCAACATTAATAATAGGTTAATTATAGCAAAATATGAACAGAAAAAGAAGAAAGGCTGTCCGAACCTGGATAGGGGAGAACGAAGGCCTTTATTTTTTGTTGTTGGGGTAAAAAGAAAATCCCGCACTTAGACATTTTAGCTAATTCGAAAGCTTTCTAAGGTTATGCTAAAATAGCTCTGTGATTAAAACCAATATTTATATTGACGGCAATAATTTATATCGTGGGGCCAAAGAGCTTGGGTTTGAGATTGATTATAAAAAATTTTATGGTTGGCTTCGGCAAAAATATGGCTCAGATAATATTTATCTTTTTGTCGGCTTAGTCCCAACCAGAACCAAATTTTACGAACATCTCCAAGAATGTGGTTTCATTTTAATTTTCAAACAAACTGTTTCGGTTGGGGGAGTGGTCAAGGGGAATTGCGACGCCGAACTGGTGTTAAAAACTGTTTCTGATTTTTATACTAAAGCATTTGATAAATGCATTCTAGTTTCTGGTGACGGCGATTTTGGTTGCCTGGTAGAATTTTTAGACGATAACTCTGTTTTGGATCGAATCATTTCTCCTGATGAAAATAAATGTTCAATTTTACTAAGAAACAAAAATACCGAGATTACTTTTCTCAATGAACATTACCATAAGTTTTCTCGAAAATCGCCTTAAACCCTAACCCTAAAAGAAAAAGCCCCCGATGCAGACGTATCTACATAAGGGTCTCTTTCATAGTTATACTAATATAGTATACTTTTTATACAAATTGTCAATTTGTTCTAATTGGGCTCCGATGCTTGTTTTTGTCGCTTAAGAGCGAAGAAGGAGAGAGAAAACTAGAACTTATATGTAATTGAAAAATTTTAATATTTGCGTTTCTTAAGTTCTTTCTTGGCTGTTTTCATAAACTTTCCAAAGTCACGATCTTTTTCTCTTTTTTCAAGTTTATTCATTTCAAAATATTCAGCTTCCTTTTTTAGACTAATATAATTAGAATAGTGAGCTTTGTTTAATCTGCCCAAATCTAGAGCCGCTAATACTGCGCACCCAGATTCTTGGACATGGGTACAATCTTTATATCTACATCTCTCTGCTAAGCTGGCTATCTCATCAAAGAAGTAATTTATCCCAACAAGATTGCCAGTCATCCCAACTTCGCGCATTCCGGGGTTATCTATCACAATTCCTCCATTTTCTAAAAAATACATCTCTCTTTTTGTTGTGACATGTCTACCTCTGGTAGAGTGGGCTGAGATGTCTTCGGTTCTCAAGATGTTCTTCCCAAGCAATCTATTAATCAACGATGATTTGCCAACGCCAGACGAGCCGAGGAAACAATAGGTCTGGTCTTTTAAAATATGTTTTTTAAGATCATTTAAATCATTATCATCTATGATACTCGTTAGGATAACCTCTGTATTTTTAAACCTATTTTTTATTTGAGACAGAATTAGATCTAATTCTTCTTGAGAAATTAAATCGATTTTATTTAACACAATGGCTGTCTCAACCCCCCCATCATTAGCAAGAGCAAAATATCTTTCAAATCGATTGAGATTGAAGTCTCGATCAACCGATTCAACGACGAAGGCTTTATCGATATTTGTCGCGATAATCTGCGATTCATTTTTATTATTGCTTTTTCTTTTTAGCATTGTCCTTCTTGGTAAAACTTTCTGAATCACGGCATTTTCTTGATCAGCCATACTAATAGCCACCCAGTCACCGACAGCTGGATAGTCCTCTCTAGATAGAGACTCAAACATTTGCTTTCCTGTTATTTTAGCAAAATATTCTCCAGACAAATTTTTTACCTTATAGGCTCCTCTATATTCAGCGACCACTCGCGCCTTTGTTGTTTCATTATTTGTTCTATTCATTCATGGTCAATATACCAAAAATTCCTCAGAGGTTCTACGTCATATTAAGGGTATACAAAAAAGTCATGGCTTTTTAGTGCAAAAAGAAAAGCACCAGTGAAGCAATTCTTCCATAAGCGAATGCTTATGAGTGGGCGGTGTGAACAAGGCCTTGGGCGACCAAAACTTGCTCATGGGCCATTCGCTCGCCACTACTAGGCCCCCACAACTGGTGCTTTGGCTAACTCTCGTGCTCTAGGCACAGGGCAGGGGTAGCCATGTCCCCACCCGACTGACACCCACATTAGTTTTTATTTTTTAAAAAGTCAAACAGCAAACCCCCTACCAGCTGGTAGGGGGTAAAATCACATCAAAAAATTCCGCATTCCGCTGCACACTGGCTCGAACAGTATGGGGAATAATTTCCGGAAAAAAATTGGCAATTGCATCTTGGACAGATTCCTCCCGTCGACGGCACCTCTCCTTTTTTGTGATGGGGTAAAAATCCAGAGAGAACCTGAATTTCTACATCAATCTCCAGTGCCTCGTTTAAGGCCGAGGCAATCTTCGCGGCTTCTTCCCCGTCGGTATCACGGACAACGAGATAAGGTGAGTCTCGATGTTGTTCCGACATATCAAGGCAACAGAGATCTGGACTGAAAGTAATTACTCCCTCGTCTGCCTTTATCCCCAGATCAGTCACAATTTTCGAGATTTCACTACAGATACCAATTGAACTATGACCGACGATAACTATGTTGGGCATAAAATCACCTCCTTTCTGAGGTTAAAAAGTCTAGTTCTCGATACAAAAAACTTCCGTCTATATTTCTGACAGATTATATACAATTAATCAATAGTTGCTAGTATTTTGCTAGCGTTAGGCTCTGATGCCTGTCCTCTGTCGCTTTAGAGCGAAGGGGGGTGGAAGGAAGTTAGAACTTGTCTCTTTAACTTGAAAATTCAATAGCCAGGCCTTTGGCATAACGAAAACGGCCAAGAAATTTGATAAGGGAGAGAGCAATGTCATATTTTGTCCCTTCTGAATTCTTGCCAATTTCTAACTCGTCGATCTTTATACTGTGTTTGTCAGTCATAATGGATAATGTTCCAGAACGTTCTTTTTCCACAATGGAGTTTAGAATCTTTTTCTCCTTGTCAGTTAGATGCATCTTGCTAACTAATTCGCTGTATTCGAAGACAGAGTTTTCATATTCTCCACGTTCAGTGACAAGATCTGCCACTTGATTCAAAGCTAAGCCTTGATCAAAAAGCTGTTTAATATTTTTGGCTAGTTCTTTAGCTTTCTGGTTGATTTCACCGCCAATTTCCTCGGCCGAAACACCAAGGGCTAAGAGGTAAGAAATTTGAAGGTCAGAACCGCTAATCTTGTTGGCAATGACAAAATCTCTTAGTTGAGCAATTGATTCTTGTCCGTTTTGGTGTTCTTCAAATCTAATTATTGATTCCATTTTTTATTATTTTTAACTTATCAACTTTTGTAATAATTAAATTATATCAAAAATCTCTCAACGATTCTATGTCCCTGCCCGCATTGCTATGCAAAGCGTTGCAGGCGGGCTACGAGAGGTAGCCAAAAACACGTTGTAAAATAAAGAGAAAAAATAGGTTCCGATGAATAGAAAAAGTTTTTACTACTTTTGTGTAGAGATGATTTTACTATCATTAATTACTTCAATTGCTTTAAAATTAAACTGGTTATTATAAACCCAAACCCCGATAAGATAGAAGCAATATCATAAGATAAGATACTTCCATTATCAATGATATTTATTAACCCATTGAATATTAAAAGACCGGCGATAATAAATAATAAAATAATGAATAGTTTGTTCATTTATATTTTATCTAAAACTTATATAATTATATTTTGCCACAATCTCTTAAAAAATTCGAGTGTCTTATTTGAAAGAGGGATACAAAATAACCCCCGCTTTAAGGGCTATTTTAGTCTGCTAGCAAAATGCTAGCAATGGCTCCGTTGGGTAGAGAGAGTTGGAACCTATTTTGTCTTATTCAGACGATAAAGTCGGGGTCGAGCCATTATCAAAAACGGTGATCTTTGTCGACTTGCTAATTATATCTGTAGGGCCAGTAATTCCTAGATCATTAAGTTTAAAGTCTTTGACCGTAATACTATTACCAATCAATGTCGCTCGAATAGTTCTATTTTTTGAACCGGCATCAACCTCAGCTCTAAGAGCAATATCTACCCATTTATCTTTGAAAAATCCAATGTAGAATTGTTTAAAATGAAAATCAATCCTGCCTGATTCTGAAATCATATCAGTATCTAATATTGAGACCCCAGGCTGATCGTCAACAATCTCTATCTTAAAGTTGCGAAATAAATCGGGATCGTAATTTTCAACGTTAAAACTCAAAGTGTGAAGCATAATATCCTGATGTGGCCTTAAACTGAAGTTTCCCAAAATGATATTGTTACCCGTTGGGGATATTTTAAAAGTTTGAGTCGGCTCCTGATTTGGACTTAGTCGTGTATCTACTATAACTAAATTGGTGGCGCTTTCATTTGAAGCGTCGACCGAACTTGTTTGAATCATTGGTTTCTGATCTAAAACTTTAGGAGTTGTTTCTTTTTTTTCAGCACTATTCTTCTTTTGAGAATAGGTCTCTGTTTGATCTATGTCTTGAGGTGTTTCTGTGGGATTCCTTAAATCTTGATCTATGGGTTCCTTAACCTTTGTCTGTTGACTTTTTGATCCTATCGCTGGGGTAGTAGAGGCAATAGGAAAAATTTTTCCTTTGAAGAAAAAACTTGAGAAGATATTCCAAGAAAGGGGATTCCACCAAGAGGCATTAGTTAAAAAGGGGATAGAAACAATTAATAAAAGGAAAATTATTGATATCTTTTTCATATCATTGAATTATATCAAAAGTCTTTAACCCTATCTAGGTGTCTGCTAGCAAAAAGCTAGCAATTGCTCCGTTGGGTGGAGGAAGTTAGAAATTCTTTGACGACCTAATTACCCACAGAAACTTTTATCGTACTTGAGATCACGCACTCATGTGATTCATCGAACGGTGTGCTTAAAATTGGGGAACATTTGTCTGTATCCCAGACCTTAAAAAGCAAGGTGTAATCATATGGTTTAAGATAGGCATAGGTGTGACTGAAAGAAATAGGTTTTGATTGATCATAGAGAACAGAAAAAGGGCCCTCAATACCATCTTCGCCTTCACCTCCCCACTCGATCTGATATTTTAAATTTGCCCCAGTTGGTGCCGTGATATTTGCTGTCCACTTGCCAGTCTCACCAATTTTAAGTGAGGTGGGCCCAGAGATAGAATCTATTGATAATTGAACAACCTTTTCGTCAACAATAGTATTGTCATCATTTTCTTTTAGTGAATTATCAGAAGAACTGTCGACTAGTTCATTGGGTGTAGTAGATTTTTCGTCGCTGACCTTTTTAAATACAAAATAATAAACTCCGCCGACAATCAAAATCAAAGTAACAACTCCAATTAAATATTTTTTCATTTTAATTTTTACTATTTAATAATTGGCTTAATTATATCAAAAATCCTCTAGCGATTCTACATCCTATTCGGGGTCACCAAAAAACATATTGTAAAATAACAAGAAAAAATTGGCTCGCTTGGCAGTCTGCGTTTCGAACTTATGATTGGAGTATGGCCATAGGCGATCTTAAGACAACAACCAAGGAAATCAACTATTTATTGTCTTTAGTTTGATTATACTCTCGGTAGGGGTGGGGTACCCCCAGATATTTGGTTCCATGTTTTGTATATAAACAACAAACCCGCCTCGCTCACACGACGACTTGGGTTTGTCGCGGTGTTCGCGGGCGGGGCTAGTCTACGTCAGGGGATTTTGGCTGAGAGAACTCCTCAAAAAGACCGATCGCTACAAAACACAAAAAGAGGAACGCGAACCCCAAGACGTAAGGCAAAGGGTCTGTCACCCCACTGAGGGGTAAGAGCATCCCTAAGAGAAAACCGACGAGAAGATTCTCTTTGAGCCCCATCTCCCAGGGGTTCTTCGGCTGTTTCCTCTTTATGTAGCTCACCACAAGGCAAGCGATAAGAGAAAGAATAATGTAGCCAAGAGCGGACAAGAGGTGGACGAAGATAATGTTCATTTGGTATATCCTTTTCTGTTGAGGAACGTTTCAATGTCTAATTTGATCATAGCACTTACAATGTACTTTGTCAATATCTTAAATTTAATTTTAAGTTCGGACGTTCTTTTCGGGGTACAAAAATAACTCTTGTTTTAAGGGCTTCAATTTGCACTTCTGCCTGCCGGCCTCAGTGTCTTCCTTGTCTCCACTCGTTGAGCTCCGATGGGCAGAGGAGGTCCGAACTTATTTTTTATAAAAACTATTATCAGATGCCGTAATCTGTATCAACGCATTTCGAAGTGATTCTTCGAGACTGACCTCTCTTAAGATTGCTCCCCCAGAATATGTCCCCCAAGTATCATTTGGAAGTTTTCCAAATTCTTCCTCAATTAAATGCATAACATCACAGTGCTCCATTTTAAGTTCGTTCATTTTCTGGAGAATATAATCGGGTACCTTTAAACCGCTTGAGTATCCATAGAATTCCTTTCCATTTTTATCAATTATGGCTGTCCAAGCTTCCTCGTAAATATGTCCATAACGCTCAATTAGGCCACTTTCAAGCCCAATAAAAAAGTCAGCACCAGGCTCAGTGTTCTTAGCACCTAACGCTCGATTTCTTGATCCGTCGTAGGTTTGTTTATCGTAAGGGGTATCTGGTACTTTTGAATCTGAAGGACAACCCTCAACAGACACTGGCCCAGTGAATAATTGACTCACGACTTTTTGAGTAATTAAAATTTTTCTATCACTGGTTGAACCAAGAATAATTCTCATGGCGTAATTCTATCAAATTTCGAATTAAAGTTCGAACGTCCCTGCCCGCATTGCTATGCAAAGCGTTGCAGGCGGGTCTACTCGGGGTACAAAAACAACCCTTATTTTAAGGGCTATTTTCACGAGCTCCGATGGATACATAAAGTTCGAACCACACTTATCTTTTCATAAACAACAAACCCGCCTCACAACTGACAGCGGGTTGCTGTGGTTGTGGGCGGGGCTAGTCGACAAGCGACCAGTCGATTTTGGCGAAGATGTCTTTGGTATCATACTCGCCATTTCCGCACATCATCAGGAAGAACGGAAGGAGGCTGGTGAGTTTCTCGGGATCGGCTTCGACCGTCTGGATGAACAATGTGCGTGTCAGGCAGGTATAACTCCCGTCACTGGAACCGGTGTACTTGCCACTTGGCACGTGCACAGCCCTAACGAGTTCACCCCTGATTTCCTCTCGGCGTTCTTTCGAACAAGTCGGCGAGGAAGCCTCGATAACGAGATTCTTGATTGTTTGCTGGGACAACTTGCTAGCCATGACACATTTCCTTCTTGTCGGTTAAGCCAAGAAAGCCCAGCAATTTCTCGCGCCGTCTCTCGTCTTTAGCCAACAGTTCACGATCGTACGAGATGATCTGACGACGATGGTCGTGACGATCTAGCTCGAACTCCGATCCGTAGTCAACGGCACTGTCGTGGATCGAATTGTTCAACCTCTCGCCGTGTTCAATCTCTTTGGTAAGCGTGGCAATTTGCCGATCCAAGAAAGCAAGTTCTTTTTGCCACTTGGCTCTCCTCCGTTCCTTCCACCTCTCAATCCAAACACGAAGAAACCACATCTTTCTATCCTCCATGGGTTAGACTCCAGTTTTCAACACAAAAACACTCTATCTATAATGTTAGCATATATAGATAAATATGTCAATACCTTGCTCCGCGGGTAGGACTCGAACCTACGACCAACCCGTTAACAGCGGGCCGCTCTACCAACTGAGCTACCGCGGAATCTATAAATTCTAAATGAACACGGCCTTCCAATTGAGGCTCCTAAATTTTAACAAAAATAATACAAAATGCAATATTGCATAATTTGTGATTAAATGATCCAATGGAAAAAAAGGAAGAATTGACGATTGAGAGGATTGTCAAAGAGTATCTAGCAATAATTTACCGTTTTGCCTATCGCTTGACGGGGGACGAAGCTGACGCCAGGGACATTGCTCAGGAGGTAATGGTGAAGGTCTGGAAGAATTTAGATAGGTTCGACGAGAATCAGGGCTTCAAGCCCTGGCTCTTCAAAATTGCTCGAAATACGGCTATTGATTGGCTTAGGCGACGCCGGCAAATTCCTTTTAGTCAACTAGCTTCTACTGACGAAGAGGGGAATCAAAAAGATTTTTCTGAAAATATTGCCGACTTGGAATTATTACCGGACGAGATTTTTGCTCAGTCGGAGGTTAAGGAAAAGTTCAAACAGGCTCTTGGGGCGGTCCCCTTAGCCGAGAGAGAAATTCTCGTTCTTCATTTAGAAGAGGGGTTAACTTTTGATGAAATCTCTAAGATCGTAAAACGGCCTCTTAACACGGTGAAGAGTATTTACCGGCGATCTCTCTTTAGGTTGAGGGCCCTCTTGGTTGAAATTGCACCAAAATAGCGCTAATCGGCGTATCTAAAAAATAAGAGGTTTATGAGCAAGAATATCAAACAATTATTTGAAATTACCCAGATTTCCGCTCCCGGGGCTGATTTGGAAGCAAGGGTTTTTTCTCGTATCGAAAAAGAAAAAAAGTTCTTGGCTCGTCGTAGCCTCTTGATTTTTACCTTGGCTGATGTCTTGTCGGGGGCTGGTTTGGTCTTGTCTTTTTCCTATTTATTCAAATTGTTGGCAACTTCTGGATTCTATCATTATGCCTCTTTGTTCTGGTCGGACTTGGGGACGGCGAGTCTTTATTGGCAGGAGCTACTCTTGTCATTGGTTGAATCATTGCCAATGTTGGGGGTCATCGCTTTCTTGATGGTTACGCTAGTTTTAATTTTTTCTTTAGCCAAAACTGTTTCAAATTTTAAATTATTTTATTATCAAGTTAATCCTGTTTAGCAGGACAAATAAATTATTATGAAATGCTTAAAAGATTTTGGTTGCTCTAAGAATGTTCGCTGGGTCATTGCAATTATCGCTGTTGTTATTGTCTTATTGGTTGTCTTTCAAGCGGGTCGTTTTGTTGGCTTCCGTCAGGCGATCTTCTCTGGTCACCTTGGCGATAATTATTATCGGGCCTTTGAGGGACCAAAGCGTGGCCCAATGGGGAAGATGATTCCTCGGGGCTTCTGGTCTGATGATCTACCCAATGGTCACGGGGCGATTGGCAAAATTATTAAGATTACTTTACCGACGATCGTTGTTCTTGGCCCGGACGATGTGGAGAAGATTGTAAAGGTAGGTGACGAGACGCTTGTTCGTAGTTTTCGCGATACGATAAAAGTGGGGGACCTTAAAGTTGGGGATATGATCGTGACGATTGGTACGGCCGATGATTCGTCGCAAATTGTGGCAAAGTTAATTCGTCTCTTGCCTCCGTTACCAACTCCTCCAGCTTCAACTACACCTAAACAGTAAAATTATATGAAAAATTATGTTCTTAGACATAAGATCTTCAGTGCCATTGTTTTAATTGTTCTTTTGGGTGGTGGTTATTGGGCTTACGCTAAATTAACAGATACCAGCGACGAAACAAAATATGTTATTAGCGCGGTGGAGAAAGGGACAATTGTAGCGACGATCTCTGGCACGGGTCAAGTCTCAGCCAAAAGCCAGATAGAACTTAAACCTAAGGCTTCAGGAGAAATTGTTTATCTTGGGGCGAAGACTGGTGACTATGTCAGTGCTGGTCAGCTTATCTTACAGATTGATTCTCGGGATGCTGAGATTGACTTGAAGAATGCTAAACTTACTTTGCAAAAGATGGTGGAAGGGGTGGGGAGCCTGGGTGGAACTAGTGGCCTAGCTAAGGATTATGAGGAGGGGATGAATAATGTCGACGAAGCCTTCTCTGGCTTGTCCGAAATTATGGAGGGTCTAGATATTATTCTTAACGACTATAAAACTTCTCCTTACAAAATGAATTTGCCGAACGATACGGCTCGCACCTACTATAACAAGGCCGTCAAAAGCTATTTTTTGGCCAAGCCGATTTACGAGAAGAATCTTGCTAGGTACCAAAGTCTTAGTCGTCCTTTAACTAATGATAGCGTCGCTTCGACCCTGAATGAGACCTACTCAATGCTTCAAGTTCTTAGTCAGATGATTAAGGACTCGAATGTTTATCTTGCTTATACCTATGACAAGTCAAGAGAGGACGAATCTCGAAGTGTTATTATGGCTACCGACAAGGACAATGTTGCTACTTGGCTCAAGACCGTTAGCAACAATCTCTCGGCGATTGGAGTGAGTCGCGATACGATTAAAAATTCGGCTCTTAATATTGAGTCGCAGAGATTGACCTTACAGCAAAAGGAATATGCTTATCAAAACTATTTTCTCTACGCGCCATTTAGTGGTCTGGCTCAAATTGACATCACGAGGAATGACTCAGTTAGTAATGGATCAAGTATTGGGTCCCTTGTTTCTGTCAATAAGGTGGCGACAATTTCCCTTAATGAGGTTGATGTAACAAAAGTTAAAGTTGGGCAAAAGGCAACCCTAACTTTTGATGCGATTGAGAACCTGACTATCTCTGGTCTTGTTTGGTCGGTTGATCAGGTCGGGACAGTTTCTTCGGGTGTTGTGAATTATAATGTTAAAATTTCTTTTGACACTCAGGATCCTCGAGTTTTGCCAGGGATGAGCGTCAACGCTTCGATTGCTACCAATGCTCGCCAAGATGTCTTGATCGTCCCCTCTGGAGCCGTGAAGATCTCGGGAGATATTTCTTATGTCCAGATGTTAGATCAAAGTTTGCCGGTAACAGGCAATCAAGGGGTAGCCTCCACTTTAATTCCCGCCGAACAGGAAGTTGTTGTTGGGATCTCTGACGATACTTCAACGGAGATTATCTCAGGATTAAAGGAGGGGGATAAAATAATTACCAGGATAATTGCCCCAGGAGCAGTTAAAGCAGCTAGTGCCCCGAGCTTGTTTGGTAGTACCGGCGGGAGTCGCAGCAGTGTTAGGGGCGCATCTGTTGGTAGTCTTGGTCACTAAGAAAAATGATTGAAGTTAAGAATATTACTAAAACTTATTTTACCGGGGATATTGATTTCTCGGCCCTTCGTGGGGTTTCTTTTACCATTAATGATGGAGAATTCGTAGCGATTATGGGTCCGTCTGGTTCCGGTAAATCTACCCTAATGCATATTATTGGGGCCCTTGACACTCCGACAGAAGGGGCTTATTTCCTCGACCAGCGAGATGTCTCTAAGATGTCGGGGGACGAGTTGGCCGATATTCGTCGTGATAAAATCGGTTTTGTCTTCCAATCTTTTAATCTCTTACCTCGAACCTCAGTTTTGCGTAATGTTACGCTACCTCTCATATATGATCGAGTCCCTGAGCTTGAGAGGAATAAGCGAGCCGAAGAAGCGCTTGTGGCGGCCGGGATGGATCGAGGACATTTTCACCATTTGTCGAATCAGTTGTCGGGTGGTCAGATTCAGCGGGTGGCTATTGCTCGAGCTCTGGTCAATAACCCTTCCCTTATCTTAGCCGATGAACCGACAGGCAATCTTGATTCTAAGACTGGAGAGATTGTTCTTGATACATTCCAAAGATTGAACGAAGAGCAAGGGAAAACGATCGTCCTCATCACTCATGAACATGATGTGGCTGAACATGCTGATCGGATTATTTTAATAAAAGATGGTCTTGTCGTCTCTGATAACAAGCAACACCAGAAGCGAAGAGCCGGTCTTCCTAAATAATAAAATATGCACATTGTTGATATTTTGCACGAAACATATTCTGCTCTGTCATCGAACAAAGTTCGAACAGGTTTAACGATGCTCGGTATTATTATTGGCATTGGTTCGGTGATCGCGATGTTGGCGATTGGTCAAGGGGCGCAGAATTCTATCAAATCAAGTATTCAATCGATTGGTTCGAACTTAATTATTGTCATGCCTGGGGCTCAACGAGGGCCGGGGATGATGGTGAGTGCGGGTCGAGGTTCGGCCAAATCGCTGACAATGGAAGATTACCGGGCTATCTCTTCTCAAGTAGATTCTATCAATGGTGTTGCTCCAGAAGTTAGTGGCCGTTATCAGGTTGTGTTTAGGGGTCAAAATACTAATACTCAAGTGACGGGGACGGTTCCATCTTATCAGACCGTTCGTAACGTTCAGGTGGCGGAGGGGGCGTTTATTTCTGACCAAAATATTCAGAGTGGCGCTAAGGTAGCAGTGCTTGGGCCGATGACTCGAGATGATTTGTTTGGCCTTGAGGCCGGTAATGTTATTGGTCAGAAGATTCGGATAAAACAAGTTGAGTTCAAGATTATTGGCATTACTCTGGCCAAGGGCGGTTCAGGTATGGGAAGCCAAGATGACGTCATTTATATTCCTCTTACTACGGCACAGAGATATTTTTCTGGCGATCAGTATGTCTCAACTATTAGTATCGCTGCGACTGATTCTGAGTCAGCAACTCAAGTTCAAGAGGATATCACTAGTTTACTCTTGAGCCAACATCATATTAAAGACCCCACTCAAGCCGATTTTAGTACAATGAATCAGGCTGACATTGTCTCTACGGCGACAAGTATCACGAGCATCTTCACCATCCTTCTTGGTTCGGTTGCCGGGATCTCTCTGGTGGTGGGCGGAATTGGAATTATGAATATGATGCTCACAACTGTGACTGAGAGGACAAGAGAGATTGGTTTGCGTAAGGCGATTGGGGCGAAGCGTCGGGATATTAGCTTGCAGTTTTTAATTGAGTCTGTTGCCTTAACCTTTATCGGGGGCATTCTCGGCATAATTCTTGGTTGGCTGGTCTCTTTTGTTATAACTTATTTTGGCATACTTCAAACCCAGGTTTCACTTTTTTCTGTCTTGCTAGCTTTTGGTGTCTCGACCACAATCGGTATCGTTTTTGGTTATTATCCGGCTCGGCGAGCAGCTAGTCTTAATCCAATTGAGGCCCTAAGGTATGAATAATTAAAAATTAGTGAGAAATTATTAATTAATAACAAATATTTAATTATGAAAAATACAACAAAAATTATCATCGGGGTGCTTATTATTGTCGCCCTAGCTTTCTACGGTGGCTTCAAGTATGGTCAGAGTCAGAAAAGTTTTCCCGGCGGAGGCCAGATGAGCCGTTTTAGTGGCGTTGGCATGGCGGGGCAAAGAGGGTCGAGGGCCGATGTCGGCGGTGGGGTGGTCGCGGGCGAGATTTTAAACAAGGATGCCACTAGCATAACTCTTAAGTTGCGCGATGGTGGTTCAAGAATAGTTCTTGTTTCTGGTTCCACTGAGGTGCAAAAAATGACCAAAGGCACTCTGGAAGATTTAGTGGTAGGGAATTCAGTTTCTGTTAATGGTTCAACAAACTCTGACGGTAGCCTTAGTGCTAAATCTGTTCAATTGCGAACTTTTCCCTTGGCCCGTTAGCTCTCAAGTGACAAATCGTCTAATCTTATGCTAAGCTTCTTAGGACATGGTTAACAGAAATAATCATCTGGTTTTTGAGTGGATTGTTAGCATCGCTTTATTTATAGCTGTGATTGCAATTGGTGTTGGTGGTTATTTTTTCTGGCAACTCGATCTTAAGAATAAAGAGTTATTAGAATCTAAGAAAGATTTAGAAAATAAGCTAGCTATTTCGCAAAATAATTTAGCCACGACAACCAATGCTCTCCAGGAAGAACGGACGAGGAACGACGCTTTTGCTAATCAATTGAGTGGTCTGGCCACGACCGTGGGGACACTTGATAAGTTGAGTAAAACTGATCGCGAATTACTGAAGAAATATTCTAAGATCTATTTTCTTAGTGAAAATTATATTCCTTCTAATCTGGCGACAATTACTCCTCAATATCTATTTGATCCCGAGAAGTCTCTCTTGATCCATGCTAGTGTCTTGCCCAAGTTAGAGAGCCTGATTCGATCGGCGTCCTCAGTTGGCATTACTCTGCAAATTAACTCTGCCTACCGTTCTTTTGGAACTCAGGAGGCACTTAAATATAATTACTCAGTTACTTATGGAGCAGGGACGGCTAATAAATTTTCGGCCGATCAGGGTTATTCGGAGCATCAACTCGGGACAACCATTGATTTTGGGACCCCAAGTATCAAGGGAGATCTTTCGAAGTTTGGTAAAACTGACGCTTATAATTGGTTAACAAACAATGCCTATCGTTTTGGTTTCGTTCTGTCCTACCCCGAGGATAATGATTACTATCAATATGAACCTTGGCATTGGCGCTATGTTGGGGTAGCCTTGGCAACAAAACTTCATTTTGACAAACTTCATTTCTACGATTTTCCCCAGAGGTTGATTGATCAGTTTTTGGTAAACATTTTCGATTAGGCCGACTGTGGATAACTTTTCTTGTTTTTGATTGGGACGATGGTATAATCTTAATGAGGTTAAGGATATTGACGGTCGTACTGTAAGGGAAAACCAATCAATTGTAATAATATTGATATTTATCCTTAGCCTCACAGAGAACCGTACGTTTTGGACGTAGGGTTTTTTGTTTCTATGCTATAATTATCTAAGCTATTATAAGTTTTAATTAAAATTATTATGTCAGGATATATCGCAAACATTGAGGAGAAGACTCAAGCCAACGATTATTTTCGCGAAGTTCTCTTCACCGCGCCTCATTCTCAATTAGTCGTCATGAGTATTGCTCCCGGTGAAGATATCGGTGAGGAAGTTCACGACAAAGTTGATCAATTCTTAAGAGTCGAATCAGGCGAGGGGAAGGCGATTCTCGATGGTGAGGAGACCGCTCTCAGTGACGGCTTCTGCGTTGTCGTCCCCGCTGGCGCTCGTCATAATCTTATCAACACTTCAGCGACCGAAGCGCTTAAGCTCTACACTATCTATTCTCCGGCCAATCATCCCGATGGCACCATTCACAAGACCAAAGCCGAGGCCCTCGCCGACGAAGACGATCACGTTTAATTCTTATAATCTATGAGCAAAAGTTGGTTTATCAAATATCCTTTTGTTGTGTTTCTTTTTGTCGTTTTCTTCTTCCCTCTCTTCTCCCAAGCTTCCTCTTTCATCTCTACTGGTCTTCCCTGTAATGTCGACATCATCCCCGATGACAGCAATCGTTCCACTCTCGTCTATTGTCCCATCTGTCGAGACGAAGGCACCACCAAACTTAAATTAAAATGGGAGATAAATGACAGAAGTTTTACCAAACCTTTCTGTCAGGTTTCTTGTTCAAAAAGCGACGGCAAAAGTTGTGGTCTTTGGCATAGTAAAAACAAAGAGGGGATACTCAGTTCTGTTAACACTGACACCAGACTCAAACCCACCGATACCGTTTATCTAAGCAATGACCAGCTTCCTCGTACCAGTACTTATAAATATCGGGTCGTCTGTCTGAGCACAGATGGATGCCCTAGTGGAGGGTGTTTCTCTACCAGCGCCTTGATTACGGTATCTCCGGATTGTAGAGTACCGTGTGAAGTGCCGTTTGAGACGATTGCCACTGAGTTAGATGGCGAAGAGTGGAGTCTCAGCCGTTTTTTTAGAATTACGATAACAGAAAAAGATCTCGCTAGTTGGGCCAATGACAAAACGGATCAAGATTCGCCTCTTAATATTGGTTCTGGCAATCAAGATGAGATTATCTCTTATCTGATACAAACTCAAAATGGCTCCTATTCTCCAAAGAGTTCTTTGGTCAAGAACAAAGAGACTGGGCCAACTTGTCCTGTCGGAAGAAGTGTCTACTTCAATTCAGAGATTCGATATTTAGACCATCTTGATTCAATATTTTTCTCTCAGAAACTTAAATCTTACGTTAATGATTATGGCTATCCGATACAATTAAAGGTCAGAAATAAGGACTGGGAAGTCTTTGCTTATGATGAATCTGAAAGTTTAGGTGAAGTGGCACATGCTGTTATTGTTATATTTATGGAGGATCTTACCGAAGACAATATGGAACCCTATTTTAATTTAAAAATTCTTGATCCGAATGTGCCTGAAGAAATTATCAGTCTCAAAAATTGTAAACCAGCTTATCTCTATATCTCTTCGTCAGGGTATGAGACACATGAATTTGGGGGCTTTGGTTGCACTCCCGATAATGATTGGTATGGAGAAACGTTTTATGGAGAAGAAATTTTTGTCTATTCTAATACTTCATCTTGGGGTTCGGAGCCTAGCCTTACTTGGATTGACAAATACCATGAGTTCAAGACCAGTCTGTGTTATAGTGGGTCAGCTCAATTTTATACAGACTTTTGCCAGAGGGGGAGACTGACTGATTGGTTAAAAAATAATTTAACTAAACTCCAAAATCCTAGTGATGGGGGAGGTAATTGTTACGCTTGGACCATGTTTATGCTAAAGGTCGCTTATTTTGGCGACTTTGTTGGTACTGACTACCATCCCAACGATGGTAAATATGTCGGGGTTGACTGCGATGCTAACCATTATCCCATTACTAAAAAAACCAGCTTTCTCCCCGCCACACCTTGGGCTCTCTTAAGGTCTGGCGAGGGGAAGGAGGGTTGGATGGCGAACATCCTTGGACCGTTGGAAAATTTTAAGTTTAGGTAGAAAGGGGAAAAGTCGGGTTTAGCTTTTGCTTTCTAGGGTGACTTATGTTATATTTGTGACGCTAGTGTTCTCCATCGCTTCCATCTTTTAGTAACTTAGTTGACCGGCGTTTGGTCCTAAGAGGCGAGATGACCAAGTGATCGTGAGCCACGGTCGTCAAGCCAATTAAATTTTAATCTAAGTACGTTAATGAATAATAAGTTGTTTGTCGGTAGCTTGCCTTGGGCGCTTACTGATCAAGAGTTAGGCAATCATTTTGCCTCTGCTGGTCAAGTTCTCTCGGCTAAGATCATCATCGACAAGGCGTCTGGTCGCTCCAAGGGCTTCGGTTTTGTGGAGATGTCTACGCCGGAGGAAGCGCAAAACGCTATCTCTACCTTAAATGGTTCTGACCTTGGTGGTCGCTCAATCAGTGTTGATTTTGCTAAGCCAATGGAGCCTCGCGATAATCGCAACTAGGTTCTCTTGAGAACAAAAAAGACCCGACGCCGGGCCTTTTTTGTTTTTGTTTGCCTTTTTGCCTTCAATCGTTATACTGTAATAATATGATAGAAGAAGAGAAAAATCTTGCCCGACGCTTGTTTATTGCCCTCCCAGTGGAAGGATCTCTGAGGAGTGATGCTCTCACTTGGCAGGCTGACCATGTCGCTTGGCCGGTATCTTGGCTCTCAGGGGAGAGTTTCCATATTACCGTTGTTGCTCCCTGGCTGGAGACTGATGTTGACTTGATTATTAGGAAATTAGATGAATTCGCTAGTAAACCTCGCAACACTTTCTTCATTGATTTTAATAAGGTAGTTTTTGGTCCTAACCGTCAAACGCCTCGACTTGTCTGGGCTGAGGGTAACCCACCTCAATCTCTGCTCAAACTTAAAGATGATATCGAGGTAACTCTCAATCGGCCTGACCCCCGTTTCTATCGTTTGCACTTAACTCTAGCTCGCTTCAAAGCGCCAGATTTTGGTCCAACTTTGCCGAACCTCTATGACCGAGTAGATTGGGGCGGGGAGATTAAAGGTTTTACCTTGATCGAATCGACCATGACTCCCGACGGTCCCACTTATACCAAAATCAAAGATTTTTCTTTTGCCGGCTTATAATTAACCTATGACTCTCTATCTCATTGGTACACCAATTGGTAATTTGGGCGACATCACGCCAAGGGCGATTGAGATGATGAAGGCGGTGCCGGTTTTGGCCGTGGAGAAATGGACTGACACGGTTAAATTACTAAAACATCTTGAAGTGGGAGAGAAGAAAATCCTAAATTATGATGACAAGAATAGTCGAAGGATGACACCGAAGATTTTAGAGATGTTAAAGTCCGAAGATGTCGCCCTTGTTACTTCGGCCGGGATGCCGGGTGTCTCGGATCCGGGTGCTTACCTGGTGGAGCAAGCGCGGGAAGCGGGGAATGATATTGTCCCGATTCCTGGGCCGTCGGCACTCTCGACGGCGATTGCTGTCTCGGGCTTTGCTGGCTCATTTTGGTTTGTTGAATTTTTACCTCGAACGCGAGGCAAGATTGTAAAACTCTTGAAGCAGGCCGAAGAACTAGAGACTAATTTAGTTTGTTTCGAATCAACTCATCGAATTGAGAAAACTCTAAAATTGTTGGAAGAACTTTATCCGACTACTGAGATTTTCTTAGGCAAAGAGATGACCAAGAAATTCGAGCAATATCTGGTAGGGACAGCTGAAATTTTTCTTCGAAAGATGAAGGAAGATAAACACTTTACTAAGGGTGAATTTACTTTAATTATCCACTTTGGCAAATAAGAGTTAATTTGTTAAAATAAACCTATTATGAAGAAAAAAGCATTAATTATTATCGCTGTTCTTATTCTCATTATTATTGTTGGGGGCGTTTATTATTGGACTATGCCTAAGACCAAGGGAGATGTTTCTTCGGCTGAGGTTGAAGCCGTGCTCTCTAAGCTTGGAGCTCACATGATCCTCCCGTCCGGGGAAGTTCCTCAGGTTGGCCGAATTGATGATCCCGTTGGTGCTGCTAAGGCTCAACCTTTTGTCTCGGGGTCGGTTGAGGGAGACCTTCTTATTATTTATGCTAAAGCGGCTAAAGCTATTGTCTACAGTCCAAGTCGAGATATAATTGTTAATGTTGGCCCGGTTTCTATGAACCCTGAGGCTTCTTCTGATCCGGCTGAAGTTTCGGCAACCTCGACAGAAGAGGGCTCCAACTAGAGGGGTCCCTTGCTAAGTTGTGGGTTGAGAAAAGCTTTGTTTTGTGTTAAAGTCTTCAAATATGAAGCCTCGCTATTTGATTTTAATTCTCATCATTGTTTTCTTCGCTGAGTCCTTTTTGGTTGTGCCTGAAGTTTGGGGTCCAGGAAAGCGATTTTTGGCGGCGGTCTTGCCGGCCCTAATTGTGGATTATACAAATATCGACCGAAGAGCTGACCAGAAGGGGCCTCTCAATGTCAATCCTCTGCTAACAAAAGCGGCCGAGCTTAAGGCTCTCGATATGGCCACACGGTCTTATTTTTCCCACCAAGGTCCTAAGGGCGAGACCCCCTGGAGTTGGTTTGATAAAGTTGGCTATAAGTATGTCTATGCCGGAGAAAACCTCGCCCTCAATTTTTATGAGTCAAGTGAGGTCAATCAGGCCTGGATGAATTCGCCGAAGCATCGGGAAAATATTTTGGATAAAAATTTCACAGATATCGGGATCGGTATGGCCCTGGGCAAATTTGAGGGTCGGGATAGCGTTTTCATTGTTCAATTTTTTGGCAGTACCCAGGAGTCATTAACGAAACAGGCAAAAATGTCTCAAACTTTACCTCGTTTCAAACATACCAGTCTTGTCTCGGCCGCGGTTGGTTTATCTGACGGCGTCTTAATTAAGTTGAGATCAATCTCTTTGCCAGTTATTCACTTTTTTGGTTACCCGACAATTAACGGTCAAATTATTTAAGTTATGCTTCTTCGTTTTGGTCGACGAGCGAGTAAGATTGGGGTTTATCTTTTTGCTTTCATCGGCTTCGTTTTAGTTGTTGGTTGGTTTGGGCTTCGCTTTGGTCTGACGAAGACGGCGGGTAGGGTCGATTTTAATGACCGTTATTTTAAAGATGTTGCTGAACAGATTCGTCTTGTCGATCTCTCGGCTCCTTCAGCTAAGACGATTTTTTCTAATAACTGTCAGTTACTGGTGATTAATCGCCTTAACGCTCCGTTAGGGAGGAGCCTTCTAAACGTTTATAATGCGAGTCGTTCTGAGAAAGTTTTGGCCAAAGCCCTCTTAGCTTCGGATATTTTTCTAAAAGATAATCCTGCCTACAAAAATGGGCTTAAGTCTTGCAACGAGTTCTCTAGTAGCCTGGGCGGGGGGTCTTCTTCTGATCACTCTTATTCTTGGCTCTCGACACCCGATTGGCAAGTCTTGAGGGTGGCTATTGCCAAGGACAAAGATCACATCAATAAGGCGGCAAAGGTCTCGGGGATTAACCCGCGATTGATCGTAGGGGTGTTGGTAGGGGAACAATTACGTCTTTATAATTCTGAGAGAGAAGTTTATAAACAAATTTTTCAACCATTAAAAATTCTTGGGGTTCAGAGTCAATTCTCCTGGGGGGTGACGGGTCTTAAGGAAGAGACAGCGGTTCAGATTGAGGATAATTTACGGGACAGGAAGTCTCCTTTTTATCTTGGTCAAGAGAAAGAAAATCTTCTCGATTTTAACACTGACAACCCTTCATCTGAGCGCTTTATGAGACTAACTGATAGTCACAATCATTATTATTCCTACCTCTATACTGGACTTTACCTCAAGCAACTTATTACCGAATGGCAAAAAGCCGGTTATAATATAGAAAACCGCCCGGAGATTTTGGCCACTCTCTTTAATCTCGGTTTTGCTAAGTCGAACCCTAAGCCCGACCCTAAGGTTGGTGGCGCCGAAATTGAGATTGGAGGTGAAGTTTATAGTTTTGGGAGCCTGGCTTATCAGTTCTATTATTCGGGAGAGTTAATCGAAGAATTTAATTGGCAATAAAATAATAATATGGTTTTAACTCCTCATGCTGTCGTCGGTGCTGCTCTTGCTTCAGCCTTTGGGCTTGGTCCTGGGGGCGCTCTGGTTGCCGGTTTTGTCAGCCACTTCTTGTTGGATAGTCTTCCGCACTGGGATTACAAATTAAGTTCGGCAAATATCGACGAGGAGAATCCTTTTAATGACGATATCCCCATAAGTCGAAAATCTCTCCGCGATTGGGCGAAGATTGGTTTGGACTTGGCTCTTGGGCTAGGCCTTATCTTCCTCTTCTTTTCTCTGAACGGGCAAGGTGTCAGAGTTGTCAGTCTGTTGGCAGGGGCGCTAGGCGGTCTTTTGCCCGATGGATTGCAGATTCTCTTTATGAAATTACGTCGCGAACCACTAAAAACTTTTTTTCGTTTTCATCTTTTTATGCACTCACCTCGACGGATTAGAGACACTCTTTGGGGCCCTTTTTGGCAAGGGATAATTCTTCTGCTCGCACTTATACTCGGGAATTGGAGCTTCTTTATTTGGTAATAAAGGTATCTACTTTACCTATAAGACCAGTAGCGTCACCTTCGATTCCGGTAACCTCACCTTCTAAGCCGGAGACTTCACCGGTAATACTAGTGACATTGCCGCGTATTCTAGATGTATCGCCAATTAGGTTTGTCACGTTGCCAGAGATCTCAGTGACGTCACCTTGGATACTTGAGACATCGCCAATTAGGTCGCTAACATTTCCTTTGATCTTGCTAACATCACCACGGATATTGGAGACATCACCACGGATATTGGAGATATCACCATAGAGTCCAGAAATGTCTCCGCTGACATTTGTTGTGTCTCCTGTGAGGTGGGTAACGTTGCCACGGATATTGGAGACATCACCACGGATATCACTGACTGTTCCAAAAATGCCACTAATGTTCCCGCTGATATGGCTTGGGTTGCCGATAATCTGGTGGAGAGTGACATCGCCATAGATCTTAGATACGTCACCGCGGAGCTTGGAGAAATCTCCCCAGATAGCCTCGTGAACATTCTCGACATTATCGGTATTCTCTTTAATTTTTGGATTAACTCTTTGTAGGGCCATGATTATAATGATATTATCTAGTAATTATGACCATTATAGCATCAATTATCCTAGGAATAGTAGAGGGGGTGACTGAGTTCCTACCTATTTCATCCACCGGACACCTGACTTTAACAGTTGACCTTTTGGGTATTGCTCAGACGGAATTTGTGAAGAGTTTTGAAGTGATCATCCAGCTGGGGGCAATTTTGGCTGTTGTTGCTCTCTATTGGCAGAAACTTTTGACCAACACTGCTGTCCTTAAACGAGTTATCGTTGCCTTTTTGCCGACAGCGATCTTGGGTTTGACCTTCTATAAAGTGATCAAGACTTATCTCTTGGGCAATAGCCTTGTTGTTCTTATCTCCTTGTTTGTTGGCGGTTTAATTTTGATTCTCTTTGAACTTTTCTACCAAGAGAAGGACGATGACAAAGTTGACCTCGAACAAATATCTTATCCACAGGCCATTGCCCTTGGCCTTTGTCAGTCAATAGCCATGATCCCCGGTGTTTCTCGTTCGGCGGCAACGATTGTTGGGGGCTTGGCTTTGAGGATTAGACGAGAGACTATTGTTGAATTTTCTTTTTTGTTGGCGGTACCGACCATGGCAGCGGCGACCGGTTTAGACATCCTTAAGAGCTCTTTTGGTTTTTCTGCGGGGGAGTGGGGCTTGCTGACTTTGGGCTTCTTTGTTTCTTTTCTTTCTGCTCTGTTGGCTATTAAATCATTCTTAAATTATGTCCGCCATCACGATTTTATTGCCTTTGGCCTCTACCGAATTGTTATTGCCCTCGTTTTTCTCTCTATTTTCTTTGTGTGATAGAATATAAACTATGTATAAGATTGTCTTGCTTCGCCATGGTGAAAGTGTCTGGAATAAGGAAAATCGTTTTACCGGCTGGGTTGATGTTGACCTTTCCGAATTAGGCGAAAAAGAGGCCCATGAGGCGGGGAAAATACTAAAAGAGAAGGGTTTTCGTTTTGACCTAGCCTTTTCCTCTTTTCTTAAAAGAGCAAATAAGACTCTTGATATCGTCTTGTTAGAGATGGGAGAGGAGGGGATAGAAATTAAAAAATCATGGAAATTGAATGAGCGACATTACGGCGCCCTGCAGGGTCTCAGTAAGTCAGAGACGGCGGCTAAGTATGGCGAAGAACAAGTACAAGCCTGGCGCCGGGGTTATGATGTCGCTATCCCGCCACTCACTAAAGATGATGGAATGTATCCAGGTAGAGATCCGCTCTATGCTGACTTAAGTGAAGTCGAAATTCCTCGGTCAGAGAATTTGAAAGATGTGGTTGCACGAGTTGTTCCATATTGGCAAGAAGAGATCTTGCCAGAGATAAAAAAGGGCCGACAAATTATTGTCTCAGCTTCGGGTAATAGTCTGCGCGCTTTAATAAAATATTTAGATAATATTTCTGACGAAGAGATTGTTGAATTAAATATTCCAACGGGAATTCCTTTGGTTTATGAGTTAGACGAGAATCTTGAGCCTACCAAGCATTATTTCCTCGCTGATGAAGCGATCCTTCAATCGGCCTTGTCCAAAGTCGCCAACCAAGGCAAAAAAAGCTGATCCCTACAAAATTGTGGATTAAATACTCAAAAACCCTTATTGTGCGATATCCAATCTCGCACAAGGGAAAATGAGTTTAGAGGTTTAGATTTTGGGGAAGGTGAAAGAGCCGGGGTAGATAGCATTTGGGCCGAGGGTTTCTTCGATACGAAGAAGTTGATTATATTTGCTGAGGCGTTCGGAGCGCGAGAGGGAACCAGTCTTGATCTGGCCAGTACCCAGGCCGACTACGAGATCAGCAATTGTGGTATCTTCGGTTTCGCCCGAACGATGAGAAACAATGGCGGTATAACCAGAATTTCTAGCTAATTCAACCGCACTGATTGTCTCACTAACCGTGCCTACTTGGTTGAGTTTGATAAGGATGGAATTGCAAACTTTTTTATCAATACCCTCTTGGAGTTTCTTAACATTGGTGACGAAGAGGTCATCGCCAACAAGTTGGATCTTTTCACCCAATTTTTCAGTTAGGAGTTTATGCCCCTCCCAATCGTCTTCGGCTAAGCCATCTTCGACTGAGATAATTGGATATTTCTCAACCCAACCTTCGTACATTTTTATTAATTCTTCGCTGGTAAAGGACTTGCCTTCAGATTTTAATTCGTATTTACCACCCTGATCTGCCTGCGCAGGCAGGTAAAATTCGCTGGCGGCCGCATCAATAGCTAGAGCGATATCTTTGCCCGGTTGGTAACCAGCCTTAGTGATGGCTTCTAAGATTAGCTCAAGGGCCGAGATGTTGGAGGGGAGAGATGGGGCAAAACCGCCTTCGTCACCAACTGAAGTATTGAGACCTTTTTCTTGTAAGATTTTTTTTAAAGAGTGGAAGGTTTCGGCTCCATAGCGAAGAGCTTCGTGAAAGGAGGGAGCACCAACGGGCACAATCATGAACTCCTGGATGTCGGTGGAGTTCTCGGCATGTCGGCCACCATTTAGGATATTAATCATGGGGACAGGGAGGGCGGGTTTAGAGGAAGAAATATTAGCAAAATATTGAAAAAGTTCTTTGCCTTCACTTTTTGCCATAGCATGGGCAAAGGCGAGAGATATTCCCAATGTGGCATTGGCCCCTAAATGACTTTTGTTTTCTGTCCCGTCGAGGGCAATCATTTCGGCATCAAGGGACATTTGGTCGAATGATCGATCAACTAGCTTTTGGGCTAATTCACCATTTACTCTGGCTACAGCTTGGAGAACACCTTTGCCACCATAGCGAGATTTATCGCCGTCGCGCAATTCAACTGCTTCATACTTGCCAGTGGAAGCTCCAGCCGGAACGGAGGCCCGACCAAAAGAGCCGTCGACTAGCATTAAGTCCACTTCAACCGTTGGGTTACCTCGGGAGTCTAAGATTTCACGAGCTTTTATATTTTTGATTTTTACCATAACCATATTTTAACTGATTTGCTGAATAAGAACAAATAAGCTACAATTAAGGGGTTAGAGTTCTAAAATGCTTGATCTTGCTCACTTAATTTCAATTAGGGAAATTTTTGACCTTCTGTTTGTCGCTGGGGGAATTTATTTTATCCTCTTCTTTATTAAGCAATCACGGTCTTATGTCTTGGCTTACTCGGTTGGGACACTAACCTTCTTTGTTTTTTTAATTCAGTTTTTTAAACTAAATTTGGCCCAGCAACTTCTTCAGATTCTCGGACCTCTTATCTTGTTTATTTTTGTTGTTGTTTTTCAGCGAGAATTAAGGCAATTTTTTGATTGGATTTTTGTTTCAACTCGTCGTCTTACTTTTACTAATCGGCATATTTTGTCTGAAGATTCCTCCTTTGTCATTACGAAGACAATTCAGGAGTTGGCCGAAAAAAAGATCGGAGCTCTAGTCGTCTTTCCTGGAGAACTTCCTCTCGAGGGAGTAGTGGAGGGGGGGTTTGTTCTCGATGGTCGGATTTCTGGGCCACTTGTTCTTTCTCTCTTTGATCAATCTAGCCCCGGTCATGACGGAGCCATGATTATTGATAATAATCGGATTAAGAAATTTGGAGCACACCTACCTTTGGCAGAAAATTATTCTAGTTTTCAAAAAACAGGGACAAGACACCGAGCCGCAGCTGGAGTGACAGAGAAGTCAGACTCGTTGGCAGTTGTTGTCTCCGAAGAAAGAGGAGAAATTTCTATCGCTGAACATGGAAAATTAGAAAAAATCGTTGAGCTTCACGTCTTAGAAGACCGGATTAGCAAATTTATTAGTCAGACTAAGAAACAAGAATTAAGTTTTTTCTGGCAAGTGTTCTTAATTCAAAATTTAAGACTAAAGGTTTTGGCCCTAGTCTTAGCCGTTGTTCTTTGGCAGATTGTTTGAATCGTTCCTTAAGACCCATTTGGTAATTTGTTACATATGCTATAATAGAGTTATAAAAGGCTCTCATTATCAGCTTAGCTTTTAACTAAAACTATTATGAGAACTACTATTAAAGGGACGGGAATCGAGCTAACTACGGCTCTGACAAATTATGTCGACGAGAAGTTCGCGATGCTTGATAAATTAGTTGCCAACTTTGGTGATGTCTTGGCCGTCGTAGAAATTGGCAAAGAGACCACTCATCACAAAACTGGCAATCTATTTTTTGCCGAAGTAAATTTAAATTTTGACGGTAATGTCTTACGTAATGTTGTTGAAGAAGCTGATCTTTATGCGGCGATCGATAAGGTCAAGGATGGCTTAGCTGAGGAATTGCGTCGTTACGAGAAGAAGAAAAAATCGCTCTTTCTTCGTGGAGCTCGAGCGATTAAAGATATCTTTATTCGAGAAGGCAAATAATTATCGATTGAAGCCATTTAAGAAAGCGCTCCAACTCATCTCGCGACGGCCAGCCGGAGTCACTTTGTCGTAAACAAGCTTGTTGTTCTCTAAGTGAGCTTCTTTAATTATAACGCGGATCTTTCCTTCTGGTCCGGGGTAATCTAAATAAGTGCCTGGCCAAGGATTAAGAGCGAGGATCTTTCGAGAGTTTGATAGGGGTAGATCTTGTAGGCCAAGTTGTCCATCTTCTTTAATAAATTTCTTGGTATAAGTAGCTTGGTCATGATCTTGTTCTTTAGGAACGATCTTTTTATCAAGATAATCGGGAATGACTTGAGCGAGAAGCTCTGCTCCTAAGACAGCCAATTTATCACGTAGATTTTCGAAGTTGTATTTGTCTTTTAATTCAATTTTTTTCTCGGCGATGATCGGACCATGGTCCATCTCGGCATCGACAAGCATAATGGCGACACCCGTTTCTTCATCACCATTCAGAATGGCGGTCTCCAGGGGTGATGGTCCGCGATATTTAGGAAGAAGGGACGGATGTATGTTGAGGGTACCATGGGTAGGGATATCTAAAATGGCTTGAGGGATAATTTTGCCATAAGAGGCAACAATAAAAAGCTGGTAGCTTTTAGCTTCTAGCTTTTTAGGGTCAAAAGTTTTGAGTGAAACTGGTTGAATTATTTTGACGTCATTTTCTTCGGCCCAAATCTTAGTTGGTGGGGGAGTCAGTATCATTTTTCGGCCTTGGGGTTTATCAGGAACAGTAATAACAAGAGAGGGAATAAGACCACGATTCTTTAAAGTTTCTAGAACTTTGACGCTGAATTGGTCGGTGCCCAAAAAGGCAAAATTAAGTCTAGTCATGATCTTTCTCTGGCGGGGCGTATTCTTTTACCCCCTTAGCTTTTTCGGTAAAAAGAATGCCCTCTAGGTGGTCAACTTCGTGTTGGAAGATTTGGGCCAAGAGGCCAGAACCTGAACGAGTAAATTTCTTTCCTTGCTCATCGTAAGCTGAGATTGTAGCCTTAGTCGATCTCTTCACTTGACCGAAGAGCCAACGCACCGAGAGACAACCCTCTTCCATTTCTTCTTTTGCTTTTGACAGGCTAGTAATAACCGGATTGATAAAAATTAAGTCTGGCTTAATGGCTGTCTCGCCTTCTTGGTTAAAGATCTTTCCTGAGACGACAAAAATTCTAAGGGGTAGATTAATTTGGGGAGCAGCGAGAGCGACCCCGTCGTCTTCCTTAGCCAGGGCCTTGCTCATATCAGCTAGAATCTCCTTAAGTTTCGCGGTACCAAAAAGTTCCTTCCCTACCTCCTTGGCGGGTTCATGCAAGACGGGGCTTTCTTTTTGAACAATCTTGACCATAATTTAATAACTCTAATTTACAACATTTTTTTCTTTTTACAAAACGCTTTCGGGGTCGACGCGGATGATGAAGGTTGGCGGGAGGTTTCTTAGAAGGGCGAGGAGTTTTTTGTTTGGCCAAGAGGCGGTAGGAAGTTTGATTAAGATGTTTAGAATCGGCAATCCGCTAACGTTTTTCCCTAACGAGGGATAACTGATTGGTTGCCATTCGGCCAGAGATTCTTCTAGTTGGGCCATGTCTTTCTTTATCTCGTCTTTTTTTCCTTCGCGCGAAATTTTAATTAGAACTTTGAAGGGTGGGTAGCCGAGTTCTCGGCGTTCATCTATCTCGTCACGATAGAAATCAAGCAAATTTCCGGAGAGAACATAGGCAAAAACTTTTTCTTCGGGATTTCGCGTCTGGATAAAGAGGCGTTTGCTGGCGAGAAGACGAAGACGGAGAAGTTCGCTGAATAATTTTTCTCCTAGGCGGTAGTCGGGCTTAGCGAAGAGGTGGTCGAGGCCAACCATAGCAATGTTTTCAATTTTATCACCAAGATAATTTAGGGCCATTTCAGTACCGATGAGAACCGAACCGGGCGAATTATAGAAAAGATCAACGACCTCTCGGGCTTTTCGGCTTGTTTTGGCCACATCGCTGTCGAGGCGAAAAGTTTTTATTTTTGGCAAATTATTTTTTATTTCTTCCTCAACTTTTTCTGTTCCTAAGCCGAGAAGGACGAGACGATTACCCTTGCAGTTGGGGCAACGGTCCTCAATCTCAATAACCTGTCCACATTTGTGACACAAGAAGAGGGGGGCGCGGTGGATGGCGAGGGCGGAGTGACAAACGTCGCAAGACATGACAAGTCCGCAATCGTTGCAGATTGTGATGGGGTTTAGCCCCCTTTGGCCGGCGAGAATAAAAAATCTTTCATTATCGTCATTGGCATTTTCAATTTGGGCGAGAAGCCGTTCGCCGAGAGAATTAAGAACGTCGCCCTCATCTTTTTTGTTCTTTTTTATTAAGGGCCAGAGAATTTGTTTGATATCTGAATAGACCCGATATTTGATAGCGTTGGCCGGGAGAATCTCACCTCGGCCGAGTCGATAGATTGTCTCACTGCGAAGAGCGATGTCGCCGAAGATTAGTCGAATTTTTTTCTGTTCGGCTAATTTCTCAGCAAAGAAGCGCCAATCAACGTGTGGTCGAGCAAAATTTTTATAATGGCTAGAATTTTCTTTTTCGAAAATTAGGGTGGTGATATCGGCTCGAGGCAAAGATAAGAAAAGAGGAGTAGCAATGATTAAAATTGGATGAGTCGTGCCCAGTGTCTTTTTCCAGAGGAGGAGAATTTGGTTTTTTGTCAATCCGCCGTGCAGAGTCACAACGTATTGTTCGATTCCTTTAGAAATCAAAGCCGAGACTCGCTCAATGTCAGCTAGTGTTGGGAGACAAAGAAAGACAGATTGTTTTTTCGCAAAACTTTCTCGGATTAAGCTTTTATAGAAAGAGAGGCGTTCTTCGTCTGGCTCCTGGATAGCCATGATCTCGGGCGAAATCTTTTCTCGTGGATCTTTCCATTTTGATAACTTGAGATCAGGTAATTTTTCGAGAATTATTTGCGGGACAAGCGACTTGATCACCTGGCCCGTGAAGACAGCGTAATATTCTGCTGTTAAATTTGCGGCCTTAATAAATTCGGGGGAGAAATAACCATCTTTTTTTACTCGATTTATTTTGCGCCAGCCAAAATCAGTTTTTTTTATTTGAGTCTTAAGATCTTTGACTGCCTTCTCGGCAACAACTAATCCGTCAATTGTTTTGTTTTTAATAGGGACAGAGACAAGAGAACCCAAGGAGACCTCTTGAGCGGTAAAATAAGAGAGAGATTCTCGCCAAATACCTTTGCTGAGGGGGACAACGCTAACAATCTTCATTGTTGGCAGTATATCGATTTTGAGAGATATCCACAACCAGGGAAATTCTTCCTCTTTTTAAGTTTAGGTTGTATAATAAAAGGGATGAAAGGAATTGCCTGGCTAATCACTGGCCTGATGCTCGCTCTTTTGCTAGTGAGCGGTGTTAGTGTTGGCTCACGGCTTTCTTTGTCTAACTATTTTCCTCTAACTCAAGACTTAAAATCCATTGGGCAGATTTCCCATCAAACTTTGATCCGAGCTAATCAAGGCTTTAAGGCGCAAAAGACCTTTCTTAATAATTCGGCTACGGTTGTTACCACTTGGGATCTTGTCTTTGGTTGGATTTCTCCAGTTATTGATTGGTTAGGTGATCTTTGGTTCAACATTGTCGAAGCCTGGCGGCGCTTTCTGGGCCTTTCTTCTAACGAACCTGAGCTTGCCGAGATTACTCCGGCGATGAGAGAACAATTGAAGCGAGAGCTGCTGGCAGAATTAGAAAGTCAGGGGCTCCTCGATTTTTCATCTTCGGCCGAGAATGTTTCTGGGATAAAGTATGGTGTGACAGTTGTTCCTTCAACGGGCTCGACAACAAGCGATGAGTTACTTAAGAAAAACTTAAACCAAATGTTCGCTGATCAGGTTCGCTTAAGGTTTGACCGGGACGGCTTGACGGGAGTCGTTACTCCAATCTTCAGAGACGGGAGCGAAGGGAGTGATTATATTTTTGTTTTAAGTCCTATACCCTAAAAATGAAAAAATTCCTTATTTCTTCTATATCTGTCCTTATTGTTTTTTTTGTCGCGAGTAATGTGTTGGCTTATGTGGCGGCAAGTCCTAATTATAAATTAGAGAAAGACAGTATTAATTTTGGGGGGACAGACTCCTCAGCCTCAACGATCTTTAAAAATAATAGCACCTTAGGGGAAATTATTTCTGGTATTACTAATGGTACGAATTATAACGCGAGCTCAGGCTATCGTTATATGAATCCTGATCAATCGACCGTTACCACTACTTCGGGTTGTAAGGATCCAGCGGCCAATAATTACGATAGCAGTTTTGACGTCGCAGACAATACGCAATGCACCTATGATGTCACCTCTTGTATTGATTGTGGTGTTTTTGGGTGCAAAGATCCCAATGCTCTAAACTATAATCCTAATGTCACTAGCGTTGATAACAGCACTTGCACTTACGCCTCGTCAGGGGTTCGGGGTTGTACGAACCCCAAGGCTTCTAATTATGACTCACTCGCGACAATTAATGATGGTTCTTGTCTCTTTGGTGGTGGGCCAGGACCCTCGGACATTTTAGGCTGTACTGATCCGAAAGCTCAGAACTATAACCGTCTGGCTGACAAAGATGATGGGAGCTGCAATTATAGTCCATTTTATTCTACTTCGACCGAAGAGATTCTTGAACCAATCTCTGGCGGATGGGATTTTCTTTTTATTCAACCGCAAGAAAAGGTCAAGACTTTTGATTCGCGGATGAGGGTAAGGATTATTGGATCGAAGAACTTAACCATCCTTTTTAACCCCAATCTGGCCACTACGTCTCTAAAGACGATTGGAGTTACTCTAACTGATCCAGAGGATAGGACGAAGACTTTTTCTTTTCTGATGCACCGCAGTAGTGATAGGTCGGCTTATGAGGCAATTATTGGCCCACTTCTTCGTCCGGGGACTTATCCAATAGATTTTTATATTGTGAGTTATTATGATCAGATGGTGAAGCATATCAGGGGAAATCTGATTGTTTCGGGTCCTCTAGATATCTGGGCTGTTTCCAAACAAGTTGTCCCCATTGCGGCGGCAACTGGGCTGGCCGTAGGATTTGGTTCGCCTCTTTATAACCTATTCCTTCTCCTTTTCCGTTTCTTGGCTTATTTCTTCGGTAAAAGAAAAGAAGAGAATCCCTGGGGGACAGTTTATGATTCTGAGACAAAACGTCCATTGGACCCGGTTTATTTGACAGTAAATCAGGCCGGCTCCCCGGGAGGAGAAGTGGCAACGGCTATTACTGATATCGATGGACGTTTCAGTTTCTTTTTGCCGGCTGGGACTTATACGATTAAGGCGGGGAAGACTCATTATCGCTTCCCCTCAGAGAGATTGGCAGGAAAAAGTTCTGACGAAATTTACGATCATCTTTATTTTGGTGGAGACCTGACGACTAGTGGGCAGGAGATAATCAATATTAACATTCCTCTAGATCCGATTGATTTTGATTGGAATGAATTTGCTAAGACAAAGAAAAACTTTTTTGAATTTTATAAACGAAAAGCTCTTTGGCTTAATCGTCTTTATGAAGTCATTTTCTTTCTTGGTTTTGCTTTGTCTGCCTACGCTCTCGTTATCTTCCCGTCTTGGTGGAATATTATAGTTTTGGCTCTTTACTTTGTTGTTCTCGCTCTTAATCATTTCTTGCATAACTATCATAAGCCCCTCCGGGTTGAACGAAATGGTGAACCCCTACCTTTCTCTATTGTTCGGATTTATCTGCCTGACCTTCATCAGCAGATTAAATATGCCGTGGCTGATAAACTAGGACGCTTCTATCTCTTGGTCCGGCCGGGAGTCTATTATTACACCGTGGAGGAGAAACAACCGGATGGTTCATACCTTAAAGTTTTCCAATCAGATCCAATTAATTTACCCAAAGGTGTTTTGACTAAGGATATAATCCTTTCTTCCTAAGGGTTTGCTTTAAATAGCTGAGACAGGTAGAATTGCCTTATAAAACTTATAAGGGTCATTTATGGCTATTTTAACGACAAAATTAGGGATTGATTTGGGTACAGCTAATACGCTGGTCTATGTTCCTGGCAAGGGGATTGTCCTTAACGAGCCCTCAGTAGTAGCTGTTAACCAGAATGATAATCGTGTGGTGGCGGTTGGCTCAGAAGCTAAAGACATGGTTGGCAAAGCGCCGGATAGTATTATGGTCTACAAACCAATGAAGGATGGGGTTATTGCTGATTATCGAATTACCGAAGCCATGCTTCGTTATTATATTTCTAAGGCCCTTGGCCGTTTTAATCTTTTCAAACCAGATATTATGGTTTCGGTACCAGCCGGAGTCACTTCAACAGAGAGACGGGCAGTGATTGAAGCAACGATGCGTGCTGGAGCCAAGAATGCTTATGTGGTCAAAGAGCCTATTCTTGCTGCCATCGGAGCCGGTATCCCTATTTACGAAGCGCATGGTCACATGGTGGTGGATATTGGTGGCGGAACGATCGATGTCGCTGTCATCTCTCTTGGCGGAATTGTTTCTTCTACTTCAGTCAAGCATGCAGGCAACAAAACAGATCAAGCGATTGCTGATTATATTAAGAAGACCTTCAATCTTGCTATTGGTGACAAGACCGCCGAAGAGGTTAAAATGTCAATTGGTTCGGCCATACCAGTCGAGGAGGAATTATCCTATATTATTAAAGGCCGAGATTTTTTGACTGGATTGCCTCGTTCGGCTGAGATCAGGACCAACGAAATTGTTCGAGCGATTGACAACGAGCTGAAGGAGATTGTTCGAGCGATTAAAGTTGTCTTTCAAGAAACTCCACCTGAGTTATCGGCTGATGTTATTGATCAGGGGATTACCTTAACGGGTGGTTCTTCTCAACTTCGCAACTTGGCCGAGCTTGTTTTTCGTAAGACGGGAGTGAAGGCTTATGTAGCTGACGATCCTCTTTATTGTGTTGCTAAGGGTACGGGTATTGCCCTCGAACATCTTGATGTCTACAAAAAAAGCATCATCTCTAAACGCTAAAGCAAGCAAAAGTTTCTTTTCTCATCAAGCTTCTCTGCTTGTTGGAGACAGAAATTATTGGAAAAATTTTTTGATAGAAAAGTTAAGGGATTTTCTTCGAGTTGAAAATTTAAATAGCTCACCTGACGTCTCATGGCAGAGCTATGAATCTTTTGGGATTAAAGATAGTCATAACTTGATTGAGAAAGAAGTCCAAAAATCTTTCACTGGCCAAGGTCGATTTTTTATATTAGAGATTTCTTCTATTACACCTGAGGCACAGAATGCTTTGCTCAAAACTTTTGAAGAGCCAATGGCTGATACCCACCTCTTCTTAATTGTCCGCACGGCCGAGATTTTGTTGCCAACCTTGCTCTCGCGTTTGGTTGTCTTCAATCAAGCGGACGAAGTTGGACTTCGGGCTCACTTGAAGTCCAACTTCGGGGGCGCCACCAAATTTCTCAAACTCGACTTGCCTGACCGTCTTGATTTCATCCAAAAAGAGTTTCTTAAGGATAGGGACGTAAAGAAGAGTGAAATAATCAATTTTGTCTCTAACTTAGAGAAAACCTTTCGCTCGCAAATCAAGATGAAGGAAATAACTAAAGACGAAGAAATTGCTCTCCATGAACTAGAGAAATGCCAACGTTATCTCCAGAACCCTCGCTCCTCCAACCGACTTATTCTCGAACACTTAGCCTTGATATTACCTTAGGTTAAGAATTTTGGTGTTTGGTTTTTTGGGAGAGATGCGATAAAATATAATTATGTATAATTTTTCATCATTTAAAACAAAATTAGGGGAAGTGGAAGAGTGGCTCGGGCGAGAATATTTAGGGGTTAGGACGGGGAAAGCTTCTCCTGCTGTCTTAGACAATGTCATGGTAGATTCTTATGGCTCCAAGACTCCACTTAAGCATGTAGCGGCCATTGGGACTGAAGATGCGCGAACTATTCGTGTAACTCCTTGGGACAAGAGCCAACTAAATGCTATCCAGACGGCTATTGACGTGGCGAATCTCGGACTTTCTGTTTCGCCGGACGAGACGGGATTAAGGGTGATTTTCCCTGTTTTGACCGAAGAGCGACGCAAAATGCTGATTAAAATAATGGGGGAGAAGCTTGAAGATGCTCGCATCTCGGTGCGCAAAGAGCGAGAAAAAATCTGGGCCGATATCCAGGCCGAAGAGAAGGCCGGGAAGCTTAGCGAGGACGAGAAATTCAAGGCCAAAGATGAATTACAAAAATTGATCGATGAAGCCAACAAAAAGCTAGAAGATTTGTCGAAACGTAAAGAAACCGAAATAATGTCGTAATCATTAATCAGCTCATACTTCTAAAAAGTCCTCGGATCTCCTCACTCCGTTCGGCCAGACATTTTTATAAGAATGAGCTGATTAATTAAATAATAAAATGACCATAATTCTTTTCATTGTTGTTCTTGCTATCTTAATCCTCACTCATGAGCTTGGGCATTTTTTGACGGCGAAGTGGGCGAAAATTCGAGTTGATGAATTTGGCCTTGGTCTCCCACCCAAAATTTGGGGGATTAAGTGGGGGGAGACTGTCTATTCTATCAATTGGTTGCCTCTCGGAGGCTTTGTCAAAATTTTTGGTGAGGATCCCAATGAAGAAAATATTAGTGGACCCGATAGTGCTCGTTCTTTTGTTAATCGGCCGAAGTGGGTCCAGGCTGTCGTTTTGGTGGCTGGCGTTACTCTTAATTTTGTCCTGGCCTGGGTTCTAATCTCCATTAATCTTGGGATTGGGATGCCGGCTGGTCTTGAGGATTTGCCGCGTGGGCTTCAGGTGAGAAATGAATCACTCTCCATCGTTAATGTCTTAAGAGAATCTCCAGCCTCTGAAGCGGGCCTTCAGGTTGGAGACAAATTGATTTCTTTTTCTTCGGGAGAAGAAAAGATTATTGATCTCTCTGTTGAGTCGGTCCATAATTTTACCAAGAAATTTCCTGATCAACCGATCAAGGTTGAATATGTTCGCTCAGACTCTAGCTCGGGACAGAATTCTGTTGCCACGGTTATTCCTAAGTTGGGGGTAACGGGGAACGAAGCCGCGATTGGTATTGCCACACAGAAGATTGGGATTGTATCGGCCTCTTGGTGGCAGACTCCTTTCTATGGTCTTTTCTTTTCTTATCATCTGACAATTAACACATTGCTTGCTTTTGGTGATTTCTTCTCCAACATCTTTTCTTCGGGGCGAGAGGCGCTGGGAGCAATTGCTGGACCGATTGGTATTTATAGTTTGATTGATGACGCGAGCCGTCTTGGTTTTGTCTATATTCTAAATTTTGTAGCTTTAATCTCTATCAACTTGGCGATTCTCAACCTCCTCCCTTTCCCAGCTCTCGATGGTGGTCGGCTACTCTTCGTCATTATTGAAGCTGTTATTCGTCGACCAATCAATCCCAAAGTGGCCAGTGCTCTCAACTTGATTGGCTTTGTCCTCCTGATTCTGCTTATGTTCATCATCGCCGTGAGCGATATCTTCAAACTATTATAAAATAAGGCTTAATGGAGGTCTCGCCTCCATGGCTAAGATATGTAGAAGGACCGTCCTTGGTAGGAAGGTAAAATGTGTTGTAATAATATTCTTATGATTTTAGACTTTTTGACCCTAGGGGGGTTTTGCGTTAAGATAGGGGCATGAGACAGTCTCAATTATTTACCAAAACTCGTAAGGAAGATCCGAAGGACGAAGTAGCCAAGAATGCCAAATTGTTGATTCGAGCTGGTTTTATTAATAAAGAAATGGCAGGAGTTTATTCTTATTTGCCACTTGGCTTAAGGGCTTTAGAGAAGGTAAAGAATATCATCCGAGAAGAAATGAACGAAGTTGGCGGAGTCGAAGTCCAAATGACAACGCTCCAAAATTCTGAACTCTATGAGAAAACAAATCGTTGGGATGATGAAGTCGTAGATAATTGGTTCAAAACTGAATTAAAGTCTGGTGGCAAAATTGGTTTGGGTTTGACCCACGAAGAGGCAATTACGGCCATGCTTGCGGGTCAAGTTAGTTCATATAAAGATTTGCCGGTGGCGGTGTATCAAATCCAGAAAAAGTTTCGTAATGAAATTAGGGCCAAGAGTGGTATCATGCGTGGTCGTGAGTTCATGATGAAGGATCTCTATTCTTTCCACGCTAACGAAGAAGATCTTAACGATTTTTACGACAAAGTTAAGGGCGCCTATGAACGAATTTTTGAGCGCGTTGGTTTAGCTGACACGACCTACTTCACTTTTGCTAGTGGGGGAATTTTTAGCAAATATAGCCACGAATTTCAGACTTTGTCTGAAGCTGGAGAAGACACAATTTATGTTTGTGAGGAGAAAAAGTTTGCTATCAACAAAGAAGTCTTAGACGAAGAAATATTGTCTGAATTTGGTATTTCTCAAGATGACCTCGTTGAGAAAAGGGCAATTGAAACAGGTAATATCTTCAAACTTGGGACAAGATATTCTGAACCTCTGGGGTTAAAATTTGTCGATGAGAACGGCGAATCGAAGCCGGTAATTGCCGCTAGTTATGGTCTTGGCGTTGATCGTCTATTGGGCACTATTGCTGAGGTTTTTGCTGATGATCGTGGCCTGATTTGGCCCAAGAGCGTAGCGCCTTATCTTGTCCACTTGGTTTGGATTCCGGGCGAAGGTTCTGTCTCGAGGGAGCTGGCGGATAAGCTTTATGATAGTTTAACTGAGGCGGGGGTTGAAGTCCTCTATGATGACCGCGTGGCTTCAGCCGGAGAAAAATTTGCCGAAGCGGATTTATTGGGCTTACCTTATCGGGTGATTGTTTCAGATAAGACTTTGGTCGAGGGCCGATTTGAATTGAAAGAACGCGCGACAGGGAAAATTTGTTTTGTTTGCGAAGAAGAATTATTCGATTTACTAAAATAATATGTGGCGGAATATCCCAAAATTTTTTTCCAGTGCCATCGGGGTTGATTTGGGTACTTCCAACACTCTTATTTATGTTAAGGGTAATGGGATAGTCATCGTTGAACCTTCAATTGTTGCGATTAATCAGAAAACGGGTCGTGTCGTGGCTGTGGGCGAGGATGCTAGCCAGATGATCGGCCGAACGCCCGCTCATATCCAGGCGATTCGCCCGCTGGTTAACGGCGTTATTTCTAATTTCGAAATGGCCGAGGAGATGCTCTCTTATTTTCTTAAGAAAGCGGCGAACCTTAGTGGTAACAATTTTTTTCGACCTCAAGTTGTCGTTGGGGTTCCCTCGAGTATTACCAATGTGGAAAGACGGGCCGTGCGGGATGCCTTGATCAATGCTGGAGCGAGAGAGGTTCACGTTATCGAGGAGCCAATGGCGGCGGCGATCGGCATTAATATGCCAGTTTATGATCCGGTGGGGAATATGATTGTCGACATCGGTGGCGGAACGACAGATATTGCGGTGATTTCTCTTGGAGGTGTTGTTCGTTCTAAGAGTTTGCATGTTGCCGGCGAGCGATTTAACCAAGACATTATTAATTATGTTCGTGATGAGTTTAAGATTCTTCTGGGCGAAAGGACGGCCGAAGAAGTTAAGGTTGCGATTGGCTCGGCCCTGCGTCAAGATTCGGGGAACGAAACTTTGGTTCGTGGTCGGGATCTTGTTACTGGTCTTCCTCGTGAAGTGGCCATTACTGATTCAGACATTCGAGAAGCAATTTTCAATTCCCTAGCTATTTTTGTTGATGCGGTTAAAGAGGTCCTTGAATCAACTCCGCCTGAAGTTGTCTCTGATATTATGCGCCGGGGATTGGTTTTAACGGGAGGAAGCGCCACTTTGCGTGGATTGCGAGAATTGCTTGAGAAAGAATTGGAGATTCCTATTCACTTGGCTGAGGATCCCTTGATGGCCGTCGTGCGAGGGACGGGGGTTGTCTTAGATGATCTCGACCAGTACCGTGATATTTTAATTGATAATGAAGATGAATTACCCCCACGTTAGATGTTGGACTATCATAATCGCAAAAACAAAAAATTTTGGTGGCCCATTGGTCTAACTGTTTTAGTTATTATTCTCGTTTCTGTCCTTGGGAGTTTTGCCCGGGATTTATTGTCAGGTCCTGTTATCTTTTTTACCAAACCATTATGGCAAGGGAGCGATAATTTGGGGACCTTTCTCTCAGTTCAGGCCTCTGGCTTAGGGCAGACGCGTCAAGCTCTTCTCTTTGAAAACAAAAATTTGCGTGAAGAAGTTAACAAATTTAAAAATTTACTCTTAGCAAAGAAAAATGTTGAGGCCGACAATAATAAGCTAAGAGCGATCCTTGGTCGAGCTGGAGAGACAGAGAAGCCACTCGTCGCTCGGGTTATCTTCTTGCCCAACTTCGTTCCTTATAACAATCTGCTTCTTGATATTGGGCAGAAGAATTGCACCCGTCCTTTCAAGGTGGGGGATCTCGTGGTGGCCGATGGAGTTGTCTTGGTGGGGAAAATTGTTAGTATTGATGATGAATATTCAAAGGTCAAACTTTTGTCGGCCGAGACAAAATTGGCAGTGATTATTGGAGATAAAAATGTCCCTGGCCTAGCGGTCGGTTCTGGTGCAGGGAACTTCACGATTAGTTTGCCTAAAGATACACCAATTTTTGTTGGTGACCGAGTGAGAGTGCCGCTTTTAAATAATTATTTGATCGGTTTGGTAGGACACATTGAGAAGGTGGCGAGTCGTCCGACGCAGACAGTCTTGGTTCGAACCCCTGTCAATCTTTTTCAATTAAAATGGTTAGAAATTTATGACGCAAAGATTTAGCCTGACTCTCTTAGTCCTTCTTTCCTCTGTCTTGTTACCTTGGTGGTTTAATGTTTTTGTCTTACTTTTTTTGATCTTTCTCTTTTCCTGGTATTATGAAGCGGGAGTGTTAGTTTTTGTTTTCGAGTTAATTTATGGTTCAGGCCATTTTTGGCTAACGATCATAGTTATCACTCTTATACCTTTGATAGAATGGCTTAAAAAGAGGTTATATGTTTTTTCCTAGATTCAAAAAAAGATGGCGTTATAACGATCTCTCCCCAGACGAAATTTTTGTTGATGCCAGTAATTTGCCTTCTTATAACGAGCAACAATTTGAGGGTCGAATCGAGAGACCGATCAATCGCCAGACTTTTGTCGGTGTAGCCTTTTTTTGTTTTGCGATTGCTTTGATTTTTGTTGTCAGAATCTTTTTTCTTCAGGTTATTAATGGAGCAGATTATGCTGAGCGAAGCCGTAGTAATAGTTTGAGTTTTACTCCTATCTTTGCCGAACGAGGAAATATTTATGACCGAACAGGGCAAGAGCTGGCCTGGACGGATAAGTCTCGTGTTTACTTGGCCGAAGAAGGGTTGGGCCATGTTCTCGGTTATGTCAGTTATCCTAATGAAAAAGAAATGGCCACGGGAAAATATGACCCTAAAGAATACTTAGGGCGCGCTGGAATTGAAAAAGTTAATAATGACGATCTGCTTGGGGGCCGAGGAGTTCAGATTATCGAAGTGGATGCGAAAGGACAAAAATTATCGGATCATATTGTGAAGAAGCCTTTGCCAGGCAAAGAGTTAAGACTTTCTATTGACCACCGAGTTCAAAATCAATTTTATCTAGCCATCAAGCAATTGGCCTTAGATCGAGGTTTTTCTGGTGGGAGTGGTGCGATTATGGATGTCGAGACCGGAGAAGTTCTTGCTCTTGTTAGTTATCCCGATTTTGATTCGAATATTCTCTCGGACGGTAAAGATGTGGAAACTATTAACAAATATTTTTCTGACAAACAAAATACGATGCTCAATCGAGCCGTTGGTGGGCTCTATACTCCAGGTTCAATTTTTAAACCTTTTGTTGCTCTTGGAGCTCTCGCCGAGAAGACAGTCGATCCACTAAAATCTTTTGTGACCAACGGCGAACTTGTTATCCCCAATCCTTATGATAAAACCAAGAAAACTGTTTTTAAAGACTGGAAAAATAATGGAGTAGTAGATATGCGGCGAGCTATTGCTGTATCTTCGAATGTCTATTTTTATATCATTGGTGGTGGCTTTGGTGAGCAGAAAGGTTTGGGGATAGACAATATTGGAAGATACGCCAAGCTTTTTGGTTTAAGCCAGGAGACGGGAATTGGTTTGCCGGGCGAAGAAGAGGGGGTTATTCCTAGCCCTGCTTGGAAGGCTGAGACCTTCGGTGGGGAACCTTGGCGACTAGGGGATACTTATCATACCTCCATTGGCCAGTATGGTGTCTTGGTTACGCCAATTCAAATGGTCCGAGCTTATGCGGCTATTGCTAATAAGGGTAGATTAATTCAACCAACACTCCTTTCTATTAAGCCAGAGCAAGCAGTAATTCAAGCTTCTGTTCCTATTGGTGCCGATAATTTCAAAATTATTCATGAAGGGATGAGACGGGTTGTTTTAGAGGGGACAGCTCAGGGTCTAAATATGCCAAATGTTGAAATTGCCGCTAAGACGGGGACGGCCGAATTGGGGGTAACCAAGGAAAAAGTTAATTCTTGGGCCGTCGGTTTTTGGCCTTATAATTCACCACGTTTTGTCTTCGCTGTTGCTATGGAGAAGGGATCAAGAGCCAATTTGTTTGGCGGTGTCTATGCCATGCGCCAACTCTTCGACTGGATGACAATCAATACCCCAGAATATCTATTGCCCAAAGTTTGATTATCCGCTTCAGGTCTGCTATAATCTCTCCGACATGGTAGTTGCTAATCATTATCTCAGCCAGAAAAAATATGAAGAGCTCAAGCAAGAGCTTGTTTATCTCAAGACTGAGGAACGCAAGAAAATTGCCGAGAGTTTGGAGTATGCCAAATCTCTGGGGGATCTTTCTGAAAACGCCGAATATCACGAAGCTCGTGATAAACAGGCTGATGTCGAAGACCGAATTCTTGAACTTGAGGAGATCCTGAAGGAGACTCAGATTATCTCGGCTCATCACTCTAATACTGTTGAGGTTGGGACAACTGTCTCGACCAAACGAGACGACGGACGAAAAGAGGATTTTGAGATCGTCGGACCAGAAGAGGCTGATCTACCGACAGGCAGGATCTCCCATGAGTCTCCCTTGGGCGCGGCACTTCTTGGACATAAAAAAGGTGATACAATAACAGTATCAACTCCACGAGGAGAAATTAACTACAAAATCATCGAGATTAAATAAATGGCATCTTTAGAAGAATTAAGGAGAGAACGAATAAAGAAGCTTGAAGCCCTTAAATCAGCTGGTTATAATCCTTATCCAGCTCAGACCGAAATTAATATTAGCTTAGAGAAAGTTCTCCAAGACTTCGACGAGATTGTCGATGGGAAAGAAGTTACTCTTGGTGGCCGAATCATGGCTCTTCGACGTCAGGGCGGGCTTATTTTCATCGATTTGGTTGAAGGAGCCAATCGCTTACAAGGGTTACTTAAAGAAGATGAGCTCAAAGCCCAGTTTGACTTATTTGTGGAGACGGTGGATATCGGCGATTTTGTCCAAATTACCGGGAAGCTGATGATTACTAAGAGGGGGGAGAAGACCATCCAAGCTCTTGGTTGGAAGATTTTGTCTAAAAGCCTTCGTCCTTTGCCTGACCAATGGTCGGGCCTGCAAGATACCGAAGAACGTTTGCGCAAACGCTATCTCGACATTCTTCTAAATGAAGAAGTTCGAGCGATGGTGGTGAAGAAGGGAGAATTTTGGCAAGCCGTTCGCAATTTCTTATTAAACCATAATTTTGTTGAAGTTGAGACTCCAATTTTAGAAAATACGGCGGGTGGGGCTGATGCCAAACCGTTTGTTACCCATCACAATGCTCTTGATCTTGATGTTTTTCTTCGTATCTCAACCGGAGAGCTCTGGCAGAAGAAATTAATGGTGGCTGGTTTTGATCGAACTTTTGAAATTGGTCGTCAATTCCGAAATGAGGGTATGGATGCTGAGCATCTCCAAGATTATACTCAGATGGAATTCTATATGGCTTATGCTGACTATGAGAAAGGGATGCAATTGGTAGAGGAGCTCTACAAGCATGTGGCCCAAAAAGTTTTTGGCACCCTCCAGTTCACAATTGGCGAGTTTGAGGTTGATTTGAGCAAAGACTGGGAAAGGTATGATTTTTGCGAGACGGTTGAGAAGATGACCGGAGTCAATGTCCTTGAGGCTAGTTTGCCTGAGATTGAAGCCAAATTAAAAGAGTTGGGGGTTGATTATGACAAAAAAGGTTTCAATATTACTCGTGGTATTGATAATCTTTGGAAGTATTGTCGCAAGCAGATTGCTGGTCCGGGTTTTCTTGTTGGGACGCCAATTGATATTTCTCCTTTAGCTAAACGTGATGAAAAGAATCCACGTTTAGCCCAACGTTTCCAACCCATTATTGCTGGCTCTGAACTTGGCAATGGTTATAGTGAGCTCAATGACCCTCTTGATCAGCTCACTCGTTTTAACGAACAAGCTAAATTGCGTGAGGCCGGTGATGAAGAGGCTCAGATGAAGGATGAAGAATTTGTCGAGGCACTCGAGTATGGCATGCCACCAACTTGTGGTTTCGGTATGAGCGAACGCGTCTTTGCTTTCCTTGCCAACAAATCAATGCGCGAGGCCCAAATTTTCCCACTGATGCGACCCCTCCGCCCCTCCCCATCAGACCTCAAGTGAGCCCGAGGTCTGATGGGCCAAGAAATATGGAAAATCACGAAAATTTAAATAGAGCTATTGTTTCTGACGGGCATTTTCTTTTTGCCGGGAATGATTGGCGTTGCGCTATTGGTCCCGGAGGAGTCAAGACAGACAAAAAAGAAGGAGACGGAGCGACTCCGGCGGGATCCTTCCATATCCTTAAATTATTTTACCGAGCTGATAAAGGGGGAAAGCCAGAAACGGCAATCCCGGCCGAGAAGATTAGCCTTGATGACGGTTGGTGTGACGAACCTGGTGACCCTAACTATAATCAGTTAGTTAAGTTGCCTTATGATAAAAGTCACGAGGATCTCTGGCGACCCGATGACGACCTCTATGATCTTATTGGTGTTCTTGATTATAATTATCCAGAGGCTGAACCGGGCAAGGGTAGTTGTGTCTTCCTCCATGTCGCTCGCGAAACCTATTCGCCGACAGGTGGTTGTATTGCCATGTCTAAAGAAGATCTTCTCGCCTTCCTTAAACTTGCTACTCCTGAGACTGTTATTGAAGTAAAACCCTAAAAAACCCTTATTGTGCGAGACCCGCCTGCCTAGGCATTTCGGGCAGGTTGGATATCGCACATTTTATGCTATAATGTAAAGACTTATGAAAAAAGTCTTATTTTTATTGTTTATATTGCTTAGTCCGGCTATTTTGGAGGCTAAGACCTTAGAATTTTCGGCTTGGGTGCCATATTGGAAGAAGACGGCGGCGGTAGCTGAAACTCAAGTTAATCTTACAAAATTATCAACCATCATGCCCTTCGCTTATGAGGTTAAGTCTGATGGAACGATTTGGGATCCGATGAAAATTACCAAAGAACCTTGGTCAGCGATGATTGCCTCGGCTCGCGCTAATAAGGTGAAGATTTTACCATCTATTTTGTGGATTGATGGTGAGGCGATGGAGAAGGTTCTTGGGACGAAGAAGTCTCGCGATGCTCATGTTAAGCAAATTGTCGATTTGGTTAGAGGTAATAATTTCGATGGTATTGATATTGATTATGAGGGGAAAAAAGTTGAGAGTTTTCGTACTTTCTCCGCTTTTATCAGTAGTCTCTCTATTGCTTTGCACAAAGATCCTGGCCAGACAGGTAAGAAAATCTTATCTTGTACTATCGAACCACGTCTTCCTCCGACTTCGCGCTTTCTTAAGATCCCGGAGATAATTATGTATGCCAATGATTATGTTAGGATCAATAAATATTGCGATGAAATAAGAATCATGGCCTACGACCAGATGACTGTTGATGTCCTCTTAAATAAAAGTAAGAGGTCACTGGGCCATTATATCCCTGTGGCGGACATTGATTTTGTGAAGAAGGTCATCACTTATGCTAGTTACCAAATTTCACCCGCCAAGATTATTCTTGGAGTGGCCAATTATGGTTATGCATACCAGGTGATAGACAAAGGAACTTTTTATGATTATAAAAAATTAAGAGCTTTAAGTTATAAAACCTTTATGGACTTAGCTAAGAGCACTGGTTCAATTCCCGTGCGCGGAGCCTCAGGTGAGTTAAATTTTGTCTACCAGAAAGAGGGGGAGACTCGTTTTGCCACTCTATCTGACTCGGTGGCGATTGCCTCGAAAGTAGAATTAGCTAAGACCCTTGGCCTCAAAGGTGTGGCCCTTTTCAAAGTAGATGGTGAAAGTGATCCAAATTTGTGGGAGGTTTTGAAGTAACTAAATGTTAGTTATCCGATGGCTAAAATTTAGCGAACATTAATAGAACCCCCCGTTTTGCCGAAGGCAAAACGGGGGGTTTATGTTATGGTCATTCGACCATTGCTCCGCTCACTCCGTTCGCGGGTTATCCACAGTTTTGGGTGGGTGGGGGTTGTTGTGAAGTGGTGCAAAGTGGGATAAAATGGGAAGTAATGTTAATTGGGGAATTTAGACATACCATTGATGATAAAAAACGCATCTCCATGCCTGCCTCTTTTCGGCGTGAAGTTGGCAAGAAAATGGTAATTACTAAAGGCCTCGATGCTTGTCTCTTCGCTTATACTATCGATGGTTGGAAGAAAGTCTCGGCCGAAATCGACAAATTGCCCATGACCCAAAGTGCCGCCCGCAGTTTCTCCCGCTTCATCTTGGGGAGCGCCTTCGAAGTGGAGCTTGATTCTATGGGCCGAGTGCTGATCCCTGATCATCTCAAAGACTTCGCTGACCTCAAGAGTCGAGTGGTGGTGGTGGGCTTAAATGACCGCATCGAAATTTGGGAGGAGAAGAAGTGGAAGGAGAATATCGATAAGGTAGAGAAGCAGGCTGACGTGCTGGCCGAGCGTCTCAGTGAGATAGGAATGTTTTAGTATGCACGAACCAGTTCTTTTACAACCAACAATTGAGTTACTGGATATTAAGGAGGGTGAGACTGTTGTCGACGCCACCTTGGGCCTGGCTGGTCACGCGCGAGAGGTTGCTAAGCGTTTAGGTTCGGATGGGACACTGATTGGCTTTGATGCTGATGCGGGCCTGCTCGCTAAGGCGGAGAAAAATCTCCAAGACATTAAGAGCCGAAAGATTTTTATAAATACCAATTTTCGCAATATTAAGTCGGCACTAGATAAGGAGGGGATAGAGACGGTGGACAAAGCCTTGTTTGATCTCGGGTTGAATTCAGAACATTTTGACACTTCAGGAAGAGGTTTCAGTTTCCAGAAAGATGAGCTGTTGTTGATGACGCTTAATTCTAACCCTAGCGACGAAACTCTGACAGCGCGGGAGATAGTGAATACCTGGGCCGAGGAGAGTCTAGCTGACATCATCTATGGCTACGGTGAGGAGAGGTCTTCGCGACGAATTGCTCATGCGATTGTCGAAGCGAGAAAAATTAAGCCAATCGAGACAACTTTTGATCTGGTCGAGGTTATCAAGGGGGCAATGCCTAAGAATAGACTATATGGGAAGATTCATTTTGCCACCAAAACTTTTCAAGCTCTAAGAATTACCGTTAATGATGAGATCGGTGCCCTAAAGGAGGGGTTAGCCGGTACCTGGCAAAAATTAAGCCGTGGGGGGAGGGTGGCTGCCATTTCCTTCCACAGCTTAGAGGCCAGAGTTGTCAAGAATTTTTTTAAAGAAAAAGTCAGCCAAGGTGAGGGTCGTTTAGTTATCAAAAAGGCATTGGCTCCAGATCGCGCCGAAGAAATGTCTAATCCTCGTTCGCGGAGTGCTCAATTGCGGGTAATCGAAAAAATATAATGTTGGGAAGAAAATTAAAATTGATAATTATCGTCATGATCCTCGTCTTAGCCGGGACCTATGTCTATTTGGTTAAGAGCTCCGTTTTCTCGGTGGCTGAACGAAACGATAATGAGGAAAAAATTTCTCAACTTGAAGCAGACGTCTCAACCTTAGAAGCAGACTATATGACACGGTCTAATAATGTTACACTAGAGTTGGCCCGATCACTTGGTTTTCTTGACGCTACCGGTAAGGCCGGCTTCGCGCTTAAGAATCGCCCGGTGGGAATGGCTAATAATTAGTGATGAAGACAAGTGTTTCGAGAATTAGGTTTTTGGGCTTGGCCACTTTCGCGGTGGCTATTTTGTTTGTCATTCGACTTTTTTTTATTCAGGTAGTGCAAGCTGATTACTATTCTGGCTTGGCTGATCGTCAATATCTCCGGCCAAGTGTTGGAGCCTTCGACCGGGGGAGCATCTTTGCGTTGAAGCGAGACGGGACAATTTTTTCTCTGGCTGGTTTGCGGACAGCCTATATCGTGGCGATTGCCCCTAAACAATTAATTGCCAACGGCGTCAAAGCCGAAGAGCTCTACGAGAAATTAAACAAGATTGTGCCAGTTGATAAAGAATCCTTCATGAAGTCGATGGCTAAGGCAGAAGACCCTTATGAAGAAGTGGCGACAAAAGTTGACCAAGCGACAGCTGACAAGATTAAACAGCTTAACATTAAGGGCGTTAATTTATATAAGCAAAAGCTCCGATCTTATCCCTTAGGTTCGACGGCCGCTCATGCTATTGGTTTGCTTGGTTATAAGGGTGATGACCTGGCCGGACGTTATGGCCTAGAGCGTTCTTATGATGAAATTTTGTCACGCAAAGGAGAGACCACTTTTGCCAATTTTTTTGTGGAGCTTTTCTCGGGTTTAGGGAAAAGCTTGACGAATGATAAAGATAATAATCAGGGCGACATTACTACTACCATTGAACCAATTACTCAAAAATTATTGGAAAAAGAATTATCAACGGTTAAGGAGAGATGGCAGGCCGATAGTGCGGGAGGGATTATCCTTGACCCTAAGACTGGTGAAATTTTTGCGTTGTCGGCCTTCCCCAATTTTGATCCCGGACAGAAACAAACTGATCTTGCTGTTCTATCTAATCCTTTGGTTGAAAAAGTTTATGAGATGGGCTCGATTGTCAAACCTTTAACCATGGCGGCGGCCCTAGATGCCGGTGTGGTGACGGAGACAACAACTTATGAGGACAAGGGTTGTATAACTTTGAACAAAAAAGAAATTTGTAATTATGATGGTAAGGCTCGCGGAGTGGTGCCGATGCAAGAAATTCTCAGTCAATCTCTAAACTTAGGAGCAACCTTTGTTCAGCAGAAATTGGGGCCAGAGCGCTTCCGTGATTACTTTACTGCTTTTGGCCTAGGAGAGCCGACGGGGATAGATCTACCGAGCGAAGGTTCGGGTTTGATTAAAAACTTGAAGAGCTCTTATCCGGTAGACTTGGCCAATATCTCCTTCGGGCAGGGGATTGCGATGACCCCGATTGAGATGACGCGAGCCTTATGCGTGCTTGGTAATGGTGGCTATCTCATTGAGCCTCACTTGGTGAAGAAGATTGATTATCAGAACAAATTATCACGGGTGATTGAACCTAAGATCGGAGCCCAGGTTATTAAGAAAGAAACAAGCGAGCGTATCACTCGAATGTTAGTGGCGGTGGTTGACAAGAAACTAGCTAATGGCAAAGCTAAGATGGAGAACTACTCGATTGCCGCTAAGACAGGTACAGCCCAGATTTCTAATCCGGCGACGGGCAAGTATTATCCTGACCGCTACCTTCATTCCTTCTTCGGCTATTTCCCGGCTTATGAACCACGTTTTCTCGTTTTCATGTATATAGTGTATCCTAAGGGAGTGCGCTATTCCTCCGAGACCTTGACTGAGCCCTTTATCAATATTTCCCGATCTTTGTTAAACTATTATCAAGTCCCACCAGATAGATAAAACATGAAAAGAGTTATCAAATTAATCATCTCCACCATTCTCCAATTTGAGGCGCGTTTGGTCCTTAAGAAATATAAGCCTAAGATTATCGGGATTACTGGTAGTGTGGGGAAGACCTCGACCAAAGATGCCATTGCCTCTGTCCTCGGCAAGAGCTTGTCGGTGCGAGCGAGTGAGAAGAGTTACAACAGTGAGGATTTTGGCATTGCCTTGACAGTTCTTGGTTGTCATTCGGCTTGGAATGACCTCTTTGGTTGGGTGGAGATTATGATTTATGGTTTGGTCTTAATAATTTTCAAAAGAGATTATCCGGCTTGGCTAGTGCTTGAAGTGGGATTAGAATATCCGGGCGAAATAAAAAAAATTCTTAAGTGGGTTAAATTTGATTTGGCGGTTATTACTCTTCTGCCCGATGTCCCGGTACACGTGGAATTTTTCAAAGATAAAGAAGAGGTCATTAATGAGAAAATGCTTCTAGCTAAGTCGGTACCGGCTAGTGGTCAGGTTTTCTTAAATGCTGATGATCCTAATTCTTTAAAATTTTTATCCGAAATTAAAGCCGAGGTCTCGACGCTTGGTTTTTCTTCCCAAGCCGATTATCAAGCTCTTGCTCCGGCAATTACTTATCGACTTGAGGGCGAAAACTCTGTCCCGACCGGTTTAACCTTTGAGCTCAAGCGTAATGAAAAGAATTTGGTTGTTCAGGTCGGAGGGGTTGTCGGTGAACACCAAATTTATCCTGTTCTCACGGCTCTGGCTGTGGGAGATAAGCTTGGCCTCAAGATGATAGAGATGATTTCTTCTCTTAGCGAATATCAGCCACCAGCCGGGCGCTTAAGATTGATCACGGGGATTAAAGAAACAATGATTCTTGATGACACCTATAACGCTTCGCCTTCAGCTGTCTCAGCTGGTCTCGTCACCCTTGGTAACTTTGTGGTGACGGGACGGAAGATTGCTGTTCTTGGTGATATGCTCCAATTGGGCAAATATACTGTCGAGGCGCATAAAGCAATTGGCTATCAAGCTAAAGAGATCTGTGACCTGGTGGTAACGGTTGGTTTGCGTTCAAAATTTATCGAAGAAGCCTTGCGGGAGAAAAAATTTGGCGAACGCAAGATGAAACATTTTGCTGATTCGGTAGAAGCGGGGGAATATGTGCAGAAGATCATGAAAGCTGGAGATCTTATCTTTGTTAAGGGTTCGCAGGGGATGCGAATGGAGAAAGTAGTAGAAGAGATAATGGCCGAGCCAGACAAGAAAGAAAAACTCTTGGTGCGCCAGGAACGCGAGTGGCAGAAGTGTTAGTCTCTCGAATTAAATTTTCATAAAAACATTTAGCCCCCGGAACGATAAATCGTTCCGGGGGCTGGGCACAAGGCCACTTATTAGGAGAATGCCTGTATTTTAGGGTTTTGGAATCTGTTTGCCATCTTAGCATAACCAAAATTGTTTGTCAAACCTAGAGAGCCTTATCTTAGCTAAGTTTAGCTGAGGTTACCTGTTGCTCGGAAAAGGCTTAGATGTTACTATATTTTAGTCGAGTTTAATGAATTTGGTTTATCCCCAATAAATTTTATTGGCCCTATCGTCTAACGGTTAGGACATCGCCTTCTCAAGGCGGTAATCAGGGTTCGATTCCCTGTAGGGTCACCATGTTCACCACTGCGCAAGTTATCGCTTTGCTCCAGACTTATGGTTATTTGTTAATTTTCCCAATTGCTTTCGTCGAGGGGCCAATTATTGCCATCCTTTGTGGTTGGTTCTCGGCCTTAGGGATCCTCAATATTGTTGTTGCTTATGTCCTTCTCATTGTGGGCAACTTGGCAGGGGATGCTTTTTATTATTCTATTGGTTATTGGGGTGGGCCCCCTCTGATCAAAAAATGGGGGCATTGGTTAAGGCTTGATCTCGATAAGACGATGAAACTAAAGGGCCACTTTGATAATCACGGCGGTAAGATCCTTTTGTGGGCTAAGCTGGCACCAGACATGACGACAACTTTTATTTTAGCTGGAGCTGGTTTGGCTAAATATAATTTTAAACTCTTTTTTCGCTACGGCTTGATGGTCGAGATACCGAAGACGGCTATTCTACTGACTATTGGTTATTTTGTCGGTGATGCTTATCAGAAGATTGTGGTCTATCTCGATTACGTTGGAGCGGCCACTTCTATTCTCTTAGCTTCTGTAATTGCTTTTGGACTTTTTTATTATTGGCAAAAGAACAAGAAAAAAAATAACAGATGCATATAGCTATTTTTTCTGATACTTTCTATCCCAATCTGGGCGGGCTTGAGGATTCTACGGCCATTCTGGCTAAAACGTTAGGTGAAGAAGGGCACCAGGTGCATCTTTGTGTCCCAAATTTCTCAGAACAAGACTTCTCTCGTCGAGGGCTACCTTTTGAGGAGATCGACCTTGGGCCCAATGTTAAGATTTCGCGTCTTTTTGCTCTACCTCTTCCAAAGTGGCTTTTGAGTGCGCGCTTGGCGATACCAACTTTGACCGGCTATCGTCTCTTGAAGAGGGATCGGCCAGATATCATCCATACCCAAACAATTTTTAGTCTTGGCCTCGAGGCCCTCTGGGCAAGCTCTCTCCTTAAGATTCCCCTAGTCGGCACTAACCACAGTATCATCTCAGAGTTTGGGGCTTATTTTCCTTTTGCCAAAAAAGCTTTTGTTAAATTTTTTGTCTGGTATGAAATTTGGTATTACAACCACTGCACTCTTTTCTCTGTTCCTTCTCAAGTTGCTCTCCTGGTGATGCAGAAAAATGGGATCAAGCGCGAAGGAATCTTTATTTCTAATATTATTGATACTAACAACTTTCGGCCTCAAATGTCTATTGATAAGGATAAATTGAAGGGAGAGTTTGGTTTGGCTTCTCACCCCGTTGTCTCTTTTGCCGGACGCTTTGCCATTGAGAAAAAAGTTGATATTCTCCTGCGAGCGATTCTCCTTGTCCGAGGACAGATCCCTAGAGTTGTCTTGGCTTTAGCGGGCTTTGGATCAGAACGAGACAATTGGGAGAAATTGATTCGGGACCTTGGTTTGCAAGATAATGTGAAGTTTGTCGGTGCTCTCGATAAACCACAATTAGTCAAACTCTTCCAAGCTTCAGACGCTTTTGCTATCGCTAGCTCGATTGAATCACAAGGGATGGTTGCTCTCCAGGCCATGGCCTGTGGTTTGCCGGTTGTTGGCGTCAATGGCCGGGCCTTGCCCGAATATGTGAATGAAGAGAATGGTTTCATCGTCCCGGTTGATGATTATCATCAGATGGCCGAAGCCTTGGTAAGGTTATTAAATAATCCGGCCCGTTCGCGTGAGCTTGGACAAGCGGGGAGAGAGAAAGTTCAGAAATATTCTAAACAAAATATCATCAAAGAATGGACAGCTCTTTATCAACAAGCGATCTCTAATTTCTCGGCGGGGGAAAATAAATAAGATGAAACTTAGCATCGTTATTCCCGCTTATAATGAGGAAAAAGGTTTAGCTATTTGTTTGCAAAAAATAGTGGATCAAGTCTTGACTTCAGAGCGGGAAATTGAAATTATCTTGGTAAATAATGCGAGCACTGACAAGACGGGAGAAATTGCCCGGTCTTTTGATAAAGTTAAAGTTGTTGATGAAGAAAAAAAGGGACTAGTTAGAGCCCGTCAGGCCGGCTTCCTCGCTTCAACCGGCGATCTGATCGCCAACGTTGATGCTGACAGCATTATTCCTGATGGTTGGATTGAGAAGATTTTTATTGAGTTTGAGAAAAACCCTAACCTCGTCGCTCTCTCTGGCCCTTATTTTTACTATGACTTACCTCAATGGTTTAATCTCGCTTCTAAAATTTATTATTTTTTTGGTTTGGTTTTCACTTATCTTAATCTCAATTCTGCTCGCCATGGGGCGATGCTCCAAGGGGGGAATTTTATCTTGCGTCGGACGGCCTTAGAAAAGATTGGTGGTTATCGTTTCGAAAAGTTTGATTTCTATGGCGAAGAAACAGATGTGGCCATGCGAATTTGCGAAGTTGGTAAAATTAAATTTACTTTTGCTCTCCCAATGGTCACCTCTGGTCGGCGGATGTCTGAGGAGGGGATTTTGCGAGTAGCTTGTCGCTACGCTGTAAACTTCTTCTGGACTATCTTCTTCAATCGGCCATATACTAAGCAAAACGCGGATATCAGGAAATAAAAGACCCCACCTTTTTAGGGGTGGGGGGAGATAAAGACGGGTGGATCCCAAGAGTTGTAGCTATGAACTACCATGGCGACAGGGGAAGGGGAGGGGAGGAAGTGGGGGGGGAAACCTGCCACCAAGATAACAGCTCCATAACCCTTGAGTCCACCACAAAAAAATGAAAAAAACGATTTATTAGGTCTGACCCTATGCTACCAGATTTGAATTTTTTGTCAAGGGGTTGGGGGGAAGTTTGTCTTTTGCTATAATAAGCGCAATGAACACTATTGTTTTTGTTATTATCCCGTTGGTTGGGGGCTTTGTTCTGGCCCTCTTCGCTTTCAAATTTTTGGTTTCTAAAAAGGAGGAGGGGAAGGGGGATAATGGGGCGATGATGCTTCTTCAAAATCAGATTGAGAATCTCACCAAGGCTCTCGATAACCGCTTACATGAGTCAACCAAACTTTCAAGTGAGAATGCTCGGGCCCAATTCAACGAATTTTCGCGCTTGTCGCGTGAGGTGACGGAGAAACTAGTACGTCTTGAAGAGACCAACAAACAGGTCGTCAATTTTACTGATCAACTCCAATCACTACAAGATATTCTCAAGAATCCTAAGCAGAGAGGAATTGTGGGCGAATATTACCTCGAGACTTTGCTTAAGAATATTATGCCACCGGGTTCGTATCAGATGCAATATTCCTTTCCTGATGGCACAATTGTGGATGCTGTCGTCTTTGTAAAAGACAAAATAATCCCGATTGATTCTAAGTTCTCGCTCGAGAATTATAATCGAATTGTGGGAGAGAGGAATGAGGCCGAGAAAGAAAAATACGAGAAAATTTTTATAAATGACCTGAAAAACCGCATTACTGAGACGGCCAAATATGTTCAGCCTGATAAGGGGACGATGGAGTTTGCCTTCATGTTTATCCCCCACGAAGCTATTTATTATGATTTGCTAATTAATAAAATTGGGGCTCTTCAGGATGAAAATACCGAGAATTTGATTCAACGGGCCGCCTCCAAATATCACGTAATTATCGTTTCTCCGACATCTTTCTTGGCCTATCTCCAGACCGTCCTCCAGGGCCTCAAAGCCCTCCAGATCGAAGAATCGGCTAAGGAGATACGTAAGCGGGTGGAGGAGCTAGGCAAGCATATTGGGGCCTATGAGGGCTATATGGCTGATTTGGGCAAGACTCTCGGCACCAGTGTTAATAAGTATAATTTAGCTTATAAAGAGCTTAAGAAGGTAGACAAGGATGTTCTTAGGGTTACAGGCTCTTCGGCCGGCTTTGAGCCTCAGGCTATAGAGAAGCCCAACTTGGAGGACTAGGGCAAGGAGGCCTTGATTTCCTTAATCTTTTGTGTATAATATTAGGGTTATGTTTGCTATTATCGAAACAGGAGGAAAGCAGTACAAGGTCGCCGCTGGTGACTCTTTAAAGGTGGAAAAACTGGCTGAAGCGAAGGAAAAAGGGGAGGTTGTTTTCGACAAAGTTCTCATGATCGCCGATGGCGACAAGGTCAAGGTTGGCACCCCTTATCTTGAGGGAGCGACGGTTACCGCCAAGTTTGAATTAGAGGGCCGAGCTAGGAAAATCACTATTATCAAGTACAAGGCTAAGTCCAATTACCGCGTCAAACAGGGTCATCGCCAAACTTTTACTAAAGTCAAAATTGAAAAAATCGCCTAAGGGGCGATTTTTTCAATCTGCCTGGTGGAGTTTTAGCTACGGTTTTTGAGGGCATTTTTGATAGTCTCGGGGTCAGCGTACTCGAGCTCGCTCCCCGTGGAAAGACCTCGGCCAAGAAGAGAAATCTTGAGGCCTGCCCCAGATGGAGTCGGGGGATTAGTTACGTTGCGTAATTTATTGATCAACCAGTCAGTGGTATGGTCACCTTCGGTAGTGGCCGAGAGAGCAATGATTACTTCTTTTAGTCCGTCTTCTTTCTGCCGTCTTTTTAGTTCCTTTAAGAGGGGAAAAAAACGAATATGGTTCTCTGGTTCGGGGTCAAGAATAGGGACATTGCCACCAAGGACAAAATAATAGCCGTTATAAATCTTGGCCCTCTCGATGGCATCGAGATCAATATCTTTCTCGACAATAAGAAGACTTGATTTGTCTCGTTGTTCATCAGCACAAATTTTGCATTTATCAGTCTGAAGTGGATAACCATTACTGAAGAAGCGACCACAGGAGAGGCATTGCTTAATATCTTTCTTAATATTTTGAACCTTCTCCCCCAGCTGATTGAGATAATTTTGATCAGTTGATAATAAATAATAGACAAAACGTCGGGCTTGGCGAGGACCGATACCGGGGAATTTTTTAAACAAATCAGTTAGTGAATTTATTGTTTCCATTTTTGCCTTCGGGGCAAGAAATGTTGTTTTTAAAAAGTCCTCGGATCTCCTCACTTTGTTCGGCCAGACATTTTAAAAAAACAACATTTCTTGCCCCTTCGTTAAATTTTAAAGTCCTCGGATCTCCTCACTTCTATTTTTAAAAACTGCCAAAATCTCCCTTTTCAATATCTGAAAAACTGGTGCGGGCGGAGTCGAAATAAAGTTCGGCTTTCCCGGTTGGGCCGTTGCGGTGTTTCTCAATGAGAATCTCGGTAATACTCTTCTTCTCATTAGTATCTTCATCTTTCTCTCGATGGATGAAGAGGACGACGTCGGCGTCCTGCTCAATCGAACCAGAGTCGCGGAGGTCCGAGAGACGGGGTCGACCGCCACGTTGCTCGACGGCGCGGTTGAGCTGGGAGAGAGCAAGAACGGGGACATCAATCTCGCGGGCCAGAGCCTTAAGTGAACGAGAGACTTCGGTGATTTGCTGGACGAGGGAGTCTGTCTCCTTGCGGGGGACCATGAGTTGTAAGTAGTCGACAATGATTAAGCCTAGTCCGTGTTCGGTCTTAAGTTTGCGGGCCTCCGACTTCATACGCAAAATATTGTTTGATGGTTCATCGTCAATGAAGATGGGAGCTTGAGCAAGGGAGTCCATCGCATCACGTAAACGAGCGAAGTCCTCGTCGGCGCGGACAGCGCCAGTGCGCAATTTCCACGAATCGACAAAACTCTCGGCGGCGAGCAGGCGGTCGGTTAATTGTTGGGTGCTCATTTCGAGAGAAAAGATACAGGTGGGAACTTTGTTGCGACAAGCGGCATGACGGGCAATATCTAGAGCCAAAGAAGTTTTACCCATCGATGGTCGAGCGGCCAAGATAATGAGGTCAGACTTTTGTAACCCGGCCAATTTGCTATCAATATCACGGAAGCCGGTGGAGACACCGCGAAGAGAGCCGTCAGTCTTGCTTAAGTGGTCGAAGCGTTCCCAAGCTTCAGAGAGAGCCTCTTTGATGTTAGTAACTTTCTTGTTGGCATAGGATCCAAGATTAAAAATAATTTTTTGGGCGCGGTCTAAGATATCGGTGACATCTTCGTGTTCACGATAACCCAGTTCGGAGATCTGATCGGCTGAACTAATGAGTCCGCGGAGAGCTGCCTTCTTGTGAACTAATTCGGCGTAGTGCCTGATATTAGAAGCAGAGGGAACTTTGTTAGCCAGTTCGGCAATATAACTAGAGCCGCCCACACTCTCTAATTGCCCTAGATCCTTAAGCTTAGATGAAACCGAGACAAGGTCTACTGGTTGACCGACATCTGAGAGGTCGAGCATGGCATGATAAATCTTCTGATTACGGGTGGAGTAAAAATCTTCAGGTTTTAAGAAATCAGCAATCTCGCCCAGGACCTTGGGGCTAATCATAATTGATCCGAGCAGAGCTTGCTCGGCATCACCGTCATTGGGGGGGATTCTCAATTTTGTGTTAGTAAAAGCCGGCTTGGTAGGCATGCTCTTATTCTACCATAGGGCGAAACTTAAAAGAAAAGCCCCAAAATCGCATAATTACCAGCAATTTGGGGACAAAAAGTGTACAAGCTGTTTCCATTTAGGCTAATTTAAGCCCCAAAACTTGGTCGAATTTGCTGATGAGGTCGAGCTTTTGGGCGGGGGAGAGATCTTTGGCTGAGAGTACAGATTGAAGTGAGGCGAGGGCGGAGGCGGTGTTGAGAGAGGAGATTTTTGTGGTGAAGTTGGAGAGAAAAATTTCTTGAGCTTCCCGAGGAGAGACCTCGGCCTGCCCGCAATGCTTTGTAACGCAAGGCAGGCGGGGCTCACTAGAGGACTCACCTCCGGAAGCTTGGGCTTCGTCGGCAATTTGGGCAATTTTCTTCTTCAAATTATCATAACCCTTCTGGGCGGCTTCGAGGGACTCCCAAGTAAAATTAACTTTTTGTTTGTAATTTGTCTGGAGGAGAAGGTAACGGTAGGCGAGGGGATTGTAGCCCTTTTTCTCTAAATCTTCTAAGGTAAAAATATTGCCTAAAGATTTGCTCATCTTTTTGTTGTCGACAAGGATGTGCTCGGAGTGGAGCCAAGTCTCGACAAATTTGTGACCAGTGAGCGCCTCACTCTGAGCAATCTCGTTGGTATGGTGGGGGAAAATTAAATCGACACCACCGGTATGGATATCGGTCACCTCGCCTTTGAAGGCGATCTCGTTGATCGCCGAGCACTCAATATGCCAACCGGGCCGGCCTTCGCCTAAGACGGGATGGGGCCAGAAGATGTTGGCGTCACCTACTTCGTGCGCCTTCCAAAGAGCAAAATCGCTCAAATTATCTTTCTCATACTCGTCTACCTTAACCCGCGCCCCAATCTTCTTCCCCTCTAAGAATTTCTCCCCAACTAGTTCACCATAATGGCCAAAGTCTTGTTGGTATTTCTCGATGTTGAAGTAGGTGCTCCCGTCCTCAGCCTTATAAGCATAGCCTTTATCAATTAGTTTAACGATGAAGTTTTGAATTTGGGGAATAACGTCGCTAACCTTAAGAAGTTCTATCTCAGAAACAGAGACATTTAATTTTTCTAAATCTTGGAGAAATATCTTAGTGTATCTCTCTGTATATTTTTTTAAATCCTCCGTCCCAGTTTCTTGGCCAAATTCTTCGATAGTGTTACGAATAGTTTTGTCGTCAATGTCGGTGATGTTCATTGCCCATTTAGGGCTTCGTCCTTCAAATTTTTTGGACCGAAAGACAAGATCGGCGAAAACGTAAGATCGCAGATTGCCAATATGGGCCATATTATAAACGGTTGGCCCGCAGGTGTATAAGTTGAGAGCAGATTTTTGGGGGTTTAGATCCATTTTTTCGCTTTAGCAATGACCGTCATCACGATACCAGTAATGGCCATTAAAGCTACCGCGATATAGAAGCCGTCGGGGGATTTAATAATCGGCATGTTGACATCGGATCCACTCATGCCGAAGATTGTGCCGATTAGGGCTACTGGCAAGAAGATGGCCGTGACGGTTGTTAAGGCCATCATGGTGTTATTAGTCTTGATAGAGAGGAGAGATTCATTGGTTGAACGAAGTTCGGAGAAGTTCTCTCTATTACTATCGACGATATTAGAAATCTTCTCGTACTCCCCAGTAATTGATTGGAGATAATAATTAAATTTTTCTCCATAGAATTCTTTGGCCGAAACAGACAGAGACTCGAGGATCTCTCGATGAAATTTGAGAGACCACTTGAAGTCGAGAAGACAGCGATTAAGACCAGAAAGGGATTTGATCATCTCAGCTTCTTGGCCGGAAAAAATTTTCTGCTCTGCTCGTTTGAGGCTAGTGTTTATACTATTTAAACCAGTTTCTAGTGATTGATAGAGTTGACGCAGGATGTAATAGAAGAGGTGTCCGGCGTGGATATTCTTATCCTTTCTGTTATTGATAAGGCTGGAGCTAGCCTCAAGGATATTTGCAAATTCTTCTAATGGAGGAATGTTCTCATAATGGGCGGTGATAAGAAAATCTTTGCCCAGAATAAAATCTACCTCATAGGTGTCGTCGTTGTGCAAATCTTCACCATAATGAGGCTGGCAGACTTTATCAATAGGGAAGTGGAGGATCAGGTAAATATAATCATCATAGACATCAACCTTAGCCCGGACACTGGGGTTACGTAACTCTTCGCGGACAAGGGGGTGGATATTATTTTCCTCGCCAAGCTTCGTAACTTCTTCTTTGGTCGGGGCGATGAGGCTAATCCAGGTGATATTCTGATACTTTAATTGTTTGATCATTATTGGGTCAATTATAGCTTTTTCGCTGTTTGACCACAAGGGGATAGTTTGCGATAATAGAGGGTAATGGTTAATCGCCCACCTGCCAAATTTGTTGTTTGGCTTATTATATTTGTTACTTTGGTCGTCACCTTTAATCTTGGCAGTTATTGGGGTGAATCCAAATCTCTTAGCCAGAGGATGGCGACAAATATCGTTGGGCAGGAAACGGGCGAACCAGAAGGAGTTGACTTTTCTCCTTTTTGGAAAGCTTGGAATCTAATCAACGAAAGATATATCGTTGATAATGGCAATAGTCGCAGTACGACAACTAAAGTTGTAACTAACCAAGATAAAGTTTGGGGGGCGGTCGGTGGTTTGGCTGATTCTCTTGGAGACCCTTACTCTGTTTTCTTGCCACCAGAAAAGAAGAAACGTTTTGAAGAAGATATCCAAGGTAATTTTAGTGGCGTGGGAATGGAGGTGGGGATTAAAGATGAAACTCTCACGGTGATCTCTCCTTTGCCTAATTCACCAGCTCAAAGGGCTGGAGTTAAGGCTGGCGATAAGATTATTAAGATTGATGAGACAATTACGATGGGACTCTCAGCTGACGAAGGAGTTAATCTCATTCGGGGGGATCAAGGGACGACCGTTCGCTTGACTTTGGTTCGAGGGCAAGGAGAACAATTCGAAATTTCGATCGTTCGCGATGTGATAAATATCCCAGTGATTGAGACAAAGAAATTAGAAGGCAATATTTTTGAAATTCGACTCTTCAGTTTCTCGGCAACTTCACCTAACCTGTTCCGTGATGCTTTGCGTCAATTTGTTGAATCGGGCTCAGACAAATTAATTATCGATTTGCGGGGTAACCCGGGTGGTTTCCTTGATGCGTCTGTTAGCATGGCGAGCTGGTTCTTGCCAGCGGGGAAGCCAGTGGTCATTGAGAAGCATGGCGGGAAGACTGAGGATAAAATTTATCGCAGCCAGGGTTATGATATCTTTTCTGACAATCTTAAGATGGTAATTCTGATTGATCGTGGAAGTGCCTCAGCCTCAGAGATTCTCGCTGGAGCTCTGTCTGAATATGGTAAAGCGATTTTAGTAGGGGAGAAGACCTTCGGCAAGGGTTCGGTCCAAGAACTTATACCGGTGACGAGCGATAGCTCTCTCAAGCTGACAATTGCTAAGTGGTATACGCCGAAGGGCCATTCAATCTCAAACAATGGCCTGGTTCCCGATATTCTTGTATCGGTAACTGAAGATGATATTAAAAATTTGCATGATCCTCAATTGGCCAAAGCTATTGAAATTTTGAAGAATAAATAAATTATTAAACTAATAAATTTCTAACAGAATGAAAATAATCTTACTCCAAGATGTTGCCAAAGTGGGACGCAAAAATGAGATCAAAGAGGTTAATGATGGCTTTGCCCGCAATTTCTTGTTAGGGCAGGGGAGAGCGATCATGGCCACTCCGGCTAATGTCGCTCGGATTGAGGGTCTCAAGCAGGGTAAGGTGGCCGAACAGGGTAAGGTTGTCTCTTCGGCTCAACAACTATTCGAAACTTTGGGTGATAAGGCAGTAGAGATTAAAGCGAAGGCGAGTCCGGAGGGGCATCTCTTTGCCGCTCTGCATGCCAAAGATATAATTGCTGAAGTTAAAAAACAGTACGACCTAGATCTGGCTGAACATATTATCGACTTACCTAAACCGATCAAACAATTGGGTGAACACAAAATCGCCCTTCGATTGGGCGATCGCGACGTGCCTCTTAAGATTTCTCTAACGTCTTAGTGAGACTCAACAGGGTAAACTTCTACTGTTGACTTAGTCAACACCGTACCGTCGAAGCCAAGCTTACGTTTGGTGCCGAATTTTACTATACCATCAATACGAGAAGAGATGGTGTGGTCTTTGCCGAGAAGGGTATTCTTGCCGGGCATGATCTTAGTGCCTCGTTGGCGAACGATAATACTCCCTGGCTTGGCCGTCTGGCCGTCAGCAAGCTTTGTCCCGAGATATTTTGGTTGGGAATCACGTAGGTTTTTTGCAGTACCCCCTGCTTTTCTATGTGCCATATTGGTATAATATTAACTGTATGAGTATAAAGGATTTAATTGAAAAAGGCAAGGTTTATCCGTCCTTGGTGCGGGTTTATGAGAAGGAATTATTTGTGGCCCTGCTTGTTGTCCTGGTGGCCCTTCTGGCTTTCGGTCTGGGACGCTTGTCGCGTCTTGAGGCAGACAAACAGCCTATCCAAATAGAAAATGCCGTCCCAGTAACTTAGGGACGGCATAAAAGTGTTAAGAGCTTATTAGTTGTTTTGCCTGGAGAGAACGGCTTTCAGAGTTTCCCCTCCGCAGGTCATCCATCCTCGGGGCTTATTTTCTTTTTTTTTCTTCCTGAGTTTTTCTTTGGCAATTTCAGCAAGGCTCTTTTGGGGGACGGGGGAGTCTTTCCTCTTCTTCTTTCTCGACATCTTTTTTTCTTCCTTTTTTTAGGAACAACACATCCTGAACCATCCATAGTTCAGGGTCAAAATATCCAAAAATAAGTATATCGCAAAATAAGACGAATTGTCAAATTTGTAAAGGATATTTCGGGGGAGGGCTTTTGATCCCTCTGTGGATAACTATTAGGTATGTCGCACAACATAGATTTTGCGACATGGTGCTCCTAGGGAAACCCGCCGAGGTGAGTCCTCAAGTGAGCCCGAGGTCTCTCCCCGGCACTTCCCCACTACTGGCAAAAAAATTCTCTGAATTAATTTAATTAAAAATATTTCCCGCTCACTTCTCCGTCAACCCATCACTAAATTTCTAACTAATAAATTACCAATTAATCCAAAAACTCGTCTAATGCCAGATGGCACTAAACGAGTTTTTGGATTTTTTTAGATTTGGTTTAGATAGGCCTAAATGATTAGGCGGTCTCTTTGCCCCAACAGGGCTTGCTCCAGTTCCAGTGCCGATTACCCTCTTTTTTCATCAACCACATGGCATATTCGATATTGCCTTCAGTGGTGTGAATGTCGAGGCTTAAGGCCTGGCTTTGGCTCAAGTGCCATTTCTTGTTGATTTGGAAGACTCCAACATCAGCGGGATTCTGCTTCCCGTGGAGGACGTCGCCATCCTCATTGTATTGTCTAAGGTTGCTTTCGCAATTAGCAATACGGAGGGCGGTGTCGGTATGGATTCCATACTCAACACTTTTGTTGATAATCTGATCATAGACCTTGGCACTAACAGTGCTTTCTGGTCGTTTGACCGAATAAGTTTGAACCACTTGAGGTTTCTCAAACTGATCGGTGATTATCGGGTTAAGAGCTAAGGCTGGTCCAGAAGTTGAACCGGCCGTAATAATGAGGCTTGCCAAGCCTATTTGTAGGGTTTGTAAAATAAGTCAATTTAAAAACTACCTATCGCTTTTGGGCCAACAACAGCCTAGCGGTAAATAGTCACATAAAGCACCTTTTTTTCTTAATTTCGACGGTGCTTGTCTGACGACAAGCGAATCCTACTAAACTTAAACTCTCGTGTACTTCTTACTCTTGACAATAGTAGGATCTATGTAGTCTAGCATAAGAGGGATAATAAGTCAAGCAAAAACTCCGCTAAAAGCGGAGTAGATTAATAAAAAACCTATATTTTGCAACGTATTTTTGATGAATAGCTATTTGTCAAAAAGGGAGCTTGCCTTGTCCCAAATGGGACCAATCGCCCCAGAGAGGTATTGTTGGTATAAAGCGGAGAGCCAATCCCAAGCCTTGAGGATCATTTGCCAAACGTAGCTAAAATTGGCCCGGCCGGTCTCGGACTCGGCAATTTTTTGGATATTAATGCCCAAGTAACTAAGAATTATGATTACTGCGATAATTAAAATTATTAATTTTATGATACCAGCTTGATTTGTTTTCATAAGTTTTATATTTATAAAGTTAATTATAACAAATAATCCGTAAGCATCATAGATAATTGAGTGGATTAAGGTAGGCGTTGTAAGAAGCAATTGGTAAGGTGTAGGTACCACAGCCCGCTACCTTGCTCTTGAGGGAGCTAATCTTAACTCCGCCTGAAGCATAGAGGCCAAAGTGGAGGTGGGGGCCGGTCGAGTAGCCTGTATTTCCTGAGAGGGCGATTGTTTCCCCCCTCGTTACTCGTTGATTGGCATCGACCTTGATTACTGAGAGATGGGCATATAAGGTGGAGAGACCATTGTCGTGTTTAATCAATATCCATTTGCCTAAGGAGGCACCTTGGCAAGTTTTGTCAGTGTCTCCTGCCCCAACAACGGTGCCGTTTTCAGCTGAGTAGACTTGGGTCCCAAGATTAGCTGCTAAATCTATACCATTGTGCCCTTTGCCACTATAGACAGATTGATGGCTCTGGGCAAAAGCTGTGTTGCCGAAGCCTTGGGTAATGGTATGTTTCAAGAGGGGCCAACCAATGGTACCTGTCCCAGTGCTTGGCAATTTGCTTGGATCAAGGGCGTATTTTAGTTCAGCTTCGGCCTTGGCAATCTCAGCTTCGACCTCTTGCCTCTTCTTTTTTCTGTCGGCCAGGAGTTCTTGGTAGGCTGACTCCTTACTCTTAGTTTTGGTCAGTAGAGTATCTTTTGCCTGCTTTGTGACATCGACAGCTTTCTTCTGGTCAGAGAGATCCTCTTTGAGGCTTGATAGCTTATTTTTTTCTTGTTCCTTTTGTCCCTTGTTGGTTTCTAATATTTTTTTACTTCCCCGCAAAGTTTCGATGCTTTCGTTTAGTTTTTTCCCTAGAGATTGGAATTGATCAATATTATTCCAAAGGTCCGTAAGGCGGTTAAAACTCGCGAGGATCTCCGGAATATTTCCTGTTTCTGTGGAACTAATTTCTCTCAAAGTCTCAGCAATTATTTTTTTATTTTTATCAATTTTTTCTTCGGTAGTTAAAATATTTTTTTTAAGGCTGTTGATATTGCTATCAGTCACCGCAATTTTATTTTGGGTCAAAAGCAAATTGGTTTGAAGCTGTTGGCGGGTGAGGTCAATTTCCTGGATCTCTTTTTTGAGCGAATTACCCTCTTGTTTTGTAGCGTCAATCTTCTGTTGATATTGTTTTATTTCTTCATCTAATTTTTTAATTAAATTTTGCCTGTCGCTAATGGTATTCTTAATTTCATCAATAGAGACAGCCTGAAGATTCTCCGACGCCAAGATTGTTGTTAGGAGGATAATCAGTAAGCTGAAGACTAATTTAATTAAGAATTTTTTCTGCATGATTTAAGCGACGGAGAGTTTCTTCTTTGCCCAAAAGGGAAGCGACAGTAAAAGGGTCGGGGGACTTCTCTTTTCCTGTTAAGGCTACTCTCATCGGCCAGAGGACGAGAGCTCTCCCCTTCTCGGTGGCAAAATCCCAAAGCTGATTTTTTATTTTATCTTTATCTTCAAAATCTTGCCCTGATAATTTTTCTAAAAGTTTTATTGTTTCTCTCAAGAATATTCCTTCTCTCAAGAGCTCTTTTGATGGTTCTGGTGGGGAAAAGAAAAAGTCGAATTCGCCGTTCTCTATTAAGTCTCGAGCTTCACCAAAATTACTTATCCTCTCTTTCAAGATGGGGATTAAGGGGTAGGCTTTTTCTGGGATAAAGGCTGATATTTTTTCTTGAAGCGAACTTTCTGTTAGGCGCTTGATATGTTCTTTGTTAATCCAGTCAAGCTTCACCTGGTCAAAAATGGCAGCTCCCTTTTGAACCTTTTTCAAGTCAAAATCTTTTATTAATTCGTCTTTAGAGAATATTTCTTGATCTGTCCCTGGATTCCAGCCGAGAAGAGACATGTAGTTCAAGATCGCCTCGGGCAAATAGCCCCGGTCTCGATATTCAGTAATAGCTAGGGCTCCTCGCCTCTTAGATAACTTCGAGCGGTCGGGGGCGAGAACCAGCGGCAAGTGGGCATATTCTGGGGTTGGCGCCCCGATTGCTTCTTGAAGAAGAATATGGCGCGGGGTATTAGAGATATGGTCTTCGCCTCTTACTACATGGGTAACCCCCAGCTCATAGTCATCGACAACAACGGCTAAGTGGAAGACTGGCTCGGTTAAGCTCTTGGCAATGACGAAATCTCCCAGATCAGTGGTGTCTGTGATGATGGGGCCACGGACCAGGTCATGAAAGTTAACTTGTTTATTGGGGTTGCGGAAACGGATAACCTCAGCTCGATCCCCCTCTTTTTTAATCTCTTCTTTGGAGACATAAGCCTTATCTTCGGCGATTAATTTCTCTAAATATTTTTGATGGTTCGATGCCCTTTCTGATTGGTGAAAAATCTCATCATACTCTAACCCTAGCCAGTCTAGGCTCTCAAGGATGTTGTCGGCATATTCTTGTTTGGAGCGTTCGCGGTCAGTATCTTCGATTCGGATGATAAATTTGCCGTTGTTTTGTCTGGCAAAAAGATAACTAAAAACAGCTGTTCGGTAATTGCCCGCATGCAAGAGCCCGGTTGGGCTAGGGGCAAAGCGCGTGACAATATTAGTCTTCATGGCGAAGGGCGATTTTAAGAATTTCTCTGGCAATTAATTCAGCGGCGTCTGGTCGAGCAAAACTTTTTGCTCCGGCGGACATCTCGGCGCGGAGTTTCTCGTCGGTCATAATGCGTTCAATTTCGGAGAGAATTATTGAAGATGTAAGATTTTTTTCTTCGATCACAATTGCTCCCCCACTTCGAGCATAGGTTAGGGCGTTGGTGCGTTGGTCATGGCTAATTTCTTCGGGGATAGGAATAACGATGGCGGGTAGTCCCCAATTGGCAATTTCGAATAAAGTTGAGCCGGCCCGAGTAATAACGAGAGAGCTTACCCCCGCGGTCATTCTCATGGCGGAGTTGTTGAGGTAGTCGAAAATTCGGTAACGTTCAGCTGAAGGATTATCCTTTAGTAAGAAGTTAGCTCGAGAATTTATTTCTGCAAAATTATTTCTTCCGACCTGGTGAATTATTTGGTATTTTGTCAGAAGTTTAGGTAAGATGTCCAAGATCATATCGTTAATTTTCATTGCTCCTTGCGATCCTCCGGCGATAAAGATTACGGGGATTTCTTTCTCGAGCTTGAGAAATTCGTAAGCCCCTGTTTTGACCGGAGTTATTATCTCTTGTCTCAACGGGTTGCCCGTAACGGCGGTCTTGTCTTGGGGAAAATATTTAGTAGCTTCTGGGTAAGATAAGGCAATGCGAACAGCAAATTTCCCAGCCCAGAGATTTACTTTTCCCGGATGAGAATCGGATTCGTGAATAATAACGGGGATTTTTAAAATTTTGGCAGCAAAAAGTGCCGGGAAACTAGCATAACCGCCTTTGCCGACAACCACGTCAGGATAGAGAGAAAAAACTTTGAGGAGGGCACCAATTGAACCAAAAAAGGTGTTAAAGAGGTCGAAAAAATTTCTTAAAAAACTTAAGGGAGATTTGTCACGGCGTAATTTTCCAGCTGAAGTTCGGATGAATTTAATATTATTTTCAAAGAGAACGCCGCTGTTATATGGTGAGTCAGACATGAAAATAAGCTCTGGCTCGACCAATTTCTCGGCCGTGGCCAGACGTCTAATCTCTTGAGCGATAGCAATAATTGGGTAAAAATGCCCCCCCGAACCACCTCCTGTGAATAAAATTTTCATCTTTTTATTTATTAGCTTTTGATATGTTCAGTATAATACCGACTTCGATTAAAGCAAAGAGTAGGGCTGTCCCCCCGTGACTGATGAAGGGTAGAGGCACGCCAGTTAGGGGTAGGAGCCCTAGCATTGCTCCGATATTGATAAATGCTTGACCGGTGATAAGAATAATCAATCCTGTCCCCAGGTATCGGCCGAAGGGGTCTATGACATGGGACATAAGCTTGAGTCCCCAGAGGGCGAAGACGAGATAGAGGACGATTAACAAAACTGATCCTAATAATCCAAATTCTTCACTTGCCACAGCAAAGATTGAGTCTCCAATTGGCTGGGGCAGGAAATTAAATTTTTGGACACTTTGACCAAAACCGCGCCCCATTAGTCCACCAGAACCAATGGCAATTAGTGACTGGTTGATTTGATAAGAAGAGCCAGTAATATCATGCTTGGGGTTGAGAAAAGTACCAATTCGGTCGCGAACATACGGTCTGGTCGCAGCTAAAAAGCCAATAGCAATAACGCCAAGAAGGCCAAGGAGAAAAAGGTGTTTCCATTTGCCTCCAGCTACAATGAAGATGCCAAGGGCTCCAGAAGCAGTTGCCATGAAGGTCCCCGTGTCGGGCTGGAAGAGAATTAGACCACCGACAATGCCTAAGAAAACTAAGAAGGGTAAGAGTCCGTCTCCTAAGCGCTGAAAGCGATCTTTCCTGGCGCTGGCCCAAGCCGCGAGGAAAACGATAAAAATGAATTTTAGAAATTCGGAAGGCTGAATGGTTAAAGGACCTAATTCTATCCAACGTCTAGCTCCGCCGTAGGAGAAGCCAATACCTGGGACAAAGACAAGAGCTGTCATGGCTAAGGCGAGGAAAAAAAGATAGGGTGAATAAGGCTTGATACTTTTATAAGGCAAACTAGCAAAGAGGATTGTTAGAACTAATCCACCCAAAAGAATTCCTAATTGTTTGAGGGCGACGGTCGAGAAGCTAGCGCTATCTCTGCCTACTTGACCAAGTGAGGCTGACATAAAAATAGCAAAGCCGACCACAATTAAGGTCAAAACAATCAACAACAAAACACGGTCTGGCCGTCGAGTCTTCATCTCCTTTATTTTAACAAAAAGGCTGAGAACGTGCTATACTCACAGAACGATGTTATTGGATGAAGTTAAAATTAAGGTCTCGGCTGGTCATGGGGGCCGAGGGGCTGTCGCTTTTAAGAAGCTTAAACTAGCCCAGGGTCCAGATGGTGGTAACGGGGGTAAGGGGGGTAGTATTATCTTTGAAGGGGTTTCTGATCTAGGTGCTCTTGCTCAGTTTCGTTATCAGAAGGACATTGTGGCCCCTGACGGTGGTCGAGGTCATGGTAATTTTGTTGATGGGCCAGACGGTGGCGACCTTGTTCTGCATATTCCTGTAGGGACAGTAATTCACAATCTGACAACTGGCGTCGATGTGGAGATGACCTCTATTGGAGAGAAGGTTCTTGTTGCTAAAGGTGGTAAGGCTGGTAAGGGGAATTTCAAATTTCGTTCATCGACAAATACTACACCAAAAGAATTCCAACCTGGTTTGCCGGGTGAAAGTTTTGAATTAGAGCTTGAACTTAAATTAATTGCTGATGTCGGTTTTGTCGGTTTGCCGAACGTGGGCAAATCGACTCTCTTAAATATGTTAACTAATGCTAAGAGTCAGGTGGCCAATTATCCCTTCACAACTCTTGAACCGAATCTCGGTGTTTATTATGAATTGGTTTTAGCCGATATTCCGGGGCTTATTGAAGGAGCTTCTGTTGGCAAAGGTCTTGGCCATAAATTCTTGCGCCATGTCGAGAGAACTAAAACCCTCTTTCATCTTGTCTCGGCGGAGAGCGAAGACATTAAAAAAGATTACGAGACAATCCGTGAAGAGCTCAAGGCTTATAATCCCAAGTTGATGGAAAAACCGGAATATCTCATTATCACCAAGAGCGATATGGTGACTCCAACTGAGCTCAAAAAACTAGTAACTAAAGCCAAAAAATTAAACAAAGAAGTCTTTCCCCTCTCTGTTATTGATGACGACAGTCTTGAATCAATCAAAAAACTTCTCAACAAAATCGCAGAAGAAAAATAATTTAAAATTTTGGACCGCCGATTATCGTGATGATTAGACCAATGATGGCGAAAACGATACCGATGATCCAGTAACGCATGACGACCTTATAGGAAGGCCAGCCCAAGGCTTCGAAATGGTGATGAAGAGGAGCAACGCGGAAGACTTTCTTGCCATTCCTAAATTTCTTTGAGCCCAATTGAATAACGACAGATAGAACCGTGACGACAAGAGGCAAAGCAATGATGGGTAAAGTGGTCACGGCATCAGTGAGGAAAGCAACGACCGTAAGGGCGGTGGTGAGGCCTAGGATCCCCGTTTCTGTCATGTAGAAACGAGCTGGTGGAATATTAAACCAGAGAAAAGCAAGAAGGCCCCCCGTCACGACACCGCAAAAAGCGGCTAAGTCTATTTGGTTTTGAGTAAAGGCAATGACAGTATAAGCGGCAAAGATGATAGCCATAACTCCTCCCGATAGGCCGTCTAGTCCGTCGATGACTCCACTGGAGAAGAGGGCAATCATAACCAGGACAAAGAGCGGAATAATGAACCAACCAAGATAAAAAATTCCAATGAATGGGATAGTAATTGCGGCCAAATCAAGTTTAAAGTAAAACCAGTAACCGCCAATGATGCCAAGGATGATGACGATTAATAGGCGGCGAGAGAAGGACAGCCCAGCTTTATGGATGTCTTGCTCAGCTTTAACTTGACGCCAATCATCAATGAAGCCGACAATTGCTCCTACCAAGAGAGTGAAGAGTGGTAACCAAGTTTGATTACGACTTAAGAAATTAAATTTTTCTGTTCCTGGCCAGACTGAAGTCACTAGCCAAAAAAGGAGGGTGGTGATAAGGACGCTGCCCCAAATGACAATCCCACCCATACGTGGGGTGCCAATGTCCTTGTCTTTATGTAATTGATTGAAAATTGGTGTCTCTCGGCCGTCGGGGGAAATTTTACCTGGCTTCTTCTTCCACATTTTATTTTTATAAAGCCAATTCGTAAGGATCGGAGTTATGGCAATACCGACAAAGAAGGCTACCGTAGCGGGGAGAAAAACTTTTAACAAACTTAGATAAATCATAAGGTATTACGAATTAGAATAATAATTAAGAGTTGCTCCAATTAATTTTTTAGTGTCGGTGAAGCGCCCTTCTTCGCTCGAACCGAGGACGACAATCGCTATTGGGCGATTCAAGCCGAGATTAGCAACGATGGCCAAATTGCCACCGGCAAGGTCGGTATAACCAGTTTTCGAACCTAGTAAGCCAGGAATGGCGTTAACAATTTTATTAGTATTAAGGATTGTATGATCAAAATCATCTAAACTCTTCTCCCTTACTAAAGCTTCTCGAGTGGCAGTCAAAATTTCGGGCTTACTTTTTATAATATAAGAAAAAAGTTTGGCAACCGAAAGGGCCGAACCCTTTCCTCCAGGAGTGGCTCCCTCATCTAGACCGGTAGGATTAGAGAAACGAAGATCATTTAAGCCTAGCTCTTGGGCCCGGGCATTCATTTGGTTTACGAAGTTGCCTTGGCTTTGATTGGCTCCAGCAATAGCTGTTGCTCCATCGTTGGAAGAACCGACAAGAGTCAGAGCTGCCAAATTGGCTAGGGACCACGTCTCTCCTGGTCGTAATATTCCATTGCCTTTGACGTTTGGGTTGATGGAAACGGAGGTCTCTGGTCCCGAATTTTCACTGGCGACAAGAATAGTCATAACTTTGGTAATTGAGGCTAGGGGCAAGACTTCTTGCTCTTTTTTCCCAGCGATAAGTTTGCCCGTCTCGAGGTCATAAATGACATAAGCTTTAGCCTCTATGTTTAGTTTGCCAAAAGCCAGATTTTTTCTTAGTGCTTCTTGCTCTGTTTTTTTTGCCTGAGCTCTTTCTTCTTGCCTCTTTTGGATTTCGGAAAAATCAGGATAAGAGAAATAAAACCCAACCCAGATAAGTAAGAGGGAGATTACTAAGCCTAGGATAATTCCGTTGTCTATTTTAACTTTCTTCATCATTGGTGTTATTTGGTGATTCAATTTCATTATTAGGAGAAACTTGTTCGGCTAAGAAATTGGCAACTTGTTTTTTTACCGCTTCATACTCTGGTAAATCTTGAACTTTTTCAATTCCAAGACAACGGAGGAGGTCTATCGTTGGTCGGTAGATGAAGCGTCGAGCATCTTTCTTGTCTATTTCTCTCTCTATTAATCCGCGAACAAGCAAGTGCCTTAAGATGAAGCTGGAATTAACGCCTCGAACATAGTCAATCTCGGCGCGGGCCAGAGGCCCTTCATAGATGATTAGAGTTAAGGTCTCTAGAGCGGCCTTCCCGAGATCTCGAGATAATTCTTCTTTGGTTAATTGTTCGATAATAGAACTAGCTTCGCTTGTTGTGCCAAGCATTACTTCTTCTTGCCCTGATTGGCCTTCACGAATAAGTCTTACTCCCCTATCTTCTAGGTCAACTGCTAATTGGGCTAAGCCCGCCTCAATTTCGTTGATTGGCAAAGAAAGCCACTTGGCTAATTGGCTTACCGTGACGGCCTCCGCTTTATAGAAGAGTATGGCCTCAATTTTGGCTTCTAATTTCATCTTTAATTTTTTCTATTTTACCACTAATATCTCGGCACTCCAACCTCTTTGTTTTCCATCTCAATTTCGGCAAAATGAGATTTCTGTTCGATATCGATAACACCTTGCTTGACCAGTTCGAGCATTCCGAGGAAACTGACGATGATATTAACTTTCTCAGCCTTATCTTTAACAAAATCACTAAAAGACATCTTGAGCGCTCGATTGACACGACTGGCGAGATCGCTAATCACCTCTTCGAGACTGATAACTTTCTTGATAACGGCCTGAGGAATAATCTCTTTGACAGGCAAATTAATGATTAGGTTCTTGATGTTTGACAGAAGGTTGGGCAAAGTTATTTCTCGCGTCGGCGAGAAGACGATAGCTGGAGCTGAACCCTCCTCTCGGGCAAAAATGATGTCCCGGCCAAAACGTTCTTTGATATGAAGGCTTAATTCTCTCACTCGTTTCAATTTCTTGAGACGATCTTCAAGGTCGGTGACACTCCCCTTCTCTTCTTCGCTAAGTTGTAGGCCGGGCAATAAGGCGAGAGATTTGATGAGCATTAAGGTGGAGGCCACCATGATAAAATTGGCCATCGCCTCCATCGAACTGTCGGCCTGGTTCTTCAGATAATTCACATAATCATCAGCGACTTGGGCCAGAGAAACTTGCGAGATGTGCATCTTACGCTTCTCAATCAACACCAAGAGCAGGTCCAATGGGCCCTCAAACTCCCCCACTTTTGTTTTGAATTCTTCGTCCATTTTATTGCTTATCATTATACATTATATCAAACTTTTTTGTCCGCCTTGCTAAAATATTGAAATTATGATTGTGCGAGACCAGCCTGCCTAGGCATTTCGGGCAGGTTGGATATCGCACAATAAGCCTGGCCGTTCGTAGCTTTTAGCGAAGGAGGCGGGTTTTTGGTTATTTTGAAAGGAGATTATCAATGCGATTTAGGTCGCGGGGGAAGAGAGTGGCTTCTTTGACATTCTCGAGACCCAAGAGCTTCGCCGTGAGGCGCTCAAGACCAAGTCCGAGTCCACCATGAGGAGGCATACCATATTTGAAGGCTTGGAGATAATAGCTGAATTTCTCAGGGTTAAGCCCCTTCTTCTCCATTGAGGCTACCAGGGTGTCATAGTCGTGGATTCGTTGGGCCAAGGTGGTAATCTCCACTCCACGGAAGAGGAGGTCCCCGCCCATTGCATAACCTGGGTCAGTGGCATCTTCCATCGTGTAGAAGGGTCGTTTGGAGATAGGAAAATGAGAAATAAAGATGAAATCAGAATCATATTTCTTCTTGGCATACTCACAGAGCCAACGTTCGTGTTGGGGTTCGAGATCCGGCTCCTGAGTGCAATCTTCCCCGAACTCTTTCTTAATAATTTCTTGAGCTTCGCGTAACTTAAGCATTGGAACCTCAAGAGGAACATTTGGGGTCTCGGCTTGGAAGAAGGCGAATTCTTGGGCGCAATTGGTGCGCAGGTCCTCCATGATTTTGGCCAAGAACTTCATCTCCATATTGACAACATCGGTGTGGTCAGTGATGAAGCCCATCTCGATGTCGAGGCTCGTGTATTCGTTGAGATGTCGAGTGGTGCTATGTTTCTCGGCCCGATAGACGTTGCCGGCGGCAAAAACTTTTTCGAAAATCCCCACCATAATTTGCTTATAGAGTTGAGGACTCTGCGCCAAGTGAGCGGTGTGCTCAAAATATTTAACGTCGAAGGAGTTCGCTCCCCCCTCGGCATCATCGCCGATAAGTTTGGGGGCTTGAAATTCGGTAAAGCCTTCGCTGGTTAAGAAGTCACGAAAAGATTTGATAATTTGTGCCTGGACCCTGAAGATGGCCTGAGCTCTGCCCGTTCGTAAGGTCAGGGGAAGATAGTCCAAATAAGTATCAAAGTTTAATTCGCTATCTTTATCAAAAGGTAATTCTTTAGCTTCGCCCAAAATTTCTATCTCTTTCACTTCAATTTCAATATCGCCATTCTCCCCTTCTTTAATCATTTTGTCTGGACGCTTGTTCACCGCCCCGGTTACGCGGATAACCCATTCAGGGCGTAATCCCTGAGCCATTTTGCCGGCTTCGGCATAATTGGGAAGCACCACCATCTGGACTTTGCCCGAGACGTCACGCAGATCGATGAAGATTAATTTGCCGTGATCTCGTCTTACGTCCACCCACCCGGCGATGCTCACCTCCTCCCTAACATGTTTCCCTAACTCACTTATTTTTATTCTGTTTATCATATTTTATTTTAGTTATTAATTTTTGAAACTTCTTCTAATATTTTTTCAATATTTGGGTAATTATCCTGGAAGATCTGGTTAATTTTTTGACTTTCGATAGGATTTCTTTGTAACTCGTAGTTAGGAAAAGCTTTTTTCATTAAGAGGTCTACAATTCTCTCTTTTACCCAGTGCTCGGTATTATTCTTCTGAATAAGAGGTTCGACAGCAAGGTGTACAAGCTCATGGGCAAGTATTTCATCGTGTCCCCTCCTTGTCTTTGTCATTGTGATAACGACTTTATTGGGGAGATGATAGCTACCCCCTGGACCATATTTTGTTAAGACAATTATATATTTGTCTGGTATTTGGTAGTTTATTGCTTGAAAGACGGGGTCTAGACTATCAATAATTTTTGGCACCTTGTCTTTTAGTTCTTGGGCGACAGCCGAAGCTTCTTCTTGATTAATTTCTCTCTCGATTTGGGCGATCAACTTCTTTTCGTCATATACTCCATCGTCTTCAATGGGAAAACCTTCTGGGGTGATTACTCCCTTATAATTTTCACGATAAAAAGCTTTTTTCTCTGGCGAAAGGACAAATCTTGCTTTTTCCAGTTCTGATTCAACCGAATAAACAAATTCAAGCTCTGGTACTTTTTCTAAATTTTCTCTAGTCATGGTTTTTACTATTTATTCCTCGTTTACCAATGTGCTAGATTGGATATCGCACAATAAGGGTTTTTTGACTAAAAATCGCCCCGGCAAGTTCAAAAAAATCTTGAACTCGCAGGGGCGGTTTCTACTCCGCGGTGCCACCCTGATTTATAACTTTTGCCTTGAGTTTGTACCCGGTTGTTAATCGGCCCAAGAGCTTAAGTCTAATAATACCACTAATTAAATTCTTGGCAAATTTTAGTTTCTACAAATCAATCCCCACTTTGGTATTGACCTCGGCCATTTTGGCTTGGGCGCGAGCGCGGGCAATCTCGGCGCCTTTTTTGAGGATCTCGATAACGCGGGTGGGGTCTCGGGCAATCTCAGCCCGTTTTTCTCTTAGTGGCTTTAGGTAATTATTCATGCTCTCAAACAACAAGTCCTTGGACTCTTTGTAGCCAATCCCCCCTTCGACATAGCGCCTTTTAATCTTAGTTAGCTGATCACTTGGAGTGAAGAGTTTGTGCAGAGCAAAAACATTGCACTCTTCGGGATTCTTGGTTTCTTCCACTTCCTTGGAGTCGGTCTTAATGCTCATGATAAGGCTCTTTAATTCTTTCTCTTCGGTGAAGAGCGGGATGGTATTGTTGTAGCTCTTACTCATCTTCTGGCCATCTAGTCCAATGACAGTTTTGACTTCGTCGAGAATCAAGGGCTCGGGCAATTTGAAAGTCTCGCCGTAGTGGTAATTAAATTTCTCGGCAGTGTCGCGAGCAATCTCAACATGTTGTTTCTGATCTTGGCCGACTGGTACGACATCGGCATCGTAGAGAAGAATATCGGCAGCCATGAGGATAGGATAATCGAAGAGGCCAACATTTACTCCACTATCATCAGTGGGGTTAGCCTTATTTTTGGCTTCGGCGGCCTTGTAGGCATGAGCTCGAGCGAGATAAGGCATGGTCGTGAGGCAATTAAAAATCCAGGCTAAATTGGCATGCTCTAAGACATCGGATTGCTTGTAGAAAATAACCTTCTCGGGATCAAGGCCAATTGCGAGATAATCAATCACTAGGTCGAGAGTGTCTTGTTTGAGTTGCTCTGCCTTGCGAACAGTTGTTAAGGCGTGTAGGTCGGCAATAAAAATATAGGCTTGGTATTCATCTTGGAAAGAGACGAATTGTTTCATTGCTCCAAAATAATTACCGATATGGGGTCGGCCTGTCGGCTTGACACCAGATAAGAGAATCTTTTTATTGTTTTCGATCATGATTTTATCTTAGCAGAAATATCGGCCTGTGTGTAGGCTTCAATTTTGTGGTCAGAAACGGTTACTTCGCCCTTAGAGCGAGGGAATTCTATGATAAAGCGGGAGCCCTTACCTTTTCCTTCTGATTCGGCCCAAATCTTGCCGCCCAGGCTCTCCACAATTTGCCTAGCCACGTAGAGGCCAAGGCCGGTACCGGAGATATTGGTTTTGCCAGCGTCGTCTGCTCGAACAAATTTGTCGAAGAGCTTTTTTAGTGTTGCCGGGTCGATGCCTATCCCCGTGTCGGAGATGGTTAGACGGACATTCTCTTTAGTCTTGCTTTTGCCCGCTGGGATATTTTCAATTTTAATTTTGACATTACCAGCCGACCCTCCTTGACTGTCAGTTCGGGCTGGTGTGTATTTAATACTGTTATCAATAAGATTAGAAATGACTTGTGTTATCTTTCCACTATCGGCGGAAATTTGGTGATCACCGGTATTGCCTTCGAGTTCGAGAGTGAGACCTTTTTTCTCGACGTTAGGAGCTTGATCTTTAGTCACTGTTTCGGCAATTTGGCCGAGGTCGAAGACGGAGAGCTCATATTTCATTTTCCCAAGTTCGATACGAGTAATGTTCAAGAAATCTTCGATAACCGTTACTAGCTTCAAGCTTGACTCATAGACACGGTTAATTGCTTCGCGTGCCTTATCTTCGATTGGTCCAAATGAACCCTCCAAGAGCATCGAGGTATAACCCTTAATTGCTGTCAATGGACTCCGGAGTTGGTGCGAAGCGATCGAAACAAATTCGGTCTTCTGGCGGTCGAGTTCTTTGAGTTTTTCATTAGCAGATTTCAATTGATCGTTAGTTAGGGCCAGGTCTCCCGCTAATTTCTCGATATATTCACGCTGGGCAACTTCATTAAGAACACTGCGAATTATTAGAATGCTAAATATAAGGTAAAAGACAAAAAGTATGATTTTCAGAATTAATTCTTGTGAATTTTGAGCGACAATAACTTCAAACATTGAGACAGAGAGAATTATTAAAGTCAGGACCTCGGTCGCAATAGATTTAATGTTCATCAGATTATATTTGAGAATAGAATATCCTAACCCGATAATTGTCGGAAGCATAAAGATTGGTCCGAATCTAAGATAAGAAGTTTCCTGGTATAAATTTACAAAAAGGAAATTCGTTAAAATGATAAGAAAATAACTTAGACAGGTTCCAATCATCATTGAACGCCACTTAATTTTTTCTTCAACTTTTGCCACCCGATATTTTTTTATGAGAATAAATAAACCAGATAGCAATGAACCAAGGACAACTATGGCAAAAAGAGGAATCAGTGGCCCAGCTTGTGGGATGGCTTTGCCTGTAGACATATCTATCCCTGAGAAGACGAAGGGTGAGATTGTCGTGGCCATGACGAGGATCATTGTGGTGAGAAGAAAAATTAAAAGACGATGATCTCTAATTTTTGTCTCAGGAAAATTAAAAATAAAAGCAACGAAGAGAATGACATGTGGAACAGCAAAAAATAGAGTCATTCGACTCCAGAGTAATATTTGGGTGTTATCAGTGGCTGAAATTGAAACGTAATTGGCGATAGACCAGAAGACTGTGTCTAAGGTGATGAGAGCAAAAAGAATATTGGTAACATTTCTTCGATCGTGGAGATAAGTTATAATTCCAAGGTAAATAACCAAGAAGCTTGGAATGATCGTCAAAAACAAATCGACATAGCTTGAAACCATTAGAATATTATAACAGATTTTGGTAATTTTTAGCTAATATAAAGAGGATAACATTAAGAAGGTTGCAGAAATTCTTAATTATTAGATATCCTCTTTTTTGACCAATTCTTCGACAACAAGAAAAAGTAGGTCCTTTTTGTAAAACGGGGCCTTATTTGTCCCATTAAGTATATCTGTCACAAAACTTTGCATTGTTCCGTTGGTTGATATTTGAGTATAATATTGAGCAAGTTCTACTTCAGGCCAGTCCGTAATTTTATCAATTAAGACTTTAGTTCTTTCTAGACTTTTTGTCCAAGAATATTTATTCTTCTGCAGACCTCGAATCTTGGGCAACAATTTATCATTTGACACATCATTCATTAAGGTTATTCCCATATCAAATTGACTTGCCTTTTTTAGATTAAAGTCATCTTTGAAAGTGACCCCTTCGTTATTCAAGAGACTCAAAAGGTCTTCTTTAGAGATAACTTTCGTTAAAAAAATCTCGATGTAGGAATTTTCCAGATTAAATTTTTCGTTTATCATGATATTTGTTATATCTTGACAACAATATTTAAGTTTAATAAAATATAAACAATAACATTTTATGATTAATCAAAAAATTAAACGATTTAATGATCTGGTGTCTCTGATAATGTCTTCTATCAAAAAGGGTGACGATAAACAGGCTCGATTAATTTTTGATAAAGAGTTGCGACCAAACTTTGGCGAAGCGGTATGGATCGGCAGTAGCCCCTTAAGGCCTCTTGCTTTTTTCTATTGTGAAATGGACGATTATCTTAACAATGAGGGAGCTAAAATTTTGGGGGTTTCAAGTAAAGGAAAAATTTTAGATTTATATGAGAGTGAATACAAAGAAGAATTTGCTAAACTTGCGGGTGATTAGGGCTGGATTTGCTCTAATCACCCTGTATCTCGTCTTTGTTATTTGTTCCCGCTACGATCACCTGAATTTTCTCCTCCGCCATACTGCGAGTATTCGCCAGTAGACGTGTTTAGGTTGAAACTTTCATGAACGTGTCCGCCACCACCAGTGTTGGTATAACGGTCTGCGGTAATCCTGTCTTGATCCTCCTTACTTTGACGAACTCTAGTTGTCTGCCCATCACTTGAGCTGTTGAATAACCGTTCGAACAATCCCATGACAACCTCTCTTTCTGACCCCTTGGGTCATTATCACCAGACTTATTTCTGATGATGTCTAATTTCATTATGATGTTATGAAGACTGTTGTCTATATCTAACAACATGGGCTGAAAAAGGCTTTTAAATAGGGTTTAAGTAAGGGGTGGTTTGACAAAAGAGGTAAATTTTGTTAAATTTGTTGGATAGTAACAACAATTTAGATATCGCAAAAAAATGACTATCCTATCTAATAATATATTGGTTAAAAATTTGGTCGAATATGGCTTAAGCGACAAAGAAGCTAAGATATATTTGGCTTTGTTGAGACTCGAAGTTAGTGTGGTCAACGAAGTAGCTAAAACGGCGGGAGTTAATCGTAGCTCAGCTTATGTTGTCCTTGAAGCGCTTAAAGAAAAAGGTTTGGTTAGTGTTTCGCATGATAAAAAAATTCAACACTATATTGCCACTTCGCCTGAGGCCCTCCTCTACTCTGCCGAGAATCTTGCTCAAAAACAAGAGAATATTAAGAACAAAATTGCTGATATCGTGCCAGAATTGAAGGCTCTTCATAAGGATACTAAACAGAAACCCAGGGTTATGGTCTACGAAGGTGAAAAAGGAATTATGAATGCCTTAAGCTGTACCCTAGGAAGCAAAGAAAAGAAGATTCGTGTTCTCTCTTCAAGTGAACAAGTCTCTGAGCTGATGATTGGCTATACAGTAAAAAGATTTGAAAAGGGTATAAAAATGATGGGGATTCATCCTGATGGCGAAATCGCTAAAATGCTAATTTCTAAATCTCCTAAAAACTTTGACGAATTAGCTCTAATTTCTGCTAAAGATTACAAATTTTCCGCGGACATTGCTATTTTTGACGATAAAATTGGATATATATCAAATAAACAAAAAGGTATCTCTTTTATTATCGAGAGTAGAGACATGGCGGAAGCAATGAAAACAATTTTCGATTTAGCCTGGAAAGAAGCAAGACGTGTTGGTTTTAGCGAAAAGGAGTATCAAAAAGATTGATCTAACAAAGACTCTCTCTTATTTGGTCAAGTTCCAAACGATAACGCCCGGTCGGCATATCTTCAGAGATTAAGATTTTTCGGGCGAAGTAAGCTAGGGTAGCCCCACGCAGGAAAGTGGCTTCGGCTAGTTGTGGGATACCGGCGAGATCGACACCGACGCGGTCGAAGGATTCGCGTAATTCTTTAACTAGATTCTCGCTTCCCATAAAATCGCGAGCCAGGGCCATCTTCTCACGAAAGTCGGTTGTTGGTCCAACTTGAGCGATGCGATCGATTACCTCTTGCTTAAGTTTCCCATTTAGGAGAGTGATAGAATTATCTAAATCGTAGCGTTCGACATCGATGATGATGTTAGAGCCATTGCCAGTGACCATTAAGACGGGAATTTTGAGCCCCCTTGCTTTTTCTCGGATGGCAATTTTAAGCTTGAGGTTGTCCATTTCTTCAATCAGCAGATCAATTTTGGAGTCAGTCAGGAATTTGTCCAAGTTATCTGGTTGGATACCTTGGTCATAAAGTTCGAGATTGACGTAGGGATTAATTTCGTAAATTTCGCGGGCGGTGATCGTCGTTTTATCTAGTTCAACATCAGAAAGGCCTGCGCGAAAACGATTAAGGTTGGAGAGAGAAAGAATATCGAGATCGGCTAACTTCAAGTTCTCGAAGCCCTCTTGCGCTAGACAGATAGCTCCGGGGTTACCAACATTTAGACCAGCTATGCCAATTGTTAGTTTTTTTATTGCATTTTGTTCAGCACTAGAAACAAAACTATTATTGCGAGAGAGACGAAGTAATTCGTAGTCATCCTTAGGCAGGGCATGTATCAATTTTTCGTTCCATGGGTAGTATATCCAGTTGCCATCTTCAATCTGGCTAGCCCCTTCTTTAACTGATGAGTTGGCCATTTTATCTAAAATTAGAGTGGGATTATTCACTAAAGCTAACTCTCCACTTTGTTCTCCGTAATTATCAACAACCTCTTTTATGCTACCCTGCTCAAACATTGTTAACAATTTTGCTTGGTCCGCGGGATCTGTTAGTTTAAAAATTTGTGGCTTACTATTAGGCTGAGAATGACGAGTTTTAGCCTTGAGATAATCAATTAATTGAGAGTTCATAATTATTGAGTAATTAAATTAATAATTTGTCTTTTAATTTATGTCGTGGGGTGGTTCGAAATTGCTTGTCCATTCGACCTGCGGCAAAAACGAATTGAGGGTCGTCCTGAGATCCAATAATCTTCTTAACTTCTTGATAGAAATTACCGATTTCAATGGAGGCAAGATAAATCGAAGTGTTATAACCATCATTTTGTAATTCGAGCATTAGACGTTCAATTAACCGGCCCAGCTTGATCCAAGTTTCGGCTCGTGGCTTCGGTGCAGTAAAAATAAAAACAAAGGGTGAAGTTGAGACGCTCAAGTAATTAATTTTGCCCATAATTGGGCCCATGTTGAAAAATCGAATTACTTTTGATACAAAAAGAGATATCGGTCCGGGCATATTCATTGAATAGCCGATCATTCCATCATTTCTTCGACTATAGTTACTGATAATCCATCTGGACATTTCTCGCCTAAAGTTTTTGTCGGAGTGGGCCAAACGCATTCCTTGCTGAGTTAAACTGGCAATCTTTTCAATTTCGGCGGGGGTGGTAATAATCTTAACGTTAATTCCATCTTCGGACCAGCGACTGATTAAATCTTTAAGTTTTGCAATGTAAGACTGATCAATTTTTTCTCTAATGAAAGGCCCACGGGCGTTGGTGCGATGTAGAATTGTTTTAATGAGTGATGACAAATCTTTCTTGTCTTCCTCGTCTTCAAATGAAACTGTCGCAATCAAATTACCCACATTGTCGTCAGCAGAATAAATGATTTCTGTTTTTTGGCCATAATACTTGGCGGCAATGACGAGGTTTTCAATTGCGCAGCCGATACTGATGTATAGATCACGGCTTTTAGGGTCGGCATACTTCAGTTTAAGTTGAGGATCAAAATAAACGGAACAAATATTTTTTTGTACTTTGAATAACCAAGGCTGAGTATTATGGGTTGAGGGAGCTAAAATAGTATAACGTAGTAAAAATTTAATTTTCTCTTCGATATTAGTTAGACCAAAAAATAAGTCCTTCTCTTGGACCAATTGATTACGCATTTTATCTAATCTTGCTTCCATCAGAGAATTATAGCTTTTTTCCTCTATTCTGTTAATCGTGAGACTCTTTAATTACCCACTTTTGTTTAATCCCCGGCTGAAAGAAAGTAACATCCTCAGCTGGCCATAAGACAACCTTAGGTAAGGCTCGCTTGCCGATGAAGCGATAAAGTTCTCGGTACTCGGAACTTTTTTTAAGTAAACCTTCGAGAATTGCTCTCTGGACCTTGTAACGAAGCTTGGGGCTGGCTTTAACCCCTTTTTTCATCTCGACGTTGATTTCGAGATATTGGTTTTGATGTTTATCGAATTTTGTACACATCGCCATCTTGCCCGTGCAAAACTTGGAGCTTTCTGTTTGGAGGAGTCCATCTTTGATAAATTCTGGGAAAATATTTAGGCCATAAAGAGTAGTAGATAGATCTTTGCGCTCATAGACATAGACGAAAGGTAGCTCGTTTTTTTGATCTGCAATCCCAGCCTTGCTCATTTCCTTTTTTATATCAAGACCATTATTTTTGAATTTCTCTTTTAAATCAGCAAAGCTTATTACTCCGCCGTTGTCGCCGATGGCATAACGAACAAGGGGGATAGTATTATCTCCGGTCAGTATTATTTCTCCTTGATCCTCATCAAAGCTTATGAAGGATGGGTTGAATTGGGTGAAGGTCGGGGTTTTTTCGATATTGCCAAAAATTTCTCCAAAGAGCTTCTTATTTTTAATTGCCTTCTCTCTTGCGAGGATTGAAAGTGGAGTTTCTGAAGCCATTGCGCCGATATCTGCGCTGCCATAGATGTTAATGGTTTCGCGGTACTTGTTGTTGAGGCCAACGTGTTCGGCCAAATAATCACGGAAACTCTCGGTGAAAGATTCTGCGGCGAAAGAAAATTTAATTTTTAGTTTCTTCAAATTAATCCCGTTGGCAATTGCTTCGTCAATTACATCTTTAACAAATGGAGGGTAGCCGCAGATAATTGTCTGGTCAAATAGTGGCGACAACTTACTAAAGGCACTAAAGATTTCCTTTTTATTTAATCCTGGAGTGATGATAGAAATTTTATTTTTTGTTCTATCCCGAGTCATTTCATAACCGCTAAAGGTAATAAGTCCTCCAATCCAAACCCCCATGCCAAAAGCTATGATAACAAGAGTAGACTCCTTGGCGGAGGAAAAACTGTCCAAAAAACGTTCGTGGATAATAGAGCCTTGCCAGTCAAGCTTTGCTTCGCGAGGGAAATAAAAAGGTTCACCTGTCGAACCGGTGGTTGAGGTATAAGTAGAGTTTTTTTGGGGTTCTCCGTTCCAGAAGAGTTCGCGGTAAGGATAGTAACGAAGATAATTCTTCTTATTTATAACGGGGACTTTTTGGAAATCGTTCCAAGTTTTTATTTTTTTATGGTTGATTTTGTGTCGGGCCAAAAATTTTTTATAAGCAGGGACTTTTTCGGCGGCACGATGAAAAAGGCTTAAGGCTCGAACCTCTCTTTCTCTCATCCAAAAATTACTTGTTCTGGACGAGATAAGGGCACTCATTTTTTCTACTTCTTTGTTTGCCTCTTGCATATATTCTAATACCGTTACAGTATACCACAAAGAAAAAATAAAGTAAAGTGTCTGGACTATGCCTGGCTCCAGACTGATGATATAATAGCTTAATGCCTAAAAATAAGAAAGAGTTCAGGCTTGACCTAAACGAGGGCCAGCGGAGTTTTATTAACAAGAAAATGCTTGGAGGAATATTGGACCCTAGTGATTGGCACCAATATGCTCGAAAGTCAGACCTTGCTACTCTTCAAAAAAATACAGCTAAGCGTCTTGGTGTTTTGTCAGAAAATCTAGTTTTTATGAATGGGACTTATCATGCCCTTGATACCCTTTTTAATTTCTTAGTTCGCGAGGATGAGTCAGTTGTTATTCCTGTCCCTACCTTTGCTTTCTATCCTAAGTTTGAGAAATATCGTCGGATCACCTTTAAGAAAATTAAGTATGGCGAAAATCTACATTTACCAGTCACAAGAATTCTCTCTGCTCTTGATGTTAAAACAAAATTAGTTTATTTGGTTAACCCTCATAATCCTCTTGGTTCTGTCGCTAGCTCTAACGAATTAGAAATTATAATAAAGGCAGCTAAGTCAAAAGGGGCTTATGTCGTTGTCGACGAAGTCTACTCGGAATTTTGGGGCAAAAGCGTTGTCCAGTTAATCAATAAACATAAAAATCTTATTATTCTTCGGTCTTTTTCTAAGGTTGGTCTAAGCGGTTTGAAGCTTGGATTTACTGTCTCAAATGAGAAGCTGGCTCAGAAAATTGAGGAGATGCGTGGTGATATCTATAATGTAAACAAGGCCTCAATCTCTATTGTCTCAAAAGTTTTTTCTGGTCGCGAGCAAATAAATAGGTACGTTGATGATATCAAAGAAGCTCGTTCTGGGCTCATTAAATTTTTGAATGAACGTAAGGTTTTGGTTTTGCCTAGTGAGACAAATTTCGTTACGGCTAAATTCTATCGACAAGAAGAGCTTGTTTCTAGGCTAAAAGGGAAAGGTGTTTGGGTCAAGGACTTGACCCATTATCCCGATGCCCCTCGTTGGCTTAAGGGTTATGTCCGCATTACTGTCCCGGGGACTAAAGATTTACCAACTTTTTTAGCTATTTTGGGTTCTGTTATGGACGATTTCAAAAAATCTTCCCTCTAGTTTAATAGTTGTGCTAGAATTATAGTAATTAATATGACAAATATAATCGAAGAACTTAAAGCTCGCGGGCTCGTTGCGCAAGAGACGCATGACGGTAAATTAGGAGAAATTTTGGCGAGAGAGAAAATGGCTTTCTTTGCCGGCTTTGATCCTTCGGCGGATAGTTTGCATATTGGGAGTTTGGCGCTAATTGTTACAATGACTCGCCTTGCGGGAGCGGGGCACAAGCCGATTTTTTTAATGGGTGGAGCGACGGGTCTAATCGGCGATCCGAGTGGAAAAATAGAAACCAGAAAAATGCTTGGTGAAGCCGATGTCGAGCGGAACCTTCAGTCTATTAAAAAACAAATTGGAAAAATTCTGGGAGATCAAGAACTTCTTTTTGTTAACAATTTTGACTGGCTCAAGAAATTTAATTATCTAGAATTTTTGCGTAATTACGGCCCCCTTTTTAAGGTTAACGAGATGGTCAAAAGTGAGACCTATCGTGAACGCCTAGAGAAAGAATATGGTCTTACTTTTCTTGAGTTTAATTACCTGATTCTTCAGGCGATAGACTATCTTCATCTTTTTGATACCGAAGGTTGTCGTCTGCAAATTGGTGGGAGTGATCAATGGGGCAATATTCTGGCTGGGGTGGAGCTTGTTCGTCGAGAGCGCCAGACCGAAGCTTATGCTTTTACCATTCCTTTGATCGAGCGTTCGGATGGTAAGAAGATGGGTAAGTCTGAAGCCGGAGCTGTTTGGCTCGATGCCAAGAAGACTTCCCCTTTCGATTTCTATCAATACTGGGTTAATGTTGACGATAAGGATGTTGGCCGTTTCTTGAAAATTTTTACTTTTCTCTCACTTGAAGAAATTGCCGAGCTTGATAAGCTGAGTGGTTCTGAAATTACAGAAGCTAAAGACATCTTAGCTTATGAGGTCACGAAGTTTGTCCATGGAGAAGAAGAAGCTGAAGAAGCCAAACGTCTTTCTTATGAATTGTTCAGCTTGAGAGGTGCCGGTATTAATTATTTACCTCCAATTAAGGTCTCTCTTCCTTTGGGAGGCTTGAATATTGTTGATTTTCTTGTTAGTACAGGAATAAGTGATCTCAATTCCAAAAGGAAAGTTCGTGAGTTAATATCATCTGGCGGTATTTATCTTGATCTCGAACCAGTAAAGGATTTAAATCTTGTGGTGAAAAAATCAGATTGGACAGTGCTTCTTCGTGTTGGGAAGAAGAAATATTATAGAATAGAGGCGAATTAACTAAAGGTATCACTTATGAAGTCCAATTTCTAAGTTCCCCTGCCGACGGCTTCACTTATATTTTTATAACCATCTTTTTGGAGTAACTCAACTAAGCCTTGATTGATCTCGCTGATTAGCTGGGGTCCTTCGAAAATCATGCCGGTGATGAGTTGGAGAAGAGAAGCGCCAGCTTTTATTTTGGTATAAGCGTCCTCGGCGCTTGCGATTCCCCCGCAACCGATGATAATTGGTCGTTCTGTTTCGGGGAGAAGCTTAATTTTGTTGTAAATATATTTGATTTGCATATTAGCCAACTCTTCGACGATCTTGCCGGAGAGGCCACCTTTATCGGTGGGCAGAACGTCCTTGATTTTTGCTTGGAAGTTGGGGAGGGTTCTATCCTTGGTTAAATTAGTGCAGATAAAGCCGTTAACTTTATATTCTTGAGCTATTTTGATAATTTCATCTAATTTTTCTTCGCTTAAGTCTGGTGGTAATTTAAGAAAAAGAGGTTTAGCCTTGCCCGAGGCTAGTCCTCGGGCAAGGGCGGAGAGTAATAAAGTAAGACGCTCTGGTTCAACAAATGGCTCTCCGCCAAAAGTGTTGGGGCAACTGATGTTGATGGTATAATAATCGCCAACCCCAGCTTCGATAAATTTTTGATACGCGAAGAGATAGTCAGACACTCCTTCTTCGGTCGTGATCGTTTGTTGGTCGTTGGTCTTGGCCAGGCTAACGCCCACGGGGAAATTTGAGCGGAGGAGGCTTCCTAATCTCTTGGCCACCTCTTCTGCTCCATTATTTTTTAATCCATAGTAGACAATGAGGCTCCGCGACTTTGGCAGACGCCAAAGTCGCGGTCTCTCGTTTCCCGCACAAGGTTGGCCTGTGACCGAACCAATTTCGGTAAAACCGAAACCGACTGACGGCATAATTTTTGTCATCTCGCCATTTTTATCAAAGCCGGCCGCGAGTCCTAACGGATTTTTAAATTTGATCCCGAGAATTTCTTGCTCGAGAACTGGGTTCTCATAAAAAAACAAGATTTTTGTTAGCCACCGGGTGGCTGATATCGAGCCCAAGAATTTCCCGATACTTATGAACCAGTCATGAACATTCTCTGGGTCAAAGTGAAAAAAAATCGGTTTCAACACCCAGCGGTATTTCCAACGAATAATTTTGTTTCTAAATTTTATCCAATTTTCCATTTATTATAATCCTTCGGATTGCAGATTTTCGATCGCCTCACGGGCTTTCTTAGAAAGTTTCGCCGGGGTTGGGAAAGTGACCCGGATGAGGAGGTCGCCTCTTCGGCTTGTTCCTCGAATGGGTACACCCTTAGCCTTTACCCGTAAAATTTCGCCATAGGTGAGCCCAGCTGGCACCTTCAAAGTTAGTTGTCCATCGGGAGTTTCTAATTTATAGTCAGTGCCGAGCAGGGCCTCGGTTAATTTGATTTTGATATCGGTGACGAGATCGTTGCCGTTGCGCCTCCAAGTTTTGTCTTTATCGACATGAACTTTTATATATAAGTCTCCAGTCTGTCCGCCAGCCACCGCTTCGCCTTGACCGGTAAGACGTATCATCTCCCCCGCATCGATTCCTGCCGGAACTTTGACCTCGATGCTCTCTTGTTTGTTCAGAATTCCGGCCCCGTGACAGGGCTGGCATTTTTTCTCAGGTATTTCACCACGGCCAAGGCAGTCGCTACATTCATGGGTTGATTGGAATACGCCGAAGATTGAGCGTCGAGTCTCATTGACCTTCCCTTTCCCGTCACAAGTGGCACATTTTTTCATCTGAGAGCCAGCTTCGGCTCCAGAGCCATGACAGTTGTCACATTGACTGACTTTATTAATTAAAATATTTCTCTCAGTGCCAAAAATGGCCTCTTTGAAACTGATTTGGATATCTACTGATATGTCTCTTCCTCTTTTGACCCGGCTACGCCCGCCACCACCGTTGAACATTTCGCCGAAGATATCGCCTAAGTCGAATTCGAAGCCACCATTCCCCGCATTTTGGAAACCAGAAAAATCAAAACCACCCCACGCACCATTCGGTCCATGGTTAGTACCGCCTCCGTGATTGCCGCTAGCAAAATCACTTCCGAACTGATCATACTGTGCGCGCTTAGTATCGTCAGAGAGGATCTGATAAGCTTCGTTAATTTCTTTAAATTTCGCTTCATCACCGCCCTGCTTGTCGGGGTGGTATTTATGGGCAAGTTTATGAAAAGCTTTTTTCACCTCTTCCTTAGAGGCCTTTTTTTCCACGCCCAATGTTTTGTAATAGTCTTTGGCCATCCCGTTAGAAATTCATTAATTTATAAGTAATTTCAGACCTTTTATATTTATCAATAATCGTAATATTTACCCCCGTATTTCTAGATAGTAAAATTTCTAACGGGACCATGTATCCTTATATTATACTATGTTTTTTGCTAGGGGCAAGGGTTATGTTTGACAGAATACAGTTTAAAGAGTATAATTAAAGAGGAGTTTAAAGAGAGTACACCAGTACACCATAGAAAGGAGAAAAGAAATGGTTATACCTTCGTTTCCTAGAGCGAAAAAGAAGACTCCTCGTCAGTGTCCCTTGTCTTTAATGAGAGGCAAGGCTAAGCAGAATGGCCTTGATCTTGGTGTCCCTGGTGGGGAAAACCACCCCGTTGCCTTTAATGGGATTCCTCGAGACATGATTGAGAAAATCGTCGTATTTTGCCACCCGGATAAGACTTTCCAACCTTCTAGAAGTCTGAGGTCTCTCCCCAGGAGAGTGGCCGAAAAGATTGAGAAATTGGGGCCGGCTTCCATTGGCAGAACCTGCACTTTGTCCGGAACCAAGCTCGTTTTAATTGATGTTTATTCCGGGGAAAGATACTATTTTCTCCCTGCCAAATTGGTTGACGTCGGGAAATGATGCCAACATGTTTAGTGTCCAGCCGTGGCGCGCTTGCGCGCCACGGCTTTTGGTTTCGAGGTTGGATCTGGCCCCCACTTCGCTAAAGCTATGAGGGGCAGGTATGCGAGATCCAACCTCGAAAGCTATGATTTTGTTTCTGCGTCTCTTACATTACCTTCGTCGGAGTCGGAAGGGCTGGCATTGTCAGCGGGCTTCGCCTCGCTGGAGCCTTCGGCGGAAGCGGGGGCGGATTGGGCCTTCATTAATGCTTCTCCAATTTTTTGCATTTCGGCAGAGAGGGCGGCGGTCGCTGTTTTAATCGCCTCAATATCCTCGCCATCCTTTACGCCCTTGAGAGCAGTAATTTTGTCTTCGACTCCCCTTTTGATTTCTTCGGGAACTTTTTTCTCACCTTCGGGTACGCCATCGGCATCTTTCAAACTTTTTTCGGCAGTATAAATTAATTGATCAGCCATGTTGCGAGTTTCAATTACCTCGCGCTTTTTCTTGTCTTCTTCGGCGTGAAGTTCGGCATCTTTTTTCATCTTTTCAATATCTTCTTTAGAAAGACTAGTCTTGGCTTCAATGCGAATTGATTGTTCTTTGTTTGTCGCTTTATCCTTAGCTTTGACCGACAATATACCGTTGGCATCAAGGTCGAAGGTAACTTCAACCTGAGGCAAACCCCTTGGTGATGGCGGGATGCCGTCTAAGATGAAGCGGCCAAGTGTTTTGTTATCAGTTACTAGTTCTCGTTCGCCTTGGACGATATGAATTTCAACAGATGTTTGATTGTCGGCGGCGGTCGAGAAAATTTGTGACCGCGAGGTAGGGATTGTCGTGTTGCGTTCAATAATTTTTGTAGCAACTCCACCCATTGTTTCGATACCGAGAGAAAGTGGGGTGACATCGAGGAGCAGGACATCTTTTACGTCTCCGGCAAAAATTCCTCCTTGGATGGCCGCTCCAATAGCTACGACCTCGTCGGGGTTAATTGAACGGTTTGGCTCTTTGCCGAAGAGGGTTTTTACGGCTTCTTGTATCGCCGGCATACGAGTCTGGCCCCCAACCATGATAATCTCATTAATATCGCCTACTGCGAGCCCAGAGGCTGTCATAGCACGCTTGGTGATCTCAATCGACTTATCGATAAACTCACGGGCAAGATCCTCTAATGTTGCCCGAGTCATGCTCATATTGAGGTGGACAGGGCCAGAGGCATCGGAGGTAATAAATGGGATGTTGATCTCGGTTTGATTCATTGTTGAGAGTTCATGTTTGGCTTTCTCGGCGGCTTCTTTCAAGCGTTGAAGGGCGAGTTCGTCTTTGGTGATATCAATACCATTTTGCTTTTTGAACTCATTACCAATCCAGGCAATGATTTTTTGATCAATGTCTTCTCCACCCATATGTGAGTCACCATCGGTAGATTTAACGGAGATACTTTGCTCCTCCTCGCCCCCAATGATTTCGAGAACTGAGACGTCGAAAGTTCCTCCGCCAAAATCGTAGACAACAACCTTTTCGTCTTTTTTCTTATCAAGACCATAAGCCAAAGCGGCGGCTGTCGGTTCGTTGATAATTCGACGAACCTTAAAGCCGGCAATTTCGCCAGCATCTTTTGTTGCCTTGCGTTGAGAGTCGTCGAAGTAGGCGGGCACCGTGATAACAGCCTCTTCAATCTTTTCCCCAAGCTTGGCCTCAGCATCGTGTTTTAATTTTTGGAGAATTTGAGCCGAGATTTCTTCTGGTCGGAAGTTTTTGTCTCCCATTTTGACCTGGACACCACCGTCTGATGACTGCTCCATGGTGAAGGAAACAAGCCCCTTATCTTTTTGGATATTGGGATCGTTGAATTTGTGACCCATTAAGCGCTTCACACCAAAAATTGTGTTCTTTGGGTTAGTGATAGCTTGGCGTTTAGCCAATTGACCCACTAAGCGCTCACCCGCTTTAGAAGTTGCCACAATCGATGGGGTCGTGCGCATACCCTCGACGTTTTCGACGATACGAGGAGAACCGCCCTCAACAACAGCCATCGCTGAGTTTGCTGTACCTAGATCAATTCCTAAAATTTTTGCCATATTGTTTTTTATCTTAATTCTTGTAATGTTTAACTTTTACACTAGCCGGACGAACAATTTTTCCATGTAATTTGTAGCCTTTTTTAATAATCTCAGAAATCTCGTCATCCTCCGCTTCTTTTTTAGTCTCAATTGTTCCTAGCGGTTCTTGCTCGGTGGGATCAAACTTATCGCCAGGGCTGGGATTTATTTCTTCGACCCCATGGTCACGGAAGATGGTTTGCAGTTGGTTGTAAATGTATTCAATTCCTTTCCGCCAGTTCTCTGGAGCCTGTTCCCAGGCTTCTTTGTTACCGAAGGCCATTTCGAAACTGTCCGCGATAGCGAAGAGGTCTGAGAGGACCCCTTCTTTGGCCCATTTGCCAATTTCGTGCCGATTCGTCTCGTTTTCTTTTCTGAGGTTTAAGTAATCAGCCTTGGATCGTTGCCAGCCGTCTAGGTATTCTGAGCGTTCACTCTGGCAGGTTTTAAGCTCTTCTTTTACCTTTTTTAATTTTTCACTCATTTCGACCGCTTCTGGGGCTCTATCCTCGGTATTTTCTACAAAATCAAAATCCTCTTCGTCTTTAGTTATATTTTTAGCCATATTTTAGTGATTTTTAAGAATTGTTGACTTTTCTTATTCTTGATAATAACAAAAATATTATTTTAATCAATATGTGCGATATCCAATCTCGCACAATAAGGATATTTTAGCTATTCTATCCACAGATTTGTATAGTTTATAGAGCTGGCTTCTTTTAACCATTCACCTATTTCTTTTTCAAGTTCTTGGGGTGATCTGAGGTAGTCAATTAGTTGATCTTTGTCTATAATGCTGGCAAAATTGTTGTAGCCTAAGTAATCGCGAAGACTCGACCATTCGTATGATTTTAAGAAGTCTAAAAGACGACTTTTGTCTACAATTTCTTTTTCTTTCCAGCGGGCTTCAATAAGTTCGGCAGGATTAAAATGGATGTAAAAAGGAATATAATTTAATTGTTCTTCGTTTTCAATTCTAACAAATTTGTATTTACCTTGGAACAAAGTTCCTGATCTTTCGTTTTTAATATTGAAATAGTGAGTATAGCCAATCCCGATTTTTTTCATAAATTCCGAAGCCCCGTCTTTGACCAACGGTTTAATTAGGAGGTGGTAATGGTTAGGCATTAAAACAAAAGCCAGGATCTCTACAAGTTTTTCTCGTTGATCTTCTGTTTTTGTGCGAGATTGGATATCGCACAAACGATCAATATTTTTTGTTTGATTGACGTCGTTAAAATAATAAAGACAAGCCAAAAAACGACGCCTATCATTGTCGCAACTAAATATCTCCCGTTTATCTACCCCGCGGTTGTAGATGTGGTAAATATAGTCCTCCGTCGGCTTTTCTCTCATGTTGTGGATATCTTACCATAAAAACCTTTATTGTGCGATATCCAACCTGCCCGAAATGCCTAGGCAGGCGGGTCTCGCACAATCACAAATACCAAAATCGCCCGGCTGACAAACAGACTAGGCGATTTTGAAGCACAAGGATAGTTAACGTTTAGACCACTGAGGAGCCTTACGAGCCTTTTTAAGGCCAAATTTGCGACGTTCTTTGGCACGGGCGTCACGGGTCATCATCCCCTCTTTCTTCATCTCTGGCTTAACCTCTGGCTTCATGGTAACAATGGCGCGACCAAGACCCATGATAACGGCGTCGGTCTGGCCACTGATGCCACCTCCTATTGAGTGGACGGTGACGGCGAAAGAGCCGTGTTCGCCAATTTTGGCCAGAGCCTTCTTAACTCGTTCGCGCATTTCAACAGTTGGGAAATAGGCATCGAGAGTTTTGTCATTAATCTCAAAACTATCTTTGTTCGCTTTGGTAATGCGAACACGAGCTGACGCTGTCTTGCGTCGCCCAACTCCTTCAAAATATCTTTCTTTAGTAGCGGTTGTCATATTTATTAACTATTCGGTAATTATTAAATTCTTTATCATTACTGCGCGCAAACGATTAGCCGGGAGCATTCCGTAAACAGCTTTCTTGATTGGTTCAGCCCACCCCTTTTTTTCTACAAGACGGGATAAAGGTGTTCTGCGCAAACCGCTTGGGTGGCCAGTATAATGAGTATAGATCTTGTCATCCATTTTCTTCTGGGTAACCTTGAGCTTGCTGGCATTGATGACCTTAACGATAACTTGGGGGGCAATGTTCTTGGCAAAACTGGTTGTGTCTTTACCGCGCAAAGCATTAGCCGCTTGAGTGGCAACTCGGCCCAGGGCTTGTCCGGTAGCGTCAATAGTATATTCCTTTTTTTCTGTTTGGGTATTCATATTAAACAAATTCGATTACAGCCATTGGACTGCCATCACTGATGCGTCGTCCAAGTTTGGTAATACGGGTATAGCCACCATGTCGCTCGTTGAAACGAGGACCTAATTCGGCAAACAATTTAACGATAACCTTTTTGTCTTGACCAATTTTCTCAATAACAGTTCGGCGATTGGCAAGGGTATCTTTTTTTGCTTTGGTCACCAATTTCTCCACGTAAGGGCGGATTTCTTTGGCCTTAGGTTCAGTCGTTGTGATTTTTTCTCTTAAAATTAGATTGCTTGCCAAAGAACGCACTAAAGCGGTGCGGACTTTCTTAACGCGGTTGAATTTTCGGCCTTTTACTTGGTGACGCATAATAATTTATTTGAGGCTTAGACCATAATCTTCTAACACTTTTTTGATTTCTTGTAAACCTTTTTCACCCAAACCTTCGATCTCTTTGACATCGGACTCCCTCTTTCGTCCTAAGCCGCCAACTGTTCTAATACTGGCATTGGCCAGAGCCTTTTGGGTTCGGACAGAGAGCCCAAGGTCCTCGATTTTGGTTTTAAGGGCATCAGTCTCTTCTTCACGTTCGGTATCGTCAACCTCGGTTTTCTTGGGTTTCTCGTTCTCAACTTCTTCTTTAAAGCCGACAATAGCTTTGAGCTGTTCAATCATAATATAGATACTTCTCTCGAGGGCTTCTCGTGGAGAGACGGTCCCGTCAGTTTCGATGTGAAGAATTAATTTGTTGAAGTCAGTACGATCACCAACGCGCATGTTCTCAACCTCGTAATTGGCTTTCTTAATAGGGGTGAAAGCAGCATCGAGAACGATGGCTCCAATCTCCACCTTATCCTTCTTTAGGTTTTCGCTGGGAATATATCCGATACCTTTCTCGATAGTGAATTCTCCTTCGAGAGTTATATTTTTGTCAGTAAGGCTGGCAATGTATTGATCGGGATTAATAACCTTAACTTGGCCTGGAACTTGGAGATCACGAGCGGTTGCCTCTTTGCCTCCTTTAAAATGGAATTTAACAACCTGACTCTCGTCGCCAACAACCTGGAATCTAATTTTTTTTAAATTTAGGATGACGTTGATTGCGTCTTCTTTAACCCCAGCAATAGATGAAAACTCGTGATTGACCCCCTCAATTTTGAGTGAAGTGATGGCCCAGCCAGGCAAAGAGGAAAGAATAATTCGGCGCAAAGAATTGCCTAGGGTGTGACCATAGCCGGGGTAGAAACCCTCTATCTCATAAACACCGCTGGTGGCAGTTTCGCTAACGACACGAGGCTTAGATGGAAAAATAATATTGGAATTTATCATAAATGTTTATTCAAATAAATGACCTATTGGTAATATGGATAAACTTTTCTAACGACTATAGAACTCTAAAATTGAACTAAAATCGATACTTGCCTCGTTTTGACCCCTAACTGGTTCGCCTTTGACAGCGCCGGTTGAGGTTTCGACATCAAACGAGAGCCACTCCGGAGTCTGATGACCCCGAACTTTTTCGCCGAGATTGGCAAAAATTCCTTTGTTTTGACTAGCCGGGCGAATTTTTACAGTATCCCCAGCTTTTAATAGGATTGACGGGACGCGGACCTTCTTGTTGTTGACAAGGAAGTGTCCATGAGAGACAGCCTGGCGGGAAGCTTGGCGAGAGGTAGTTAAGCCAAGACGATAGACAATGTTATCAAGACGAGACTCAAGTTTTTTGAAAAGGAGGTCGACGTGATCACTTCCTCGTTTAGTGCGGATGGTTTGGACATAATTGCTAAATTGTTTTTCTGTTAATCCGTAAGTGTAACGGGCTTTCTGTTTCTCTTGGAGCTGAAGTGAGTATTCAGAAGGAGCTCGCTTCGGGTGCTTACCTCCACGTCGGACTTTGTCGGTTCCCGAAATAGCAAATCTCGGTCCCTGGCATTTACCAAACACTTGATCTCCAACACGACGACAAATTTTAAATTTTGGTCCTAATTTCATAATTTTTTATACTCGTCTCGGCTTAGGCGCCTTAGGTCCATTGAAAGGTACTGGCGTCTTATCCTTGATTGATAAAATATTAACCCCTTTGGCCGCAATGGCGCGCATGGCCCCTTCTCGTCCGGCTCCAACTCCGCGGATGATGACATCAATTTCTTTAACTCCCATGGCCATAGCTTTCTCGGCAATCAATTCTCCAACCTTACTAGCCGCAAACGGAGTTCCCTTTTTGGAACCAGAATAACCAAGAGACCCGCTTGAAGACCAAACAAGGGCCCCACCAGAACCGTCGGTTAAGTTCAATTTAGTATTGTTGTAAGTTGCCTCAATGTGAAGAGTGGCTCGTTCGAGTTTCTTTTTGGGTACGCGAGAACTCCCGGCTGTTTTGCCGGAAGAAGTTTGCCCTGATTTCTTTATAATTCTTTTCTTTCCCATTTTATTTGCTATTTCTTCTCAACTTTACGCTTTCCTGAACCCATCGTCTTCCTTACATTACCACGGCGAGTGCGGGAATTGGTCTTAGTACGCTGGCCTCTTGAGGGGAGACTTCGTGTGTGTCTTGATCCGCGATAGCTTTTAATATCTTTTAGACGTTTAATATTGCCAGAAATTTCTCGCTTAAGATCGCCTTCAATCTTATACTTTTCAAGGGCCTTGCGGATTTTGTTTTCCTCTTCAGGCTTAAGATCTGCGCTTTTTTTTGAAGCATTAACTTTCGCTTCAGCGAGGATTTTTCTTGAACGAACAAGACCTACGCCATAAATTGCTGTTAGGGCATACTCCAAGCGCTTATTATCGGGAATGTTAATACCTACAATACGCATGGCTAGGCTTGTTTTTGCTTGTGGCGTGGCTTATTAGGGCAAATAATATAAAGATGGCCACGGCGTTTGACCATTTTGCACTTAGCACATCTTTTTTTGATTGTTGATCTAATTTTCATAAAAAATCGACTGAATTAGAAGCGTTTGACTATCCTACCTCTTCCGCCGTAGTCGTCGAGAACGAGCTCCACTTTATCACCCACGAGGACGCGGATTCTGTGGATTCGCATTCTACCAGCAAGATAAGCTAGTACTTCTTCTCCAGTACCAATATTGACCCTAAATTGGGTGTTGGGTAAAGCCTCGGTAACTATACCGCTAATCGTTTCTTTTTTTTCAGCTTTATCCATTGCCAAATCTGACCTGTTTATCCTAGCAAATTAACTGGGTATAAGTCAACCCCCGTAAGGTCCGTTTGTAAAGGGTCAAGGGGTGAGTCTTATGGTTGAGTAATATTGGTTTCGACTTTTATCTTAGATTCGTCGGAAGGGACCGTTCTTATCCATGGTGGCGAGAAGACGACGGTGGCCATTTGGATGGTAGGGAAATTTTTGTCAAAAACGTCTTTGTAATTTTTACTAGTGGCCAAACGAAGCTTATTTTTCAAGCTTTTTTCGTCAAAGGACCAAACCAGGTGGCCATTGCCCTCAAGCTTAAAGCTGATCTTTTCTAGGTTGCTGATATTCAAATTATCTCTATTTTGTAAGGTAAATTTAAGTTCTTGCCAGTTGGTGATGGAAACGGGCTCATCTTCGTAGTCTGGAACCTGCTGAGCGGCAAGATATTTGCTGAGTTCCTCCTTGTTGAAGAGAATTCCCGTGGCATTAACCGACATTTTGAAAGTTGCTTTGTCTGGTGCTTCCGGGGTCGGGAGGATACTTTGAGTAAAATTGGTGATTATTCCATCGTCAAAGAGAAGATAGTCTTCAGGAATCTGGGGCTTAAGTTTCTGAGCAATCTTTGTCATCAAGATTTTCTTCAATTCTGTCTCAGCTTTAGCTTTATCTACTTCTGACACCTTACCCCTCTCACCAATGAAACCTCCGGTCATGGCAGTTTTAGACTTGGCATAAATACTAGTGGCCTTGTCTGTTCCCTTGAAACCAGGAATACTAAAATCTGAGAGCCCAATATTGTAATTATCTCCTGCTTTATCAGCAACGACCGTTACTTCTAATTGGCCAGGAACATCTTTACCGCTAGCGTCCTTAGACATCCCGGGAATAGAAATAGCGGTTGGTGTTCGAAAAATTAAACCTTCGGCCGTTTGAAACCTTGTGGTTGCTACAAGATTTTGGACCTTGGAGCTGTAATTATTATAGACAATTATTTGACCACGAGCTTTTTCTTGGACATTTTCTTTGCCGGTTGTTGTGACAGATAGGGTTGCCTCATCTTGAAGGTTAGAAGCTAGAACAAACTTAAGACCAGTTTGACCACCTTGAGTGGCCTCATAAGTGTTACTAATTAATAAGCGACCCTGTTTGGGGGTAACCTTAACGGTGACATGAGCAAACTGACTACTTAAGCCGTAACCAATACCACCAAGGACAAGTAAACAAACTAATCCAAGAGCGATTTTGCTCCTCCAGCTTTTTAACATTGATTTATTGTTTATATCCATATTTCTATTTGGTTGGTAATAATTAGTAACGATCTCCTCGTGTTGCTCTTCATGATTAGACTCTGGGAAGATATCTCGCAAACTTCTTTTTGTTTTATTGATGTCTTGCATAATAAAAAATTAAGCTTACAAAGTTAATTGTCCTTATTTAAGCTTAGCACAGAAAAGGGCCTCCGCCAATAACCAGCTGTTGGTAAGTATCTGGGCCTTCCCCGTGAGGTGGGCGAGGCCACTGGCCAGGAGTTTTTCAACAAAAATAGTATCTAATTTGTGGTTGCTGAGGGTAACATCGCTAAGTTCTGCCTGATTTATAAAATTGACAAAGAGACTGTCAGTCGGGTCATCGCTAATAAGATAAACGGTCTCTGGCAGAAAAGTTGTGGTAAGGGCTGAAGTAAGAGTTTGTTTGAAATCTGCTTGCCAGAGCTCTTCCACCTTCCCCATCACTGAATTTAGTCTATTTTTAAGTTGTTGGTTGGCTTGGCCAGAAGTCAGGAGATTAAGCGAAGTCTCCGCTTCAGCCGGTATTGTTCCTAACTCCTTTGCCAGACTACGAACTAGGAAATTCTTGCCTTTAGGGAAGGAAAAATGTTCAGCGAGGATATTATCCTTGATAATTAAAATGTCAGTGATTTCGTTGCCAACATCAAGCAGGATAAAATCTTTTTCGGGCAGAAAATCTTTAAAAATATCGTAGGTAGCAAAAGAAAAGGTGCTAAAAATCACCGGTGCTTTGGCGTACTCGGCGCGCATCAGGTCGCGCAAATTAACAAGCAAATCTTTGTCGGCCCAACTTAAGAAACGGTTTAAGACCACTTCCTGGGCTCTTTGTCCGACTGGCCAAGTGGTGACATAGCCGTCGAGTTTTGTCTGCATCACTTTATCTTCAAGGATAACAATATCTTCGCCCAATTTTGTCTCCTTGTCGGCCTGTTTGACAAGATCGGCCAGATAAGCCTTGGTGATCTTTGTCGAGCTGGGATTATCTGCCCGAACAACCTTTGTCTGGGACTGGAAAAATGGCGAGGAGAGGAAGATAAAAATTTTTTCTGGTTCATTAGTTCCTGCTTTGGCCCGTAATTCTTTGAGTAAAGTTTGGATAGCGAGTTTGGTCTGCTCCCAAAAATGGTTAAATTCGGGCAGATCATGGTAAGAAATCTTCTCGTCTGATTCGGCCAAAACACTCACGACTTCTCGATCTTGCTGTTTGATAATTGCTCCACTCACACGAGCACTACCAATATCAATAACGCTAACAATCCGACCCTCATCCTTTTTCGCAGAAGAGAAAAACATTGGTTATATTATAACAGTAATCAAAGAGAAGTGTTAAGAAATAAGTGGAAAAATAAATTAATCTGGGGATAAAAAGATGGCATTGAAGTCCAAGGGCAATCCTCGGATGATCCTTTCGTCACCAGCCTTATTATGGTAAAATAAAATGATGATGAAGAAAACTTTAAAGATAACTATCGTTGTATCAATACTAATTTTGGTATCCTTTGGAGTTTATCTTGTTTATTTTTTGTTACAACCATTATCAAACCCAGAGAGATTTAGGACTGATCGAGATTGGTGGAGATATTTGCAAGTTTCCACACTCACAAGACAAGAACTAACTGATAAAAAGTAAAATTTCAAAAACTTAACATTCATGACGGTCGTCAATGATGTTAAGTTTTTGGGTTACTTAAAGAAATTATTTAGCCACCATTTCTTGAAAAGTGGGATTGTCAGGGTAGATAAAACAAAACCAAGAGTTGGGACAACCGCGTTGACAAAAGGCTCGGGTAGGTTGGCGAAGAAGAAAAAGATGACGACAACGAGATAGGTTAAAATTAAAATAAGAAATTTTCTTGCCCAACTTGTCTCCCAGGCTTTATCCGCTTCGACGCGCTTGTTACGTTCTTTAATCTTTTCTATTTCCTGTTGTAATTCTTCAACTGTGGACATTTTATTTTTTCTGGAGTTCTTTTACCGCGATATGCCAAATACCATTGTCGTCCTCGATTGTTCCAATATCAGTGAGTCCATTTTTTTCGATGTTGGCCCTTAGAGATCGTTTGTTTTCGTCGTTAATTTCGCCTATACCAATTTCATATTTGAGGCCCAGTTTTTTAGTAAGGGTCTCATAAAGTGCTGGCAAAATTGTTTGCCCTCGAAAGTTCTTATCGATACAAATTTGTGCGAGAACAGCAAATTTATATTGAGCGATAGGTTTGCCTTTAAATTCTAGCGCTTCTACTGAAGATAATAATTTGTCAAAAAAACCACTTTCTTTAGCTTGTTCGGGTGACATTGGCATATAATAACCGACGATTTTCCCCTTCGATCTTGCGATCGGCAATCCTTCATTGGTAATAATTTTTGCAAGAAGTTCTGGTGATGTTTCCATCATTATAAAACCGCCAGATTCTTTTTCTTTGGGAGTTAGATTCTTGTCCAAATTCCTTTCCTGAAGAGCCAAGATTTGGTCAATATCTTCTATCGTTGCGAGTCTGATTTCAGTTTCCTGTTCGATTTTTGGATTTGTCTCTTCCATCTTATTCCAAAACTGCTTTAATTCGGCGGACGCCGGCGGAGATGGCTTCTTCTTTAGTAATTTTGAATTTGGCCACTTGCGCTGAGCCGATTGAAGCGAGGATGCCAGTATTCTCAACGTGAGGGCCACCACAGAATTCTGTGGAGAAAGCTTGCCCGGCTGGGTCAGACGGGTCGTTAATTTTATACACCTTAACTGTCTCGCCATATTTAGATTCATCGAAAGATAGAACAGTAACAATTTTTTTCGCCTCGTCTTTCGATAATTCGAGCATCTCAACGGGAATTTTCTCTTCAATTTTCTGATTTACTAAATCTTCAACAGCTTTTATCTGTTCGGGAGTTAATTTCTCGGGCCAATTGAAGTCGAAGCGCAAACGTTCACTGGTGATGTTACTCCCCTTCTGGACGATATCGGCGCCCAAAACTTTTCTAAGCGAAGCAAGAAGTAGGTGGGTAGCGGTATGATACTTGATCTCCATTTCTCCCGTCCCGGCTAATCCCCCTTTGAATTTTTGCTCTGATCCGGCTTTAGAAATGACTTGATGTTTGCTCATTTGTTCGTCGAATTTTTGGCGGTCGATAATTATCCCCTTTTCTTTAGCCAATTCTTCAGTCAGTTCGATGGGAAAACCGAAGGTTTGATAGAGGTCAAAGGGGTCTTGATTTTTCTCAAACTCTTTGAGGCCTTTCTCGAGAGTCTGCTTGAACTTATTTTCTTCTTTTTCTAACTCGGCAAAAATTTTCTCTCGATTTTCCTCTAATTCGGGATAAACTTTCTTATATTTCTTGATAACGATCTCGGCTAATTGAGTGATCAGATTTTCGGCCGATTGCATTTGGTTGGCGTGACGGACAAGTCGGCGAATAATTCGTCTCAAGATGTAGCCACGATCGGTATTGGAGGGAGTCACCCCATCGGCAATCATGAAGACGGCCGTTCGCACATGGTCGGCGACAATGCGCTCACTTTTCTCTGTTGGTTTGGCCGAAGTTTGCCTAATTTTGTCTAAAATCGGAAGAAAGAGATCAGTCTCGAAGACATTATCTTTGCCATTGACCACGGCGGTTGTCCTTTCCACCCCCATGCCGGTGTCCACATTCTTCGCTGAGAGAGGTTCATAACGGCCTTCAGGCGTCTTGTTGAACTCCATGAAGACATTGTTCCAAACCTCGATTAGACGGAAGGAATCTACTAAATCGCTAAATTTGCCTTCAAGACCTGCCCGTACGCCTGCGCTGTCCGGATCAACCCGTCCGGCTACTCCATCCGGGTAAACATCATAAAAAATTTCGGTATCACTCCCACAAGGTCCTGAGTTGCCAGCAATCCAGAAATTATCGTCCACACCAAGAGGAATAATTCTCACACCGTCTCTCAACATTTCATCGTCGCCAGCTACATCGTTGGAGAGGCCGTATTTAGCAAAAACTTCTTGCCAGATTTTTATCGATTCTTCGTCGCGAGGAATACTTGCTCCGCCATTGGCAGGTAAACCTTTAAAAACGGTCACGTAGAATCTAGCTGGATCAAGCCCAAGACCATAATCTTTGTTGGTTAGAAAATCAAAACTCCAAGGGATAGATTCGGCTTTAAAATAGTCGCCAAGCGACCAATTGCCAAGCATCTCGAAGAAAGTATTGTGACGGTTGTCACCGACATCATCAATGTCGCTGGTGCGGACACATTTTTGCACATCAGCAATCCTTTGGCCTCTGGGGTGGGCTTGACCGAGAAGATAAGGAATCATTGGTTGCATCCCCGCTGTCGTGAAGAGGGTGCCTTCGTCGCCGTAAGTGCTTGGGATCAGTGAAGCTGAGGGTACAATTCTGTGTCCCTTTTTCTCAAAAAAATCTAGGAATTTCTGGCGGATTTCTTCAGAAGTCATTGCCTCTAATCTTACCAAAAAAGTCCCGAAAATAAAAATTTTTATTTTTAGGCAATCACTCCTCCACCAAGGCAGATATCTTTGTCGTAGAGGACAAGTGATTGACCGGGGACAGCCAATTGGGGCTTCTCGAAAATGATTTGGGCTGTTCCCTTTTTACTATCGATATTTTTAATCCGGCATTTCTGGAGAGGTTGGCGATAGCGAACCCTAGATTCTAGCTGGCAGCTTTTACCTGCCTGCGCAGGCAGGGCTGGCAGCTTAAGAGGGTCAGAAATCCAATTGGTTTTTTCTAGCTGAACTTCTAATCTCTCGGCTCTTATCGAATAAGGTTTATCTGAGACAGTAAGTGTATTCTTTTTCACATCTTTGGCAATAATATAATAAGGCTTCTCATCTGGGGATTTGGTTGTGATTTCGAAGCCATGGCGTTCTCCCAGGGTGAAGAAGGTTGCGCCATCATGACAGCCAATAACTTTTCCTTGTTCGTCTAAGATGTTTCCTTTTTTTTCTTTTATCTCACGTTTAAGAAAATCTTTAAAATCAATCTCACCGACGAAACAGAGTCCTTGGCTATCTTTCTTCAGAGCGGTAGGTAAATTAAATTTTTTCGCTAAAGCGCGGACTTCTGGCTTAGTATATTTACCGATAGGAAACAAGATTTTAGGCAATTGTTCAGACTTGAGGTTCCAGAGAAAATAAGTTTGGTCTTTGTTTAGATCTTTTGAAACTTTTAAAACAAGCCCCTTTCGAGGTGAGACCTCGGGCTCACTTGAGGACTCACCTCGGGAAACCGGTACTTGAGAAATTTGTGAGTAATGCCCCGTCGCAACAAAGTCGGCGCCGTGGGTCATGGCCCAATCATAGAAGACGCCGAATTTGATGTGTTTGTTGCACATTACATCGGGGTTGGGAGTTCGTCCAGCTTTATATTCAGCGATAAAATAATCAACTACTCTCTTCTTGTATTCTCGACTCAAATCTAAAGTTAGGAGGGGGATATCAAGATGAGCTGCAACTCGCCTGGCCCAGCGACGTTCCTCTCTCCAGCTACAAAAGTCGGCGGATTTACCCTGAGCAAAGTTGAAGGGCTCCCACACCCTAATAAAAACGCCGACAACATCATAACCCGCCTTCTTCAACAAAGCAGCCGAAACCGAGCTATCGACCCCTCCGCTCATTCCAACAAAAACTTTTTTCATTAATCCAAATATAGACGACGGTTCTTCTTGTGTCCAGCAAAGTCTTCGGCGTAATACATTTTGCCGTCTCGGCCAGTTAGGTAATAAAGATAGGGAGAAAAGGTTGGATTAATTGCTGCTTCGATTGAGGCGAGGCCCGGGTTAGCGATCGGCGTTGGCGGGAGCCCCTTGTTGGTGTAGGTATTATAAGGCGAATCCTTTTTCATTTCGGCCTTAGTAATAGTATAAGTATTTTTATTAGTAAAATATTCGAAGGTGGCATCAACTTGCAGAGGCATGTCAATGGAAATCCGCTTCCAGAGTATCCCGGAGACAAGTCGCCGGTCCTCATCTGTTTTTGTTTCTCTCTCGATAAGAGAGGCCATCGTGAGAATTTGATCGAGAGTTTTGCCAGAGAAAACAATCGCTAGTTTGAGCGATGAGATTTGGTCGTTAAAATTCTGATTCATCTCATAGATAACATCATCAACGGTATCATAAGGTGAGAAAAAATAGGTATCAGGAAAAAGTCGCCCTTCAAGATTATCTGTTTTTTCTAAAAATTCTTTCTTAGAAAATTCGGGGAATTTCTTAACTAGAGCCGTAGCAATTTTTTGATTAGACATTCCTTCGTAGACAGTTACAGAAACCGGCTTATAGCCCAAGAAACGATTAGTCAGTTTAAGAGCAATATTCAGAGCCGAGACTGGTTGTTTAAAGAAATAAGTTCCAATTTGCATTCTTTTTTCTCCTCCCAGAAAGATAACGAAGATTTTGAAGGCAGTTTTTGATTGAATGAATCCCTTTTCCTTAAGCTCTGTTGCAATTTGCGAAACGGATTTGCCTCGATCGACATGATAGAACGGGCTTGTTGGAAAATTGGCAGGGGGAAAGACAATCTTAACCACCCCGACAAAAATCAAGACAAAAATCAAAGCGAGGACAATAATTTTCCAGGGTTTGTTGTATAGCATAAATAATTTAGATAGGCAGGTTCGCTGGTGGTTCACCTCGCTTAGATTGGATACGGTCGAGGCTTGGGGTGGTGGCTACTTGGCCAGGGAAGTGGAAAATTGTCGCCAGCTCTTCTGTCGTAAGAGTCATCGGTTTACGACTAGCTGGTGGATAAAAGAACGATCGGTTGCGATAATATTTAAAATGATTAAGTTTTCTTCTTTTTGCCCGCCAACCAAAAGGATCTTCCCACGGGTTGTTAAAACCAGTTAGAGTGTTATCGAGTAAACTAAATCCATTTCTTCTTTCAGCGCTAAATTGTTTGAGACTTGCTATGATTCCAACGTTAACGGCTGGACGGATGCCCTCAGAAGAGGCATAGAGGATTCTCATGCCAACGTCGAAGGGTAATTTTTTGAGATTTCGCTCAACGGCTTCAATCATATCGCGTTCTCCAGGAGAGAGAACAGTTTTGATCCAGGCTGACGACATATCTTTAGCGTCAACGTCCCGATTAAGCAACTTAGAGAGCTCAGCCTTAACCTCTTTCTGCCAAGAGACAAGTTCGCCCTTTTTGTCTGTAAAGCGTTTTTTCCCACCCATAATCATGATTTGAATCCAAACCTGCTCCGTTGGCTTAATGGTCGAGAGGAACTCGAGAAGTGGTGTCATCGGATCGATCTTGAACTCTTCTTTTGGATCTTTATCTAACTCGTAATCGATATAAGTACGGATCGGATAAACTTCTGGTTCGCTCAATTTAAGGTCACGTCCGGCAATATCCCAAGCCGAACCCGGTTGGCCATAAGTGACCTCTTCAGTATAGTCACGGTCACACTTGATAATTTCTACTTCTGGGTATTGAGAATAGATACGGGATTCCACAAGGTTCTGGAAAAATTTAGGGATATATAGGTAAAAATGGATTTTCCCCCCGATAGAAATGAGTTCGAGCGAGAACCAACCACGAACGACACCCCTAATATATTTATCCACTAGTTCACCCTCGTAAGTCTGATAGAAAACCTCAAGAAGAAGCTCCATTGCTCGAGGCGATTTGGTAATCTCTTTAGGAATTCGAACTTCGAGCAAGACCCATTCTTGTTCTTTAACATATTTTGATCGGATATAGAAAAGATAAGTTTGCCATAATAAAAAGGCTAAGAGGATCGGTGAGAAATAAACAAAGTATTTAAGACCCTCCAAAAAGATGGGGGCAGAAGCCCAAACGAAATTGTTGAAAACTTTAAAAGGCGTGAGAGCAGAGAGCATGCCTTAATTATAACCCAAGAGAGGTTTATTTGGCTAGACTAAAACGTCCATCAGTCCCCTTCTTGAAGTATTTAGGATTCTGAAGATTGACGATAATTGTGTTGAGTTTGACTTGTCGTTGTTTCAAGACAAGATCTACGACATCTTGGCGAGCAAGAGGGCCCTTCTCTTTTATCAATTTCTGGATAACCTCAATGACGGTTCCCTTGGAGTAACCCCATTCGGTAAGAGCGTACAAGCCTCGGCCAACTAAGACAAAACGACTATCTTTGATCAACTCGTTATGACAAGTGGCGGGGTGAGCTTCGCGACCAAAAGTTTTCTGAATTTGTTTGGCGACTTCGCTAAAGTGAAGAGGCTTCTCGGCTTTGCGCAAGACGAGATAGGCGTAGTCACGAATACCACGCATGCGAATATTAGGAGAAGAAGCGAGTCCCCACTCACCCAGGGGATTCCTGGCGAGAGATTTGCTGATTGAGAGCCACTTATTAGCAAACTGATTAACCTTGGGTTCATCAGAAAGATTCTTTAGTTCCTTTAAAAATTTCTCAACTAGTTCTGGCTCAGAGACAAGGTCTCCTTCAGAAAAGTTAGAACACAAATTTTTGAGAGACTGGTGGATTTTAGTAGCAAGCTCTTCGTCAGTTGTCCACTGGTGGTGGAAATCTCCGTCTTCTCGCAATTTAGTAAAAGCGTTAGACACCACCAACAAGAAGTGAATGTGATTTTGAGTTGAACGGTCTTTAGCCTGAGCATCAAGAAAGAGTTGTTCATGCACAACCCCGCCAAAATCGTCGACAAGTTTCTTAAGTTGATCGAAGGCTGGTTGACTGGTGCCATAAGCCTTAGATTTCTTAATTAAGTTCAAAGCAAACGACTCAATCTGGCGAACACGCTCACGGGTTATTTTATATTCTCGGCCAATACCTTCGAGGGTTTCCCTCTTAGCAACTTTTCCTAGGCCATAACGCTTCATCAAAATATCTTGACTACGCTTAGGCAACTCATCGAGCAAACGCTTAGTGATGTCCTTAACTTTGATACTCATATAAACCTATTTCTATCATTAAATGCTAACAAAGTCAACTAGTGATTATTATACCACAAAGTTTACCAATTTATCCTTAATATATATGGCTTTTTTATACTTCCCTCTTTCGAGCCATTTACTAACAGTTTCGTCGTTTAGAGCTTGTTTGATAATATTTTCCTCGATCTGGTTAGCCGGGAGATTGAGAGTTGCTCGGGTTCGGCCATTGATCTGAACAATAATCTTTACTTCAGAGACGACTAATTTCTTTGGATCAGCCGTCGGCCAAGCAGAGAGATGGATAGACTTTTTCTCACCTAAGTTCTGCCACAATTCTTCGGCCAAGTGAGGGGCAAAAGGGGCCAAGATTTGCAAGAATAATTTGAATTCATTTTTATTTATTACCTCACTCTTCTCATATTCGTTGACCAAAATCATCATCTGAGAAATAGCTGTGTTGAAGGACATGGCTTCAATATCATCTGTTACTTTTTTAATCGCTTGGTGGGTTAGTTTTTCTATTCTCTGAGTTTCGAGCGTTGAACGGTTGCTTGATTTTACTTTTTTACTCACTCGCCAAATTTTCTCTAAGAAACGATAAGAACCAATAATACTCGCCGTATCCCAACTAATCGCTTGGTCAAAAGGCCCCATAAACATTTCGTAGAGCCTTAGAGTATCGGCTCCATAACTTTCAATAACCATATCCGGGTTAACAACATTACCTCTCGATTTAGACATTTTTATTCCTCCTTCGCCCAAGATCATACCGTGCGAAGTTCTCTTCTGGTAAGGTTCAATAGTTGGGACAACCCCAAGATCATAGAGAAACTTATGCCAGAAACGTGAGTAGAGAAGGTGAAGAGTCGTATGCTCCATTCCTCCATTATACCAATCTACGGGCGTCCAATATTTAGCTTTCTTAGGGTCAAGGGGGTTGGTTTTATTTTGAGGATCAATGTAACGAAGATAATACCAAGAAGAGCCTGCCCAGTTGGGCATGGTATCGGTCTCGCGCTTGGCTGGGCCATTGCAGACAGGGCATTTTGTCTTTACCCAATCAGAAATAGCCGACAGAGGAGATTCGCCCGTTTTTGTTGGCTTATATTTCTCAACATGGGGAAGAACTACCGGTAAATCTTTCTCGGGTACCGCTTGCCAACCACATTTATCGCAATGAATCATCGGGATAGGTTCACCCCAATAATGTTGCCGCGAGAAAATCCAATCACGCAATTTGTATCGTGAGACCTGCCGCCCTCGAACAAATTTTGTCATCGCCTTTTTTGCCTGTTCGTTATTGAGGCCAGTCCATCGTCCGGAGTTCACCATTTTCCCTGACCCTGCGTAGGCCTCTCCGGCGTGATCAATAAGGGTAGGAAGGTCATTAATAATGACCGGAATAATCGGCAAATGAAATTTCTTAGCAAACTGATGATCCCTCTCGTCATGAGCGGGGACAGCCATAATGGCTCCTGTTCCATAGTCTGGTAAAACGTAATCGGCAATAAAAATAGGAATTTCTTCGTTATTGACCGGGTTAATGGCTGTGATCCCTTCTAACTTTACCCCTGTTTTTTCTTTAGTTTCTGCCGTACGTTCAATCTCGCTTCGACGTCTAGCCTCGGCGATATATTTTTTAACTTCTTTGAAGTTTATGATTTTACTTTTCCACTCAGCAACCAATTTGTGCTCTGGAGCTAAGACTAAATATGTTGCTCCGAACAACGTATCAGCCCTAGTGGTGAAAACTTTCACCTGATCTAAACAATGATCAAGAACCAATGGCTCAACTGTCCCGCAAAAATGAGGCTTTTCCGCTTTAACTCGATACGATTCGCCACCAAGATTTTTCTGAATAATGTCTGACTCCCCTTCAGCGATTACTCCGTCGTTATCATCCTCAAGAATAACAATTTTGCCTACATTTTTTTTGATTTTTTCTAAATCAAACTTCCAATCTATAAGATATTTAGCTGCTAAGCGTTCCTTGCCTCGAAATTTTGGCTCAATTAGCCCTCCGACAATGACTAACTTTTTAATGGGCTTTTTAAGTCTTTCCAAAATGCGATAAGAAACAACCGAGCCGAGCGAATGACTGACAATTGTCGTATTTTCATCAAAGTTTACTTTGGAGAGAACTGTTTCCGCTTGTTCAATAACGTCAGGGACAAAAGGATGGGGCAAGTCAAAAGTGATAACTTCGTGGCCCCTTTCTTCTAACTCACGCCTGAGCCAAGGGATGAAGCAACTCTTGCTCGTGCTTCTCCACCCATGAAGGATGACGTATTTCTCCTTGGCTTTAAGGGGAAAAGAAATCTCCGCTCCTTCACTTCGGCCAATCCAATTACGCTGTTGGATCTTTATTTTTTCTAAATAATCAACAGTCTCAAGATCATCATAAAGTCGATCAGCATATTTAGTAATTGCCAACATCCATTGATCTTTCTCTTTTTTCTCTGCTTCCGTTCCACAGCGTTCACATTTACCGTCCACCACCTCTTCGTTGGCTAGACCAGTCTTGCAAGAAGGACACCAATTGATTGTCGCCTGACTCTTATAAGCCAAACCTTTTTTGAAGAGCTGGAGGAAGATCCATTGTGTCCATTTATAATACTTGGGGTCAGTCGTATCAATTTCTCGATCCCAATCAAAAGAGAAACCAATTGATTTGAGTTGCCGACGGAAATTGCCAATATTTTTCTTAGTAGTGATTGCTGGGTGAATGCCGGTCTTAATGGCGTAATTTTCTGACGGTAAGCCAAAAGCGTCCCAGCCGATGGGGTACAAAACATTATATCCTTGCATTCGCCTCTTGCGCGAAATAATGTCCATCGCCGTATTGCTTCTTACATGACCAACATGGAGACCTTCACCTGAAGGATAGGGGAATTCAATGAGAGAGTAAAATTTGGGTTTCTTAGAGAAATCTTGGGCCTTATAGATGCCCTCTTTCTCCCAAACTTTTTGCCATTTAGGTTCAATCTTTTTCGGATCGTAGGGTCCCTCTTTAGAATCATTTTTCATTCTAATACTTTAACACGAATCGCCAGAATTTCAATTTTTAAAAAGCAATTGACTTTACGTTTCCACTGATCTATCCTTCTCTTTGGAAATGGTGGTACAATTTTGTATCGTTAGCTCAGACCACAACGCTTGGGGATTCCTAGGTAGCCTAGGATGAAAGAGTGAAAAACTATGGCTTTCTGTCGATTGGGACGCTGCGAGAGACCGATAACCCAGGCGGTGCGAGCTTGGACCTCGGGGAAATCGCAAATATCCCGAGGCGTAGGGGCGTTCTAGACCCATTTCCTTTCTTTCCGCCTGGTGGGTTCCGTCAGGCGGTTTTTTCTTGCCTAAATATTCAAACTATGACAGAAATGGAAGTGGAATAATATTGTGTCGTTTGGAAAGTTAATCTCAACACCCTGAAAGGAGGTGGCTTTATGTCAGAAGACAATTGCCTTGATAGTGGAGAAAGAAAGACGTTTGAAGAAGCCAAGAAGACACTTTTAGACTTTCTCGATCAACTTGAGCCAGATGAACGGAGAGAAAAAATAGACGATTTCCTGCATCTTCTCAACTTCGAACGCCGCTTTATGCTTCTTACAGACGAGGAAAGAGCGCACATGATGGACGAGGGCCTTTCTCCCGAGCAAAGAAAAGCCCTCGATAAAGACAAGGCTTTGTCAGAGGAGGCTTACGAAGAACGATTAAAAGGTTATGCTAGGGCGACATACTTCAGGCGCATGGCCTGGGCAGCTTACCTTAACGGAGAAACAGAAAAAAAGCCGTTCTCTTCTCGGCCAAAGGGAGACTAAGGTTATTTAGTCATAGCAACAACAATGCCCACTATTAGTGTCCCCTCTCTCCGGGAGGGGGCCTTTTTATTTGTTTGCAAAAGAAGGGAAATTAGGTAGAGTAAGAGCAGAAGTTTTGTTATTTTGAAAAATTAACCCAAATTCTCGAGAAAGGAGAGAAACTATGATTAGTCAAGAAGAAGTTGCTCTCTTTACCTTAGAGAGAGTGGAGAAAGAAGCTCGAGTTATTTTGGAGCTTCTCCCTAATGGGGAAATCTTAAAGAAGAGAAATCCGAATGGAAAAATCAATGTCCTCGCCGTTATTGGCCCCGGACTTGAGCCTCTTAACGGTTGCCCTCCAATGGAACAGGTCCTCTTGGCTGAAGTCGGTTTCTACCGAACAAAGCCATATAATAGGGTTCGTTCAGTCCCATACCGTCCCAAGCAATTTGTCCTAGCTCCGGAGCAGTATGAATTAGTGGGCACTCATATCTGGGCAGAGTTGGTAGAAAGAGTAGAAAAAGCTGTCGAAGGTTGGGAATACTCAACTTTCAATTTACCGGTTAGGAGGGACTGGCTGAAGATAACTACCCGGGAAATAGAGACCTCTTTCCCGCGAAGAAGCTTTGTTCGTGGTTTAAGTTTTAGCTTGGATCAGAGGGATAAAAGGCTTTTTCAGGATTTGTGTTGGGCCGAATTCCATCTGAATCCTCAAACTAAGAAGATGATAAACTGGCTTGCAAAATTTATCGAGGGAGCTCTTTCAAAAAATAAGAAATTTTTGACACCTCAACAATTTCAACGTTTGAAAGGCTATCAGGTAATCCAGCAATTATTAGCTGGGCGCAATTTCCCCCCTCACCTGCTTCCAGATGTCCTGATGTCCTCTCCCGTCGGGAAAAAACATCCTCATATTCACAATCTCGCTGAATCCGATCTTTTCTCTTGGGACCTAAGTCCAACGGAAGCAATGAAAATGAGGCAAGCATCCCTTCCTGGCCAAAAAGAAAGATTAAGGGGGGTTCAAGCACGAATTCGTTCCTTTAGAGAGAACTATGTCGTTTTTGAGATCCTTCCTCGACCAGATTTTCTTTTGAAGCTTGTCTCAGAAAAAACAAAGGGTGACGAGCCAGAAATTTTTTCCAACAGGAAACTTCAGTATTTAAGGCCAGCTGAGTCTACTGACGAAGAGATCCCCTTCTAATACCCTGAGTTTAGCTTGACTAGGCTCAGGGTATTTTAATTTTTTTCAATCCCAATGATTCTACCGTCATCAATGCGCACAATTTTTTGAGCCATCGCGCCATATGGTTCTTCGTGAGTGACCATGACGATGGTCTGGCCCGCTTCATGTAGCTGTAAAAAAATTTTCATAATCGCTCGTGATGATTCGTTATCAAGATTAGCCGTTGGCTCATCGGCGAAGAGGATATTAGGATCATGTGAGATGGCCCGAGCAATACTTGTTCTCTGTTGTTCGCCACCAGAGAGTTGGCTCGGCAATTGATGAAGGTGATTTACCAAGCCCACTTTTGATAATGATTCAAAAGCGAGTTCGTAAGCTTTACTTTTCTTTGTTCCTTGCATCAAGAGAGGAAGAACCACATTTTCTAGGGCCGTAAGTTCGGGAATCAACGCATAATCTTGGAAGACATAGCCCAGTTTTTCTAGGCGAAATCTAGTCTTCTCTTCGGGGCTCATGGTGTGGACATCATGATTCTCAATATAAATTTCACCACTTGTCGGCTCATCAAGAAGGCTCATCTGATACATTAAAGTACTCTTGCCTGCCCCTGACCGACCCATAATGGCGATGAACTCTCCTGTTTCAACTTTAAAGTCAATCCCCTTGAGAACCTGGGTTTCAACATCGCCGATATGGAAGGATCTTTTTAAATTTTTTACTTCAATCATATTATTATTTAATCACGCCCCAAGATGGAGTCGAGGGTATTCTTCCGCACAATCATCCAAGCGGGGACATAGCCAGCAATAATTGTAGCAAAAACTAAGAGGGCAAGGCGAAAGAATGACGAACCGATCGGGGCAACCAAAATTCCGTCACTAAAAGGGAAATTGATCGGATGAGCGGCAATATAAGGTTGAAGAATCACATAGACAATAAAGAGTCCGATGGCCGAACCAACAATCGCGTAGAAGAACGACTGAAGAACATAAGAAATCTCAATTGCTTCACCAGAGATACCGATCCCCTTCAATATCCCGATAAACTTACGCCGAGTTATCGCGTTGATGAAGATGACGATAAAAATGGTGATCGCCGCCACGACTAAGCCAAGAGAACTGAAGATATCGCCCAAGATAGCAAAGGTTTGAATCATATCTTTAATAAATTTTGGTTCAGCATCTTCGAAAGTTTGGACTTTAGCAACCCGACCAATGCCATTGCCAAGGAGCGAATCTCTAACCGCAACAGGGTCATAGCCTGGCTTTAATTTGATAGAAATTTCGTCAACGTTAAAATCGTTGCGACCGATGAGACTACGTAATTGTGAGTCCACCATAAAGATTCTCATGTTAATCTCATCAACCTTACTGCTAATGATCCCCTTAACTGTCACTTCACGGACAACATCGCCAATGGCAATCCGAACCTTCGTTCCTGGATTAATATTTCCACTTAAAGTCACGAAGCCGGGGCTTTCTATTGGTAAGTATTCTTTAAGCAGGTAAGCCCCCAAGACGATTTGGTCATAGTCTCCTGGCGCGAGCCACTCCCCTTCGACAATAAATTTTGAAAGGTTCGTGACCTTATCTTCAGCGATCGGATCAATACCGGCAAAAGAAGCCGAAGTAAGATTAGCTTTATCGGTATCCTTGATTCGAGTCTTATAATCAGCTTCAACCGTTCCTCTGTCAGCATAACGGGCACTGTAGAGGTCGATACGAGGATCTCTCTTTATGATATCGATAACTGTCGGGCTATTCTCAATGTAATTTTTGTTATTTAAATTGGTGACAATAATATCACTAATATAATGACTGCGGATTGATTCAACCGCCCCCTGGATAAGTCCCACCAGAATACCAGAGACCACCACCAAGTTGAGGAAGGTTAGGACCATCACGAAGGTAATGAGGATGTTAGTCCAAATACTCGCGCGCTTAACTTGACGCACGGCGAGGAAAAAACCGATGCGATAATTGAGCCAAGAAAACATACTAATCAGTTTTAGGATTAACAATCACTAAGTCCCCTTCTTTAAGCCCCGAGATTATCTCTGTTTGGCCAAGAGCCCCGATGTTTCCCAGAACAATCGGCTGCTTAACAGTTTGCTCACCAACCTTAAGTTCTACAAATTTTTGCCCGTCGAGAGTGATAATGGCGCTTGGAGGAACAGAGATGACTCCCGGCTTGCTGAGTGTCGTCAAGATAATATTAGCGGTCATCCCTGATTTAATACGAGAATCATTATGAGCAAATTGAAGTTTGACCTTGTAAGTTGAGACACCGTCTCGGATAGTTTCGGCTGGGTCAATAGCAATAATTTGAGCATCAAAAATGACATCTGAACCATAGGCATCAAGAGTAATCTTTGCTGGATTGCCAACCTTGATGTTCGCGATATTGATTTCGGGGACGAAACTCTCAATTTGGAAGAGCCCCGAGTTAATCATCGTCACCGTCGCTTGGCCAGCAACCGCCAGCTCGCCCGTCTTAATATCGAGACGAGTGATAATTCCAGCAAAGGGGGCGCGAAGGAAATAGTCAACCATGTCGTTTTCCCTCTGCTTCACGATCAAACGTTGGCCGTCAATATCAAAGTTAGAATTTTTAAGAGTATTACGGCTGGCGATGATCGAAGACAAACTATTGTTTACCGTTTGAAGCCAAGTATTGATATTCGTTCGATCGCTCACCAAGCTCGCAACAGAGACCGAACCCATAGACTTAAGTTCGTAATCATAAAGATAATTGATATGGAGATTTGTATCCTTGGTCGTCTGGGTAAGGGCCTGGAGCATGGTATAAGTCTCTTCAATTAGATTTTTTACGGTCTGTGAAGAGATCGGCTGAGTTGCCCCTTTGTAATCAGCGAGGACTTTTTCATACTCGGCCAAAGACTTGTAAAAACCGGCTTGAGCCACCCTATAATAATTACGGCTCGTTTCGTTTGGTAAGCTAGTCAAGTAAGGCGAAAGTCGGTAATTATTCAAGACACTATCTAGGCCATTGATAATTGTCGGAAGATCAGAGAAAATTTGATTAATAGTATTTAGACTATCTTCAGAATCCTTATCTAGACCCGAGGAACCACTCAAACTACTGTTTTCAGTCATTTTTCTAAGTTCTACCTTGGCATTCTCAAGAGCCAAGACCGCATCGCGCGAATCAAGTTCGGCGATTAGTTGTCCAGCACCAACATTTTGCCCGACAGCAACAGGAACATTAGATATTTTTCCACTTTTGTTGAAACCGAGATCAACACTCTTAGCCGGGATCACTTTACCTGAGACGGAGACTGTTTGGACAAAGTCCGCCTTTTGAACAATTTGAATTTCTTCCACAACTGTATCTTTCTTGTACCAGACAAAATAATAGGCAATTACCCCAATAATCGCGACAACGATAACAATAATGAAGTACCCCTTAACTTTTCCCAGGAAATTTTTCTTTGTCATGGCTATATCCTAGCATATTTTAGGCTTGGAATTCAATTTTGAACCTAACCCTTAAATTTCTTCAAACCTAACCAAATTAAGGTCGCCAGAGCCAGACCCAAGACAATAACTCGAAGGTAATCGTCCATTGCCGACCAGTAACGGATAGTTCCGACAACAAAGGAAATTAACCCGCCATAAGATAGTCCTGTCGAAATCACAATATTGGCAGATAAAAGTAAGCCAACAAGCAGAGACAATATTCCCAAAATAATTAAAACCAAGAAGATATTGCGATTATACAAATCTCGAGCTGTTCCAAAATTCTTTTGGCAAGTGAAGAAAGTGTCGCAATAACCACTAGTGACCGGTCTCGTCTGGTCAAAATTAACAGGGCTAGCAGGCGAAGGAATAAATTTTTCGTTAGGATTACTATTCCAAGCTCCGCCGACTTCAAGGCAGGCTTTCTCTCCCTCGGGTTGAATATTAACTTGTTTCGTCGGGCAAAAGTCTTCGAAGTTTGGTTCGTTATAAACCAGCCTCAGCGCAAAATGGAAAAACAGGTTGAGAACAATCACAATACCAATAATCAAAGCCCACTTTAAGAGATTTTTATTATTCATATATCTTAATGGTAGCAGATTTTTACCTAAAACACACCCGCCAAACCCCCTACTCACTTTTAGCCGAGGCTCAACCTCGACTTTTGCATTACCTCTTTTCCTTGCCTAAATATCCAAATTATGGCAGAAATAGGGGCGGAATTTTGTTTAAAAATTTGTGTTGTTTGAAAAATCAACCCCTCTTAGAAGGGAGAAAGGGAGACTATTATGAGTACAGGGCTCGGATTTCTCGCATCACTTATCTCGCTAACGGTAGTGTTTTACGGTTTACCGATACAAATTTTAAAAAACTACCAGAACAGGAGTTGTCGAGGTCTATCTTTGGAGCTGGTCGTGGTGACGTTTTTTGCTTACTCAACCTGGTCGGCTTACGGTTTGACAAAACCAGACTGGTTTCTTTTCGCTTCGCAAACTCCAGGAGCAATATTGGCCCTTCTGATTATTCTCCAATTTGTGAGGTACGAGGATCTGGTCAGAAGAATTAAAAAAGTGGCAAGGCAAGGCTGGGAAGACTTTCGTTGTACTTGCCCCAAAGAATGCGATTGCGAGATGCCTAAACCGGATAATTGGAAGGGAGGAGAAAGGGTGTGGCGATACAGCAACAATTGCCCCATCCACAATGAGGAACCCGAACCAGACCCAGACTGCCCAATTCATGGAGATGAATGGGAATAATTTAACCCCGCCTATGATTACGACAAACTCGTTGTCAATTATGTGGCGGGTTTGTTGTTTATCCCGTTTAAAAGCCCCCATATCGTCTAGTAAAGAGCTAGGAAACTTGACTAGTTAAAGCTACTATGATATAATGGAAGATAGGGTGGATTCAGACCAATTACCGTCAGCGCCTCCGGCGCTGACGGGATTTTTCTTAAATCTTAAACTCAATCACATCCCCGTCTTTGACGATATATTCTTTGCCCTCAGTACGAACAAGACCTTGCTCACGTGCTTTACCATAAGAACCGGCTTTAAGGAGATCTTGCCAATTGATAATCTCAGCTTTGATAAATTTATCATAGAAGTCGGTGTGGATAGCCGTACCAGCCACCGGAGCCGTTGAATCTTTCTTTATCGTCCAAGCCCGGGTCTCATCTTCGCCCGTGGTGAGGAAGGTGATGAGTCCCAGCATCTTATAACTTTCTTTGATCAGGTCATTAATACCGTCATCTTCGACCCCCAACTCTTTTTTGAAGACTTCTTTATCCTCCTTTTCAAGTTCGGATAGCTCCCCCTCAATTTTGGCATCAACTATCACCCAATTCGCTTTAATCTTACCTAAATAATCAATCAATTCTTGGTTTACCCCGTTAGAAGTAGCTAATTCATTAGCGTTAGTTCTAATGGGGCCAGAGTGCTTGTTATTTAGAACATATAGTATAGGTTTGGCCGACAAGAGATGCATCCCCTTAAGAATTTCTTCTTCCTCTTTGGTTAGGGAAACAGAATTGGCCATTTGCCCCTTTTTCAAAACTTCTTCAATTTTTACCAGAACGGCATGTTCAGCGATAGCTGTCTTGTCTCCCCGCTTCACGTCATGAGCGAGATTGGCAATTCTTTTACTCACCGTCTGGTCATCGGCCAAGATCAATTCGAGATTGATAGTCTCAATGTCATCAATTGGGTCAATGCGATCAGAAACGTGAGTAATATTAGAATCTTCATAAATTCTTACCACTTCAATAATAGCATCCACTTCACGGATATGGGACAAGAATTTATTTCCTAGCCCTTCGCCGGCCGAAGCTCCTTTCACCAAACCGGCAATATCTACGAATTCAATGGCCGCCGGGATTCTTTTGGCCGAATGAGAAAAATCAGCGAGAATATCAACACGCTCGTCTGGCACTGCCACAATCCCCACCGCCGGATCAATAGTACAGAAAGGGTAATTCTCCGCCGGCACCCCCTTCCGCGTCAATGCGTTAAAAAGCGTCGATTTCCCGACATTTGGCAACCCCACAATTCCCACCGAAATATTCATTCTCTGATTCTATAGAAAAATCAACAAAAAAGCGAGTTACAAAATCCCGCTGGTGCGCATGCGCACCAGCGGGACACAACATCTCTCAACAAAAAATAATCATTCGATCTCAGCCTCAGGGAAAAGTTGGGAAAAAAGTTCTCTAATAACCTGAACCTCCCTTCCGTCGAGGGAATCGCGTTTGTTGTCGAAAGGTTTGACATTACCCTCTCTAACTTCACTCATGAGGTAAGCAATCCGAGAGCAGATACCCTTAACGTCGGACATTCGTTGAGGCCTCTCTTGGATTGTATATTTCTCAGTTTGACGAGAAGATTGCGATCGTTGAAAACTATCCAAGAGTAGTTCCAGCCGTTCCCGCCTAAAATATTCGGGGGAGCAAACATGAACACCTCCCTGAGATTCACACCAAATAGAATATGCGACCAAATTTTTTGAGATCGGTCTTCCAACAAGAGATGGGTCAAGGGCCTGAGAGAAATCGGTAAGGAATTCCAGACGTTGCCTCATCCTTTCTAGGCGTTTCTCTCTTTGTTGCAGAACTTCGTTAACAGTTTTGTAAATCTCTTCCACAATGTGAAGAGAGAAGGCATAGCGAAAAAAATCGACAAGGAAAAGAGAATTTTCCTCCTCTTCCAAGATTCTCTCCATTTCTTTTCTCTCGTTTTGACCTCGGAAGAATTCCTCTTTCCAGGTTATATCAATGTACCCTGAAAACATTTTGCTCAACCCCAAAGAATCTACTTCTACGGCAGAGCAGTACTCCTGACCAGATGGCGACAAATTGATAACCCACTCCCCCTTACGATTAAGGCCTAAACGTAAGGAACCTCGACGATAGAGCAACATGACCCTCCTTGGCTCTAAATCTTGAGCTTCATCGGAGCCGGGCCAATAATTAAGGGGCCGGTCAAGCCATTGGACAAAGGGGAAGAGAATTTCTAGGAACCCCTGCAAAACTTCGGGGGTTAAACAGGTTCCTCCCCTTTTTCCCACTCTTTCTGCTAGTCCCAACTGTCTCATTTTTTGAGCAATAGTTAGAACAGGGAAATCATCAGATTCTCTTTTTGTCATGACAATGATCCTTTTCTGTTTCGAGGGCGAACCCTCATTTGAGAAAATCCATCCCAATGATGGAATCTAGTCCTATTAATACCCCTAAAAATGATCTTTGTCTAGTTTGAGAATCTGCTCTGGCTAAAATTCTCAATCTGTGGTAGGAATAAGAGTAGGTTGCAGTTTATTGTTCAAACGATTGCGCTTCTGAAGACGCGTAATCGTAACAGGAATAAATTCAGGAAAGGAGGAGCCGTCATGTCCAGAAAAGCAAGTTTCCATGTTACCTTGCCAAATGGTACCACTATTACTGTTAGAGCAAGTAGCCGAAGGGTTGCGATCAATACCCTGTGTGCCAAGTCAGGCTATTCGCTCCAAGAGATTAAAAGCTTTGGTGTCTATGGCTCTGGGGCCCATAGCGGTAAGAAATCTCGCAAGAAAGTCTATTGGTAGTCGTGGTAACCAGTTACCAACTGGCCGTCGTCATTACGGGCCCCGCCAGCACTTCAGTTTGCTGGCGGGGTTAATTTTTTATTTAATTATATTTTCTCATAACGAGCTCCGCCTTTGTCTCCAGTCCGGCGAATTCGCCCAGCCTTAATCAATTCATTAAGATAATTAGTTGCCGAGGTGTCAGAGACATGCAGAAGTTTTTCCACCATATCATTAGTGATTTGCGATTTTTTTTCGAAGAGGGTCATCAGACGGTCAAGCCTTTTCTTTTTTCGAATTTGAAAGCCAATTTTGGCTTTAGCCCGAAGCCAAGCCATGAAGCTGGCTGAAGGTTTCATTTGACTATAATCCTCAATTTTTTCTACCGATTTTGTCTCCCCTGCTGGTACCGTCACTACGACTTGCTCGGTTGAAATGATCGGTTCGTTAATAGTGGTCGGAGTAGGAGCTGGTTCTGGGACAGGTGCTGGCTCTGGAGATATCGGAGGAGTAACTGGAACTTCTGCCACAGGGGTTTCTGAGACAACCATCGGTTCGGAGATTATCTCTGGAGATACTGCTTCCGAAGTTGGAGTTACTTCTTCTAGAGTTATTGCTTCTTGAGTTTCAACTGGCTCTATTTTTTCTTCGTCTGCCATAATTCTAATTATTTCTTCCCAAAAATTTGGGCCAATTCGGCTTGATACTTGGTCGTCACCGCCAAAGCAGCTTCTTGATAACCCATTTTATCCTTCTTCACCCTCTCTTCGATCTCCTCACCCAGTTTCTGGAAGAGGCCGGGGTTCTTCTTTACCACCTCCATCATTCCTTCTAATTGCGAACCATCTACCCCCATACTCTTCAATTGACGCTTAACAAAAAATTCTTTTAACATAAGTTTTGATTTTAAAGATGTTAAGTAATAATTTAAAATCTTAAGTAATACCGTGCTCGCACTGCGAAGCTTCAGCGAAGCAGTGGACCGCACCGGGATCGAACCGGTTACCTCCCGCTTGCAAAGCGGGTGCTCTAGCCAGATGAGCTAGCGGCCCAACAATCGTAATTAAACCAAATTTTGGGGTAAAAAGGAAGGAAAAGCTATACCCGCCAATTTTCAATTTGTTCTCTAAGCAACAAAATATTGTCAGTGGATTCTTTAATCATTCCCAAAGATGGGCCGTCGGAAAAACCAACATACTCTACACTTTTACCCCTAGTCTTGACATAACGAATTGCGGGGATTAGATCCGTATCAGAACTGACGATAATCGCCGTATCATAATTATTCTCGACAGCGCCAATCACAAGATCTATCGCAATCTGAACATCAACACCTTTTTCTCTAATTTTATTATCATAGACAACTCGGCCCCGTTTAATTTCAAACCCCTCGTTTTCCAAACCGCTCAAAAGCTTCTGTTGGCTTTCTACCATCTTTTGACTTTTATCACTTTGATCATAATTCCTTACAATACCAATATAATAATTTTTAGACGCAATTCCCCTTTCCCTGGCCAAAAATTGGCAAAATTTAGAGTAATCAAATCTTGTCCCTTTCGGAATGAGATTACCATGGCGAATTTTTCGGAAAAAATTCCCACCGTCAATAAATATTGCTACACACTTTTCTTTTTGATCATCCATAAATCAAAAGTATTATATCGCAAATTTTTGATAACCAAAACCGCCCTTACTCTTACGAGCAGGGGCGGTGAGGTTAATGTCTTAAATTATAGACCTATTGTCTGAGAAGTCAAGGGGCCTTGCCGGGATCGAACCGGCCACCTTTCCTGTGCAGTCGTAATTAAACCAAATTTTGGGGCAAAAAGGAAGGTAGATAAGATTTCTCCTCTGCTAAACTTGACAATTCATGCCATTTAGGTGTATAATAATAGAGTATCTGAACACAATAAAATTAAATACACCTAGAAACCACAAAAACGAGAGGAGATGAATAATGACCGAAAAGCTTAAGGACGGGTACATTTTGTACCAACCTAAGAACCACAAGGTTCTTGTGGTCGATCATTTTGAGGTTTGGGTGGGACTTCCCCTGGACCTCGAGTTCTACGATGCTAGGGCTCGAAATCCGCGGTATATTGGTCTAAGGGCCGAGACAGACCAAGCTTATGCATGGGTCGATCCAGGAGCCGTGCCTATTATCAAGGCCGACCCAAAGACCTTACTCTTGGCTCTCGGAAAGAGGACAAGTAAGAGAATGGAGTTCTACTCCGTTTTCATCCCCTCTCAAGAAGACCCGGTCGCTTTCGCGAAGAGTTTCGCGGAAGAGAAACTAAGGAGCCTTTACCGGGGAAGAGGCCATCATTAAGAGCCCCCCCCTATCAAGAATCCCGCAAAGGGCGACATCAATGAAAGATGCCGCCCTTTATTTATATTTGTGGACCATACCGGAATCGAACCGGTCACCTCTCCCATGCCATGGGAGCGCTCTACCAAATGAGCTAATGGCCCTTTGTTAATTTATCTCATCTTTCAAAAATCTTCTCCCCGCTGAACTTTTTAAATACAACGTAAGGCGGGCGCTCCCCGCCCGACTGAACGATTTCAGTCGTTCGGGCGGGTACCAAATGAGCTAATGGCCCTTACGCCCGTTATATTACCAAACTTTCCTCCCTTTGTGAAGTAAAATAAAACCCCCAAACTGGGGGTTTTATTTTACGATCGCTAGTCTTTACCAAAACTTCCAGAACGGTTTCTTCGCTGGTGAGCTCGAAGCCGTTGAGGTCGAAGGAATTTCTTCGCCAGTGACAGGATCCACAATCCCCGTCCCCGCTGTTGGAGCTTTTGTCCCCAAGACTTGAGAAGCCTGTGGATGCTTAAGCTCATAAATCTTAATGGCAAAGTGATTTTTTCTTTTCTTCAGAAGGCGCAACCTCTTTTCTACCGGTGTTAAATTTGACCTGTCTCTAACCTGAGAAGAAATCTTCTCTGTCGAGGTCCCCAAAACTTGACCCAAAACTAGGTTAACTGATCCGTTCGGTCCCCAACCTGGAGCAAAACCACTACTATGACTACCCGAACTTGGGGCTTCAATCTTTACTTCTCCACCTTGGGCAACCTCCTGATTACCAACATAATCAATACCGTAAACTTTTAGCAAATAGGTGCCGGGTGTTGTTAGGGTAAAGGGCCCAGCATAAACAGTATAATTAGCCCCGTCATCGGTTGAATAATAAATTTTATCAAGACCACTTTCGCTATCGACACTATCCAAGGTGACAACAACGCTATTGGTCGTAGGAGTGCCAAAGGAATAAGGGGCTGAACCAGACTCAGCACTGATGGTCGTCACAGGGGCTGTCGCATCAACAGTTACTGCCTGATCACCACTTTGTGAATGTTGAAAGTTGTCGTAAGCCTGAACAATAATCTTTGTAATCATCTGATCTGAAGTGTCAACATCATTGAGGGTACAACTTGTTACCGTAGAACCCCAATAACTAACAGTCCCATTGTCATAACCAAACTCGCAGTCTCTAATCCCGGTTCCGGCATCAGAAACGTCCACACTTAAGTCCGAAGAAACTCCAATATAAGTTGTCGATCCTACAATCCGACTTGGAGTAACAGTAATGGCTCCAACAACGGGAACGTCATTATCGACAATAATCGTCTTGCTAGTGTCAGTGGCCGTAGTACTCGCACTAGTGTAGACAACCTGCACAGTATAAGTCCCATCAGCAACGAAATTATTAGAGGAATCCTTCCCGTTCCAAACCCGAGAAAAAGTACTAGAAGCGGCAACATTGTAAAAATGTTTAATCGCAACGTCAGAGCTGTTGCGGAGATACATATCAATATCAACCGGACCTGAGAACTCAAGATCAATACTTGCACTTTTTGCAAGAAGCCCGGAAGTGTCCTCAGGAGCAATGACAGGATTATCAATAGTGAAGACATCCAAGGTCGCCGGAGTGATCGCGCTAGCCGGTAAAGCCAAGAAGAAAAGTCCTAAAATCAAGCTGAGCTTGAGACTAAATAAAAGTTTTTTATCCATAAATATCTATAAAGATTAATAATTAAAAATACCAATAATTTATTCTATATAACTACCTTAACTAGGATTAAAGTCAAGATATCTCTGGAGAGGAAAAAGATGAGAAAACAGTCATTCTAAAAGACAAAAATGCCTGTCCAATAGAAAAGCCCCGAGTTAAGGGATTTTACAGAAACCAAAAATCCCCCAGCAAAGCTGAGAGAGCAAAAAAACTGTGGATAACTCTATATTTAGTGTCTAGCCATTGCCAAAGTGACAATGTGGTCAAGGAATTGATCATAAGGAATCCCCGCCGCCAACAGGGACTTAGGAATCAACGATTCTTCGGTTAGACCCGGCAAAGTGTTAACCTCAAGAGCATAGATTCCTCGGGGCGAGAGAATGAAGTCAGAACGGGAATAATGCCTCAAACCGAGAACTTTGTGGATTTCTCGCGATAATCTCTCCAACTCCGCCTTTTCCTCTCGACTAAAGCGTCCTGGGCAAATCTCTGAAGTGATACCAGTATACTTGGACTCATAGTCAAAAAGCTTTTTATTGCTTGGAGTAACTATCTCAATCGGCAAAAGTAGGTAATGATCTTGACCTCGAAGACCATCGACAACTCCGCAAGTCGCTTCTTTACCCTTAATATACTCTTCGACCAAGATCGAATCACTGAATTTAAAACAAGCTTCTATTGACTGAACAAGCTCTGGGTAAGTGCGGGCCAGGTAGAGACCAACCGAAGAACCACTCCCCACCGGCTTGATAATCCACGGAGGAGAAATTCGCTGGAAGGCGTCGTAAGCGATGGCTTCGACTTCAGTTTGATAATCTCTCTTCAAGACGACGCCACTAGGGACCTTAATCCCCGCTTTTTTAAAAATTTCTTTGGCCCGAACTTTATCCATCCCAAGGGCTGAAGCTACCGTTCCCGAGCCAGTATAAGGAGTATTAAGGGCATCGAGAATTTGCTGAACTTGTCCATCCTCGCCAAACTCGCCGTGCAAGGCGTTGAAGATAACGTCAACACTACGCACCGCTCTTTCTGGGGATGTTGGCAGACCATTCACATGCCAAGCTCCATCACGAGATAAGAGCATATCTATTGGCTGATACTTGTCAGCTGGCAAATTCTTAAGAACACTGGCGCCAGTCTTAAGCGACACTTCGTATTCGTGCCCGATTCCACCACGCAAAATTCCAACTTTGATTGGGACTCCCATTTATTTTAAAACCTCTTTAATCTTTAAGACGACATCATCGAGAGTAAAATTAGCCTTCACTAAGAAATCGATCGCTCCAAGGTTGTGAGCTTTCTCAATGTCCTCCTTCTGGCCAAGGTTAGAAAAGACTATGACCGGGATATCTTTGGTCTTCTCATCAGCCTTGATTTTCTTAAGGACTTCGAAACCATCAATACCCGGGAGAAGAAGGTCAAGAAAGATTAGGTTCGGCATTTCTTTTGGAATAAGATCGATCGCATTCTGGCCATCAACAGCGACAACAACCTTAAAACCTTCTGTCTCTAGGCGTTTGGCATTGAGCGATCGAAGGAATTCGTCGTCTTCAACGATTAGAACTTTTTTGACATCAGCGTTTTCCATATTTTTATTATTAAATGATTAATTAACCAAATTATACTTTTTTCTGATGTAAAGGTAAAGAGAAGGAAAAAGAGGTTCCTTGATTGCCCACTGACAAATCTCCACTAGAGCGATTCTCAAACCAGATAGCTCCATGGTGCTTCTCGATGATATCTCGGGCAATGAAGAGGCCCAGGCCAGAGCCATCGGGCTCGCTTTTTATCGCATTAGACGCTCTAAAGAATTTTTGGAAGACTTTCTCAGACTCACTCGACGGAATACCGATCCCCGAATCAGTGACAATCACTTCAAGAGCCCCCTCGGCACTATTTACTCGCTCATCAGAGATCCTAATCGTGACTTTGCCTCCCTCCGGTGTATATTTAATGGCGTTATCGATAAGGTTCTCGATGACCATCCGAATTTTATCATCATCTATTTCTACTTTGGGAATAGTATTTTGGGGTCGGAGAAAGAGGAAATTAATCTTCTTTAATGCCGCTTGACTAGTAAATTCAAAAATGACATTAGAAATAAGCTTAACTAAGTCAGTTGGCTGGAAGTGATAATCAACCCGCTCGGCATCCATTGAGTCCACTTTGAGCAAATCATTGACAATAGAGATTACTCGCTCAGTACTAACCAAACCTTGGAGTAGGTATTTCTTCTGTTCATCTGTCACGGCACCAAGTTGGCCCTTCGCCGCCATATCAAGAGTCCACTTAACTGCCGCCAGTGGTGTTCTCAATTGATGAGTCGTTACAGAAATAAATTTTGATTTCGCTTCTTCTAGAGATTGGAGTTTCCTATTAGCTAAAGTTAGGCCCAATTCTTTAGAATAGAGTTCGCGGTTTTTCTCTTCGAGCTCATTGTTGACCTTCTCTAATTCCTTAATCTGCTGAGTCTTAAGATTTGCTTCATTAATGAGAATCTTGAGGCGACTTTCTTTGCTTTGAGAAAAACGTCCCAGATAAAAAACCAGTAAGCCAAAAATAATTAGCAAAATCCAAAAAGCTGGAATAGAGACAAAAGAGAAATCTAATAAAGATTCTACCACCCTTATATTATAGCAACCGCCCGCGTAATTTTCTATGGTAAAACAGTGCAAAACGGTGAGCTTCACTATTGGCCAGAATTATGGCTTTGCGATAATCGCGAATAATCGCCGAGTCACCGATTAATTTCCCCACTTTATGTCTGTCGTTTTTAGTCACGGCAATGATCTGTGCTCTGTTTAGCGCCGTGCGATTTCTCACAACAGAATCGGCCACATTAACTTGCACCTGATTCCCATCAACCACAATAACATCGGGGTAAGGCCACTCCGTGTGAGCCAAGCGACGTTCGAGAATCTCGCGCAAATTAGCGAGGTCATCAACTTGTTTGGCTTTTGATCCTTTTAGTTTAAACTTTTTGTATTTACTCTTATCCATTTCGCCGTCTTGCCAGACAACCATCGCCCCCGCAGTATTCGTTCCCGAGAGATGGGCAATGTCATAGGCTTCAATCCGAATTGAATGAGTCATAATTTGCGTCCGAGGTCTCTCCTCTGGTGAGTTCGAGGTGAGTCCTCGGGCCCCTTTGAGCAGCGACACATCTCGAATATGATTCAAAGCGAAGATTTGATCACGAACTTGCCCCGCTTTTTCGAACTCTCGCTTCTTTGACAAGTTCTTCATCTCTTTTTCCAAACTCTTCAAAATTTCTTGTTTTTTACCAGAAAAAAGAAGTTTAATGTTTCGCACAATTTTCCGATAATCCGTCTTAGAAATTTCCCCCGTGCAGACACCGGGACAAAGTCCGATCTGGCGATTGAAACAAGAACGACACCGGTCGCGAGGAGAGACCTCGGCCTGCCCGCAATGCTTTGTAACGCAAGGCAGGCGGGGCTCACTTGAGGACTCACCTCCCGATCTGCAGGGCAAGCATTTATCCCGAAACGGGAAAATTTTACGAATAATCTTCAGCGCCTCTTTAATTTCACTCGCATAAGGAAACGGCCCAAATTGTGCGAGATTGGATATCGCACAATAAGGATATTTTAGTTCTTGGCCACGGACAAGGAGGACACGGGGGAAGTCTTCGTCAGTAATAATGACATACCAATAGCTCTTGTCATCTTTTTCTCGCGAATTATATTTGGGTTGATGCTTCTTAATCAATTCGGTCTCCAACAATAGCGCTTCTAAGACAGAATCTGTCTCCTGCCACTCTACCTTATCCGCAATCTCAACCATACGCCAAATCTTGGGTCCTCTCTTCGCCACGCCGGAGCCTTCGGCGAAGGCTGGGCCAATATCACCAACAAAATAACTCCGCACTCGATCCTTGAGCGAAGTCGCTTTGCCGACGTAGAGGAGACTTTTCCCCCGTTTGAAGAAATAAACCCCTGGCTTATCTGGCAATTTATATTTTTTTACATCTTGACTATTCATGTTTTATCGTCAAAAAATTTTTTATTTTTTTCTCAACGCCCTTTTGAGATACTTCGCCGTGAAAGAGCCCGGGGCGTAGGCCACTTCCTCAGGTGTCCCTTTGGCCACCAAGTCACCGCCCCCAAGACCGCCATCCGGACCCATGTCAATAATATAATCAGCACATTTGATCACCTCCATATTGTGCTCGATCACCACCACGGTATTCCCCTTCTCTACTAATTTCTGCAAAATATTATTCAAATTTTTCACATCTTCATAGTGCAGACCAATCGTCGGTTCATCGAGAATATAAATTGTTCGCTCGGTATGCGGACGATAAAGTTCGGAAGAGATCTTCACCCGTTGCGCTTCACCGCCCGACAAGTCGGTCGCTGATTGACCAAGTTCGAGATAACCCAGACCCACATCATTAAGAGTTTTGAGTCGATCATAAATGGCTGGGATATCGTTGAAGAACCCTAAAGCTTCTTCAATCGTCATATGGAGAATCTGACTAATATTTTCCTTTTTATATTGTACCTCGAGCGTATCTTTCTCATAACGAGTGCCTAAACATAAGTCACAAGGAACATAGATGGTTGGCAGGAAATGCATCTCTACCGCCACTTCGCCATTACCCCGACAAGCCTCACAACGCCCGCCCTGCACGTTGAAGGAAAAGCGCGAAGCCTTCCATCCTCTGGCTCGAGCGAGAGCTGTCTCAGCCAAGAGTTCACGAATGAAGGTGAACGCGCCGGTATAAGTGGCTGGATTCGAGCGTGGCGTTCGACCAATCGGTGATTGATCAATCATCACGACGCGACTAAGATATTCGCTCCCTGAGAATTCTCGGCAATTAAATAATTCATTTGTGCGATAACGTCGCTCCAGTCGCGCCTGCAAATTTTTAAACAAAATTTCGTAAACCAAAGATGATTTACCCGAACCTGATACCCCCGTGATCGCCACAAGTTTCCCTAGAGGAATATCAACATTAAGATTTTTAATATTGAAGATTTGGCCTCCCCGAATTTTGATTGTCCCCTTATCTTTGCTCCGGCGATTCTCGGGGACGGGGATTTCTTTGTCCCCGCGCAAATAATCAACAGTTAGAGAATTATGATCATTTTTCTTCGAAGTCAGGAGTTTGTCTGTCTCACCCGCCACCACAATTTCTCCACCATGAACACCGGCTCCCGGCCCAATATCCACAAGATAGTCGGAGGCAAAAATTGTGTCTTCGTCATGTTCAACGACGACAATAGAATTACCAAGATCGCGCAATTCGAGCAAGGTTTTTATCAAGCGATCATTGTCACGGGCATGCAAACCAATTGTCGGCTCATCGAGTACATAGAGAGTCCCCACCAAGCGTGAACCAAGCTGAGACGCCAAACGTATACGTTGAGCTTCACCACCAGAGAGAGTGTCCGCCCGACGATTAAGAGCAATATAATCCAAACCAACATCATTTAAGAACTTCAGGCGAGCGCCAATCTCTTTAGTCAGAACTTCAGAAATCGCTTTATCCTTAGGTGATAATTTAAGAGTGTCAAAAAATTTCTTAGCTTCGCCAATGGATAAAGCGACGAGGTCGACAATATTTTCATTAAAAATTTTCACTTCGAGGGCTTCGGGGCGAAGCCTGGCCCCCAAACAAGTCTCACAGACTTCGTTACCCCACATATGCTTGGTTCCCAAACCATGACAAGCGGGACAAGCCCCATAAGGAGAATTGAAGGAGAAGAGGCGAGGCTCAATCTCGGGGAAAGAGAAACCGTCATGGGGGCAAGCAAATTTTGACGACAAGAGGGAAGTCTCCCCTCCGATGATAATCTTAATTAAACCGTCAGATTCTTTGAGCGCTCGCTCCACCCCCTCGGTTAAGCGTTCGTTAGCTGAGTCAAATTTAGCAATGGCAACAATCTTGCTAAGTTCGCCCCGCGTAGCTTTAGCGGAGTGGGGCTTCGCGATAAAATCGGACAAGTTTATCTCATCCACTACTACATCAATATCGTGTTTCTTGGTTTTAGTGAGAATTATTCTTTCGCGTAATTTATATTTTTTATTATCAATCAAAACTTCTGAATAACCCTTCTCAATCAGATCATAGAGAAGTTGATAATATTCACCTTTTCTCCCTTTCACTACCGGCGCCAGCAATGTGACTGAGGTAAAGGCAGAGAGAGATCGTTTTTCGCGTAGCAAAATGGGGTCTCGCGGAGCTTCTTCTATTTTATTTTTTACAAAATTCACAATCTCCTCATGTGAAAGTTTTTCGATCCGTGTTCCACAGACAGGGCAATAGGGCTGACCAATTCGAGCATATAGCACCCGTAGATAATCATAAATCTCGGTAATAGTAGCAACAGTTGAACGTGGATTATGTGATCGTGACTTCTGATCAATGGAGATGGCGGGCGAGAGACCGGTAATCTCATCGACGTCAGGCTTAGGTAATTGCTTCAAAAATTGACGAGCGTAAGCTGAGAGCGATTCCACATAACGACGTTGGCCCTCGGCAAAAATTGTGTCAAAAGCGAGGCTAGACTTGCCCGAACCCGAAAGACCAGTAAAAACCACCAACTTATTGCGTGGTATTTCTAAACTCACATTCTTGAGATTATGAGTCCGAGCCCCCTTAATTTTGATTTTTTGTTCTTCCACCCCGTTAGAAATAGATCGCGATCTATGAATAAATAATAATCTCTTTAGACTCTCTCGTTAGCCATCGCGGTTTCTAACGGGATTCATAATCGAAATCCCCTCTGGTTTTCCCATAGGGTGATAGAGCGATTATAACATACGAGTCAAACTTTGGGAATTAAGCAATAAATCCTCCTGCTTGGAGTTGCCAGAGCTTGGCATAGATGCCACCAATTTGTTTAGAAAGATCGCTGTGAGTTCCCTCTTCGACAATCTTACCTTTTTCAATCACGATTATTCGATCCGCATGACGAATAGTAGACAAACGATGAGCAATAACCAAAACCGTCTTCCCCCTCATCAGTTCATTAAGTGCTTCTTGAATCAAGTGTTCAGATTCTGAATCAAGACTAGAGGTCGCTTCGTCAAGAACTAAAATCGGTGCATTACGCAAAATGGCACGAGCAATCGCCACCCGCTGACGCTCTCCACCCGAGAGCTTGATTCCCCGTTCACCGACAAAAGTGTCATAACCTTTTTCTTGTTTAATAATAAAATCATGACAGCGAGCTTTTTGAGCCGCTTCCATCACTTGCTCATCCGTAGCCTCAGGCCGACCATAACGAATATTCTCCTTGAGCGTTCGGTGGAATAGGATAGGGTCTTGAGGAACGAGACTAATATTACGCCAGAGACTTTCTTGAGTCACTTTGGTGATATCTTGATTATCAATCGTAATTTGCCCAGAAGAGAGATCGTGCATGCGCAAAATTAATTTGATGATCGTTGTTTTGCCCGCCCCAGACGAACCAATAAAAGCCACCTTCTCTCCAGACTTAATATTGAGACTAAGATTATCAAGAACTGTTCGTCCCTGCCGGCCATATTTGAAGACAACATTATTGAAGTTTATTTCCCCCGCTTTAACTTTAAGTTTTTTGGCCCTAGGGGCGTCCTGGATCTCCGGCGGGGTCATCAATATCTCGGTCATTTCTTCAGCATCAGAGAGAGATTGGAAGATTCGACGCATCACATTACCAAGCCCCCAAATTTTATAAAAGAGAGTGATGAGATAGGCTTGAATTAACGCAAAGTCACCAATAGTAATGAGACCCTTAACCCATAGCCTCACAGCTAAATAAATAATAAAAATTTCTAAGGCTGAAGCTAAGAAATCTTGAGCAGCACCAAAATAATTTTCCAAATCCCAGGTAAAAAGACGAGCCTTCTTGACCTTGTCGGTTGAACGAGAAAAACTCTCAACCTCATTTTGATAACCAGTAAAAAGTTTGATGTTGGCATTATTGACGATGCCGTCAGCTAAGAGACCTGAATTTTCTGACTCGGCCTCATTGCGCAAGGCGTCATACCTTAACTTGTAGATAGCAAAAAATCCGTTAACCGTGAGAAAAACGACCATCCAAACAACTAGCGATAAGGCTAGCCAAATGCTTGTAAAAGCGAGGACTATCACAATAACAATAGCCGAGATAACAAAGGGGATAATATCCCAAACCAAACGATCAGTTAGAGCCTCAAAGGCTCCAGTGAACCACTTCATCTTTTTGGTCAGAGTGCCAGTAAAATTATTATTGAAAAAAGAAAAAGAGTGTAAATGCAAACGGGCAAAACAAAAATTAGAGAGACCAGCCATAGTCCCAGATTCAAAGCGGGCGAGAACCTGATTAGCTAGACGTAAGGCCAGCCATTGGACGAAATAAAGAAGGGCCACCCACCAGACAATTGCCAGCAAAGAGGTTAAAAGCTCAGCCCGAGTCGAGAGCAAATCAGAAGAGGCAAGAAGATTAAATAATTTTTTGTAGAAAAGAGGGGCAATCAATCCAGCCACCATATTAAGCGCTACCGCAAAAATCAACAAAGATATGGCTACTTTATATTTCCTCGCCTCAGCCCAATAAAAACCAAGGGTTTCCTTAATTTTGTTATTTTTCTTCATAAGACAAAGAAGGCCTTTCGGCTTTTTTCATTATACCACAAAAATATTATTAATAGAAAAAGGCCGGCGTTCCTCCACGCCGGCCATTAGTATCTGCATCGTCACCGTTGCTAGCCAACTTTAATTTTCTTATGTCGACCTTCTTTGTGACGCGTAGCCTTTTTACAATGCTGGCAAAAAGCTTGCCCTCCCGAGAGCCTCACCGTATGAACCTCTCGACAAACCTCACATGTCGCTCTTACCTTGTCTGCCGCCGGTTTGCACATTCATCCTCTCCTTCTATCTGTTTTTACCAAAGACACAAAAAAATACGTTGAACAAAACCTCTTACTAGGATAGCAACGCCCAAAGAGCTTGTCAATTTTTAGGCTATCTCTTAATAAACTTAAGCTCGCTGGCTAAACTTTGTTCTTTAAGGATATTTTTTAAGCTAGCTAAAGCTTCAACCAACTCACCGTTGTTGTTAATAACTTTTTCGTCTGGGATAACGATGTTTTTTATATCTCTCCCTAAATTCTCAAGGTCTTCTCTTGAATTATGCCTGGGACGTTTAGCCCGTTCAAGAGTCTCTTCTAATTCTAAAAGCTTTTCTAAATCTCTTTCTACTCTAAACCAGACAGTTTCAACTCCCTTTTCCTGACAGAAAGATCTTAGCCTCTCGACAAATTCTTTATCTCGTAATAATTCCTCACAGACAAGAGTTGCAATACCCTTGGCTTCGGCTTGAGCCAAATATTCAAGAGTAGCCTCATAAGCTTTAGCTCTAATTTCTGGCCAGGTAAATTGCCCGGGGAAATCTTTCATGATTTGGGTTTTCAAATAATCAATATGCAAAACTTCAGCCCCAAGATCCGCCGCTAATTTGTTGGCTAATTCTGTTTTCCCCGAACCTGGGAGACCTCTTATGATTATGAGCTTCATCTTTCGATTATAAGTTATTGATTGCTTTTCTCCAACTCACGAATCTCGTCACGGAGGATGGCAGCGGTTTCGAAGTCGAGATTCTTGACTGCTTCGGACATTTGTTTATTTTTTTCTTTAATCAATTTCTTATAACCCTTCTTATCAAGATCAAGCGTCTCAATCGCCAGCAAATTGGCCACCGCCTTATGACGATCCCCAGCAATCGAGTCAGTAATGTCATGAATTTTCTTAGAAATAGAAATGGGGGTGATTTTGTGTTTTTTGTTATAAGCCAGCTGGATAGTGCGACGACGATTGGTCTCATCAATCGCCTTCTTCATTGAGCCAGTCACAACATCAGCATAAAGAATTACTCGCCCAGCCAAATTACGAGCCGCCCGACCGATAGTCTGAATTAAGGAAACTTCAGAACGCAAAAACCCCTCCTTATCAGCATCAAGAATCCCGATGAAAGAGACCTCGGGCAAGTCCAAGCCCTCACGCAAGAGGTTCACTCCCACCAAGCAGTCAAAAGTTCCTCGACGAAATTCGGTGAGAATCTTAATGCGCTCCAAGGTCTTAACCTCACTGTGGAGATACTCCGACTTCACCCCCTCGTTCTTGAGATACTCGGCGAGATCCTCGGCCATCTTCTTGGTGAGAGTGGTGGCAATCACGCGATGACCACTTTTAATTTCTTTTTGTGCTTCTACTATAAAATCTTTTATCTGGCCATCGTAAGCCCGGCAGTTTGAAGTCGTATCTCGCGTAGCCAGATCCGACTTCGAACTGCCAGATCCGAGGACTTTCTGAGAAGCAGAGTTCTTCTTCGGAGTTATTCTTGAAATTATGGGCCTAATTTTGACCATTGGATCAATCAACCCAGTCGGACGGATAATTTGTTCGACAACGCCCTTTCCTTCACTTTTTTCAAGTTCATACTCACCTGGTGTGGCACTGGTATAGATAACTTGACCAACCCGTTCTTCAAATTCGGGGAACCTAAGGGGGCGATTATCAAGCGCGGAGGGAAGACGAAAACCATACTCAACTAAATTCTTCTTGCGACTCTCATCACCAGCAAACATCCCCCGAATTTGTGGTACCGCCACATGCGATTCATCAATAATGGTCAAAAAGTCAGCGACCTTCTTCGCATGAGAACCTGTCCCGAGCGTAGTCGAGGGGAAGTAGTCAAGCAAAGTCGCTGGCGCCTCCCCCTTCTTCCGCCCCGTTAGGTGACGCGAATAATTCTCAATTCCATTGCAATAACCCACCTCCTTAATCATCGCGAGGTCATAATTGGTTCGTCTTTTTAATCTCTCGGCCTCAAGCAACTTCCCCTCTTTATTTAATTCCTTCAATCTCGTCTCAAGCTCTAATTTTATAGATTTTATCGCGCGATCACGGTCTTCTTGACTAGTGATGAAGTGCTTGGCCGGATAAATATAGGTTTCTCGGGGCGTACTAATGATCCGCCGGGAAATAGAATCAACGATCAAAATTTCACCAACTCTACTTGCCCCGTCATGAGAGGAGTCAGCCACCATTTTCAAATTCACAATCTCACGGCTACCCGGCAACATAATCTCGATGGAGTTACCAATCGCGCGGAAGGTGCCCGGAGTTAAGTCAGCATTTGTTCGTTCAAAATAAACATTGATTAATTTCTCAATAATTTCCTGACGCGTATATTTGTCACCCACCAAGAGACGCACGAAGCTCTTGGCATATTCCTCCGGACTCCCTAAGCCATAAATACACGAAACCGAAGCGACAATAATCACATCACGCCGAGTAAGCAAGGCCTCGGTGGAAGCATAGCGCAAACGCTCAATTTCTTCGTTAATGCTGGCGTCCTTCTCGATATAAGTATCAGAGTGAGCAATATAGGCTTCGGGTTGATAATAATCGTAATAAGAGACAAAATAATGCACGGCCGCATCAGGGAAAAAATCGCGATACTCTTGGGCCAATTGGGCCGCCAAGGTCTTGTTGTGAGCGATTACCAGGGTTGGCTTATTGTGCTCGGCAATCACATTGGCCATGGTGAAGGTCTTGCCCGAGCCCGTCACACCCAACAAGGTCTGATGCTTGAGACCTTCCTTAAGCCCCTTAACCAGCGCCTCAATCGCTCGTGGTTGGTCACCAGCTGGGGCAAACTTAGATTGTAATTTAAAAATCTTGGCCATTGATAATTTTTTCTCTAATGTTATTAGTCAAATGGATTAGAAAATAGAGATTATGAACTGAGGCAAGTGTGCCGGCCAACATTTCCTTAGCGCGGAAGAGGTGGGCCAAGTAAGCGCGAGTGTAATGCTTACAAACATAACAACCGCAACCTTCCTCAATCGGAGTAAAATCTTCTTTATATTGAGCATTCAAGATATTTAGACGGCCATTTTTTGTAATTAACGTACCATTCCTAGCCATGCGGGTAGGAGTGACACAATCGAAAGTGTCGGCTCCATTTTTAATCCCCTCCACGATATCTTCAGATTCGCCAATGCCTAATAAATGTCTTGGTTTGTCTTCGGGCAAAAGAGCGGAGACCCAACCCACCGCTGTCCCCATGTCTTCTTTATTAAAGGAGCCCCCAATGCCGAAGCCGTCGAAGTCCATTGCTCCAATCACCCTTGCCGATTCTTCTCGCAAATCTTGATGTCGCCCACCCTGAACAATGCCAAATAAGGCGGGTTGCGAAGAAGGTAAGAAGTCCCTATCAAAAACGTCTGGCCGAGCATCGCGAGGAGATCCGAGGACTTTTTGAGAGGGAGCTTCTTCCTTCTGAAGCAAACGTTTATGTTCAGCCAAACTTCTCTCCGCCCAACGGTGAGTTCTCTCCATCGCTTGCTTCTGATAATCATAGTCAGCAGAAGGTGACGTGCATTCATCAAAAGCAAAAATAATATCCGCTCCCAAATTATGCTGAATCTGCATCGAACGTTCAGGGGTGAAGCGATGCTCACTCCCATCAATATGTGATTTGAAAGTTACCCCTTCCTCATCAATCTTCGCCAGCTTGACAATAGGCTCACGATCGGAGTCTTCTTCGGCCTGCCCGCCTAAGTTTTGCTTAGCAAAATTTTGGAGGGCAAATTTAGAAATCCCACCTTCACCGTATGCGGCCCCCAGAGAGAAAACTTGGAAACCGCCAGAGTCAGTCATCATTGGTCCGTGCCAATTCATAAAATTATGCAGTCCACCCGCGCGAGCCACCAATTCATCGCCTGGTTGGAGATATAAGTGATAAGTGTTAGCGAGCACCACTTGCGCGCCAAGATTATTGACCATCTCGGGCGTCAGAGCTTTAACTGTGGCCTTAGTTCCCACAGCAACAAAAGCCGGGGTCTGGATATCCCCGTGTGCCGTATGGATCACTCCGGCCCTGCCTGCGCAGGCAGGCCGGCCTAACTCACCTTTCATCTTCTTCTCAATTTTAAAACTAAAATCGCTCACGATCTGATATTAACATCTTGAGCGATTTTAATGAAGTTTATCTTATTTCACTAGGTTCACCGGTGTGCCGGAGGCAAAACTTCTGACATTCTCAAGGGTTGTATTAACGATACGCAGCATAGCCTCCCAAGTGTTGAAGGCGTTGTGCGGAGTGACAATAACATTGGGCATATCAACCAAAATGTGGTTTTGCAAGACCGTACGGAGATTGTGTTCACCCGAACTTGGGGTGGTGAGATAAGTAAATTCATCTTTAGTCACCCCCTCTTCTTCTAAGACATCAAGACCAGCTCCCGCCAAGTGTCCATCTTTAAGACTCTTGAGTAAAGCATCTGTCTCGACTAAAGCCCCGCGAGCCGTATTGATGAGGTAAGCCCCTTTCTTCATCTTGGCCAAAGTGTCAGCGTTGATGAGGTGATGATTCTCTTCCATATAGGGCACATGTAGAGTCACAATATCAGCTTGCGCCAAGACCTCATCGAAAGTTAGATATTGGTAATCAAATTTCGCCCGATAGGCCTCATCGGGGAATTTGTCATAAGCGATAACCTTCATGTTGAAGCCTTTAGCAATCTCAATCACGTTCTTGCCAATCTTGCCGGTGCCAATCACACCCAACGTTTTCCCATTCAGGTCAAAACCGCGCATCCCCTCGAGGCTAAAGCTTCCTGTCTCTCTAATCCGATCATAGCTAGCAAAAATCTTACGTGACAGGGTGAGCATCAGGGCAAAGGCGTATTCGGCCACCGTCTCCTCACCATAACTCGGGACATTAGCCACCACGACTCCGTGAGCTTTGCAAAGGTCAAGATCAATATGATCAAAACCGGTCGAGCGTGTCGAAATCATTTTGAGCTTGGGAAAATGAACGAGAACTTTCTCATTAATTACTGAATTCACAAAAACAGAAAGGATCTCCGCATCATTCTCGGTCGGCAGAGTGTCTTCGGTCAAAATTCCATCAAGAAGTTCTGTCTCAGACAAATTTTGTTCCTGCAAATACTCCTTTTCCCATTTTTCTAACTCAAAAAATATTGTTTTCATCCCGTTAGAAACAGGTCGCGATCTTTAAATCACCACCCGTCATTATTTTATTATTTAATAATATCTTTAACATTTTAACTTTTATACACCATCCTAGCGATCGCGGTTTCTAACGGGATTCATTTTTCTACTCTTGAACGCTCGAGTCCGGACCCGGATATTTCTTCTCCGCGGATTCGATAATTGGAAGAGTTTTTATAACCGTATCAGGGTTAAGGGAGATACTTGAAATGCCGTTCTTGATCAGAAACTCAGCGTACTCTGGATAATCCGATGGCGCTTGGCCACAAATACCAATATACTTATTCTCTTTGCGGCAAGCACTAATCGCCACCTCAATCAATTTCTTTACCGACGGATGGTTCTCGTTAGCGATGTGACTAATAATATTCGAATCACGATCAAGACCAAGAGTAAGTTGAGTTAAATCGTTAGAGCCAATCGACATCCCATCGAAGACCTCCAAAAATTCAGTGGCTTCAGTGACGTTTGAAGGGATCTCACACATGACATAGACCTTAAGCGACGGATCAGCCTTACGATCAAGTCCCGCTTCTTCCATAATAGCAACCACTTGGTTCGCCTCCTCAACGGTGCGACAAAAAGGAATCATAGGAATAATATTGAAGAGGCCCATTTCTTGGCGCGCCTTGTAGAGAGCCTTGCACTCAAGAGCAAAAGCTTTGCGGAACTTGGGGTCATAATAACGCGAAGCGCCTCTCCAACCAATCATCGGATTCTCCTCGTGAGGCTCATACATATCGCCTCCGATCAAAGTACTATACTCGTTGGTCTTGAAATCGGAGAAGCGGATAATGACATCATGCGGATAGAAAGCGGCGGCGATAAGGGAAATGCCCTCAGCTAATTCGCCAACATAATAATCTGTTTTATTTTTATATTCTTTGGCCAATTCATCAATCGCTTTTACCGCTTTCTTGGCTCGGGGATCCCGGCTAGTTTTTAGCTCTTTGTAGTCAAGCAACGCATTAGGGTGCACCTTGATATAAGAACTGATAATGAACTCTAGACGGCCAAGACCAACACCGGAGGTGGGTAAATGGAAATTGCGGAAGGCGTCTTCGGGCGAGCCAATATTTACCATTACTTTAGTCCTGGTTTTAGGCAAGCGATCAAGATGGTGTTCCTTAACCTCAAAATCGAGTTTTCCCTCATAAGCAACTCCTTCTTTGCCTGACGAACAATCAACTGTCAGCAATTGGTTATTTTTCAGAACCTTAGTCGCGTTACCGGTTCCCACAATACAGGGGACACCGAGCTCACGAGAGACAATAGCGGCGTGGCTGGTGCGACCACCTTTCTCAGTGATAATGGCTGAAGCAATCTTCATGATGGGTTCCCAATCTGGATCGGTAATTTCTGTCACCAAGATCTCCCCCTTTTTGAAGGTATTCATCTGCTTAGCATCACGAATAATTCGAACCCGCCCTGAAGCAATCTTAGAACCAATAGCCGTCCCTTTAATCAGCTCTTTACTCTTGGGGCCAAGAACATATTCAGAGTAAACATTTTTGTCTGCTCCCGCGTGAATCGTTTCGGGTCGAGCTTGCACAATGTAGAGCTCCTTAGTTTTTCCATCTTTAGCCCATTCCATATCCATTGGCTGATAGCGATTATGCTTCTTCGAGAAATATTTTTCGATAGTCATCCCCCAAATTGCCAACTTATTGATCTCGTCATCAGTTAAGGCAAATTTCTCGAAATCGGCGGCTGGCACCTTCACCTGCTTAGTCCCCTTCTTGTCATAAATTAATTTTACATCTTTCTTGCCCAGAGTCTTAGATAAAATTGCGTGATAACCTCGCTCAAGAGATGGTTTGAAAACGGTATATTCGTCTGGTGTAACCTTGCCCAAGACAATCATCTCACCGAGGCCATAAGAAGCGTTAATAATCACAACTTTGTCGAAACCATTCTCAGTATCAATAGAGAACATTACACCAGAACAGCCAAGGTCACTTCGCACCATCTTCTGAACACCAACCGAGAGAAGAACATCAAACATGGAGAAACCTTTGTCGAAGCGATAAGAAATGGCCCGATTGGTGAAGAGTGAGGCCATACACTTGCGCACCGAGAACATTAACTCCTTCTCATTATTAATATTTAGAAAAGTTTCTTGTTGGCCAGCAAAAGAGGCTCCGGGTAGATCTTCAGCCGTCGCCGAAGAACGCACGGCAACGTCAACATTGCGAGTATGATAACTTGAACTAAGTTGCTGATAAGCAGCAATAATTTCAACCTTTAATTCTTCGGGGAGTTCCTCGGCAATAATCATGTCACGAACCTTCTTCCCTCGTTTTTGCAAATCAGTAATATTGTGAGTATCAAGATCAGTAAGAACCTCTTTGATTCGTTGCTTCAGGCCCGTCTTGTCGAGAAAATAAGAGTAAGCGTACGCCGTAATGGCAAAACCATTGGGGACATTAACTCCCATCTGAACTAAATTATTAAACATTTCGCCAAGAGCGGCGTTCTTACCACCAACAAGAGGGATGTCAGAGATAGTGAGGTCCTTAAACCAGATAACAAATTCTTTTGATTTTTCCGTCATAATTTAAAATTACTTATAATTAAGTTTTAATTGTAATAATGTTTTAATTATACAGGAACAAGGGAGAATAAACAAAAAATCCCCCCGGCCGGAGGCCGGGGGGATTTTTCTTGGACTATTTGCCCCGATTGAAGACTTTGATCGGACGACTCTTGAAATTATTCTTGGTCGCCCAAGTTGCCTGATTCTCGATGTTCTTAGATCCACGAAAACTAGAGGCAGTACGAAACTTCGGTTGACCTGGCTTATTGCCAACTTTCCCCGTATTTTTCATGTTAATTTACAACGTTAGAGACAAAAATATTAATTTTTGAAGGCATCACGGAGATCAGCGATGGCTTTTTCATAAGCAGCACGAAATTCTTCTTGCGCTCTGGTTACGGCCATCTTACGAGTTTCAGTGCTTGAATTCACTGTCACCTTGGCCTTATCGATACCCTGAACAGCTTGCCTAAATTCCTCTCGAGCAGCCTTAATTCCCTCGTTGATGTTCCTTCGAATAACTTGAATATCAACACCATTGTCACAATCAGTTTTAGCTTTAGCCAAGAGGCCATCAACGGCTGCCTTAAAGGCTGTGCGAGCTGTCTCATTAGCCGTCTTTCTCAAAGAAAGAGCTTGGTCAACATTTTCACGATAAGCCTTCACGGCTTCATCAACAGCTAAACGATGAGTCTCGGTAATAGAAGCGAGTGTTGTGCGAAAGGCGGTGACGGCAATTTTCTGGTCACTCGTTGTTGCTCGAGCTTCTAACTTGGAGATACGTTCGTCACGATTAGCGTCAACTCTAGCTCGAATGCTAAGACGTTTCTCATCAACATTTAAGCGATTTTCACTAATTTTCTTAAGTTGCTCGGCTTTCTTAATTTCGAATTTGGCTAATTGCTCGGACAAATTCTGATTTTGCTGGGTTAATTTATCGGTAATATTGACACAGAAATTATTGCCAACCTTGTTTGCTTTAGGCGTAGAAGTCGCAAAGGGACGTGCAAAAGAGGCAATCGGCAAAATTAAAGCACCAAGAACAAGGGCACTGACTAAAACTTTGAAATTGTTTTTATAATTCATTTTGGTAAGTTTGGTTAATCTCATCTAATAATGAGTTGTTGTCGGTTAAAGCTGAAACGTTGGCGTCCCCCGAACGCAAGAGTTCTGTTTCCTCAGCTTGTTCCTGGTCCAGAGAAGAGAGGAGGCTATCAAGATCGACATCGCCAGTTTTAGCAGAAGGATTGACTACTTTACCTGGCCAAAACGGTTCCTCTATTATATCTGCCGACTTAAAGTAGAAGTAGACAACCCCAGCTAACAAAATTAAGACGATAACGACGAGAGAGACAATAATTTTTATAGTTTTGCTCATATTAATAATTAAGATACTAATAATATACAAATCTACCTTTATCTTATCACAAACTAAGAACCAGCGCGATAGGAAGGGAGCCAGTCCATCACCCGACGACGATGTTTGTCAATTGTCCAGAGGCCACTTTTTTCGAAGAGGGAATCGTGGGTAACTTGAAATTCAAGAAGGGACTCTTTAGTTGCCCGGGGCATAGCTAAGGGAGTATTTTCATTATAGTAGGTCTTAAACTCGTCAAGAGACATCTCAACAAAATTTACCTCCTGTTCTTGCTTATAGTTATTCTTCACTCCCCTATTGTAACACAAACTTACTACTTTTACAAATTTACCCTTGTTTATTTCTCCAGAAGGTCTAAACTGTAATCAGTATCTAAATCCTAAGTGTTCTTTTTTCATAAAAAGGAGGTAACATGTCTGGAGAAGACCGTCCTAGCGAAGAGATCTTAGAGCGCAACAGACTTCAAGCAGAAGACAGCAAGCAATATTACAGATTTGCCTGCCAGGTTATGGGGAAAGAATTGACCCCCAGCGAACTATTTGAGTTTTACGTCTCAATGGGTTTTGCCAAAATGTTTGAAATCGAATGGCGCGAAGGCAGAAACCCTGCCAATCTCTGGTACACGGGAGAAGCTGTCCGTCATTCTCCCACCCCGACTGAGGGTTGGCAACATTATCGGCAACACCTGTTAAAATTGACGATCGTGTTTACCGAGTAGCCCTATGCCCCGTTTAGTCAAATGCCCGCGGGATTCTCCCCGCGGACATTATTATTTTGCCCAAAGAAACACCTAACTACACCACACCTATAAAAATCATAGGGTAACCCTATGTAACTAAGTAAATTTTAATCTTCCAATTAAAAAGCCGACCCCAAGAGCAGGTCGGCCAAATTTCCGAACAAATATGCAACCTAGAGAGCGTTGCAAAAAATAATTTTAGAGCAAAATAAAAGAAAAAACAAAGAAAAGAAATTTGGCCAAATTAATCTCGCCAAGTGTTGATACGAACAACACTTGCATGACTACCGGTAATACCAGATGCGCCGTCACCCGAGACACTCTTTCCCAATTGGTTAGTGTCAGTAACGGTAACCCCGCCATCCTTGCGATCAGTAACCTCGCGCGTCGTTCCATCATCATTGTGGAAAGTTGTACGAGCCTGACCATCACCCGCCTTCGAGTAAGTAACTTTCATGGCTTCTTTCTCCTTGCTCACAAAGAGCATTGAACCTTGTTGAGTTCAGATGACAACATAGCCACCCAAAATCAACTCTATTTTAAGTATAATATACTGGTATAAAAATATCAAGTTAAAAAAGTTCAAGCCAATTTATTTTTTAACTCTAAAGCCCGACTGATAATTCTCTCACCAACTTCGCCCCAATCAAAATATTGTTTATATTTAGCTGGATCAACTAACTTAATCTCCTTGATGCTCCCCGCCGGGTCTTCAATAAAATCGCCCAGTTTTTGAACCAAGCAAACGGCTCGCAACTGATACTTTATCGTCCCATTTTTGTCAGTAATTTTTTGATAACCAATAGGTAGCCAATCTTTTACCTCCATATTAGATTCTTCAATAATTTCTCTCTTGAGAGTTTCTTCAAAGGTTTCCCCAGGCTCAATTGTTCCACCAATAAGGCCCCAATCATTTTTCTTCCCACCAAAACCGATGACTAATTTGTCATCGCAAAAACAAACACCATAGACTTGCGTGCAAAGCTCTCTAGGGAGAGAATCGAAATTCTCTACATCATCATATTCAAGATCAAAAACTTCTCCCCAGAGGTGCATTTTTGTGTTTATTTTCATATCAATTATTCTTTTTAGACCAATCATTCAGCATTTTGGCAAAATCTTCAGTTTGCATATTTTTTTCTCTCACCGCCAAAATTTCGCTTGGATTTGATCTACTTATTGCCTGCTTGAAGCCCTCGGCCATTTCTCCCATTCGAGACCCCCTTTCATGAGATTTTGCATGTATCCAATAATCCACAAAAATCTTTAGAATTACAACAAAATAGAGATAAAGCCCAGCAGTTGAGACAAGAAATGAACCAAAAAAGACAACTAAGTGCATCACGACAATTCGATCATATGGCCCTCTAACTAAGATAAGATTACCAAAATTCTCATATTCCTTCTTCTCAATAAAATTTTGCTTGTAAGAGATACCATGACTAATAAATAGGCCCATCAGACTGATGACAAGAAAAATTAAGCCAGTGGAACTGAAACTCATCATCGATCCAGATTTTTGAGCGACAAAGAGGATAAACATCAGGTGCCCGAACATAAAGGCCCCATAATGAAAGACAAAAAAGATGCTCTGACCCAAGAGCATGGCTCTCACGGCCCCACCCCTAAATTGAGCTCCCTTGATCATCTTCAAGATAAAGTAGAAGCCAATAACGGCACTCTCCAGCCAATACAAGAAAAGAAAATTAAACAAACTCCAATCAAAAAAGGCAATGCCGACTAAAGGCAAAAGATTGGCAACAATTAAGGAAATTTTGTCTTTGGATAATTTCATTTCTGGCCTGAGTTTATTCTATCATATTCCCAAAAATCCTTGCTAATTAAATCCCCTATACTAAAACATAGATAGTTGTTCTCTTTGGCCAGGAATCGAAGCACGCTAGGAGTTTTTCCTTCAAGTTCTTTAAACCTAACTCATCTTCGTTTCCTTTCTTCTCCCTCCACCCTTGCTTCTTCGGAAGTCGGGATGGTTTTTTAATCTAATTCCTAATTACACCACACCTTCTTTTTTCCAATAGTGCGTGTTTAATATTACAACACATTTGACCCCCATACCAAGGACGGTCCTCCTACTCTCTACTCTTTAATTAACAAGGGTTATATACTCCTCCCTGCGACATAGCCGGTGGTCCAGCAGAGTTGGAGGGAGAAGCCACCGGAAGGGCGAGAGATATTGAGGAGATCGCCGGTCACATAAATATTATCGTGGAGGCGCGAGCGCATGGTGCGAAGATCAATTTCGGCAAGTTCAACTCCCCCATCCGAAACCACCGCACGATCGAAGCCCATGAGGCCGGTGATAGTGAGGGGTAAGGCCTTGAGCAAGTCGACAATGGCTCGACGCTCGTCTTTGGTCACACTATGAACTTTTTTATCAAGATCAATTTTCCTGGCTAATAAAGTAACGAGAGCAGGACCAAGACCATCTGGCGAGACTTCAGGTAAAACGTTCTTGAGAGTTTTGTTTTTGTGCTGATCCAAAATTTTAATCACTTGCTTCTCAAGTGAGCCAATATCAGTATCAGGATAAGTGTCTATTGTTGCCGTAACTATTCCTCCTGTTTGAATTAAATATTTTACCTCGCGAGCCAGATTGAGAATAAGCGGGCTGGATAGGCCGAAGTGAGTAAAGAGAATTTTGCCTTTTTTTGCGAACTTTTTGATCCCATCTAAGAAAAAAGTTATCTTCATAAATGAGAGCGACACGCCCGAGAGATCCTTGGCCCACCTCTCTTTGACGGCGAGTGGGACAATATCAGGCGAAGGCTCTTTGACCGTATGACCAAGCGAGCGGAGCCAGGTAAAACCATCTCCTGTGGCACCAAGTTCGGGATGAGAGAGACCGCCAGTGGCAAAAATGAAATTTTTTGCGTAGTACTTACCGCCTTCAGCCTTCGCCAAGGCTACGGCCGACGCGTGCGTGGCTATTACCCCGATTACTTGCTGATTGTTGTTCTTGATTAGTTTGACTACTTTAGTTCCCGTCTTGACAACGACGCCACCGCCGCGCATAAATTTTTCTAAAACTCTGAAGACATCTTCAGCCCTCTGTGTCGCCGGGAAAACTCGTTTGCGTGCTTCAACAACAAGAGGCAAACCCCGTGATTCAAAAAATTTAAAGGTGTCAGCCACGCCAAATTGAGCAAAAGGCGATTGAAGGAAATCTTTGGCCTGACCATAATGACGAAGAAATATCTCCTTGTCTTCCTCTGCATTAGTGATATTACATCGGCCCCCACCGGTTGCCTTAAGTTTGTCGCCCAATCTCTCATTTTTCTCTAACAACAAAACTCGTTTCCCTTTCTCGGCTGCAATTCCCGCTGCCATCATACCCGACGGACCACCGCCAACTATGATAACGTCATAAATATCATTTTTTGTTTCTGGTTTTCTCACAAATCTATTCTATCACTACCCAACGCCATTTGCCGAATTGGTCTTGGTGGAATTTATAATAACCATAATCGAATGACTTAATTAATTTCTCAATTTTAGCCTTCTGGCCATAGCCAAATTCAAGGTAGATACGTCCCTCGGGGCTGAGATAATCCTTCGCTTGTTTAAGAAATTTTTTGATTATAGCCAAGCCATCGGGACCGGCATAGAGAGCCTCCTTAGGCTCCCACTCCTTCACCGATTTTTGCACCTTAGATTTCTTGGTTGGGACATAGGGCGGGTTAGCGAAAATAATATCGAACCGGCCTTTAATATTAGAAAAAATATCTGTCTTGATGATTTTGCGATTCACGGGATAGAGATCACCGAAGGTTACTTTTGCTTTTGGAAAATGTTTTTGGACAGCCAGGCCAATGCAGCCGGAACCAGAGAACAAGTCCAGAACTCGAAGAGAGCGTGAGAAGTCGTTTTTTGTGGAACTAAATGCGACTTCGCACGTGGCTTCGGTTTTGCGACGATCTTTCAAAACTTCGCCGACCCAAAATTCAGTTTCTTCACGAGGGATAAGTGGACGAGAAGACAAATCAATCTTGCAACCCAAAAATTTCTTCCAACCAATAACATAATCAATTGGTTCGCCCATCTGTAGCCTCTTGACGTCCCCTGTAAGCCGATTTTTATTTGTGCGAGACCTGCCTGCGCAGGCAGGTTGGATATCGCACATTTTATATTTATCGCGTTTAAGCCAAGAAATCTCCTTATGCAAATTTTTTAGACTTTTCTTCTTCACCGCTATACCTTAACACAAGCTCCGCCTTTTGCTAACAAAAATTCCCCCGAGCGTGCTTGCACGCCCGGGGGACACAAAAAAAGCTAGAACGAAAAGATATCATCGTTGTCGTCGCCCGCAATGAGACAAATACCCAACCCAATGATAGCGAAAACAATGATGACGAAAAAAACCACTCCCAACCAGAAGAAAAAGCTTGTCATACGAACCTCCCTCCAGTTCCCCTAAAGGAACCATGTTTGATTTGCTTTTATTTCAGAGAACGATTCTATATATGTTTTACTAGACAAAGGTAATTCTGTCAATTTTTTTAATTTAGGTAAAATTTGTTATAATTTGTTTTAGTAAAAATATTATTAGTAATAATTAAAAAATGGAAAATAAAACATTCTTCGGTATTATCTTGGCCGCTATCGTTATTGCTCTCGTCATTGTCGGCTGGAGAACAACGCGCTCCAACAAAGTCCCAGTCGAATTATTGAATATTACAAATTCGACAAGTTCACCCCAAATAATGGGAACTTCCACTCAAGCTACAAGCTCCGAACAAATTAATCAGGATAACAATAATAAAATGTCGCCAATCATAACTTTAGAAACTTCGCTCGGCACTGTCCAATTTGAAACTTATCCCGATGACGCTCCCAACACCGTTGCCAACTTCATCAAATTAGCAGAACAAAATTACTACAACGGCCTCAGCTTCCACCGTGTAATCGACGGCTTCATGATCCAAGGCGGTGACCCTAATTGCACCGACGGACGGTCTAATGGTCCTTGCGGTACCGGTGGTCCTGGATACCAATTTGCCGACGAGCTTGACCCTAATACTCCCTCTTACAAAGCCGGATACCAGAAGGGGGTAGTCGCGATGGCCAACGCTGGCCCTAATACCAATGGTTCTCAATTTTTCATCATGTTAGAAAATAATCCCTTGCCCAATGCTTACACCATCTTCGGCAAAGTCATCAAGGGCCAAGAAGTCGTCGAAAAAATTGGCAAGACCAAGACTACTTCTGATGACCGACCAATTGAAGACATTCTTATTAAGAAAGTTACTGTGACCAAATAACCTTGATGAAACTCCTCTTTTTGGACACGGAAACGACTGGTAATGATGTAGCTAAAGATCGACTTTGCCAGATTTGCTATAAAACTGGAGATAAAATCAAAACCGCCTACTTCAAACCTCCAGTTCCCATCTCCACAAAATCCTCAAGTATCACCCATATTACCAACAAAATGGTGGGAAATAAGCCACCTTTTGAAGGGAGCCTCGAGCAAAAAGATCTCCGCGAGCTACTCAAGAACCATGTATTAGTTGCTCATAATGCCAAGTTCGATATCGCAATTCTCGAAAATGATAACGTGGGTGTCCCTCAATACATCTGCACTCTTCGTATTGCTCGTCATCTAGACGAGAACGCCGTCATCCCCGAATATAATCTACAATTCTTGCGCTATTACTTAGACCTCGAGATTGAAGGTCTAGCTCATGATGCTTGCGGTGACGTCTTAGTGACCGAAGCCATCTTCAATCGACAACTTCAAAAATTCTTAGAAAAAGGAATGAGCGAGACTGAGGCGGTTGAAGAAATGATAAAAATCTCAAGCCAACCCTCCCTTTTCAAAAAAATCCCATTTGGTAAGCACAAAGATAAAACCTTAGAAGAAATCGCTAAGACTGACCGAGGTTATCTCGAATGGCTATACAAACAAAAACTCGAAGACGGCGAAGAAGATGAAGATTGGCTCTTCACGCTTAAACATTATTTAGGAAAGTAAAAAACCACCAACGAACTTACAAAAATCACGAGTAAGCTTCTAAAAAGTCCTCGGATCTTCTCGCTACGCTCGGCCAGACATTTTTATAAGCTTACTCGTGATTTTTAGTTCACTCCAGGTTTGAAAGTTGTGCGTTTACTACGTGAACGTTCAGTCTCGGTAAGAAGGGCTTTACGCAAGCGAACGGACTTTGGCGTAATTTCAAGATATTCATCGTCAGCAATAATTTCAAGTCCTCGTTCAATGGTAATGACAAACGGTGGTGCCAACATCACCTTGTCATCCGTCCCGGCTGCCCGCATATTGGTAAGTTGCTTGCTTTTAATCGGATTAACAGGCATTTCTTCGCCCTTAGAGGTGTTACCAATAACCTGTCCTTCATAGACTTCATTGCCAGGCGCCACATAGAGTGTCCCCCGTGTCTGGAGATTATCTAGAGCATAGGCCAGAACTTTGCCAGTGATCATCGAAATCATCGAACCATATTGCGTCTTCTTAATTTCTCCAGTAAAAGGACGAAAACCGATAACACGAGAAGACATTATTCCCTCACCCTTGGTATCAATTATAAATTGGTTACGATAGCCTAAGAGGCCCCGCGTTGGCCCTTCGAAGATTAAACGCACGGTCGAAGAACTATGATGGATAGGTCGGAGGCAAGTCATAATCGCTCCCCGCTGACCAAGACGATCAATGATCGCACCCTGAAATTCGCTCGGGGTATCAATAGTCACTTCTTCAAACGGTTCAACTCTCTCCCCCGCCTCTTCCTTAACAATAACATGAGGCTGAGAAACACTAAGTTCGTAACCCTCGCGACGCATATTCTCAAGAAGAATGGCGATATGAAGTTCTCCTCGGCCAAAAACTTGATATTTGTCGTTAGAAGAGAAATCAACCTTGAGCCCGACATTAACTTCGAGCTCGCGCTCAAGACGTTCACGGATCTGACGGCTAGTAACATACTTCCCCTCCCGGCCGGCAAAAGGTGAATCATTGACCATAAAATTGAGAGAGATGGTCGGTTCGTCAATCTGGATAGCCGGCAATAATTCACTCTCCGCATCGGCACAGATCGTCTCCCCAATATAAATCTCCGGAATACCAGCAATCATCACAATGTCGCCAGACACAGCCTCCTGAACTTCTTCCCGGTCAAGACCTCGGAAGGTATAGAGCTTGGTAATTTTGCCCGTGTAATCAGGCGCTCCTAATTTCTTAACAACGACCGCATCTCCCGACTTAACCACCCCCTCGTAAACACGGCAAATCGCCAAGCGTCCCAAATAATTATCGTAGGCAAGGTTGAAAGGTTGGGCCCGGAAGGGAACATCTATCTTAGCTGTGACCGGAGGAATTTTTTCTAAAATTATGTCAAGAAGAGGAAAAATGTTTTCGCTCTTATCATCGAGATTCAACTTGGCCATCCCGTCACGACCAATAGCATAGACAACTTTGAAATTCATTTGATCTTCGGTCGCACCAAGATCCATGAAAAGTTCTAAGACTTCCTCCTCAGCCCGATGAGGATCAGCCGCCGGTTTATCAATTTTGTTAATAACAACAATCGGTTTGAGGCCAAGTTCAAGAGATTTCTTAAGAACAAAACGCGTCTGGGGCATTGGGCCCTCTTGGGCATCAACCACCAAGACGACGTCATCAACCGAGCGCAAAACCCGCTCAACTTCAGAACCAAAGTCGGCATGACCCGGAGTATCGACAAGATTGATCTTCGTCGGGGCTCGACCTGAACCAGCCAAAGGATAGAAAAGAGAGGCATTTTTAGAATAAATAGTAATCCCTCGCTCTTGCTCTAGAGCATTGGTATCCATACTGAAGCCTTCGGGCACCATCCCCGTCTGACGCAACATGGCGTCGGTCAAAGTTGTCTTACCGTGGTCCACGTGAGCGATAATTGCAATATTACGTATTTCCATCTTTAAGTAAAAAATTCTCCCCAGAGGAGAACCTTTATCCAGTATACTCCAATTGCTTTAATTTTACAATTGTTCTATAATTGACGAATTATCAGTTTCCATTAATTTAAATAAAATGGACGACGAAACAAAGAAGTGTGTTTGCACTGATGACTGCACTTGCAAGTGCAACGACGTAAACTGTGGCTGTTGTGAAAAAACAGACGCAGGTGAGGACGTTGACCCTGAGGCTGAGATAGACGAGGAGACCGAGGACGCTTACTAGTTTCCGATTTAGAGAGAATAAATAAAACCCCCTAATATTAGGGGTTTTATTTATTGAGCAATTTTCTGACCGCCGCCAGCCTCTTTTCTTTTTTTCTTTTTTTGTCTAGATTTAGCAATTTCAACCCTGGCTAATTCCCGCCCCCGATCACAAGCAAAGCAGGGCCCAGAACCACCACAGACATTACAATCTATTTCATATTCTGGGGCACGAGGGTATTCCTTCGCCGGAGAAGTAATAGCTTCCCTTTCTGGCTTTTTCTCCTCTTCTTCTGGCAAGTCCTCAAAATACATTTGTTCTCCTACTTCCTTCATACATTTATTGTACCATATTGAAAAATAAGTCAAAAAGGGCTAAGATAAACAAGTAATTGCGGGATCGTCTAAAGGTAGGACAGCAGCCTTTGAAGCTGTGAATCTTGGTTCGATTCCAAGTCCCGCAGCCAACTTGTGCTAGCACGAGATACGTGTTGTAATATAGAACTTGAGCTAGTTAAAAATGCCTAATTATTTTTTCAAATTAACACCGTCTATATTTTTAAAAAGCTCGAAATAGCTGATATTTTGTTGTATAATCGTAAACATGGACGAAATCGTATATGTTTTAATAAATGAAGCAATGCCCGGTTATGTAAAGATCGGGTTGACTAATGGTTCACTTGAAGAGAGAATCCGTTCCCTCGATACAACAAGTGTCCCTCTTCCTTTTGAATGTTTTTATGCAGCCCGGGTAAAAAATTGTCGAGAAGTTGAGAAATTACTTCATGATGCCTTTTTAGATCATCGGATCCGTTCAAATAGAGAATTTTTTGAAATATCTCCTGAGCGAGTGGTCTCGGCCATTAAACTTGCTGAAGTAGAAAATGTAACTCCTAAAAAAGATTTTGTTGAATCTGAGGAAGATCAAAAGGCCTTAAATCAAGCTCGAGAAAAAAGATCGGCCTTTAATTTCGGAATGGTTAATATCCCAATTGGAGCTGAAATAGCTTTTGTAAACGACGAGAATATAAAGGCAAAAGTCGTTAAACTTAGCGGAAAAAGAAGCATTGAATTTAATGGTGAACTCACTAGCCCTTCCACTGCCGCCCAAAAAATTCTCGGTTATCCATACAATGTACAAGGAACTGTTTATTGGATGTATCAGGGAGAGACTCTTGATGAACGAAGACGAAGACTAGAGAATGAGGAATAATATTTATGAAAGATAAAGAAGCACAAGCTAGAATAAAGATAAACAAACTTTTAGAACAAGTAGGTTGGCGTTTTGAAGATTCAGAAAAAGGTAAAGCAAATATCTCTCTAGAGCCTGGAGTGACTATTGCTGATGCTGGGGACGATTTTGAGAACATTCCTAAGGGATACATAGACTATCTTCTGTTAGACAAAGATGGTCGTCCTCTTGTTGTACTTGAAGCTAAAAAAGAATCCATTGAGCCACTTTCAGCAAAAGAACAAGCTCGTAATTATGCGAGAAATGTAGGTGCTCGTTTTGTCATACTTTCAAACGGAAATCTTCATTATTTTTGGGATACTAAACACGGCAACCCTGATACTATCGCTCGTTTCCCTACACAAGAATCCATAACTCAATTTGAAAGCTACACACCAAACCCCCAAGAACTAGCTTCTACGGTCGTAGATGAAAATTACATAATCGCTTCCCAAATGCCTGGCTTTGAGAATGATCCATCTTTCAAAGATGGCTCTTTGCTATCAGAATTTCTTAGAGCAAACAATTTAAAACAAATGCGTCCATATCAAGTGGAAGCAATTAAAGCAATTCAACAATCAGGACTTCAAGGAAACACTCGTTTCTTGTTTGAAATGGCGACTGGTACAGGAAAAACACTGACTTCAGCCGCGGTAATTAAACTATTTTTAAAATCTGGTAATGCCCGACGAGTTCTTTTCTTGGTAGACCGTATTGAACTTGAAGATCAATCATATAAAGCTTTCAGACAATACCTCGGGCGTGACTATACTTGCGTAATCTATAAAGATGCTCGTGATTCTTGGCAACGTGCACAAATTGTTGTTTCAACAATCCAGACATTCATGGCGAATGATCGGTATAAGAAAGAATTTTCTCCAACCGATTTTGAGTTTGTAATTTCAGACGAAGCCCACAGATCTATCGGTGGAAACTCACGTGCGGTATTTGAATACTTTGTTGGGTATAAATTAGGGCTAACAGCTACCCCTAAAGACTATCTCAAGGGGCTTGATGGTGAAGACGAAAATACTCAAAGAGAATTTGAGCGAAGACAAATGTTGGATACCTATAAAACATTTGGTTGTGAGCCGGGTCAGCCAACATATCGGTATGATCTTCTAAAAGGTGTACAGGATGGATTTTTAATAAACCCTATTGTTGTAGATGCTCGAACAGAGATCACTACAAAACTTCTCTCTGATGACGGATTCGCTGTTCACACAACAACAGAAGACGGAGAAACAGTAGACCAAATCTTTAATGAAAAACACTATGAGAGAAAGTTCTTCAATGAAGAAACCAATATTGCTATGTGTAAGGCATTCATTGAAAATGGTCTCTTTGATCCTGTTGCAAAGCAAGTAGGTGTACCTTTATTCGGTAAAGGTATTGTTTTCTGCGTATCTCAAAAACACGCCGCTCGAGTAACTAATATCCTCAATAAACTCGCTTTTCAAAAATGGCCAGATCTTTACAAAGAATCTGATTTTGCGATGCAAGTAACTTCACAAGTTTCAGATGCACAGCAAATGACTATTAATTTCTCAAATAATAAGTTAGGTGGATCAATTTCTGTTCCTGCTGGATATGATTCTGGCAAAACTCGTGTTGCGGTTACGGTCGGAATGATGACAACAGGATATGACTGTCAGGATCTTTTGAACATCGCTTTAATGCGACCAGTATTTAGTCCGTCTGATTTTGTGCAGATTAAAGGTCGTGGTACACGAAAACATCTTTTCAATTTTACAGACTCAGAAACAAATGAAAATTATCGTGCTGAAAAAGAAACTTTCAAATTCTTCGACTTTTTTGCAACATGCGAATACTTTGAGAAAGAGTTCAAGTATGACGACAAAATAAAACTACCTGTTATCAAAAAGGTTTCGAGTGCTGACCCAGTTGAATCTACTCAAGGAGAATTCGTTGATGAAAATGGTGAAAAAGTATTCAAGGGTCCAATAGATCTGCAGTCTGACGACAAGATAGTTTCTGTATCTCATACCGAAGTTGGTTCTGACGGTATGCGTATTGACCGTGAAGGCTTTCGTAGAGCTGTGGAAGAAGATATTCTTGCCAACGCTGTGCTCTCTAACCTTTGGAAGAACGGCGATATAATTGAAGCAGAAGAGTACACCAAAAAACACATATTCGACAAGCCAGCACATTTCTTGAACCTTGAGAAAATCAGAAAGGTTTTCAATGTAGATCGTAGAATCAGTATTCGAGAATTCCTGCAGATTGCTTTTGGAGAAAAAGATACTTTTGAAAGTAAAAACGAGCTACTTGATGGACAATGGGACAAATTCGTAGAGCTTCATCCTGTAGACCCAGATCATTACTATCAAGCAAAGGACTTCTTCAAATCATATATATCTGATTCAGAAGTACGAGATATTATTGATCGAAAGGCATACGGTGAACTCTTCCACTCGCCAGCACTATCATTTGAAACATGGAATGCATGTAACGGATATAAAGACATTATTCCTCGATACATCAAAGACTATGTATCACTTAACACATTTATGAATTAATTATGCTTACACAAGACACAAAAAAACACATAGACGCCGCGAGACAGATTCTTGTTGGTGTTGTTCCAAATCCAATGTCTCAAGTGGAGCAAATTACCAATGCTCTTATTTACAAATTCATGGACGACATGGATCAACAAGCTATCAAAGCTGGTGGTGATCCCTCTTTCTTCGTAAAAGACCTTGAAAAATACGCTTGGACAAAAGTAATGGATTCTCGTTTAGGTAACCAAGAACGAATGAACCTCTATACCGAAGCGTTGATGAAATTTTCAGAAGCAAAGCAACTACCACAGCTTTTCAGAGATATTTTCAAACAAGCATTTTTGCCATATCGAGATCCAGAAGTTCTTGGTCTTTTCCTAAAAGAAATTTCATACTTTGATTACACCCATTCAGAAGAACTCGGAAATGCATATGAGTATCTTCTTTCAATTATGTCATCACAAGGTGATGCAGGACAATTCCGTACACCTCGCCATATTATTGATTTCATTGTTGATGTTCTCGTCCCAACTAAGGACGACACTATTCTAGATCCTGCTTGTGGTACTGCTGGATTTTTGATTAGTGCGTACAACTATATCAAGAGACAAAACGAAGGTGTCGATCCAGAGACTGGAAAGATGCGACAGCTTACAGCAGACGAACGCAGAAAACTGGTAAATAACTTTGAGGGATACGACGTTGATCCGACTATGGTTCGTATGTCACAGGTAAACATGTATTTGCATAAGTTTACTACTCCAAAAATCTACAACTACAACACCCTTGCAAGTGAAGAACGCTGGAATGATAAGTTTGATGTTATTTTGGCGAATCCTCCGTTTATGTCTCCAAAAGGAGGTATAAAGCCACATAATAAATTCAGTGTTCAAGCGAACCGTGCCGAAGTTCTCTTTGTGGATTACATAATGAATCACCTTAAGCCAAAAGGACGAGCAGGCATTATCGTTCCAGAGGGTATTATCTTCCAATCAGGAAAAGCATATAAGGAACTTCGTAAGAATCTCGTGAATGACGGACTGTTTGCCGTTGTATCACTCCCTGTTGGGGTGTTTAATCCATACTCAGGAGTAAAAACCAGTATTCTATTTTTTGATAATGAAGTAGCAAAGAAAACAAAAGATTTGTTGTTTGTAAAAGTAACCAGTGACGGATACGACCTTGGTGCGCAACGCAGAAAGATTGATAAAGATGACTTGCCAGATGTTGGAAGTATTTTGAAGAATTTCCGAGGGCAGGTTAACGCTGGAAAAGATACAGAGACCATTCAATCTTTTGTAGAAAAGTCAGATAAGGCTTTATTGGTTTCAAAAGAAAAAATTGCAGAAAATGATGAGTATAATCTTTCAGCCGATAGGTATAAAGAAATAAATACATATGAAAATGCAAAATGGGAAGTTATTGAATTAGGGAAATTAGAAGATGAGGGTAAAATTGAATTTCTAAGAGGTCAAGGAATATCTAAAAAAGATATTGTCGATGGTGGTAAAAATAAATGCATACACTATGGTGAAATATACACTTTATACCAACCAGTAATTTCTAATGTAATAAGTAGAACAAATTTTGAGGGAAAAATTCGATCAGTCAAGGGTGATGTTTTAGTCCCATCAACAACCACAGCAGATGCCTACGGAATAGCAGTTGCTAGGTCATTAAATGAAGATGGTGTAGTTTTGGGTGGAGATATAAATATAATAAGAACAAAGAATCAATATTTATTATCTGATTTTCTTGCTTATTTAATTAGTAATTCTGAAGTTAAAAATCAACTTGCAACTTTTGCAAAAGGCGTAAATATCCTGCATCTTTCTAACTCCGATCTTCGAAAATTAAAGATTCCTCTTCCTCCACTCGAAGTTCAAAAAGAAATTGTTGAACAAATTGAGGTAAAACAAAAAGCCATTGAGGGTGCAAAACAAGTCATCGAAAATCTAGAGAGAGAGAGAGACGATATTTTGGTCAGTCACTTAGGAAGTTAGATGACATTGAAATGATTGAGTTAGCTCAAATTGCTGATGTTACAGCAGGACAGTCACCAGAAGGAAAATATTACAATGAGAATAGAGACGGTGTGCCATTTTACCAAGGAAAGACTGAGTTTGGAGACATGTTTATCGGTGAGCCAAGAGTGTGGACGACTAAGGTCACAAAAATTGCAAAAGCTGGTGATATTCTTATGTCTGTTAGGGCACCAGTCGGTCCTGTTAATCTTGTAAATGAGAAGGTATGTATTGGTCGAGGTCTTGCTTCTATTAGACCAAAAAATATAGAGCAGACGTATTTATTTAATTATTTAAGATCAATACAGGATGAAATCATAGGGAATGGTGGTGCGGTTTTTGATTCTATAAACAAGTCACAAATTGAAAAAATTCTTATACCAGTTGTCTCGATTGAAAAACAAAAAGAAATTGTCAAAAAATTAGAAATTGAAGAAGAGATAATTGAATCAAACAAAAAACTTATTGATTTAATGCAGAAAAAGATAGAGGAAGTTTTATCTGAAATCTAAAGCAATTTATGAAGTTTATATTTATTGATGAGTTTAAATATAATCATAAAAAAGACTACAGGGTTTATGGTCTTGCCTTAGTGATAATAGACTCAAATTTTTATCCAGGTTTTAAGAAGACATTTTATAAAGAAATTGAAAAAATTGGTTGGGATAAAAATTTTGAATTTAAAGGTAAATCCTTGTTTTCTGCTTCCGATGGAGATATAAGGGTTTCGGTTGAAAAAAGAATCGATTGTATGGAAAAAATAGTTAATTTAAGTACTACCAAATCTGGGAAAATAGCAAAAACGCCAGTTTATGTATCATTAGAATTATTTGATAATAAGACGAGTGAATACGATTGTTATAAAGTATGCCTAGAGAAAATAATTAAAAAGTTGCCAAAAGTGAATAATGCTAAAAAATCTTTGATTTCGGTTTCTTATGATGAAAATGAGAGTCTAGAAAAAGATTTTGATAATGTTATTGAATTTTTGTTGCAAAAAAGAGGGTATGTTTTATTTGAAAAGCCATACAGCGTTAAATCTTCACTAAAAGTTCCTGGGATTTTATTTGCGGATTATGTTTGCTATTTTCATCAGACTTTTTTTACTCAATCAAAATTTAGAAAAGAAAATGCTCAAGAAATTTTATCTATCTTGGAAAAAGAAAATAAGACAGGGGAAGATGAAAAGAAAATACAGACAGTGATCTATAATTATAGAAAAGAATCAAAGACCAAAGATCTGATTCTTTCAATAAAAAAGGTAGTATATGTATGAAGACTTACGAGGCATTAATGCATATTTGTCCGTAAAAAACGAGAGTGAGGAAGAACAGAAATATCTCTCTGGACTATATACTCAATATATAAATGCTACAGAGTCTGAATCGTATCATTTAGCGCTTTTTGCATACCATCTTTTATTTATGTCTTTTGTGTATCAAACGATGTATAAAATTAAAGAGTGGTATCCTGAAAAATTTAAGCTGGCTCTCATAACCTCATCGAAACAAGAGAGGGATGAATATTTAGAGACAAAATCTTGTTGGATATTTTCAAAAATTAGAGAGAGAACAATATTTAGTTTGATTCATATATTGGCAGATAATGATGGACTGGTTGAAAGTTGTAAGAAGAAGATAGTTGATTACAGAAATGAAAAACTTGGACATGCTAACCCAATAATGGTTGGCGAATTTGAATTTAACCAAAAAATAAAAGAGTACAATGAAATAGCTTGTGATATTCAACAAATGGCCCACGAAAAACTAGGCGCACTATTTCAAGAATTCACTGAGCTTTTTGAGGAAACCGATAAAATAACAAAGGACGATCTTGAGTTAAATCTGATCATTAACAATAGATTGAGTGAAAAAGATTTAGAATGTCTTGGTGCTGAATGTACGATACAAAACACTATCATCCATAATAAAATTAAGGATGTATTGATAAAAGATTACGGTATTGAAATCACTGTAATTTAACGGTTTTATCTTGTAGGGTCATTTTCGATTTAAAACAAGTGAGTAATTCTCTCTTTTCTTCAGTAGACCCATCTTTTAAAATAAACTTGGCGTAGTCTCTGATATCGACATCTTTTATTTGTGGTGGCTGTTTTACTCCAAGAACCGATTGATTAAATTTCTTTATTCGTTCGACTTCTTCTTTGATCCTCTCCTTCATCCCAATTTCATCGATATCAATAGTTTCGATTAAGTTCTGAAGCTGTTTTACTAGGTCTTCTTCTTTAACATATCCACACTTACAATTCTTATCCCTAGCCTTAGTACAACCATAATATACATAGCGATGAGTATTGCCATTCTTTTGTTTTTTAAATTTTTCATCGGCACAGATACCAGAACCACATAGACCACAAGTCATCAGTTTAGTAAAAGCAAATTCTTTAGGTTCTTGAATCCTTAACACTTGGCTTTTGATCTGTCCTTGAACCTGATCAAACAATTCTTTAGTTATTAATGGTTGATGTTTTCCTGTATACCAATTACCACTTTTTACTGGGTATTCAAAGACTCCGTAATAAAAAGGATTTTGTAAGATCTGATAAATGTTGCCGAGAGTTAGCCCTTTGTTCCCTGTCACACTCTTAAAATTAAGCTCAAATTTCAGCCAATGAAAAACCTTTCGACCGCTCCATTTTTCGTAAGCGACCTTTTCAAATATCTTTTTAATAATCGGGCCACGTTCGGGATCAATTATAACTTGGCACTTCCGATCCATATGTCTTTCGTTTATATAACCAACCACAGCTGGCCCAGGTCTTAATCCCATTTCACACCTTGTTCTTAATCCTCGTTTTACGTTAATACTTTTATTATCATTCTCAAGCTTAGCTTGAGAACATAAAATCATGAGTAAAAACTTGTCGTTTGGTGAATTTTTAAAATATTGACCAAAAGTGCGAATTTCAAAAAGAAGTTTCTGATCCATTAAATCAACAAGTGAACCTAAGTCCCCAGCGTTACGACTTAAACGGTCTGGTGCCCATGTCAGAATTCCATTAAATCGGCCTCGTCTAATATCTTCTAGTAATTCCTTAAAAACAGGTCGTTGCCCTGAGTCTTTGGCGGAATGAGATTCTCGTCTTATGTCTATAATTTCCAAGCCCTCCCTTTCGGCGATCTGAAGCATTTCCTTAACTTGAGATTCAATCGATAATGCCTGTTTTTCGTCTGATTCGGTCGACTTACGAGCATAAAGACAGTATTTAACCTTTTGGGTCGGTAGGGCTATTGGTTGGCCTATTTGGGCACTTATGGCTTGTATTTCCATATTATATTGATGACAGACCCTGGAACCTTGTAAAGCTATGCAGAATTGACCGTTTATTACATAATCGTGGGCTAGCTTTACAAATTATTTGATCAGCGATAGGGTTGGACGGATACAATTTTTGTTGTATTATTACATTAACAATTTAATAAGAAGTAGCCTAAACCAGTAAGCAATTTCTGGCATGGCGAATAAGACCAACCAAGGCAAAAAACTCCTCGTCAGAGTTTGCCTTGGTTGGCCGTACCCCGAAAGGGGCACGTGCAGTCGAAAGACTGCGTTCTGGCGGGGAGCTTTTTGTTCCCAAATATTGTATGACCAACCAAGGCTTAGAAAAAATAAATACTCAAGTTAGAGAATTGGCTCAATCAGCGAAATATTACACTGGTCGTTTTATCCCCAAAATCAGTGAGGATTTCTCCAGTAAGGTAATGATTATTGGCGAGATGCCAACGGCTCCTAAGCAAGAAAGGGAGTGGGATCCTAGTGATAATTTCTTCCTTTCGAAAACTGATCTTAAATTTAACAAACTTCTAAACAAATTAGGTCTAAGCGGTAGCTACATAACTGATATTGTTAAGACCTGTGCTAAGGCTCGTCGGCCGACGGTCGAAGAAATTGAAAAATTCAAAGCGATTCTATTGGATGAGATAGAAATTATCAAACCTGAGATAATTCTCTCCCTTAGCAAGAATGCCAGTAATATTCTTGACGAAATGGGAATCAAAAATACCTGTATCTGGCACCCTTCCTATGTTGAGAGATTCAATCGGTGGACAGAGTACGAAGAACAACTAAGGGCGGTTATTAGTCGTTAGCCTCTTTGATGATTTCTTGAGGGGCTTCGTCGTCAGGCTTACGTCCCGGGACAATTTCAATTGTGATCTTTTCAATTTTATTCTCATTGGGGGCGTACTTTTCCCAGAAGCTCTTCGGTCTTGGTCGCACATAGTTTTTCTTGTTGTTGTCTAGAAAGTACTTAATTGCCCAAGGTTTGCCATCTCGGGCCGCTTTAATTAACCCACTTTCCGCTATATCGGTACTATAATCAATTCCCATGGCCATTGCTTTGTCCATAGCTTGTTTAAACTCGAGGTCTTCTTCTCGCCAGCGATAAACGGTATTCCTCGCTAGCCCAACCTTGGAGCAGACTGAACTAACAATTGGCACCAAGGCGAGTTCCTCTAAGAATTTTTTAGCTAATCTGGGCTTCTTCATTATCTCTTATCACCTCGACCTTTTTACCGGTTAATGCTTCGTACCGTTTGATTGCCAAGTCGCAGAAGATTGGCTCAAGTTCGACAGCGTAAATTCTTCGTTTTAATTGTTCCCCGGCAATTAGGGTACTGCCTGAGCCCGAGAAGCTGTCTAAGATGATGTCACCAGGCTTAGTACAACGCAGAATTGCTTTGTGATGAAGCTCTGGTGGTTTAGTGGTGGCATGCTCGTAATCCTTGCTTGCTACTCTCTTGGCTGTCCAAATGTCACCAATTTCTTTTAAGAGGTCGTTCCCTGTGCTTAACTCCTCGTTCATCACTTCATTAAGGTCAGTCTTCCCTTCGGCGATATATGGCTTGCCTTTAGTGCCGTAAGTGCAAGGCTCATAACATTTGTTGAAGGCGACCCCAGGGGTGGGATTCTGGCTGTTCTTGATCCAGAGACAGACTCGCTTGTTGTCGATTCCTAGCTCACGGTAGAGGGTCTGAATTAGCCAGATATACTTCTGGTCAGACCAGTAAAAGATGTGGATGTCGGGCGAAGAAACGAGTAGTGCGTTTTCGAGACTCTTTTTGAGAAAGTCGTGATATTCGTTATCAGTTCGGCTGTCGACAACCGCCCCGCCGTAATTGTTCTTTCCCCCAATTCCACCGTTATAGTCAATTTTGATATTGTAGACCGGGTCGGAGTAGATCATAGTAGCTTTGTCTTCACCAAAGAGCCGTTTAAGGACTTCGGGGTCAGTTGAATCGCCACAGATGAGCTTGTGGCTACCTAAGATGATTAAGTCACCTTTTTGGGTTTTAGGCTCCTTAATTTCCTTGAGAGCCTTCTTGATGTCAAAGTTCTCCTCCTTAGTTTCTTGGTCGTCCCAAAAACTAGCGAGTTCGATTGGGTCGAAGCCAATATCAGTGAGAAAGTCGATGTCGAAGTCTTTAAGGGCTTCATAATCCCAATCACCTGTGACAGCGTTACTGGTCAATAGATATCGCTCATACTCCTCTTGGGTTAAGGGGCGATTAGGAATGCGGACGTCGATTAATTCTTCCCCTCGGCCCAATAGTTGCAGGGCTTTAATGCGTTGGTGGCCAGCGATGATCTTGTTATCAGTATCAATCGCTGGGATTTCGACTAAGTTGAATAATTTGAGGCTTTTTTTCAGGTCAGCCATTTGCTTGTCTGAAATCAAGCGAGGGTTCTTAGAGAAGGGTAAGAGTTCGTTGACTTTGCGCTTCTCGGTGGACCAGATTAAGTTGTCCATATAATTTTATAGTTATTAAGCTTTCTAATAAATTGTATGGTGATAGAAAAAACCTATCTCATACAAAAGAACGCTGGAGTTTGATTAAAACATCACTTTTGCATGGAATAGGTAGGTCCTCGAGGACGCACTACGCTATTTTTTTTGTTACTCAGGCAGATTTTGGTTAGGTCATAGGCGTTTTGGTTAAACTGATAATTAAGTAGCTACTTTTAGTATAGGGCATCTCTAAAACGCAACGTCCTTATTGGGCATCTAAGCTTACAAAACTGGGGATAACTTTTTGATAAAAGTGGAAATTGTTTTAGAGGGCAAGATGTGGTATAATATGGTCATAATTTCTTATGATTTCGAAGATAAATAAGATTAAAAAGTTGGGGATATTTGACAGTTACGTCCCTTTGCCGACGCTAAAAGATTTTAAGAAGTATAACCTTATTTACGGCTGGAATGGCTGTGGCAAGACTACCCTTACTAGACTATTTAGTTCTTTAGAGATGGGGTTTAATGAAGAATATCCTGATCTAGAGTATGAAATACAGAATGAATCTTCATTAAGATTTACCAATGGGGCACAATTTAATCAGAAAATTCGCATATTTAATCAAGATTATGTAAGCAATAACCTTGCGATAAGAGAAGGAAAAACTAAGTCTATAACTTTAATCTTGGGAGATGCAAGTAAAGAAGTAGTATCCCAAATAGAAGAGGATGAAAAAAGCATTTTTAAGAAAAATCTAGATCTTTCCAACGGAAACAAGATACTAGAATTAAAAGAAAAAACTAGAGATAAAATTTTTTCTGATGTTGCTAAAAATATTTATACGGCCATCTTCGGTAGTGCAATAAGAAATTATAAAAGTAATAATGCGAAAGATGATTTTAAAAAGTTAGCAAAGAAAAATATATTACAAGACGGTGACTTGGACAAGCTGATCGTTGCCGTTAAGCAGTCACCGTTGCCACTCATTGATCCTCTAAAGAATATAGAATTTGACATATTGAATAGTGAGAGAAAAGAGAGCCTAAAAGACAAAATACAACAAATTGTAGATGCCTCAAAATCATTAGTGGCAGAAAAAGTTGAGTCTATTTTTATTGAAAGATTGCGTAACAATAGAGAGATTTCTAATTGGGTAGAAACAGGGCTTAAAATACATCTTAATAATAAATCGAGTAGGTGCGAATTTTGTAGTCAACAAATACCACAAATAAGAATTGATGAATTATCGAAGTATTTTAATGAGGCAGATAAAATCTTAAAAGAAAAGATAGATGTTCTTATTGGCGAAATAAATATTGTAAAAGAAAAAATAGAGGGATCAAAAAATATTCCAGACATCGCAAGGCTATATAAAGAATTAATGGAAGAATATAAGATAGCCAGTATCAATTTCCCCAGAATTGCAGACCATTTGTTAATCGAGATAGAAAAATTTATAGAAATACTAAAAGATAAAAAAGCAAAGACAACGGAATCGGAGTCCCTAGATAATGAGATCAATTTAAGCGAGTTTGAAGATGCTTTTACTCGCATAAATAATTTCATAAATACACATAACAAGAAGACTTCGGCATTTGAAAAAGAGCAAGAGGCTAACATAGAAAAGATAAAGGAACATTACTTAAGCTCAATCTCTGACGAAGTGATTAGTGTGGAGGAAGAAATAAAAAAATTGAAAGAAGACATAGAGATACTAAAGAATGGAGACAAAAATAAACCAGAAGATTTAGGAATTAATCAATTAAATTTAAGAATAATTGAAAATAGATCAAAAGTATCCTCTACTCAAAAAGCCTGCCTTGACATCAATAAGGGGTTAGAGACTTTTCTCGGGAGAAAAGAACTGGTGTTTGAATCACACAAAATAAAGATAAAGGATGAAAACGGGAATGATACAGAAATAGATGATGGCTACTTGATAAAAAGAGAGGGTAAAATAGTTAAAAATTTAAGTGAAGGAGAAAAGACGGCGATAGCTTTTGTCTACTTCATCATCCACTTAAAAGATCCGTCCTTTAACAAAGAAGAAGGGATAATAGTGATAGATGACCCGATCTCAAGTCTGGACTCCAATTCCATATTTCAAGCTTTTAGTTTTTTAAAAAATTCAGTAAAAGACACACAGCAAGTTTTTATATTAACTCACAATTTCGACTTTTTAAGACTACTTTTAAATTGGCTGAGTTATCGTGATCTTAAAAACGATTCTTCTTTTTATATGATCAACAATAGAGAAACTTCTTTGGGGAGAGAGGCGTTTATCGATAAATTGGATGATGATTTAGAAAAATATGAGACAGAGTATAACTACTTATTTAACAAATTAATAAATTTTGAGTCTAAAGGAACTATTGAATCTGTTTATAATCTCCCAAACATAACAAGAAAAGTTTTGGAAACTTTTCTAATGTTTAGAGTCCCAAGCAACGATAGTTTCTACAAAAAACTTGAATATCTGAAGACATATTTTGACGAAAACAAAATAACGGCAATATATAAATTTACTAATGACCAATCTCATATCACTGGAAAAGGTTTTGGCCCTTGTCTAGTTCCGGAAACGCAGAAGGTTGTCAAATATATGTTGGATCTTATCGAAGCAACATTTCCAGATCATTACAGAATAATGACAACCAAGAATTTATGACGGGAAGTCTCCGGGACAGACAGTATTATTCAGATCTCTACGACCGCCACACTGTCGAAGAATGTCGACGTTGGGTCAAAAAATCAGACGATAAAGAACAAATAGATAAAGGGGTCAAAAATCTCAAGATAACCAGAGCGAAGGCAAAAATCGTGCTCAAGTGTGTTAACGAGCTTTCACTTTATTTTATCTCTGGCGAACGCTATGCCAATAAATCAACGACTATTCGTGAATGGGAAGAAAGAGATAGAGCCAGAGATGAGTTACTAGAAAATGCTAAAGCCCCTGATTCAATCGCTTGTCTATCCTGTGGCCGTCTAATGTTTGTTTCTTCTAAACACCTTGATCTTGGAGGCTTAAAAGGTCCCGAGCGTGTCCTCTTTATGTACGACTGTCCTCTTGACCACTTACCACGTCGAGCTTTCTACCACACGGGTGAAGAATGGCGTTGTCCTCCTCACGAGTGTCCTAAATGTAAAGCTGAATTTAAAAGAGAAACAGAACGAGAAGAAGGCAAAAAGATTATTATAAAATACACTTGTCGTAAATGTGGCTATGTCGAAAATGAAGAAATAGATCTAACTGATAAACCTAAGGAAAAAGAGAAAATCGACCCAGAGTTTGCAAAGGATAGAGATCGTTTTTGTTTGTCCGAGGAAGATGGTGGGAAATATGTTCAGGAAAAAGCAAAGTTAGAATCAATCGGCCCTTTCCTTGAAGAATGGAAGAAAAAAGAAGAACATAAAGAAGAATACGAAGCTGTCTCTAGGCTCAAGAAATTAAAGATAACCGAGCTCGAGGAATTACTAAATCCTATTTTAGAAAAAGCTGACTATATTAAACTCCAATTCAAAGATCCTGAAATGAACAAGGACGTTTTTCTACCTTTTGTTGTTTATGACAAACAGGCCAATCGGGGTGATCGAGAAAGTGAGATTAAACTCAAAAAATTGATTAATAAGACCCTTGAAGATACCAATTGGCGACTTATGAGTGACGGAGTTAATTATCGCTTAGGAATGCTTAGCGGACGTCTAAGGGGTTATGAGAGAGAGGAAGATTTAGTTAAAATTGTTAATAGAAAGTAAAATGTCAACTCTGGGTCCAACAATAATTTTTGATAAATCATTACTTCAATCATTAAGTGAAGATGAATCTGTTTGGCTTGATGCTTTTTACCACTCAATAATTACACCATTATTTTATATTGAAACTCTTGCTGACCTAAAAAAAGAGACAAACGCACGTCTTCCAGAAGATATTGTCCGCATAATTGCGAATAAGGTTCCAGAGATGAGTTCCAGTCCTAACACTCACCACCGAGAATTGTGCATCGCGAATCTTCTAGGGCACGAAATAAGTTTTTCACGAAGACCCGTCCTTAACGGAGGAAAATTTTATACCTTAAACAATAAAATAGGAGTCGTCTACGACGAACACCCGGAAATCCAAGCTTTCCAAAGATGGCAAAAACAGGAATTTTTAGAAATAGAAAAAGAAATTGCCTCACTATGGAGGAACTCCCTTGTTGAGTTTGATTACGACTATTTTTTAAAAAAGATACAAGAAATAACCGGCAGTAGTTTTCAAAAACCAAAATCTGTTAAAACGGCTTTTAATATAGCAACAAGTATTATCAATGGTCATGGTGACAGGTTTAAGACACTTCAATTACTTCGAGAACTTCTCAATATAAATAGTGAGACTTTTAAAAGAGTGACTAATTTATGGAGCCAAGAAGATATGGTTCCGATTGGAGTTTTTGCACCTTATTCCTCCCATGTATTAAAAGTCGACATCTTTTTTATTCTGTGTATTAGTAACGGCTTAATCTCTAGGGTAAGGAAGAGTAACCGAGCGGATGTTGCTTATCTTTACTATTTACCATTCACAAATATATTTACTTCCTGTGATAATCTACACAAAAGAATTGTGCCCTTGTTTTTAGAATCAGACCAAAGATTTATCGCGGGAGAGGATCTTAAGGATGATCTTTCTAAACTAGATCAGTACTTTGATGAATTAAAAACTAAAAAGGAAAAAAGTGATGGTGTTTACAGCTTCGCTTGGTATCCTCCCAATAATGATAGGTTTTTGACGGCAAGAATGTGGGATGATCTTAGACCGAAATGGAGACTAATTGAAAATTCCCCAAGATCAACGGGACGAAAGAATCAAAATGTTCCAGAGGGTCTAAAAGATCATATAAAAAAAGCTTATGAAGAGACAAGGAAACAAGAAGGACAAAGGATTCCTCCAGAATTTAATCTTGAAAAGGCAGACGATGTAATCGTTAAAAGACAAATCAGGGGAAGAAGAGGTAAATGGCAATTATTCTCTGATGAGATTTTGAATTCTAAAGAGAGGCTAATGGATGATGACAGTAAAACGTAAACTATAAAAAGTGTCACTTTTGTCACTTTTTGTTAAAATGAGATTGCTAGAATTTCTTAAACTATGAACTCACATCTTAAAAATATTCGCTTGTGTGAGGGGAATTTGAGGAAAAAGAACAAGATAAGAGACAAATTCAAGAGTACAAGGCTAAAATCAATCACCCCTGCTCAGGCGGTGCTTTTTCGTGCCCTAGGTCCTTTGAGCAAAGAGTATGAGTTTAAAGTAGTTAAAGAAAGAGAAATTTATACTAAAAATGGCGTGCGGTTTGCGGACCTCTTTATAAAGAAATATGGATTAATAATCGAGGTCGATGGAGGTTATCATTCAACTACTGAGCAGAAAGAAAAAGATTTACAGCGTGATAAAGAGATATGGGATAAAAAGAGAATTCTTACATTAAGGGTCAATAATCAGGAGATATTAAACAATATAGATGAAACTCTTAATACTATAAGATCTGTTCTGTTAAGATTATCAACTTTGCCAAACTATAAATCGCCGGGAAAAAGAAAGAATCTTGCCACCACGTTAGCCAGAAAAAAGATTTCTAGTGATATCAAGAAGAACAAGTCTTTGTTGGGTGCTCAAGTTGCGTCAAACTAAATTATAAATTACACTAAAAATAACCTTACAGGGCTTGGTTCAAGACAGTTCGAGCTCTAGTCGGCCAGCAGCCAAGTGAGAGCTATCGAGACTCTTAAAATCGCTATATTTTGCAAAGCATTTTAAGAATGAGTCATGGGCACGAACCCTCCAAAGGGGTGTCCTAGACTCCTCAAGTTTCGGTAGAAATCATAGGTACTATTCCGCACATTGCATACCTGCTGAGAGCAGTAACCAGAACATAAAAGCACCCAATTGGGTGCTTTTATGTTTCTTGTCCGGAATTGCTTGCCAAGAAATAGAATCATCCCGTTTTTCTCAGTAACTCTTCTTAAGTTGGTATTTTCTTAGCTTGCGGTGTCATTATCTTTTATCCTTATTTTATCGTCGGAGGAAAGTCAATATCTTTTCTTCTGAGGATGAAAACTGCCAGAAGGGTCGTGATGGGGACGGCTAAAATAAGGCCAATGCTACCAATAATCGTCCGAATAATTTCCGTAGCGAAAATTTCTCTATTAATCAGATTGGCAACGGAATCTGTTCTGTTGACGGTAAGAAGAAGAAGTAAAGGCAAGGAAGCTCCTGTGTAAGCTAAGGCGAGAGTATTAACCATTGCCCCAACATGCTCTTTGCCAATCCTTAAAGCTCGGCGATAAGCAGACCAGGGAGACAGGGACTCACCAGAACGATAGATTTCTGACACCACCACCGTCTGAGTGATAGCAATATCATCTAAGACACCCAAAACTCCAATGATGATTCCGCCCAGTAACAAGCCCGAAAAGTTTAAGGCCCCTTTTGTACTAACATCGAGATACACAGACTCATCAGCGGAAAGGCCGCTCAGTCTTCCCCATTCTACTCCCCAATAAGCCAAGATTCCTGTCAAAACAACGGCTAAGACCGTACCGAGAAAAGCAACGAGCGACTCTCGATTGAAGCCATGAGTTAAGAAGATGGCTAAAGATAAAATGACTGAGGCCAGAACAACACTTGTCAGGATGGGAGGATATCCATTTACGAGACTCGGCAACAAGATATAAAAAATAATAAAAAAACTTCCAGCCAGAGAAAAGAGGGAACGAATCCCTTGTTTCCCAGAAAAGATAATAATTACTCCGACAAATAAGGCAAGGAAAATTAATAAGACCCAACTTCGGTCGACATCGCGGACAGAATAAATTTTCGAACCATCATCATCGACAAATAAAGAGAGGATAACTTTATCTCCCTCACGCAAGACGATAAAATCATTTTCTAAAGTGAGTTCTTCCCCCTTATCCTCTCCTTCTAAAAACTCAAGGCTGATGATTTGTTTAGTCACTTTCATCCCTGTATCTTCGGCAACCTCTTCGGTCTGAGACAAAATCTGCCTGACTTGGGCCTTAAGTAGAGAGATCTGTCCTCCAAGTTCTATCGCCTCAGATCTAGCAACAAAATTACTCCCAGGCAAAAAGACCGAAAGGATAAGAAGGATGATAATAGTTTTTATTGATTTCATATTTTTAACCAAACATCAAAAGTTCCGGTCGGAAGATTAGAAGAAGACCGATCAAAATCATAATGATCCCTCCAACCAAACGGGACAAACGAGAATATTTATCACTAAGATTGGTCATCTTGAGAGTAACCATAGCGATAGCAAAGACAGCCATATCATCAAGCATAAAGAAGAAAATATAGAGTAGAAGATAAGCGTAATATTGCCAAGTTGTCAGCTCACTAAGAGCTAAGACCTGTGTATAAATTGCTGGCAGACCCGCTGAACAAATCATCTCAACCAGATTAATGGCTACCGCCAGGATAATAATTCCCCCTAAGGCTAACCAGAAATTGTTTTGCTGGACGACTAATCTCATCTTATCAAGAAACTTTTGTTGTTTTTCCCCACGACTGACCTCGCAGACATTTTGTTTCTTTGTAAAATAATCACGCAAACTATAGGCACCACCACCAAGAGCCAAGAGACCAATCCCCCACCTTAGCCAAACGATAAAGCCGAGAAGGAGAATAATATTAAGCCAAGCAGACATGAAGAAGAAATAGACAACCGCTGAGGTAAAGATGAAGGCTGAACCCAAAACCCAGACCCGCTTTCGGTCCTCGACCCCCAACAGCAAAGTAATAAGGAAGACGAGAGCCCACATCGCGCAAGGATTAAAACCATCGAGTAAGCCCATCACGATCGTCAAGAGAGGAAGAGAGAAGCTAACCGGATCAACTTCGCCTAATAAAGGCAGAGCAATTAATTTACTTGACGTGCTAACGGTTGTCGTCGCCGACACCCCTGATCGCTCAATAGAGGGAAATTTAACAGAAAGATTTGGCTGTCCATCGTTAATTACTGAAGCTTGCTGATCTTGGTTCAAAAGAGGAACAACGAGATCAGGACAAACCCTCGTCAGGCAAGAATCAATTTGTTGTTTAATTTCCCGATCGGTAATTCCCTTCCCGAAACCAATAAAGGGTTTGTCGCCGATAACCAGAAAGGGGACGCCAGCAACTTTAACTTGGAATTCATCGGCAACCTTTTCAAACAAAGAACTATTTTCTTGATTAAAATAGACTTCATACTTATTGATTATCAAATCTGGGTATTCTTTTAATAAATCGCTCTTAAAGAAATCTTCCGCCTTGGCACAGTGAAGACAACCATCACCATAAAAAAAATAGAGATCCGGCACAGATCCTAACACACGAATCGGGCTCAATAATAAAAGACCAAAGAGAAAAACTGGTAAAATAATACGATTAAATTTCATAATACTCTATCATTTATTAATAATTTTGATGGCTTTACCGTTAATCAAGGCTTCAGCAATTTTTTCATAAGCCGAATACAGAATTCTCTGGTAAGTACTAGCCGAAGTTGACATCTCCCGTGCCGCTTCTTTTTGGTCTAAATTACGAGCGTGACGTAATCGATAGGCTTCAAGTTCTTCCGTACTTAATTCTACCACTTCTAACAAACGAAGTGGAATCCCCTGCGGTTTAAAATAAGTGACTCGAGGGTCAAATTGAATTTTACGACACAGTCTTGGTCGAGGCATATTTTTATATTTTAAAATTATTTAACTGACAAAGCTACCCGCGCGCAGGGTAACCTCATCAAAAGAAAATGGGCTAATCGAGCTTAGCAATCTCAGATTCAATTGCTTCTTTTTCTCCCAGCAAGAGGTTTTTTTGTTCCTCTTTACTTAAAGCTTGATTGTTGAGACGTGGACACCAACGGCAAAAGCGACCAAAGAATCCTCGACCAGCACCAGAGCAATTACCCATTCCCCGGCCAGTCATTGGCCCTTGCCCCATTGGACCGGTTCCATCTAATCTAGGCATAATTATTTATATTTTAGTTAAGATGATTAAGTCGACCTTTAATTAACTTACATTCTGAGTATATACCCATTACTATTTCTTGTCAAGAATATAGACATAATCAAAGATTTCTCTCACGATTTTAAAATCTTTATAAGCGCTAATTCAAGAGGAACTTGAGGCAAGAAAGAGCCCCCGATCTGACCATAAGTATCAAGAAATTCACGGAGAGCCCCGGCCAAGTTTTTGGCCCCTGGTTTGGTCGAAAGTGTGGCAAAAAATTCATTTTCCTTATCTCCCGCTTCGGCCAAAATTTTCTCTTTGAGCGCGGGAGACATAACGGTGAGTAAGGCCAAACGAATTTCCCTCATCACTAACTTAAGAAAAATTTTGAAGTCTGTCCCCGCTTCAGCTGTCCTATCAATAATCGCCAATGATCGGTCGAGATCGTTATCAGCGATAGCTTCGATTAAGTCATAGACCAATTTGATAGCCGGAGCCCCGGTAATCTTCTCGACTTCATCAAGAGCAATCTTTTTATCCGCCGAGGAGCTAATTATCTTTTGCAAAATCCCGATGGTATCGCGGAAGGAACCATCACCCATGAAGGCAAGCAAGTCGGCCACGTCATCGGCAATGGTATAGCCCTCACTCTTAGCGATATCCTTAGCCACTTTCTTCAAAATTTCGATGGTCGGCTTCTTGAAGACGAAGGTTTGGCAACGAGAGATAATTGTGTCGATGACCTTATGTTGTTCGGTTGTTGCTAAGATAAAAATAACGTGAGCCGGCGGTTCTTCCAAAGTCTTCAGCAAGGCATTGAAGGCATCTTTAGTAAGCATATGGACCTCGTCGATAATATAGACCTTATACTTCGACTCAAAGGGTAAGGTGCGCACTGCCTCCCGCAAAGCTCGTATTTCGTCAATCCCTCGATTAGAAGCCCCATCAATCTCAATAAGATCATTGTCGCTCGTCCCAATCGCTCGGGCAAAGATACGAGCCACGCTTGTCTTCCCTGTTCCCCGCGAACCGACGAAGAGGTAGGCATGGACCAGGTGGTGTTGCTCAATCGCTGACGCCAAGACACTCGTCACCTGGTCTTGACCAATAACCTCACTAAACTTGGTCGGGCGATATTTGCGATAGAGGGCAAGTTCAGACATAGAGAAATTATAGCAGAAAATTAGAAATAATCTCCTTGACCTCTTCAGAATTCTGGGCCTCCATTAGCTTGGCTCGTAGGGCCGTGGCCCCCTTGAAACCTGAGGCATAGGCCTTGAAGTGCTTGCGCATGACGGCAAAGTTCTTAGTGTGACCGGCAAAAAGTTTATCGTTAGTCGGACCAGGCAGATAGAGCTTCTCGAAGAGTTGGGCGTGCTCAAGCATGACTTTAAATTTGGTCGGCAGGTCTGGCTCGGTCGTGCGAAGTCGCATCTGGCTACGCGAGAAACGACTTCTCACAACCGGACTTCGCACCTCCGCATCTGCAAACAGCCACGGTTTGCCAAAGGCTCCTCGGCCAATCATCACTCCGTCCACCCCGTATTTTTGCGCCAATTCTTTGCCTTCCTCGACACTCTTAATATCACCATTAATAATAAGGGGTACACCAGCCTCACGAGCCAGCTTAACCAAATCGGGCACGACTTCAAAATGGGCCTTAGCTTCGGACATTTCTTTTCTCGTGCGAAGATGAACAGTAAGAGCATCAGGCTGGGCTTCCAGAATTGTCTTAATCCAATCAAGATCAATCTTATTATAACCAAGTCGCGTCTTCACCGAAACCGGCATACCTCCAGCCACTTTTTTAGCAACAGAAATTATTTCTTGGGCTAATTTGGGGTTTTTTATCAAAGCTGAACCAGACCCCTGTTTTTCTACCGCTCGATCAGGACAACCCATATTGATGTCAACGCCGTCAAAACCTAGGTCTTTGACAATCTTCACCGCTTTCTCTATTGTCTCTGGCCGAGAACCAAAAATTTGAGCCACAATTGGTCGCTCGGCTTCAGTGTAATAAAGTTCACGGAGAAGTTTGGATCGACCCTCCTCGCTCGCTAATCCGTCAGCGGAGACAAACTCGGTGAAAAGAATAAGCGGGGCCTTGCTGTATTTAACAAACATCTGCCGGAAGGCGGCATCCGTGACATCATACATCGGAGCAAGACAAAAAAACGCCCCCTCCTTGGTCGAGGACTGCCCTTGTTCTCGCCAAAAATTTCTTATCTTATTGCTTGTCCCCATCCTTAACAAAATATATGTTATTCCTGATATAGTCCAGTAGTTTCTCAGTATCCCCGTCTCGATCATCGCTCTTCAAAACAATTATGGCGATGCGTCGTTTTTCTTGGCCAAATGGTAGTTCAAAGATATTAAGCGAGGTTTGCTTGGCAATCTCAGTTTGATCATTCTTGCCACCAAGGAAACCTTCCCACTTAACAAAAGGGTTAGTATTCCTCCAAATATGACGGCCTAATTCAAATTCCTCGTGACGGGAGAGAGAGAAAATATAATTTTTTTCGAAAAAGATATGCTTCGCCAACAAGAAAAGTTCTTCGACAGAAGAGACATTGTTGGCATCAATTCCTGCGGGATCGGCAAATTTAGTATTAGTGAGACCTATTGTTCGCGCTCGATTATTCATCTCCGCCACGAATCTTTTTTCTCCAATGCTCATGGCCAAAACTTCAGCCGCCTTATTGCTGGATTCGAGAAGCAGAGGCCAGAGCAAATCTTTAGCCACAAAGATTTCTCCCGGTTCAAGATTACCAACATGACGATAAGGGATAATTTCCTGATCTTGGCCAACAATTACCGTATCGATAGGATTAACCTGATCAAGAAAGACCAATGCGGTCATGAGCTTAGAGAGAGAAGCGATTGGGTAGAGCTTCTGACTATTTTTCTTAACCAAAGTAGCCCCAATATCCAAATCTGCAACCAAATAACTATCGGCAGTAACCAATGGTAAAAGGTTCTTAGTTTTGGCAACATAGCGACCAAAGGAGCTATTAAGCTGATTGTCCGCCCCAACAATAAGTGGTGTTCCCCGATCGACAAAAGCAAAAATCTCTTTCGCCGACTCAGTTTCCAAACGAATGCAGCCACCCGAATAGCCAAGACCAACGGGGGTTAGATCTTCATAGTATGGCCAACCGTGAATAAAATAATTGCCCAAAAATTGCATACTATAAGGCATCCAAACATCCGTAATTGAAGATAGATGATTTTCCTCTTTGTTTAAAATATTAAATTGGCCACGAGGTGTCTCCCAAGGTAGACCCGGCTTACCGACAGAGATAATAGGGAAACTTCTCACCAAACGGCCATCTTGATAAAGAAACAAACTCATCTTCTGGATGTCGGCAAAGATTGCCTTCCCGACCCTGGGGATCTCTAAAAAATCTTGACCGATGAAATCGACGGTTCCCGCCACTTCAGCCAAATCGCGATAAACCAAATTTTGTTTTTTAGAATAATCAATCGATTGATAGCTCGTTGTCGTCGCCCAAGCCCAAACTTGAGAAAAATTAAGATCGATAAAAAAATAGCTGATAGTGACAACAAAAAAAACAAAGAGGGCCAGTGTCAGAAAGAAAAATACCACCCACTCCTTCAACATAATATCTTTTTAGTTCGGTACTTCTGAGCTAGGAACAACGGGGACAAAACCATTTTTACCGCCAAGATAAGAAGTGTAGCGAGTAAGATAATTAATTAATCCTCGAGTATCATTCTTGCGATCACTGCTTTGGAGGAGGACGAGGGCAAGCAGACGACTCTTCTTCTCAACAGCCCCATTGTTAGCCGAAGACGAGCTTGTAATTGGCACCTGGAAGATGGAGACAAGGGTTCGATCGGCCTCTTCGGTATAACCATTTTTACCACCGACATAATTACTCATTAACGAAATGTTGTTGAGATTTGTCCAAGTATGTCTACCGAGACGGTACTGCTTCTCTCGGGTAATTGCCAAAATCTTAGGACGAGACTTATAAAGATAGTCCGCCAGCTTAGCTAAGTCCTTGGCCGTCGCTGTATTGGCCGGAGACAAACCGCTTGGATCAGCAAAAAAGGTGTCCTCCAGGCCAAGAGACTTTGCCCGCTGGTTCATTTCGGCGATAAATTTGTCCCGACCAACCGCCTCAGCGAACGCCTCGGCCGCATCATTACTAGAAGAAAGCAGGAGAGGGTAAAGAAGGTCCTTAGCTGAAATTTTTTCCCCCACTGACAAATTGCCGGTGTTGCCATAGGTATTATACGCCGAACGAGAAATAGTAATGATTTCGTCTGGTGGCAAAAGATCCTCAGCCACGATAGCGGTGATTAATTTTGTCAGAGAAGCGATAGGCAAAACCTTCTTTTCATTTTTATTAATAACCGTTTCATTACTTTCAAGATCAACAACCAGATAAGAGTTGGCAGAAAGGGTGGGGGCTTCCCCTGTTTTATCAAAAAGATAAGACGAAGCGACAAGTTCTCCCTCTTCTGCTCCACCAAAATTAGCGCTATAAACTAGAACTCGAGATGGCCCCAAAAAAACAAATCCGGCTATCCCGAGAGCAAGAAGCCCAGCACTAACAAAAAAATATCGCGCCAGTTTTTGCAAAATTACTTTGATCATAATTTCTTAACTGCTAGTTTTGGCCGTTTGTTATCTAGATCAGCAACAAAATTAACCACCGAGCCACTCCTCACTTCCCCCTTAATAATAGCGTCAGCAACTTGCTGCTCAATATTATCCTGAATAAAGCGTTGCATTGGACGAGCACCGAAAACATCATTAGCGCCCAACTCCGCCACGGCCTTTATAACAATATCGTTAATTTCGAAACTAACCCCCTGAGTTAAAAGACGTTTGGCCAACTTACCAAGCATCAAGCGGGCAATCTGACTGAGCTCACCTGGCTGGAGGGGGTGGAAGACAACAACCGAATCAAAACGATTGATAAGCTCAGGTTTGAACGTCCCCTTCTCGACAATATGATTTATTAGTTCATCAACTTTATCTTGAGGCTTAGTACCGGCCCGAACCATTTGCCAAATAATATCCGCCCCTGCATTCGAAGTAGCAATGATAATTAGGTTGCGCAGACTAACCCGTTGCCCAGATTTATCGGAGAAAAAGCCTTCATCTAGAACTTGGAGGAAAATATTAAGAACATCAGGATTAGTTTTCTCAAACTCATCGAGCAAGAGAACACCGTAAGGGTTCTCTCTGATTAAATCCGCCAATATCCCGGGTTGACCAGTAGAGAATGAGCCAATAAGTTTGTCTACCGCATCGGGAGTCTGGTACTCAGACATATCAAGGCGAACCATCTTGGTATCTTGACCAAACATTACTTCGGCGAGAGCTTTGCTTGTCTCCGTCTTACCCACGCCAGTTGGCCCCAAGAAGAGGAAAGAGCCAATTGGTCTCTCCGAATTGCGAACGCCTGCCCGAGCTCGACGCAAAGCGTTGCTGATAGAAATAATAGCTTCTTCTTGTCCAACGACTCGAGCATGCAAATTTTTCTCAAGAGACATTAGGCTCTCCCGCTCTGCCGGCTGGAGTCGACCGACAGGAATTCCGGTCTTCGTCCGAACCAATTCTTCAACTTCCTCCTGACCAATAACTCGATAACCACGACTTTTGGCCCAAGGGATGATTTCTGTCAAAAGGTCAATGGCTTTATCGCCAGAATCACTTTGGGTAAAATAACGACTAGCGTCACGAGCAATCTCAAGCAAAGCGGGGTAAGTAAAGAAAAGATTATTCTTTTTCTCAGCCTGCCAAACCGTTTGCTCTAAATTATGGATAATTAATTCTTCCGGCAAAGGACGAATAAAGATTCGATCGAAGGTCGTCATGAGAGTCGCATTGGACTCTAGAACTTGGTGAAAATCATCATTGCCCGAGAGACCAAGAATCTGAATAGAATTAGAGGTCAAAGCGGGATAGACAAGACTTACGAAGTCGGTCCCCAAAGCCGTTATTCCCCTCAAGAGGCCGGCAAAATTATCAAAAACAAGAATGATGTTCCCAGCCCGACCCGCCTCAGCCAGAACCTTCAAGAGCTCAGTCTCAAGAGCTGATTTGTCTTTGAAATGAGAGAGGAAAGTGGCCGTGTTGAAGAGAACCGGCCTTTTGTGCTCAAGGGCCGGCGGAGTAACGCCGTCTCGAATACGTCGGACCAAGTGCCAGACAACATCCATCCGCTCGCTCGCCGAATCAGCAACAACGAAGACATTGGCCTCTCTTTCTTTAGACAAAATATTCTCAATTTGCGATATCTCATCCGAACGGTTGGAGTATTCATAATCTGATGCCGAATAACTTAAACCATAGAGTAAGTCCCAACTATATTTGTCGAGGCTATAGGTATTGCCGAAACCCCAATCTTTCGCGATGCCAGGAATCTTGGCGAGATTGGTCTCACTCCACCAACGCTTACGATATTCGCCATATTCAATCTCATAGACGACCCAGCCGACAGCACCAATAAGTTCCGCTTCATTGATCCCCGCCTCAGCCAACCAATTGGCAAAAGCGCTATCATTTTCGAATAAAAACTGAACAAGATCCCGCACCTTGAGAACCTCACCCGCATTAAGAGGTAATTTGTAAAAAGTTTCTTCTCCTCGCTGTTGCAAGAACTTAACGACCTCGCGATCAGACAAACCACAACGCTGAAGAATTCGTCGGCCAACCTTCGAAAGAAGGAAACCCTCAAGGACGTCATTGTCTTTAACCCCCAAGAGAATACGGCCAACAGTGAAAGTGAAAATATCTCCTGGATGATAACGATTGAGAGCGACATTATCAAAATAATAAGAAGAGTTAAAATAATATTCGACCATCTTGGCGACAAAGAAGAAGAACAAACTAAGAAAAATTAGCCCCCAAACTTTAGGCGCAAAGGCCTCCAAGCCAGAGAAGGAGAAGAAGGCCGCCAAGAGAACAAGAAAAACAAAAAGTCCCCCGCTAATCTCGATAAGACGCGTGCGAATACGACTAGACAAAATGGACTCCAAAATAAGAATTGGGTAGAGCGGGCTATTCTTAACTAATTGCGAAATATTCATCTAAATATCCATTTATTTAAAAAGTAAACCGAAGCCAATAAAGAAAATTACCACCACGACAAACGGCAGAATGAGCCAGCATAGCAAGGCCACAGGGTAACTCAATATCAGCAGAAGAGTAAAAGCCATGCCTACAACAATAACAATGCCTCGCATGAAGATGCCGACCAGACGCATAATAAGATTGACGAGGAAAACAGAAAAATAATCGAAGGGCTCAACACTCCGCTCAGGATATTCTTCCCCCATCCGACGCCACGGAGAGAAAAAGGAAACAACCAAAATTGGGACCGAAAAGAAATTAAAGATAAAGACGATAAGATTCCGATAAATCCTCGTCAAATCTTTAATCGCTCGGCCATAATGCCAGATAAAATAATGCCCTAAAACAGTCGCAAAGCGCATGTCCTGATTATACTACAAATCACCCCCTTTTGACCGCCCAAGGTGTGTATAAAGAAATTTACTTGAACTTATAAAAAACCTTATTATCGAAACGAAGATCAAGATAATCTAGCATCTTAGAAGTGGCCCAGTCTTTAGTTAGGGTTGGATCTTTGACCAAAGAATGAAAGTTGGTAATTAATTTGTCGGCTGAAGCCCTGGTATTAAAGAAAAGGCTCCAAGAGTCATCAGGGTTCGTTGCCGAAACCACAATCGCCTCAAAATCTTGAAGGGGCAAAACCTTCACGCGAGAAAGTTTGTAGGCCGGACGAGAATGAGGCCAATCGACAAGGACCGTCTTTAAGAAATTTAAGAAAAGTTTAGCCTGAGCAAGATCCTTTGGGTCGGTAACTTTAGTATTAATCTTCTTCACCACCGTCTCACTATCAAACTCCATTATGATTGAGTCTGAGAAATTTGGAGCGACTTGATACACAAAGCCCTCATCATTGAGATAAAAGCAAATTTTGCTTTTATCAGAAACATTACACCAAAGAACTTTAGAGTCACGATCTGACAAACTGATGATTAAGGAATTGAGGTCAGGCGAATCAATCTCAACCGACTGAAGGCCAGGAAATTTTTGCTTCAGGAGAGTGGCCAAATTATTTTTAGAAAAGAAGAAGATGCTATTCCTCGGAACAAGAAAAAGGTGTCGGCCACTTAATTCCCCCCTTATGGTCTGCTTAATGGCGGTAAGATCTTGGCCTGTCTGGCCCAAAAGACTAAAGGATGTTAGACAGAGAAACCTAAGATTAAGGAGGGAGAAAAATCCTCCAACAATAACAAAAAGAACAAAGAAGCCCAGAAGGCGCCTCTTAGTCTTCATCTTCTTCTCACGCTCACGGCTCGAGCGAAGAATTTCGGTCTTGGAGCAAGCAGGCATAAATTTTTAATTTGAGAGCAAACTTACTTAATCACTTCTCGCCCCCCAAGAAATGGCTGAAGAACTTTAGGGATCAAGATGCTACCGTCCGCCTGCTGATAATTCTCAATCAGAGAAACAAGAATACGGGGCGAAGCCAAAGCGGTGCCATTGAGTGAGTGAGCAAGGCGCATCTTGCCATTGGCATCCTTATACTTAATATTAGACCGACGAGTTTGGAAGTCATGGAAATAAGAAATCGAATGTGTTTCTCGATATTTGTTCTCCGTTGGCACCCAGGCCTCGATGTCATATTTCTTAACCTGACCTTGACCCAAATCACCAGTACAATTGACAACAACATGATAAGGAATCTCGAGCCCCTGCATAATTTTCTCGGCATTAGCGAGAATTGCTTCGTGATGCTTCACACTCTCTTCGTGGTCGGCCTCACAGAGCACAACTTGCTCAACTTTATAAAATTCATGGACGCGAATAAGTCCCTTGGTGTCTTTGCCATGACTCCCCGCCTCGCGACGATAACAAGGAGAAAAGGCAACAAATTTGACCGGGAGATGTTCGCGCGGAATAACTTCATCAAAATAATAACCCATAGTTGGCACTTCAGCGGTGCCAGCAAGATACTCGCCATCTTGAATCTTATAGAGATCTTCCTCACCTTGAGGGAGATAACCTGTCCCCATAAACATCTCGGGGCGATCAATAATCGGCGCCATCATTGGAGTATAACCATCTTCTCGAGCCACGCTCATGGCATATTGCCAAAGAGCTAAAGAAAGTTCAGCCCCTTCATTCTTTAAAAAATAACCTCGAAAGCCGGCCACTTTAGAACCTCGGTCAAAATCAGCCAACTTGAGAGCTAACATCAAATCAATGTGGCTCCTGGGAATGAAATCGAATTTGCGTCGCTCGCCCCAGGCCTTAATTTCTTGATTGCCACTATCATCATCCCCCTCGGGCACACTCATGTCGGGAATATTAGGAACAAAGAGCATGAGCGATTGCCAAGTCTTCATCACCTCCCTCAGGGCTTCTTCACTTTTCTGAAGCTCGATTTTAACCTTAGACATCTTCTCAATAAGTTCGGCCTTCTCGTCCCCCTCGGCCTTGGAGATACCTTCACTGGCTTCATTTTGCTGGCGGCGAAGCTCATCGACTTGGCCCACCAACTTAACCCGCTCGTCGTCAGCCGTCAATAGTTCCTCAACTTTGAAATCCATGCGCTTCTTGCGCGCGGCCTCGGTAATTAGATCCTTATTTTCACGAATAAATTTGATGTCTAACATATTGCTTAAAATAATAACAGGAATCCGAAGAAAAGACAAAACTCCCCCGTCCCTCGATAAACTCGGGACGGGGGCAACAAAAGATAACGGGGCTAAATTTTTTGCGGGGGAGGATCTGCCCTTCCGGAAAGATAGTCATCAGGATCTCTGGATTTTCCAGAAGGGATTCCCCCTTCAGCAGAGAGTGAAGCTTCTTGGGCCATTTTCTTAGCCACACCCAGGACTCTTCTTCCCAGTTCAGGAGAACGAACAAAAGCCACTAATTGAGCGGAGGTGAAGTCCTTCGCCAGACCAAGCTCATAAAGCATCGTTGCTATATTCTGAGACAGGGCTAGGAAAGGATCTTTGGTTGTTAAGGTTTTCATAGACAAACCCTTTCTTTAGGTTAGAACACATCTTTTATTGAGAACATTTCACCTGTCATTATAAACACAGAGTTAGAGGCTTTGCAAACAGTGTCAGAAATTTTTTAATTTGTTAGAATAAGCTTGCCCCGCCACGGCGGGGTAAGATGAAATCTAAATTCAAAAAAATTCTTCCGCCAAATTTTCCTTCTCTTCTTAAAGAAATCAATGACCCGCCCGCTGAACTTTATTTAGAAGGAAGTTTACCTAAAGAAGACGAGAACAAATTCCTCGCGGTTGTTGGCTCCCGTAAATATTCACGTTATGGCAAAGAAGCTTGCGAAGAATTAATCGCAGGGCTTGCCGGTTACCCTATTGTTATTGTCTCTGGCCTAGCTTTAGGAATTGATGCTATTGCCCATCAGAGCGCCTTAAAAAATAAACTCCTAACAATCGGCGTCCCCGGCTCGGGTCTCGCTCGCGAAGTTCTCCACCCTTTCTCCAATCATCGCCTCGCCGACGAGATTGTTGAAGCGGGGGGTTGCCTCTTGTCAGAACTTGAGCCAGAGTGCCCGGCTGGTCTACACACCTTCCCAAGACGCAACCGAATTATGGCCGGCTTATCTCATGCTACTTTAATAATAGAAGCGGGGGAGAAATCGGGGACTTTGATCACGGCTCGCTTGGCTATGGAGTACAACCGTGACGTTCTCGTTGTCCCCGGCTCAATTTTCTCTCCCGGCTCTCGAGGCGCAAATTCGCTGATTCGCCAAGGAGCGATGCCCGTGAATAAAAGTGAGGATATTCTCCAAGCTCTTGGTTTCAATACCGAAGAAGCCCTGGCCGACAAACAAGGCAAACTTTTTGCTGATCTTTCTCTCGTTGAACAAAAAATTATTGAGATATTATCGAGCGACAGTCTCCCCCGCGATGAACTTATTGAGCTGGCCGAAATTTCTATAACTGAAGCAAACATCATTCTCTCCGCCCTAGAAATTAAAGGCCTCATCCGCGAATCCCTCGGCGAAGTAAGATTGGTTTAAAAATCAGGCAAGCCCGAAGATTTTTTTAAATTTTTCTTCGTTATCAATTTTATCGGCAACAATATAAATAACACTCCGCCCCAAACCAACATCGGTTTTAAGAAGATTAATATAATCTTCGCACTCATGGGGACTTATCCACACACTGTTTTGCAATTTGATGAAACCAAAATCGGATAACTCTTTTCTCAAAAAATCTCTTTTTTTGCGACTTCTTTCCCAAATATCAAATGTCACTATTCGCCACTTGCCATCCCACCTTTTCTTGGGCTTTAAATCTTCTTGATATTTCAATAATCTTAATTCCCCTTTTGAAGTCAGCCTTAATCGACCTTCCTTGTCTTTAACTATTAAACCCTTTTTGATTAACCCCTCGAGGCAAGTTTTCACCCGTGAAAGACAGTAGTTCTTGTCCTTCTTAAACAATTTTAAAACTTGCACCGTCCCAGGAACCGCGACAACAAGGGCCACCAAACCAGTCGTGGCAATAGTTGCCAAGAGAGCAAGGGGAATGCTTATTTCATCGACGTCCAGTTCGCTGGGCTTAAGTTTCAAACTAAATTTCATCCTCCTTCTATTATACTCATAAACCTCACGGTCGTACATATTTTGAGTAGTGTTTTTTCTAGTGTTTTTTCTGAAGGGACTCGAGGGAAAAATCCCTTGATGAGGTCGGGTTGGTTTAAAAAACTTGACAAATAGTTGCTTAGGGTATATAATATAGAATAGGATAAGTTGTAAATTCCAGCGTCAAAAAACAAAAGAAAGGACCAAAAAAATGTTCCCTGTAACGCTCTATGTGGAGATAATCGGCGAAAGCCAGGAGCAAGGTTTGGCTTATTGCAAAGAACTCGGACTACCCATTCCCCCATTTATCGGACTGGAGTTTTCTCTGGAAGAAGGAGGATTGCCTTTTGAAATCAAGGTAGACAAAGTCGAGATCATCCTTGGAGATACAGAGGTTCTCGTGTGGGCCAGTTGCAGACAAGAACTACCCAACGATGAAGGGACAAACTTCGTCCAGAACGCCAAGAATTTCTTTGGACGCACTGGGTGGAAAAAACTTTAACCAGTTCCCCCCCCCCTGACATTACGGAAAGACCCCGTACGTGTCAGCGGGGTTTTTCTTTTTCTTATTTTTTCCTGGTAATATTATAATTCTCACACTGCAGAAAAAATCCTCAATTTGACAAATTGTGACAAGAAGACTAATACTTGCTACACTAGCAAAATGAAATTACTTATTGTTGAATCGCCAGCGAAGGCGAAGACCATTGCAAAATATTTAGATAACGCCTACACCGTCAAAGCGAGTGTGGGGCATATTCGTGATTTACCCAAATCGAATAAAAATGCAATTGATATCGAAGGGGGCTTCGTTCCTCGTTATGAAATTAGTAAGGGCAAAGAGCATGTCATTAAAGAACTGACCCAACTAACAAAAAAAGCTGATGAAGTCTTACTCGCAACTGACCCCGACCGTGAAGGTGAGGCTATTGCTTGGCACCTGCAACAAGAACTTAAATTAAAAAACCCAAAACGTGTTGCTTTCAACGAAATTACTAAGGAGGCGGTCCAAGAAGCGATGAAGCACCCACGGGGCATTGATACAAATTTACGTGTCGCCCAAGAAGCCCGACGTGTCTTAGATCGACTCTTCGGTTATGATCTCTCTGCTCTCATTTGGCAAAAGGTGCGCTACGGCCTCTCCGCTGGTCGAGTACAGTCCCCGGCCCTGCGTCTTATCGTCGAGAAAGAAAAGGAGGTCCGCGCCTTTATTCCCGAAGCCTATTGGGTAATTGACGCCCTGTTTGAAGACAAAAAGAAAAAGCAGATTCCTTTCAAATGTTCCATCGAACCCAAAACTGAGAAAGAGGCGGACGAAATTGTTGACCGAACCCAAAAATCTGCTTGGCAAGTCGAGAAGATCGAAGAAACCAAGGTTAAACGTTCGGCCCGAGCCCCCTTCACCACCTCAACCTTACAACAGAGTGCTTCTTCCCGACTCGGCTACGCTCCAAGCGTAACCATGCGTCTGGCTCAAAAACTCTATGAAGCGGGACATATTAGTTATATGCGCACTGACAGCACAACCTTAAGTCAGCAAGCGGTGGGAGAAATTGCCGAGGTGATTAAAAAGAAGTTTGGCGATGATTATTCTGACCCCAAACAATTCAAGACCAAGAGCAAGAATGCTCAAGAGGCCCACGAAGCTATCCGACCAACCCATGTCAGTGTTGGAAGCGCCGGAACCAGTCCTCAAGAAAAAAAGTTGTACCAATTAATCTGGCAACGCACTGTCGCCAGCCAAATGGCCGATGCCGAAACCCTCCGTACCAAAATTACCGCTAAAGCTAGTGATGACAAGATTCCTAGTTTTGAGACATCTGGCTCTCATGTTCTCTTCGATGGTTGGCTCAAGGCCGACCCCGAAGCCCGGGGCGAAGAAGTTGACTTGCCCAAACTTGCCCAAGGTGACCTACTCAAACTTATAAACATCAATTCGACTGGTAAAGAAACTGAACCTCCTCATCGTTATACCGAAGCGGGGTTAATTAAAGAACTCGAAAAACGAGGTATCGGCCGACCAAGTACTTACGCCTCTATCATTAAGACAATTCAAGATCGTGATTATGTAATCAAAGAAAACAAATCCCTTAAGCCTACGGACACCGGCGAAGTGGTTAGCGATTTTCTTAGTGAATATTTTGCCAATTACATCAGTGACACCTTCACCGCCGAAATGGAAAATGAGCTGGATGAAATTGCTACTGGCGGACGAGATTATGTCAAAACACTTAAGGATTTCTACGGGCCATTTACTAAAGAGATCAAAAGCAAAAAGAAAATTGAAAAAATTACTAACCTGGGCGAAGCGCCAAAAGGTATGAAGTGTCCTAAGTGCGGTTCCGAAATGATTACCAAACTCGCCAAGAGTGGCAAGTTCTATAGTTGCTCTCGTTTTCCTGATTGTAATGGAGCCCTGACGATAGAGGGTAAAGAACTCGAAGGCCCGAAGATAACAGGAGATAAATGTCCTGAGTGTAGCGGTGATCTCATCGAGCGCGATGGGAAATTTGGGCGTTTTGTCGCCTGCTCAAAATATCCCAAATGTCGCTATATTAAGAAAGATGCCGTGATTGAAGGCCAGGAGAAACAAGGTGACACTGGCGTCGAGTGTCCGATATGTAAAGCAGGTTCGATGGTAGAAAAGAGGGGCCGTTTTGGTGTCTTCTATGGCTGTTCAAATTATCCAAAATGTAAAAATATTATTAAGACCAAACCTACTGGCCGAATTTGTCCCGAATGCAATAGCCTGATGATGGAAGGGACCAAAACCATCCCCGAACGCTGTTCTAATAAAGCCTGCCCTAATCACAATCCTCATCGGATGAAATAATCTCCCTTTTATGCTATTTTAGAGGCAATGATAGATGCCCAAGAGATCATTGGATTAATAAAAAATCCAAAAGAAAAAGATAAGGCATTGATAAAAAGAGCCTTGGCTTTTGCCGAGGAAGCTCACCAGGGGCAACTTCGAGCCTCTGGCGATCCTTATATTATCCACCCTTTCAACACTGCCCTCATCTTGGCTGAGTTTCAAGCCGACGCCGAAACTATCGCCGCCGGACTCTTGCACGACACTGTTGAAGACACAAAAATTACTCTTGCCGATATCGAAAAAGAGTTTGGTAAGCAAATCGCCTTCATGGTAGAAGGTGTGACAAAGCTCGGCCAACTTAAGTATCGTGGAGTTAAGCGCCACACGGAAAGCTTGCGCAAACTTTTCGTCGCAATGTCTGAAGATATTCGCGTAATCATGATCCGACTCGCCGACCGCCTGCATAATGTTAGAACTCTTGAGTTCTTACCGCCAGACAAACAAAAACGTATCGCCCTAGAGACATTAGAAATTTATGCTCCACTAGCCAACCGTCTTGGCGTCTGGCGACTGAAAGGGATGCTTGAAGATGCTAGTTTCCCTTTTGCTTATCCAGAAGAATACAAGAAGGTTGTCGCCCTAAGAAAAACAAAGGGGAAAGAAACAGTAAAGCGCTTAGAAAAAATTTATCGAGCAATCCATAAGGAGCTATCCGCCAGAGGCCTTAAGAATTTCTCTATTGATTACCGTATTAAATATCTCTTCAGCTTATATTCAAAACTTTTAAAAAAAAACATGAATATCGATGAGATTTATGACATCTCAGCCCTACGTGTAATTGTAAAGACGATTGACGAGTGCTATCAAGTCTTGGGGGTTATCCATAATCTTTGGCGCCCGATTCCTGGTCGACTTAAAGATTATATCGCGAATCCTAAACCAAATGGTTACCAAAGTATTCACACCTCAATCTTCACTGGTGACGGGAACGCTGTCGAGATCCAGATAAGGACTGAGAAAATGCAACATGAAGCCGAATTCGGAATTGCCTCTCACATAATCTACGAAGAGGTAGGCAAGAAAAGTAGCAAAAAATTAACAAAAGATATGAGCTGGGTTGAAGAACTTATCGACTGGCAAAAGCATCTCAAAGAAGACAGCAAATTCATCAGTCACATTAAGGATCACTTAAAGCATGATCGAATTTTCGTCTTCACCCCTAAGGGCGAAGTTGTTGAATTACCAAAAGATTCTACCCCTATCGATTTTGCCTATGCTATCCACTCAGATGTCGGCCAACATGCAGCTAGTGCCAAAATAAATGGAAAAATGGCCGCCCTGGGAAGTAGCCTCAAAAATGGCGATGTCGTTTTTATTACCACCAATAAAAACAATCACCCTACTTCTAAATGGCTAAATATTACAAAAACAAATGCTGCAAAAAAACACATCAAAAACTTTCTCCTGGCAGATAAGGAAAAAGTGGCTAAACTGAAAAATTCTTAATAAAATATAGATCCTCGTCGTCTTCCTTGGCCGCTTCTTCTGCGGCTGGAGCCACCGCCATCTCCTCACTCAAAGAAGGTTTGATCTCTTCTGCCTCTAAGCTGTCAGGACTAAGAGGAACATCGATTACACTATTTGGCCCTCCCTGCTCAAGCATAGAAAGGATGCGCTTAAGTTCTTCAGCTGAAGTATAATCAATCATGATACGTCCACCGGTCTCACCTTTCATCTCCACCTTCACCCGATTACCGTACTTCTCAGTCAACTTATCTTCAATCTCGATAATTTCTGGCTGGACGAGGCTCGCGTGCTTGCGCACTTTGTCATAAGCAATCCGCCGAGCAATTTGCTCAGTATCACGAACATTGAGACGCTTGATTATAATTTCCTTAAAGAGAGTTAATTGTTCTTCTGGCCGATCGATAAGCATCAAAAGAGGTCTGGTGTGCCCCTCAGCAATCTGACCGTTGACCACAGCATCGAGCATGTCCTGAGGCAAGTTAAGAATACGTATAGTGTTGGAGACATATTCACGACTGCGACCAACTCGCTTACCCACCTCGGTGTGAGACAAACCAAATTCATTGACTAACTTGAAAAAAGCTTGAGCTCGATCGATCGGATTAAGATCTTCGCGCTGAAGGTTCTCAATAATGGCTAACTCCAACTTCTCTTTGTCGCTTTGCTCACCAGTGCGAATGACCGCCGGAACTTGAGACAAGCCCGCGATCCTGGATGCTCGCCAACGACGCTCGCCAGCAATAATTTCGTACTCAGTATAAAGGCTCCCATCATCTCGCTCGACTTCATTTCTTGTCACCACGAGAGGTTGCAAGACACCATACTGCTTAATAGAGTCGGCCAAATCTCGCAAACGCTCCTCGTTGAATTCATGACGGGGCTGATAAGGGTTGGGCTTGATCTTCTCAACCTCAATTAGAAAAATTTTGTCTTCGTAGTTATTGGCCACCCTCTAATTCTATCACAAATTGCTTTTTGGCAAAATTTGGGTAAAATATAAGAGGTTCCTAATCTGAATAGCAGACGGGCCGGAGTGATGAAATTGGTAAACATGCACGACTCAAAATCGTGTGCCGCAAGGTTTGTGGGTTCAAGTCCCACCTCCGGCACTTTCAAAAAATATTCCCAAAAAGAGAATATTGCATATCTCGTAGGTCTATCATTGGGTGATGGCAATTTATCTAACCCGAACGGACGAGCAGTGAGATTGCGTATCACTTGTGACAAAAAGTACCCCGAATTAACAAGGAGGATAATTTTGTTACTTCAAGGCTTGTTTCCTAAAAATAAGATTGGTGTGATAAAACGAAATGATTCTTGTTTAGATATTAGTTGCTATTCTAATAAGCTGGAGGGGATGTTGGGATGGAAGGCAAAAAATGGTTCAAAAATTAAGCAAAAAGTTGCCATCCCTTCTTGGATTAAAAAGGATGTAAATTATATTAAACCATGTCTTAGGGGTTTGATTGAAACTGACGGTTCCATCTATCAAGACCATAAATATTTAATGGTAAATTTTGTCACAGTTATCCCGAATTTAGCTAGCGACTTTGTTTTGTTGGTTCAAAAACTTGGCTATACTTGCAACACCAAAATTAATCAACCCAAAATCGGCCTGGCCAAATATACAATTCGTATCTCACGAAAAACAGAGGATTTTATAAAACTAATCGGCATTGACAAGAATTGATGCCTACAGACACGCAGGTCCAAAAAAAATTAAACCCTCTCCCATTTGACAGCTGAGGCAAAGACGTTTAGTTCTTGGCTGTGTTGCTCTGGTGTCGCCCGGATAGTGGCAAATCTCTCTTGGCCAGGAGTCCAAGTGGAAGTATTAATGTCCTCAAGAAAATTATTAATCTTTGAATTTTTCTTACCTTGAATTATAAATGTGAAAAATTCCTGAACCGGATATGCCGTGTTGTGCGATGCCCGCATTTGCCCGCCCTTGTTAATGGCACGAATGGATGCCCTGAAATCCTATTGCAAAATCTTTTCCAACAATTCAGGAAACTCCTCGGTTTTCATATCTCCCAAGCAATAATGCCCTCGCCCTGACAGTTCAACAATCTCGCCACCAAGCACCTCATGAAAAATTTTTAAACTTTTTTTGCCGTCATCTTCCTCGTCATCGGCGGTGAATATCACTATTTGATTGATTCTATCTTTAATTGTTGGGTCAATCGGATAAGTGTAAAAATCCACATCTGCGCCATTTCTTTTTTCTTGCGGAATTTTCCAAGGCGCGACTAAAAAAAGTTTAAAAATTTTGGTCTTAGTCTCACCAAGCCAGCGAACCAAGAAAGCGCAACCGCAACTATGTCCTACCAAAATCGTGTTTTCATTAACAGCATATTTTTCAAATTCAGCTTTGAATTTTTCATAATCAGGTTGCCAGGGTGAGGGCATGAGAGGAGTTTCCGTCTCAATATTTTTTGCAATAAGATTTCTTTTTGTCCACGGAATCCAGTGTTTATCATAAGTTCTTGTTTCTGGATTCATCGCTTTTTCAGCATCAGAGGGGCATCCATGGATTATTATACAGTTTTTCATTGTCATATGGTTAAATGTTATTTTAGCACTAGGGCAAATGCGGATTTCTCACATCGTTAGGGATATGAGAAGTTGCGACCGAAGGGAGCAATTTGGGTGGAGAAGTCTGCAAGACTTCGTAACCTCATATCCCTTGTTATATTCCCCGAAGGGCTGAAATTTAGTGCAACGTCCCGAAGGGAAATTTCAGAGTTGTCGTGTCTAAAATAAAATTGTAGTCGGATACACATTAATCTTCAAATATTTTTTCAATCAATTTAAATTCTTTTTTATGGCAATCAAACTCGACTTTTATTCCTAATGGCAAAATCCATTGAGGGTCTGTATGTCCAAAATCCATATTCGTTATAATCGGAAGACTTGAATTGTGAAATTCTGTATTAACCACATTGAGAACATTTTCGTTTAAACTTTTCTTTTCATCTTCAGAATAGTCCCTTGGTCTTCCGATGAGCAATGCGGATATTTTGTCAAACACCCCTTGCATTCCATAGTTTCGTAACATCCATTTGACTTGGTCTGGAGATGGCTTGTCTTCAGATGTTTCTAAGAAAAGGATTTTGCCATTCCAAAAATCATCATTAGACCAATATTTTGTGCTTTTCATAAATTCAAGAACTTCAATACAGCCACCAAATAATTCTCCTTGAACTTTTGAACTGCCCTGCAAAATATTCCAACCTGTGTTTTTTGACATTGGTTTTACTTGTCCAACATTGGACTTGTCACCCCAATCTAAATATCCCTCTGCGTAAGAATCATATGGTTTGTATTCATAATTTGCAGGATTTTCAAATAGAATTGTTTTGATATGCTCTTGAAAATTTGTACCTAATGCATCCCATTGAGAAAATCCTGCCATGATTGCAGGACCATGTAGAGTGACAAGTCCTAATTGATTAAAGTATGTCAAAAGAGTGGTTGTATCAGAATATCCAATAATGATTTTTGGGGTTTTTCGAATTATTTCTGCATTTAGAAAAGGCATTATTCTTACGGAATCATCTCCGCCTATTGATACAAAAATCGCTTTAACTTCTTCATCAGCAAAAGCATCATTTATGTCTTTGGCTCTAAATTCTGGATTTTTGTAAAGATAATCTGCGTCTTTTCTTGCGGAGGGATATTCTTTAATTTTAAGACCTAAATTTTCAAGTGTCTTAATGCCTGATTCATAAATATGAGGAAAAACACTTGGGCCTCCCCACGATGGAGATACGACTGCAATGGTATCTCCTTTTTGTAATTTTTTTGGTTTGATTGCCATACTATTTTGATGAATTGATTGATTTATATAATTTGTGCACCCGACTACTCCTAATTAATTTACACGACAATTGAATATAACGTTTCTGAATATGAGAAGTTTTTGCCCGCCTCCTTATTATATTTAAAAAGAAGAAAAGGGCAAAAATTTGGGTAAAAAATGAAATTCAAGTCCAGAATCATATAAATGTGAATTTCATTTTTTCCTCATATTCGGTGTTGTGCGATGTAAATTTTTTATCTCGTTGTTTATTGAGCTAATCTTTATGCTAATAATAGAAAATTTGATTTTTTGTTTTTAAAAAATGGAAGAGTGGCAGGGGTGAATTCCATTTTTTAAAAACTCCCCTTAGTTACCGTCTTTTTGTCGAAAGTAATCTTCTCTCTGTTGAATCAACCTCTTTGCCTCAGTTTTGCCGAATTCAGTAATAAACTTAGGAATTCTTGTCTCGAGCATTGCCTTCATGAATTTTTTATTTGACACGGCATCATATGCTGGTTTACCAGCGCTAACCTGTAAAGCGCTTAACATATCGGCCTCCATTAAAACTAACTCGTCAGTATCTTTAATTTCAAACTTTTTATCATGAACTGCCACAAGGTGAATGCAGCGATTTTTTTGCGAATCAGTCAAAAACGAAAAGAAATCGTCTTGCAATAAAGCTGCTATTTTCTTCGCACCCAATTCCATATGCAATTGTTTGGCATTTTCTACAATTTCAAAATTCATAACTTGGCTCTCTTTGAATATGTCAGAATAACCCCAATCGTGGGCATAAGCTGCGATTACCAAAATATTTCTATCGAGATTAAACTGGGGATTATGATCTATAATCTGTTTAATCCAACTAATCACCTCCAGCGTGTGTACCTTATCAAAACCACCACGACTTTTTTCTAAATCAGGCAATATTTTTTCTTTCAGATACTCTTCTATCTTATTTAACTCCATATTCATAAAAATTAAAAACAACATTAAACCCCTCACTATAAAATAAAAATCAAAATTTCTTCGTTGTTTGATGCGCCGAACTTTGATTTGCCACCGAGATAAAAAATTTATTTCGCACAACTCGTTTCTATACGAATTAATTTATGATATAATACTTAAAATGGTGTTTTATGCGAATATCAAATCAAGCCTTCACTTTTGATTCTTTGGTTAATTATACCAAATAAAACATATAATATGCAATTATTCCTCCAAAAGATGGAAATTGAACTTAAAATCAGGAATTATAGCCCCAGAACACTCGAGGCCTATTTGGCTTGCATGAAGGATTATTTTGAATATAAACAAATAAATCTAGATAAATTAGATCAGGATAATATCCGTAGTTATCTGCTGCAGAAGCAAGGCAAAAACTACTCACCCCAGACTATAAATCTCTATCTAAACGCCATTAAATTCTTTTACCATGATATAATTAGGTCGATAGAGCCGATTAACGTCAGATTTGCCAAAAGAAATAAGAAGCTTCCAGTGGTTTTAAGTCGGACAGAAATCCAAAAGTTGTTGTCAGTGATTAAAAATACTAAACATCAATTATTGCTGTCCCTATCTTATGGCGCCGGTTTGCGTGTAAGCGAAGCGGTTGGCTTGAGATTCAAAGATTTGAATTTAGATGAATTGACTATCCACTTGAAGCAGGCGAAGGGAAAGAAGGATCGCCTGACTTTGATTCCGGAAAAGTTAGTCGATGATTTGCGCAATATCATTGCTGGCAAGTCGGGTGACGACTATGTTTTTGCCAGCGAACGAGGAGGCAAATTGACGGAACGCACTGCCCAAAAAGTCTTTGAGAATGCCCTAAAAAAAGCAGGGATTAAAAAAGACGCCACCTTCCATAGCTTGCGCCATAGTTTTGCCACGCATTTGCTGGAAAACGGGACAGATGTGCGTTATGTGCAGGAATTGCTGGGCCATGCCAATATCCGAACGACGCAGATTTATACGCACGTTACTAATCCGGCAATTAGAAATATTAAAAGTCCTCTCTAGGCGATGAAAAAGAACCAAACTAAACCCAAAATCTATGTTATCGTCGGGCCAACCGCCAGTGGCAAGACGGCTTATTCGATCAAGCTAGCCAAAAAAGTAAAAGGTGAGATTATTAGTGCTGATTCACGCCAGGTTTACAAAGGTTTAGATATCGGCAGTGGCAAAGTGACAAAGAAAGAGATGGCCGGTATTCCCCACCACCTTCTCGATATCGCCAACCCGAAGAAAGTCTTCACCGTCGCCGACTTTAAAAAACTAGCTGAGAAAAAGATTAGAGAAATATTAGATCGAGGTAAAACACCAATAATTGTCGGCGGTACCGGTTTCTATATTCAAGCAATTGTTGATGATCTCATTTTGCCAGAGGTCCCACCTGATAAAAAACTACGAGCAGAATTAAAAAAACTCACGACCGCAAAACTTTTTAATTTGCTGAAGAAACTCGATCCAGCCCGAGCCAAGACAATAGATAGCCAAAATCCCGTGCGTCTAATTAGGGCAATTGAAATTGCTCAGGTCATGGGTAAAGTCCCTGAGTCTGGACTTCATGATCCACAATATAACTTTGAAGTTATTGGGATTAAGATTCCCCAAGAAAAATTAAATACGAAAATTCACGAAAGACTGGCCAAACGAATGAAAAAAGGACTCATCGGTGAAGTGAAAAAATTGCATGAGAATGGCCTAAGTTGGAAACGAATGGAGGAATTAGGTCTCGAGTATCGTTATCTTGGGCGCTTCTTACAAAATAAAATCACTAAACAAGAGATGCTCACCCAACTAGAAAGAGAGATTATTAAATATTCTAAACGCCAAATGACCTGGTTCAAAAAAGACCAGAGGATTAAGTGGCGAGAAATTTAGGCGGGTTTACCCGCCGAAGCCTTGGCGAAGGCGGGCCCACGAGGACTCGAACCTCGATTAATGGTTTTGGAGACCATCGTTCTACCATTGAACTATAGGCCCAGAATTAACTTTTCTATCCTAACATAACTAGTCCTCTGAGGGAACGGTCGGCTCGCTTGAGATTGGGTCAGAAGAGGAGGGAAGAGACTCAACCTCAGAAAGAGTCTCAACAATTGGCAACTCTGTTTCCGTCGAATCTTCCTCTTCTTCCTCCTCAATTGCCGGAGTGGTACTTGAAGCCACTTCTTCCTTTTCCGGCACCGGAGAAAGCTCAGAATTTGAGTTATTGATAGCTGGAGCTGGAGATTCTACTGGAGCTAGAATCTGAGGAGCTAAACATTCTCCTTTTGCCTTTTGCCAATCACCATTGACGATAGTGACACAATAAGTCTCCCCCGTAACAGCATCTTTAATTTCCATCCCCCGCTCTACTCGCAAAGTTTCAGTCTCTAAAACCTTAGTCTTGACGAAGTCGAAGACTCCGATCATTGCTACCAAACGTTCAGCAAAGAAATTCTTGATAATCGAATAACCGGCACTTAGACGTTCAGCCGTGAGAGACTGGGCGGTGGAGGTTGGAGCAAGATCGAAGTCGGTATCTAAGAAACCGTTTTCGTCAAGACTTAGAGTCGTGCTTGCATTGAAAATTAGAGAAAATTGGTCCGATAATCTCTCAATCTGTTGTTGTTGCTCTTGAATTCCCTTAGTCAACAAAGCGGTCATTATCGAGTAATGCAAACCGTAGGAACCCTCTTCACCAGAAACAATTTCGGGGATTATATCTTTAACTTCTTGAGCAATAAAACCAAGACTGTTTTTACCTGTCCTAAGATAATCAAAGCTAACCGGTCTCAAGGCTAAGATGTCGTCGAGTCCATAGTTCAGATCACTGATGTTAGTCTTCAAATTACGATCTGATGATTCATTAATAGGAACATCAAAATTATAAGCGGTGGCACCAGAGAAAGATAATTCGGCCGAGGTGGTGCTAAAAGTAATTTGAGCAATTGAACCGTTCAATATGTCAGAGATGTCATTGGCGGCAAAAGTAATATTAGGTGAGTCATCCTCAGGATTCCCACTACCATATAAATCTTCAACAATAATCAGACCGTTATTTATTGCCCCGGTATTATTGTTCAGGACATCGCTACTGTTATGGAATCTAATCAGGGGAATTTGATTTACGGAAAATCCTAAATCTCCTGGATCACTCAGATTAGTTGATTCAATTGAAAAATAACTACTTAAATCAACCGAGCCAATCTTACTTTCGTAAGCCATCGTTGTTGTCGATAGGGTAGAATAACCCGAGACATGGAGACTGGTCGTCGTCGCATTGGTTGTTGTCGAGTTTTCTAAAATAGCATTCAATCCTCCAGAAAGGTCAGTGAGGTATGAACCAAGATCCGAGATCTGAGATTCAGTGATGGAGAGATTTGACAGTTCTGTGATGGAAGCGACGGAGGTGGTGCCAAGATGAATAGAGAGAGGATCAGTTTCGTCGTAACTGGTCAAATACCCCGCCCCAGCATGATTGCCCCAACCAAAAGCGGTGACAGCATTGGCTAAAGTCGTGGCCAAAGTCGAAGAGGCCCAGATATCCGTCCAGACTTTGGCTTGGGTATAGAATTGGTTGGTCAGGCCTTCAGTGAGAGCGTCACTGGTCGTACCCCAGCGAAGTAGAGTGGAAGAAGCGGCGGCGTAATCGGGATCAGATTC
>CAZXCI010000001.1:337169-376383 GCA_964639285.1 uncultured Candidatus Saccharibacteria bacterium
TCGTACCCCAGCGAAGTAGAGTGGAAGAAGCGGCGGCGTAATCGGGATCAGATTCGGTGAAGGAGGTGAGGTATGAACCAAGATCCGAGATCTGAGATTCAGTGATGGAGAGATTTGACAGTTCTGTGATGGAAGCGACGGAGGTGGTGCCAAGATGAATAGAGAGAGGATCAGTTTCGTCGTAACTGGTCAAATACCCCGCCCCAGCATGATTGCCCCAACCAAAAGCGGTGACAGCATTGGCTAAAGTCGTGGCCAAAGTCGAAGAGGCCCAGATATCCGTCCAGACTTTGGCTTGGGTATAGAATTGGTTGGTCAGGCCTTCAGTGAGAGCGTCACTGGTCGTACCCCAGCGAAGTAGAGTGGAAGAAGCGGCGGCGTAATCGGGATCAGATTCAGTGAAAGAAGTGAGATAACCTTGGGTCGCCCCCCAGACATTAGCCGAAGTGGTGGAGAAAAAATAACCTTTATCTTTAGCGTCAAGCAACTCATCGAAATTTAGACTATCACTCGTCGTCCCCCAACCAGCAACGGAAGGAAGATAAGTGGCTAAGTCCGACCACTGAGCAATATATTCACCAGCCAGACCAAGTCCACTGCCAAAGTAACCAGCCCCGGTTGTAGTCGCATTTGTTGTCGTGCTATTGCCATTGACTACTAGTCCACCAACAGTAGAAATACCAGTGCCAAAAACAGAGCTCGAAACTTGAGCAAAGGGGGCGCTGGTGACAGGTTGGCGAGGACTAAGAGTTTCGTAAGTAATCCCATCGGATGAGACCTCAATCTGTAAATAAATTTTATTATTCAAGCTAAAGTCATAGTCAAGAGTATCGGGATAACCATTATCAGTATCACCAATATTCACATTGAAGAGACCTTGGCGCACTGTCGCGGTAACTGCCGTTGGAGCTACTGTCGGCCAGACTTTATTCCCTCCACCGACAGTCGCCGAATCCCAGAGAGAAAATTTGAAAGAATAGATAGACCCGCTACCTCCCACCAGATCACCGGCAGAATTAGCCAGACGCCCCTGATAACTCATCGTCTGTGGAACTCCAGCCACGGCCAAGGCCGGAGAAGAAGCTAAAAACTGGAAGGAAAAAACCAACAAAAAAACCACAGCCAAAAAGCGCTTTCCCTTAAAAAAATTATACTGGGCAGAAAACATATAGTTTGCTTAAATTATAACAAAAAAGTCCCTACTTAGATGTCTTTTAAATAGAAGAAAAAGTGGATAACTAGAAAGCAAAAATTTACTTAATTTTCGCCGTAATATCAGCAATATCTTTCTTTATATATTTCTCAGTTTCATTCAAATTAGTACGCAACTTTCGCATGATTTTTGCCTCAAGCAAAGTTAGATTGCGCTTACCCTTCGTCTTCTCAATCAATTTAACTTGAGTTCTAAGATCATCACGAATAAAATCAAAAGCTTCATGCAAATGCTCTTCTACCTCATTGACTTCTTTGCGCAAGCTACGTTTAAGTTCAACCAGGCGACGGCCTCCAACAAGCAGAATGTAAATTAAGGCCAAGAGAAGAAGGATGAGGGGGACGAGAACAGACAAAACAACAATAAGATTATCGCCAAGACGGAAGATTGTTGATTGAGTTAAGGGTGAAGTAATTTTGAAACTTACTTTCTTCTCTAATCTGTTTCCCGCCTGATCTACGGCTGAGACACGGAGGGTGTGGTGGCCAGAAGAGAGGGCCGGCGTCTCATAAAGATGAGTTTTGTCGGCCAAGACAATCTCCGGGCGAAGATCGTCAACAACAAATTCATACTGACTTAAGCCCGAGAGTTCATCAGAACCATCAAAGACGAAGCTTGTTTTGTAATTCAAATCTTCGAGAGTTTTCTCCTCTACCTCTAGGCGGTTGGGGGCTGTCCCATCAACATGAATGGTAAAGTGGCCAGTCTGACTCCAACCCTTACTATTCTTAAAACGTAGGTGGAAGTACCAAATTCCATCAGGGACAGCATTGTCTGGAGTATAATTGTCAAACAAACCCCCATCTTTCGGCTCAGGGCTAACATTCTTCTGATCATTGAAGACAAAGCTGACGGCGGTAACATCCGAAGGTAGTGTCCAAGATAATTTGGGGAAGCGATTGTTGTACCATTTTGTCTGGTCGAAGTGAGTAGGAGAAGAAATAATCGGCGTAGTCGGATAAGAAGAAGTTTTAGCCGGCGGTTCCTCATCTTCCGCCAGGCTTGGCTCAGGAACAGAGGCTTGAGCCTTAATCGAAATAATTGCTTGACCTAATTTTTTAAGGATACTTGTCCCCTCCCCATCGTTGGCTAAGACCGAGCCGTTAGCAAAAGAAACCGTTGCCGACCCCTTGGCTTTGGCCTTGAAATTAATTGTCAGGACGGTACCAGCACTTCCTGTAAAACCAGGATTCAAAATTGCTCCTTCAAAGGAAACTTGACCCTTAGAATTAGAAAAATCAGGTTCTGCCACCCACAAGTTAACCACCGAGCCAGATTTTGATAGAGACGTGACCTGAAGTTTGCTCGGGTCAAAGCTAAGAACACCAGCTAAGGCGTTGGCCGATTGATCAGGCGTGGCTAAGACAACACGAACAGAGACTAATTCGCCGATCGTAACACTTGTTTTGTTAGCAATAACTTTTAGATCAGCGGCAAAAACAGAAAAGCCAGACAACAAAAAGAGAGTTGTCAGTAAAATTAAGAAGAATTTTTTAGTTGAAATTTTTTTAATCATTGAGACATGATCTTAGAAAATACTTCTCTTCAATTATACATTGGGTTCAGGATAATTAATATCTCTTTTGCCAAAGTTTTCCACAGAAGTACTCGGGGATGACATCTGAACGAAGCGAGGTAACTTGATATCAACACCAGAAACAACGATAGAAGCTCCGGCCGAAAGCATCACCGGATAATCTTGAGTCAAAGCTGGGTTACCAAGCGCCTCTAATGCCACAACAGAAAAATGTTGAAGTCCGGGGGCCAAATTATCAATAGTAAATTCAAAAATATTATCCGCTCCTGGTTTGGTCTCAGCCACAATCTGTCCATTGCGCAGAAGAACCACGGCTCGAGTAGCCTCGGCCTGACCTCGAAAGATGATCTTGGCCGGAGCTAAGGAAGCTTCGGGAGAAGGCCTCGGCTCTTTCCCTGAAGCCCCGAGACGTCGTAAACTTCGGAGCAAAAGAAGGAAGAAAATAAGAAAAAGAAAGACGACAAAGCTCGCGATCATAGCAACAATCAGAACTCCACTATTGTCAGCAAAGGGGAGAGAGAAACCGAAGAAGCTCTCTTTGCTAATCTCAAAATTAATTGTTTCTTCAGTTTGATTTCCTGCTCGATCGCTAACAATGATCTTAAGACGATGCAGACCGGGTGTCTCTTCTGGTGTCTCATAAACATTGGCGCCATAAGGCAAACGCCCAACAACAAGATCGTCTATACTAAATTGATACGAATCAACCCCCGACAAACTATCGCTAGCCGAGAAAGAAAAACGAGCTTTCTTAGGACTTGTAGCTTCGATCTCAATAATAGCTAATTGCTCTGGCGGTGTAGTATCAAGAGTGCTTGTCGCAATTTTATTAAGCACCGGAGGCTTTGCTTGAGGCGAAGGAGTAACTTCTTTTTTTATCGTTGCCGGAACAATGGTCAAGGATAATTGCCCCAATTTTTTCAGAATATTTGTCCCCTCCCCATCATTGGCTAAGATCGAACCATTAGCAAAAGTAATTTTTGTCGAACCAACCGTTCGAGCTTTGAAATTGATCGTCAAGACTGTCCCCGCACTACCCGAGAAACCCGGGTTAAGGACCAATCCCTCAAAGTTAACTTGCCCGTCACTGTTAAAATAGGCTGGCTCTTGCACCCACATATTGATAACGGAACCTGTCTTAGACAGAGAAGTGACCTGCAGACGATCGGCCGAATAATTCACAACACCAGAGGCCGCATTAGATGATTGACCAGGACTCGCAACGTAAACCTTAACAGAGAAAGTCTCGCCCACTTCATAAGTCTTCTTGGTCGAACTTAGGCCAAAATCCGCCGCCAAGACCAAAGCCTCCGGCCAGCAAAAAAGACCAAGAATAAAAATGGATATTATAAAAACTTTCTTTTCCACCAAAAGCATACGCCAATAAGCGCTATTATAATTATAACCCAGAACCACCAGAATCGATAAAACTTCTTCTCGCCCTCAAGTTCTACAATCAAAGAATTGCCAGCCCGATCAATAACTTTCACATAAATATGCTTGGCAATATTTTGGTTCTGAAGAAGATAGGGACTCTTTGCCTCTGACCAAGTAACTCTAGCCAAAGATTCTTGATCTTTCAAATTCAAAGATCTCTCACTCTCTAAAACAAAATACTTATCTATTCCCGAACCCTTGTCGGTAGTATTAAAAAGAAGGTAAGATTGGTCATCAAAAAGAGGGTCCTCCCGACGAAGAATCGGTTTAAAGACTTCGGGTGCGTTGTCGTCGACAGAAGAAGAGATATTCAACATCTTAATAAGGTCTTGGTCGGGAGAAATAATGTTGGTCTCCACGGCTGTTCCCAAACCATCGTTGCGAAGAATTTCGATTGCTTTTATTTTCACGGCATCAACAACATCCCGTTCTCTTACTTTAGTTTTAAAAATTAAAGAAAGGATTTTACCTTGACCAGAAAACCCGCCGGGGATAACTCCAGAAAAAGAGACGGTTCCGGGAATCTTCGAGATTGGCGCCTCGACCCAAAGAGAAATAGGGGAATTGGCGTTGGAGACAGAAACCAGCTCAAGATAACTGTGGTCATATGACAAACTCCCCGCCACTGTATTGATTTTTTCTGAACCAGTATCCAGCCCGAGCGACACAACAATGTCATCTCCTAAAAATTCTTGATTAGCCGAGAAAAGAAAAACATCCGCTGCCCAAATCTGCGTCGGTAAAAATTGACCAGTAAAAATCAACAGGGCAAGAAAGATAGGCAATGATAAATTTTTTCTTGATTCTTTTTTCATATTTTTAGCCAGACCAATAATAAGCCATAATGCTAAAGTCGGTCAGATTAAGTCTTCCATCATTATTTAATTTTGTTTTTTCTGAAGCTAAGAAGCTTGCTGAGAGTGGTCGTTTGTACCAATAAGCAGCGATCGAGAAATCAACTAGATTAACCTGGCAATCATCATTAAGATCTCCTTTTGCTGGACACTTCCCCGCTCCTGGCTCAAGGCCGACATTCTTTGTCCCCACTTTGAAGATGGCGATTGGGCCAAAGGGACTGACCTCTGTCACGACGGCCGCCTTAGACTTGGCTGTGTGGCCACCCATCTCAAGAGAAACCGTATCAAGATTATAGAGATAAGCCCCAATCCGATCAGTTTGAGCCTGGGCAAAAATTTGATTCTCGGAATTAACAGCAATTGTAACTTTAGCATTGGGCACACTCTGGCCAAAAATAGCAATATTGTCACCCTTCTTAACCTCCTGTTTGTCGACGGCAATAGATGGAGCAATGAAAATACCGCTAACTAATATTGACGCTGACCCAGTTAGAACAACGGGGAAAGTCTGGATAAGCGATTGGCGTCCGACATTGTCTGTAGAATTTACTCCAAAGTTATAACTACCGGCCGAAAGACCGCTAAGAGAAATCTCAAAGTTCGCATCTGGACCAGCCTTGGTTGTGGCGACAAATTGACCATCTTTAAAAAGGGAAACATTGCTAGAGGGAAAAGCTCGTCCGCGAAAAGTGACCCCAGCACTTCCTGTCTGAGTTCCACCACCTCCGCCACCACCCCCACCGCCGGGAGAAGTGACCACTGTGGCTACAGGTGTAGCCGAAACCTGAGTCGAAGTCGCAACATAATTGCCGAGAGCATCTTTGACCTTGATGATAAAATAATAAGGTGTGGCGTTGGTTAGACCGGTCTTGCTGTAACTAGTATTTAAACCATTATCAATAAGATTGTAAGGTCCCCCAGAAGTCCCTGACCAACCCACTTCATAAGCACCAGCCTGCCAACCCAAGAGGCCCGTCGCTGTTGTCCAAGACAGGGAAACTTGTCCGTCACCAGCCGAAGCAGTGACCACGGGAGTACTGATGATGGGAAAATAGAGTAGGCCACTTCGTAGGATAAAATCTGTGGCCTGACTCTGGCCAACACTTAATTGAGAAATTAAGCCGTCAAGTTTAAAATTGCTTGAGAAAGAATAGCCCGCTGGAGCAATGACCCCCTCAAGCATATTAAAACTAGAAGAACTCCCCGCGTCAGCCAAACCGGACAAGGGAGAAGTTAAAAGAAAAATAGCCAGCAGAAAATAAATTTTCCGACAATTTAACACTTCTTAAGTATAAACTATTTGAAAAAATAAAACCAAAAATGAGGCCCTGGTGGCCCCATTTTTATTTCTTTATTTCGGCGTGGAGCGTGTGCTTCTTACACCAACGACAATACTTCTTCAGATTGATCTTGCGCTCAACCTTCTTCTTATTCTTACTGCTCCAGTAATTAATCCTTTTGCAGTCCTTACAAGCCAATTTTATTAAAAAATCTTGTGACATAATATTGCCCCACAAATATACCCTAAATGCTCACAAATTGCAATATTTTAAGGAAACAACAAACCCCCGGCCGTAAGGACGGCCGGGGGGGGGTAAGCATAGCTGGAAAAAAACAAGTGGCGAGTGGAGGGGACAGAAATCAACCTTTGCCCCCAAGAGAGGCGCGGGAGGCCCAGAGGTTGAAATTACTCCAACCGACAGTGGGATCTCCAATCAGCTCGATGACCAGTCGGTCATAGCCAACCGGGATTGGAACTTGACCAGAAGAGACAATGTCTCGTTCTACGATCAAGACTCGTTCCCCCTCGTCGAGGGAATAAACCTCGACTCGGCCGGTGAAGGAACTTGGCTCGAGATAGAGATTCTGGCCATAAGCCCGGGCAATATATACCTGGGCTGGTAACCACTCCCCGTCGCGTTCGAGTGACGAGAACCATTGATTCCGCCAGTAAACACTATTCCTTCCCGCCGGGAATAATTCCCGCACACCACCTTCCAGAGATAGGTTGATGGGGTTTGCCTCTGCCAGACCGTCCGTGACATTCCCCCGAGCAATGACTTGCCCGGTCGACGAATCGATGATGACATAATCAATGTCCTGAGTCGGGTCAGCCCAGAAAATAAACCCTCGCCGAGATGAATCATACCAGAACTCGGCATCCCCAATCTGGAGGACCAGACGGGAGACATCGACCTCATCTGATTCGTACGGCAGAAACTCTTCCTGCGAGGAAAGGTTGATTTCGACCCGGATAATGTCGGAGGCGAGCAACAACGGCAGGTAAGAATAGCCATAAGTGGCATAATTGCCAGAAACTCCATCCCAGCCGTTAAGCTGGAGCCAGAAGTTTGTGGCACTTCCCACCTTGTTTACCGGTAGACCACCCAAAGGCTCATCCGCCCAGGAGACAATTTCCACGCCATTGATAACCAGGCGAGGAATTTGCCCGTTGAGTAGAAGGGTGAAATTGCCTTCGACTTGCTCCGTCGATCCGTTCGGTAAAACGCGAGTGAAGCCAAACCAGGACTCATATTGGCTCACGTCCAAAAGAACGAAAGCATCGGCTGTCCGCTCAGGGTCAACCGAGGCCGCGAGGCAGGGCAAAGTGCCAACAAACAAAACAACCAGCGCCACAAACAACAAAGCTTTCTCTTTCATTTCTCTCGTCTCCTTCTACTTTTCCGTTACGTTTACGTTGATTTTCTGGACATCGGCGGAATTGCCAAAGCCCAATTTCTCGAGTTTCTGATCCACTGCCGACAAGGCAGTAATCTCCGGGGGGGCCTCTTCTTGTTCTTGGGGCTCCCGGGTGAGAGCGGGGAGGTCTACGAGACCTACCGCTACCGTTACCGTCGAGGCTGACATTGCCGGGCCGTTTTCATCTGAGCGTTGCCCTTGCGTCGGGGAAAGAACCCAGCAACAAAGAAACACACAGAAGAAAAACAGGCTAACGCCCAAAAACAAAATTTTTTTCGACATTTTTTCCTCTCTTCCTTTTTTTTCGAACACTTTGACAAAGAAATTTAAAATATAGGCATTAGGGCCTATATTAAATATCTACCCCCCATTATATACTATGCTTGACATTCTGTCAAGTTTTGTTTCTTTGTGTGCGTAGGGAGGGATTCGAACCCCCGTAGACTAATGTCGGGTGATTTACAGTCACCTGCGATTGACCACTCCGCCACCTACGCAATTATAATTGTACAATTTCTAAAATAAGCCCCCTGCAGTTGAACTCTTGAATATTAACGTAAAAAAACCTTTTCAGCAACAAGCAACCCCGCCAGACCCATGCGTAACTTAAGGTCTGGCGGGGGTTTGTGTGACCTTTTCGGCAATCCTTTCTTATTCGGCCGGAGTAATATTTCGAGTACGAGGCCTTATCTTAGACTTTACTGATTTGGTAAGTTCAACAAATGGTTCGTCATCTTTAAGCGATACAGTCACGAGACCGCCGTCATTAATCTTCCGACCAATAATAAACTGCGCCACCGGATTTAATATCTTGCTTTGGATCAAGCGCTTCAGAGGCCGGGCTCCATACTCAGGATTATAACCCTGCTTGGCAAGAAAATTCATCACTTCGTCGGTCACATCAAGCCTGATCCCCTTCTTCAATAAACGAGTGCGAACAATATCGAGCTGAAGATCTACAATTTCGCGCAAAACCTCTGACCTCAAAGGGTTGAAGATAACAATCTCATCAAGTCGGTTTAAAAATTCGGGTCGGAAGTGGTCCCGAAGGCTCTCCTGAATTTTTTCTTTGACCTCGCCATAACCTCCTTCATTATCACCAATATTAGCGAAACCAATTCGCTGATAATTCTTGATAAATTGACTGCCAATATTTGAAGTTAAGATAATAATCGTATTCTTAAAATTAACCATGCGCCCCTTGGCATCAGTCAATCGACCATTGTCAAGAACCTGAAGCAAGACGTTGAAAACTTCAGGGTGAGCTTTCTCTACTTCGTCAAAGAGAAGGATCGAGTACGGTCGATGGCGAACCATTTCAGTAAGATTACCTCCTTCTTCGTATCCAACATAACCAGGAGGCGAACCGATTAATTTAGAAACCGAGTATTTTTCCATGTACTCACTCATATCAACACGAATAAGAGCCTTCTCATCGTTGAAGAGAATCTCAGCCAGAGCTCGGGCCAGCTCCGTCTTCCCCACACCGGAAGGACCCAAGAACATGAATGAGCCGATTGGGCGATCAGGGTCAGCCACACCCGCTCGCGAACGTTGAACCGCCCAAGAAATTTTACTAACAGCCTCGTCTTGACCTCGAACTCGTTTCTTCAATTCTTCTTCCATCCGGGCAAGTTTCTCGGTCTCCTCTTCAAGCATTTTCATCACCGGTATACCAGTCCAACGCGAGACAACTTTGGCCACTTCTTCGTCGCTAACCTCCTCCTTTAGAATCTTGCGGGCACTTTGCAATCTTTTTAGTTTTAATTCTTTTGCTTTGAGAACTTTGTTTATTTCAGGAATTCGGCCATAAAGAATCTCGGCGGCCTTCGATAGATCAGCTCGAAGTTCGGCCTGATTTGCCTCCAAGCGCAATTTTTCTAACTCCGCCTTAGACTGACGAATCTCTCCGATAATTTGCTTCTCATTTTTCCACTTTAATTCTAGTTCGCTAATCTTTTCTTTATACTCGCTAATACTTTTGTCAATCTCTTTGATCCGCGCTTTGGCATTCTTATTATCAGATAATTCTACCTCCTTCTTTAGAGCTTCTCTCTCTACCTCAAGACGCATAATCTTGCGCTCGCCATCTTCAAGAATTGCCGGCTTGTTCTCAAGCTGGAGACGAAGAGCGCTAGCGGCTTCGTCGATAAGATCAATAGCTTTGTCAGGCAAGAAACGATCAGTAATATATCGAGCCGAGAGATTAACCGCCGAGACAATAGCGTCATCAGTAATATGAACCCCGTGATGAAGTTCGTATTTGTCCTTCAATCCACGCAAAATGGTAATAGCATCCTCAACGCTCGGTTCCTCGATGGTCACTGGTTGGAAGCGTCTGGTAAGGGCTTGATCTTTTTCAATATATTTTTGATATTCTTTAATTGTCGTTGCTCCAATCGTCCTTAATTCACCACGAGCTAATGCCGGCTTTAACATATTGGAGGCGTCAATCGACCCTTCGGCCGCTCCCGCTCCAACGATGGTGTGAACTTCATCAATAAAGAGAATTATTTTGCCTTCAGATTTCTCAATTTCTTTTATAATACTTTTCAATCTTTCCTCAAACTCTCCACGATATTTGGTCCCCGCTAAGAGCATCCCAAGGTCAAGAGAGATAATCTCTTTGTCACGCAGAGATTCAGGCGCTTCGCCCTTGGCAATGAGCAGAGCCAAACCATCGACGATGGCAGTCTTACCGGTCCCTGGTTCACCAATTAAAACTGGATTATTTTTTGTTCGACGAGAAAGAATCTCCATCACTCGACGAATCTCTTCGTCACGACCAATAACCGGATCGAGCTTGTCGGCTCGAGCTAAGTCCGTAAGATTACGTGTAAATTTCTCAATAGCTCTTGGTTTCTTGCTAACGTTAGGCAGAGAAATTTTCCCAGATTTAATCTCGTCAATAACGTTCAGCACCGCTTCGCGGTTGACCTTAAAACGAACAAGTAAATCTCTCGCCGGACCAGGAACGTCAAGGAGAGCAAGGAGAAGATGCTCGGTCGAGACAAAATCTTCACTTAGGTTACCGGCAACCTTAGCCGAAGTGTCAAACACCTTGACAAGATCTGGGGTTAAATAGATCTGATAAGATGGGCTCATAACATTCCCCCCACCAAAAGCCTCAATGCTGTCGATGACATGCTCGGTTAGCGACATGGCATCAATCTCTAATCTATCAAAAATTGAGACAATCAGACTTTCTTCTTGCAACAACAAAGCCGCCAACAGGTGGAAGGGGTTGACTTGATTTTGTCCTCGCTCAATAGCGAGTTCATGAGCTCGGCGAATGGCTTCGCGCGCTTTGGTTGTAAAATTTTGGAATGGAGGCATAATGTTCAATCATACAATAACTATTTTACCTGGTCAATTAGAGCTTTGAGAGCCGGGGCAGCTAAAACATAGCCCCGAGAAATCCCAATCCCCATAATTTTGCCATCAAGACCAACAACCGGCCCGCCGATATTATCACCAACAACTGAGCCGGTCCGGATAAGATCAACACTTTGGTCCGGGGTAGTTGAAGAGGTGGCACTAATTACCCCCATAACCAGGCCAATCATAATATCAGGATTCCCCGTTTCCGAATAAGAGAGGGCAACATTCGTCTGACCGTTGGTTGGCGACTTAGTACTAAAGCTTAAGTCTCCTGCCACCAAAGTACTAGTCGCTGCGAATTTGACAAAAGCAATGTTGTTATTAATATCGCGAGACAAAACTTCGGCCGGTGAAATAATCGAACCCTTAACAACATCGAATCTAGTCCCTGCTAAATCACTGGGGACATTCTTTAGCGCAGTGACCATCAAACCGTCTCGGACAACAAAACCAGTCCCTAGATTTTCACTTACTTTGTCGCCCCGCTGAACGAGTTTGACCACCGCGGGAGAAACAGATTCTGTCGCCTTAACGATTTGTTCACCCTCACTGACCGTTGGCACCTCTTTGACAATCTTTATTATTGTTGTTGTTGCTCCAGGAACAACCCTCTCGATAACACGGTTGACAGTATTGACGATCCCCGCCTTAGGCGATTGGTCAACAAGAGTCACCGTCACCACCGCTGTCGTGATAGATGTCACAATCATAATAAGCAGCAACAGCAACAAAAATTGACTTCGATTTAGATCTTTAATATCCATATTAAATTTTATTATAGCACTTTTAAACTTCTGAAGCTAGTTCAAAATTCTCTTCAATCTTACGCCAATCAAAAACAGACCACAAAGCCTCGATGAATTCGGCTCGACGATTTTGATATTTAAGATAATAGGCATGCTCCCAGACATCAATCGTCAGGAGTGGCCTCTTGCCAAGCGAGAGGGGTGAATCTTGATTCGCTGTCGTTGTAATTTCTAAGGCACCAACCTGATTAACAACAAGCCACGCCCAACCAGAGCCAAAGAGACCAAGCGCTTTATCACTTAATTGTTTTTTTAAAAAATCAAAATTACCAAATTGCTGATCAATTTTTTGTGCTAACTCACCCATCGGCAGATTATTTCCCTCTTCTGGTTTTCTTAGAATACTCCAGAAGAAATTATGATTGACAAACCCCCCACCAAAATTTTGCACCGATTTCCTAATTTCCTCCGGCAAATTATTAAGTTCCTTCAACAGCTCTTCAGCCAGCTTTTCTGCCAATTCTGGATATTTCTCCAAAGCTCCGTTTAATTTGTCACAATAAGTTTGATGATGTTTACCATAATGAAGAGCCATGGTCTCCCTGTCGATGTATGGCTCTAAAGCGTTTAATTCATACTTTAGTTTAGGTAGTGTGTACATATTGATATCATACCAAACCCCCTCCCGTCTGAAAAGACAACTAATCAATTATCAAACACCGGGAATTATCAAACACCCGGTGTTTGATAATTGATTTTGTGTGTTATAATAAAGTTATGCCCTATCGTCCAGTGTCATTCGTAGCCGGAGAATATTTTCACCTCGTTAATCGAGGGAATTTAAAATGTGATATTTTTAGAGATGATGCTGATCGAGCGAGATTTCTATTCTATCTCCTCTATTTCCAATCACAAAGTAGTATCAATAATATCGGCTTTCATACTAAAAAATTCCTTAAAACGGGAAACTTTGGTTTTGACGAGAAAAAGACAGGAGAGATCGCCGACAAACAAATAGTAAAGATTATTGCTTTTTCCCTAATGCCTAATCATTTTCATATTCTTGTTCAATCCTCGATAGACAATGGGGTGTCAATTTATATGCAAAAAGTTCTCAATGGCTACACTAAGTATTTTAATGCTAAATATCGACAGTCCGGCCACCTTTTCCAAGGCCCCTTCCGAGCTGTTCATATTGAAAGCAACGAGCAATTACTCTACACCTCGGCCTATATACACTTAAACCCCAAAGAGCTTATTGCCTCCAATAGTAAAATTATCAAACACCCGGTGTTTGATAATTCAAAATATCGTTGGTCAAGCTTTAGCGATTTTGTCGGACAAAATCGTTGGGGCAAACTTCTTGATCCAAATATCATTCTTGACCAAATGGAAGGGTCAGAAAAAGGCAAAGATTACCAAAAATGGGTGGAAAAAAGTGGGGCAAAAGAATTAAAAGATACGACGGATTATTTAGGTTTCGAATAAAAGCAGAGGGTGGTAAACACCCAGTGTTTGCCACTTAGTCTAAAAATTTACTTTTTTGTATTTAGCAATTATCGCTTTGAGAGCCGAAATAAATTTTTTGGCTTCAGCTAGTGTCGCTCCGCGAGGGAGACTCAATCGCACCGCCCCGGCGGCCTCTTCTTCCGAACCGCCAATTGCTCGGATAACATAAGAACCTTCACCACTGTCATGCGAACAGGCGCTGCCAGACGAGACGGCGAAGCCTTTAGCGTCAAGTTCAAGCATTAATTGTTCACCTTCAAAATCTTTGACAGAAAAATTAATGTTATTGGGTAAGCGCAGCGACGTGCGAAAAACGACTTCGGGCTCACTTGAAGTCGTATTTCTCACATCGCTTCCATCCGGCCCATTGATAGTAACGTCAGGAATTTTCTTAAGTTCGCTAAATAATTTCTTCTGAATTTTCTCTAAACTCTCAGATTCCTTTTCTCTGTTTTTAGCACAAATGGCGAGAGCCTCAGCCAGGCCAACAATACCTGCGACATTCAAGGTCCCTGACCGAAGACCCCGTTCCTGTCCGCCACCCCTGATAATTGGCGAAATCATTACCCCTCGCCGAACATACAGGGCGCCAATCCCTTGCGGACCGTAGATCTTCGAACCGTTGAAGGAGAGTAGGTCAACACCCAGTTTAGCAACATTGAGATCTAGAAATCTTGGGGCCTGACAGGCATCAGTATGAAGATAAGGCAGATGAGTGTCATTCTCTTTTCTAAAGTGGCGAATAATCTTAGCAACATCTTTAATTGGCTGGATAGTACCAATCTCATTGTTGGCCAGCATAACCGAAACAAGAAAAGTGTCTTTAGATAATGACTCTTTTAATTCTTTAAGATTTATTTGCCCGCCTGCATCGCCATGCGAAGCATTGCGGGCAGGACCATTTTTATCAACTGACAAATAAGTCACGCGAAAGCCTTTTTTCTGCAAATAACGACAAGGCTCCAATACCGCCTTGTGTTCAATCGCCGTAGTTATAATATGTTTTTTGGTCGTCAATTCAGCAAGACCAAGAATTGCCAAATTATCACTCTCTGTACCACTTCCAGTAAAAATAATCTCATCTGGGTGAGCATAGAGGATCTCGGCGATCTTAACTCGCGCTTCTTCCACCAGCTTCTCAGCCTTAAGCCCTTCAGTATGAATACTCGCTGGGTTATTAAACCCCGCCGCCGTATCCCAATAAATTCGCTTCGTCATGTGATAAATCTAACACAAAATCCCCATTTTGTTTAGAAGGTTGACATCTCCTCTTTACAAATAATTTAAAGCGAGTAGCATTAATAATGGAGGTTTTGGGTTATTTTGTTTGTCCGCGAGATGAGCGGCGAACCCAAACCAAAAAAAAGGAGGGTTAAAAAAATGACGTCTCTCAAGGTCCGAACGATGAGGGCAAGGCCTCCCTGAACGAACTAAGGCTTCATTTTCTTAGTTGTTGTTCTACTCTGCTCCTCCAGCTTCCGGTTCCGGCTGGGGGGACACGCTTCGCAATATAAGGTACCCATTGGCTCCTTCCCTTTCTTGTCTCAGGGGGAGGAGCCTCTTTTTTTACTTTGCTTAAAAATAACAAGTTTTATATAATAGGCTCATGATTGACCTGACAGTTTTATTTATAGTGACACTAGGCTTTGTCGCTATTTCTATATTTCTCATAATCCGGCTGATTATTCTAGACAAGCGCTTAACCCGCCTACTCTCTGGCCGGCGAGCCAACGACTTCGAAGATGTTATTGATGAGTTTGTAAAAACCGCCAGACGTCTAGATGACAGGACAAAGATGATTGCCCAAGAAATTGATAGTATCAATGATCGCCTATCGCGCGCCCTCCAAAAAATTCACACTGTACGCTTCAACCCCTTCCGCGACCAAGGAGGCAACCAAAGTTTTGCAACTTGCTTCATGGACGAGAAAGGCGACGGGGTTGTCATTTCTAGCCTATATTCTCGCGACAAAGTCAGTGTCTACGCCAAGCCAATCATCGAAGGCAAAAGCGATTATGAACTCTCTGAAGAAGAAAAAGAGGTGATCAATAAGGCCCTAGGTTAACCCCGTAAAAGGATAAGCCCCTCACAAAGCTAGCAATTCCCCCATTTTTCTGATTTAATTAAACATAATGAACAATACTACCGCTAAAACCGGTTTGATTTCTCGTCCTCCTGTAATTGCCGTTATGGGCCATATTGATCATGGCAAATCAAAGCTCCTCGACTATATTCGCAAAACTAACATTGTCGACAAGGAATCCGGTGGTATTACCCAACACACTAGCGCTTATGAGGTCATCCACAATGAACAGAAAATTACTTTCCTCGATACCCCCGGGCATGCCGCCTTCACCACCATGCGTGAACGGGGAGCTCAAATTGCCGATATTGCCATCTTAATTGTCTCAGCCGAAGAAGGGGTTAAGGCTCAGACCCTGGAGGCCCTTAAATCAATCCAGGACCACAATACCCCCTTCGTCGTAGCAATTAATAAGATTGACCGACCCGAAGCTGATGTCGAGAAAACAAAACAAAGTCTTGCCGAGAACGGCGTCTTCCTCGAAGGTTATGGCGGAAGCACTCCAGTAGCTCTCATCTCAGCTAAAGAAGGAACTGGTGTCAATGAATTACTTGATCTCCTCTTGCTCGTCGCTGAATTGGAAGAATTAACGGGCACCACCGAAATCCCGGCTGAAGGCTTCGTTCTCGAAACTCACCTCGACCCTCGAAGTGGTACAACCGCCACTCTAATTATTAAAGACGGAACTCTTCATGATAATGACTACCTCGTTGTCGGGAAAGAAATTACCAAGATAAAAAGACTAGCCAATTTCCTCGATGCCCCAGTCGAGAAACTCACCTTCAGTGCACCGGCCCATATCTCTGGCCTGACTAAACTCCCTCCCGTCGGTGCCCCATTTAAAGCTTTTGCCAGCAAAAAAGAGGCCGAATGTTTTGCCGCCTGCGCTCCAACCGAAGAAAATTGCCGACGAGCCCTCAATTGCAACACTGAAGCTGACGGAATCATTAATCTCCCCATCATCATCAAGGCCGATGTTGCCGGGACGCTCGAAGCCGTTGAAAAAGAACTCGCCAAGATAAAAGTGGAGAATGTTAATCTCAATATCATTGATCTCGGCGTCGGCTCTATCACTGAGAATGATATCAAGCAAGTTCAAGCTTTTCCTAATGCAAAGATTCTCGGCTTCCGAGTCAAAGCTGAGAAAAGTGCCATGGCCCTCGCTGAAAAGAGCAAAGCTGTTATCGAAACTTCAGATATTATCTATAAACTCTCCGAGTGGCTTGAGGAAGAGATGAAACAAGCCGCCCCTAAGCAAACAATCGAGGAGGTCTTAGGCAAAGCCAAGATTTTGAAGACCTTCGGAGAAAATGGCGAGAAACAAATTGTTGGCGGGATTGTCGGGCAAGGCAAAATAGTTAGGGGCAAAGAAATCAAAGTCCTCCGTCGAGAAAATGAGGTTGGCCGAGGGAAAATTGTCAGTCTCCAAATGCAAAAGATTAAGACCGATGAAGTTCTCGAGAACAACCAATTTGGAGCCGAGGTTGACGCCAAAGTAGAGATTGCTCCCGGTGATTATCTCGAAGCCTTCGAGACAGTAGTAAAATAGATGAGTATCAGACAAAAAAAAGTTGAGGGGCGCCTGCAGGAAATTATTTCTGAATTTCTAAACAAAGAAGGTAGTACTCAATCGATTATCACTGTTACCGGTTGCGATACCGGTCGTGACTTCAAGAATGTTACCGCCTTTATATCAGTCTTCCCCGAAAGTTTCGAGCAAGAAGCTCTTGAATTTGCTCGACGTCGACGAAGCGACCTGCGCTCAGTGATTAGAGAAAAAATGCCGATGAAAGTTATCCCCTTCATCGACTTTGAGATTGATGCCGGCGAAAAAAACCGCCAAGTAGTTGAGCAGATTTTGGGGAAAATTTGAGGCCTGGGGCGGAATCGAACCGCCGCATAAGAGTTTTGCAGACTCTTGCCTTACCACTTGGCGACCAGGCCCAAACAAAGAACAGGGTGCCTAGGGAGGGAATCGAACCCTCAATCCCTTGCGGGCGACAGATTTTAAGTCTGTAGCGTATACCAATTCCGCCACCTAGGCAAAAAAAATGAACAGTTCGCACAAAATTGCGCTTGTCCGCCCAGTAGGATTCGGACCTACGACCGTTCGCTTAAGAGGCGACTGCTCTACCAACTGAGCTATGGGCGGAAATGGACATTTGAATTTTACCAACAAAATAGGTTAAAATCAATAAGTAATTGCCGAGGTGGCGAAATTGGCAGACGCGCTAGCCTTAGGAGCTAGTGGAGCAATCCATGGAGGTTCAAGTCCTCTCCTCGGCACAAACGAATAACGTAGTTATGAGTCCCGGAGAGAGGACTTGAACCGAAAGGGGGTCGGGGGAACACCTGGTCCCCCGTGTCGGAAATTATTCAAAACAGAGGGTTTTGAAAGCGCAGGGAGCGTAGCGAACGAGCAGTGAAACTCCTCTCCTCGGCACAAACGAATAAAGTCTTTTTTGCCCTTGACAAACAGGGCTATTGGGGTGTATAATTATAGGTAGATCAACTGAACAATCGGGAGAGGGATATGTTCCCTCTTTCGTTCACATATATAGGTTTTTTGTCAAAAACGATCCTCGACGATAGGTTTCGCCCGTGGATCAAACATAGAAAAGGAGAATGTATCATGTTAGAAATAATAATGTGGGTAGTCGCCATTCCTTCAGTGTTCTTGTCTCTCCCCCTCTGGGGTTGGATACTTGCCAATTTTGACCTTTTTTTCACCTTCGTAAATGAAGGAGAGGCTAAGGTTGTCATGAAGGGAGGACAAGATTTAAGCGGACAGCTGGTCGGGTTTCTCTTTCATTTCGATGGCTGGAAAATGCTTCGAACAAAGGCGCAAGTAGACAATTATCGAAAAAGAGAGATAGCACGAAGAAGCGAGAAAAGACTTTCTGGGTACACAAATGATTATTTAAAAAATCACCTAGAAATCTGGGAGATTGTACCCTTAGAAGGAACGGAAAATGACAACGAGGCAAGAACTTCAAGATTAAATAGATTCCTTTCTCGTTTTGGCTATCAGTATTTTGGATTCTCCCCCTTCTATCGTATTGCAAGCTGGGAATTTACTTGGGTAACCATTAAAGTTTCTGAAACTCGGGCAGGAGAAACTAAACCTGAACATAAGACAGAAAGGGTTTCTTCAATTTTCCTAAAAGAAACCCCCTACTACTCAGAAGTTTCCGGTAAGTATACCCGAGAAGAAGAAAACGCTCAGATGAGTGTCGGCTACATCATGGGGCTTTCTTGTCGAAATCCATACAAGGCTTTGTTCAAACAACATCGCTGGTTTGACGGCTTGACGGCTATTTCTGACCAAAGAGTAACGAGTTTCATCATGACAAAAATTTTCACGGAAATTCAACGTGAAGACATTAAAAAAGGTTCTTCGGTAACAAAAAGTGACTTTTTTGTCTACATGCAAGAAGTGTGGAAAGAATCAATGGAAAGATTCGGACACTTTATCGGTTACTCAAGAATTCTAACAAAGGCTCCTCACGGTGGTATTGCCGAAAATCTCGTTAACGCAACGGCAAATATAGAGTTGTCGAAACGAACGGGAATAGCCACAGAAGAATTAGCAAGAAAGGAGGCAAATGCTGAAGTTGAAAAGGCCCGAGGGAAAAAAGCAGCCGAAGAATCACAGGTCGCTGGGGAGGTCGCGATACTAGAAGCAAGAAAAAACTTCACAGAGAGTCTGGCGATAATTGCCAAGAAAGAGGGTGGGCAACACGCATTGAACACGATGGCTACGCTAGCTCTTGCCGACAACGCAGGGACAAATACTCTGATTGTCAGTGGTGATGGTCAGGGAGCAACCGGAGCAATCGCTGGTCTGGCTAATGCCGTAATGGGGCAGATAAATAAACCCCAAAAAGAAGCGGCAGTCACACAAACAACCCAACCCCCGACGGCTCAGCCATAAGGAGAAAGAAAGATGTCAATGATAGTATATTTTCTCGTCTTCTGGTTTTCTCTTTTAATCCTCGGATTAATTGCTGTCGCAGTTAAGACTTGGAACGGACGAGAAAGATCTCGATCTAAAAGCAAAGTCCGGGTGACCACCTCGGCGACGGTAGAGACATCTACCTCTCCTGCAGGAGCAACAGCTCCGGCTCGGCCGACGGTGACACCAGGGGCCGGACAACCATTGTCCGCCGTGGCGATCGTTGTTACCACGGTCGTGTTTCTTGCAATAATAGGCTTCGCTCTTAGCCTATTTGATCCAAAAGATCGACCAGCCCCGAAGCCAGAGTCCAAATGGGGAAGAGCGATGATTGTCCAAGTATCAGATATCCCGACCGTCATAAGTTGGCTCCCGGGAGCTGTCGGAGTGAGGATCAATCCGACCCCACCTCTACTACAAGACCCCCTTGCTCCTCCTCGACCGCGCCGAGAGTACGATGTGAAGAGTGGAGACTTTGAATCTCGGCTCAACGGCGACGCCAACGGGACCTTTCGATCCTATAAGAACAAACCTCTCGTCATCACCTCTGTTGATGGAGATCCTCTGGATCTCACTATTCAATGGAAGAGGTGAGAGAAAGACGAAACCTGTAAACACCAAGGGCCGAGCAACTATAAGTTGCTCGGCCCTTTATTATTCTTTCTCAGTGACACAAGAGAAAATCTACATACCTGTCATAAGTTGGTCGATAGTGCTCACGATAATGTTTAGGAAACCATAGACAGAGGTCATTATCGCCATACCAACCAAACCCCAGACAATTTTATCTCGCCCCTCTTTATAATCTTTGCCCGTGTCCCCCTTCCATAAGAACTCAACGAGGCCATAGAGGAAGATGATGAGGGCTAGACCAAAGAGAAGAAGAATTACTGGATCAACAATATATTGTTTAATATTCTCAAGTAACTGAATTTTCATTTAGTCTAATTGCCTCCATAACTATCAAGACCAGGAAGTTCGGTTGGAGCATTTTTTACCGTGCCCTCTGAACCGGTAATGCTCTGAAACAAATTAGCCAGACCATAGATAGAAAGTAGGATGACAACAGCCAGAGCTCCCCAAATCATAATGGACTTACCCTTCTCCTTATCCTCGGCACCAGACTTGAGATAGATGAAGAGTCCGTAAGCAAAGCCAATTATTGCTAAACCGATAAAGGCTGGCAAAAGAGTTCCGATAATAGAATTAAAAGAGCTGGCAATTCCCTCAAAATAATCGCCCTTGAACTCTTGGGCCAAAGTAACCATCGGGGCAAGAGCTAAAAGTCCAGCACTAATTTTAAAACGAAGTGACATAAATAATGTTTACTTAATAATTAATAATTAATCGACTATTTTAATAATGGTAACTCTTTAATTATATAGTCAAAATATGGCTTAGTAAACCTAATTAGTGGATAAACTCTCCTTCCCTATTCTTTATAGGTTGTCGGGATAGTAACACTACGATCTCGAGCGCCAGTGAGATCTTGAAGCAAGCCAGCCAGGGCGTAGAGAGAGAGCAAGACTATTACGGCTAAACCACCCCAGATAATGAGATTCTTACCCCGTTCTTTGTCCTCGGCTCCACCATAGAGATAGACGAAGATACCGTAGGCAAAACCAATAATCGCTAGTCCAACAAAAGCGGGCAAGGCCAAGGCAATAACACTCTTGAAAGTGGACATAACGTCTTCTAAATAACTAGCCGCTAGAAGCGGGAAAATAGGGAAAAGAAGCAAGAAAGAAGAGATAGCGAGAATTTTTGTCTGACGTGACATAAAAATATTTTTTATTCTATACCATACTTAATAATAGTGGGCACTGTCGTGGGAATATCACCCAAGAAAATCTCTTGAATGATTGAGACCAAACCCCAAACCGAAACCATAACAAAGAAGACAATAACCCCCCAGAACATGAGACTCTTAGCCTTATCTATCTCAGCCTTATCCCCCATTCCCGAGCGAAGATAATTAAAGGTCCCCCAAGAAAAAAGGATAATGGCTAGGCCGATCAAAATTGGGACAAGTGGGTCGAAGAACGACTTAAGAATAACCCCAATAATACTCTCTAGATTCCCCGCCGCCGCCATATTAAACATGATAATTATTAGGAACTTCTAATCTCATCGCGACTCCGGTTTTAAGCTGGTCAACGGTATCTTCAAGCGCTTTAGCAATCGCATAAGAACCAAGGACAATGGCCGCCCCAATAAGAGTCGCCATCAGGGCATTGTGGGCCTTAGTGATCTCGCTGGTGTTCCCTCGCGCCGTCACATATTTGAAACCAGCAAAAATAATGAAGAAGACGACAACAACCAAGCCGACCTGGACAACAATATCGAGCACCGTGGCCAATAATTCGGTAAGACTATCAGCCTCAAGAGGATTATTAATAATCGCTCCCGTCTTTCCGACACTATCTTCGGCGAAAGTTAAAACGGGGACAAGAAAAGCGAGCGAAATATAAATTAAAATTTTTATTTTAGTCATAATATAAATTGCCTATCAAAAAATTAAAAGACTTGGTCAATCGCTTTTTGGAAGATGCTATCAGGGTTGGCTAACATTGTAGCGATTGTCTTAACAATAGCATAAGCTCCGAGAGCGAGGAATATCCCTATCCCCACCTTCTGAAGCGTGCCGTAAGCCTTCTTCAGCTCGCCCGGATTATCCTGATGGATAAGAACCTGAATTCCCGCATAGACAATGGCCACGACCGCCAGAGGAATCATTAGATCTTTAAAAATAAAATCAATAATATTATTGAACAAGGTAACCAGGTCCTTCCATTTGCAATCCGTTGGTTTGCCATAAGAAATAATGTTCCCGGCGTCATCTCTCACGTTCTGGCCACAGGGAACTAAACCTTCCGCCAAGAGGACTAAGGGAAGAAAATTGAAGACCAGCAGGACAGATAAGAAGATGACAGCGAAACGATAATTAATTTTCTTAGGCATTTTTTAACTTGGAATTAATAATTGAGCCATCTCATCGGACGCTTTCTCTATCGCCCCCGAAGGATTAAAACGGCCCGCCGAAACATTCTCACCCATAGTCTGGAAAATTTTCTTCGTCTCCTCAGGCGAGAAATCATACCAACCTCGGCTAATCAGGGCGGAATCAAAGATTACTTTCTGATCAGGCTTAGCTGGATCAGGCATCAAGAGTGATCGTCGAACAGGGGCGAAGTCAAAAGCTTCAGCATTTTTCTGAGAAAACTCTTCTCCTGTCAAGGCAAAGATCATCGGCCAAGCTGCCGTTAGCTTAGTCGAAGATTTGAGGATGGCCACACCATAGAGACGACCAAAGGTTAAGCGATTTTTGTTCTGGTTGGGCAAACCGGTCATCTGCGGGACAGTTTCTAAATTAAAATTAAGATGAGGATTTTTCTCTCTAAGATAGGTGGCTTCACTGGCAAAGCCAAAATAATTGGCAAGACTTTCTCCCAAGAAACTATCTCGTGCCTCAGGCAAAGATCGGTTCCAACAATAGGTGCTACGCGATGGATCGGCAAACTGGAGGAAGAAGGAGAGGGCCGCCTCGGCGGGACGCAGAGTAAAACCAAAGCTATCTTTTAGTGTTATAGAAGGCCTCCCTTCCTTCAAGATAGCCGGAGAACCTCCAGCCTGGAGAATCAAGAGAGACAAAATGTCCTTGGCGTTGGCGTTATTGTTGAAAGTCCCCAGAGCAAAAGCACTCTGCTCAACCTTATTTACTTCTCCAATACGAGTAAGGGTTGGTTGAATTTTCACAAACTCCTCCCAATTGGTCGGAGCCTTGGTCAAACTGGCATTATTATAAATATCTCGGTTGTAATAGAGAAGGATAGGGTCAACAGCCAAAGGTAAGGCTAAGAAACCCTTATCAGTAGTGAAAAGCGAACTCTCATCGATAAAAGTGTCTTGATAAGATCGCAGAGGAACGGAGGTGAAGGGAATGGGAGCAAATTTATCTCGATGCTTAAGAATTAATTCATGGGGAGCAATGATCACATCAGGACCAATACCCGAAGCCAGGGCATTGACGAGGGACGTCTCTAGGTCTGCTCCCTTGTCAGTATAATTAACAGAAAATTCCTGCTCATGGCCCTGCTTGAGTTCATTCATTATTGGGTTATAAATGTTAGAAGAAAAACTGCTCCAGACCTCAAGATTACCAGCTTGCCCAACCCGCTCCTGCCTAAAGCCTGGCAAAATCCCAGCAAAAATTAAAACAGCGATCACCAGAGCAGCTCCGAGGATGATAAGAAGAATTGTTTGGAATAAACTTCTACCAGACATTATTTTGAAAAAATTAACCCATAATGATTCTCTCCAGCGGGGAATTCAGAAATGAAGGCCAAACCGGCGCTACCAAAAGTCTTTTTTACCTCCTCGGCCGAAACAACGTCCTCCGGACGTGGGCCAAGACTGCCAAAGGATCCGCTCCATTCGATAATCATTATTCGACCACTTGCTTTCAGAATTCTCTTAGCCTCAAGTGCAAGAGTATACATAGACTTTGCCTGGAAGAGAACGTTAGAGACAATGATGACATCGGCTAAATTGTCGCCCAGGCCAACCCCTCCTTGCTGCTCAATGTCTCCCCAAATGAGTTTGACGTTGCTCGCTAAGTGTTCAGCCTCAGCTGACTTATTGATAGCATCGAGCAAATCCTTCTGAATCTCTACCGCATAAACTCGGCCCTCCGGGGCGACTAGGCGTGTAGCTGGTAGAGTGTAAGCCCCAGAACCTGCACCAAAATCTACCACAGTCATCCCGGGTAAGAGATTTATTTTTTGTAAATTAAGAAGCGGGTCAGCAAAAGCCATTAACTATATTTTACCATTTAACACTCTCTCTTGCCTAGCCAAATAAGGGGAAAACTCCTAGAGACAAGTAAGTGAAGCCAGAGAGTCCCCTTCGCGGAGTTTCATTACGCGAACACCCTGAGTGGCCCGGCCGAGAACAGAGATTTCATCAATTTGCGTACGGATAACTTGACCCATCTTGGAGATAGCAAAGATCTCGCCTTCGGTGCCATCGTTAACATGAACGGCAACCAAAGGACCAGTCTTCTTAGTGACACTCATCGTCTTGATACCAGAACCGCCACGCTTTTGGACCTTGTATTCTTTAAGTTTGGTACGTTTACCATAACCATTTTCACTCAAGACAAGATAATCGCCATCTCCTTGATCTTTCCTAATTACTTCAGCTCCAACAACAAGGTCACCCTTCTTCATCTTCATTCCACGAACTCCAGCCGCATTGCGACCCATCTCTCGAACATCAGATTCCTTAAAGCGAATTGATTGCCCAGATTGAGAAGACATCATAATTTCATCGCCTTTATTAACCGGTCGGACAGCAAGCAACTCATCACCGTCAGCCAACTTAATAGCAATTAAGCCAGAACGTCGAACATCCTTGAAGCTGTCAGCTGAAACTTTTTTCGCTACACCGTCACGCGTAAGCATGACGAGAGAAAACTTGGCCTGTTTCAAATCTTTGGGCAAAGCCAAGATCGAAGTGACCTTGTCTTCGGGACTAAGAGCTAAAAAGTTCATAATCGATTTGCCTCGAGTCGCTCTTTTGCCTTCAGGGATATCATACATCTTAATCTGGAAGGCCTTCCCTTTATCCGTAAAGAAGAGGAGATCATCGTGAGTATTCGCCGTTAAGAAAATGGTGACAAAATCTTCTTCGCGCATATTCACATCAATTACTCCCACTCCACCACGCCTTTGCGCTTTGTATTCGGTTGGATCAGTGCGCTTGATGTAGCCACCAGCCGTGACAACCAAGACCTCTTCTTTCTCGGCCACTAAATCCTCGACGTTAATCTCCTTAACTCCACCTTTAATGATACGTGTTCGGCGATCGTCACCATACTTTTCTTTGATCTCAATAAACTCATTTTTGATAATAGCTAGAACTTTCTTAGGATCAGCCAAGATCGCTTTGAGCTCTTTAATCAGGGCAAGCTTATCTTTTAATTCATCCTCAATCTTCTGGCGTTCAAGGCCAGCCAATTTCTGCAATCTCATCTCCAAGATTGCTGTTGCTTGTAGATCACTAAACTTAAATTCTTTCATCAAGTTCGCATGAGCAATAGTAGTATCCTTAGACTTCTTGATCAACTTGATAATTTCGTCGATATGATCGAGAGCTTTCTTCAAACCTTCTAAAATATGAGCGCGATCTTCCGCCTTCTTCAGATCAAACTTGGTTCGACGGACAACAATAATTTGACGATGCTTCAAGAATTCTTCCAAAATACCCTCAAGAGGCATTAACTTCGGCACGCCGTCAACAAGCATCAACAAATTGCAGTGGAAAACAGTCTCGAGTTCAGTGTGTTTATAGAGAGCATTCAGAACTTTCTGAGGCTGAGTCCCTGATTTAAGATCAATCACAACGCGAAGATCTTTTGTCGATTCATCACGAATATCGCGAATCCCCTCTAATTTCTTATTGTGAACGAGGTCGGCAATTTTAATTATTAATTCAGCTTTATTTACTTGATAAGGAATTGATTTAATAATTATTTGGAAATTGCCCGCTTTGTTTTCTACAATCTCAGCCTCCCCACGAGTGAGAATCCCCCCCTTACCGGTAGCATAGGCATGACGGATATCAACCATATTATAGGCTAGCCCTCCCGTCGGAAAATCTGGTCCCTTTACGAACTCAAGAAGATCTTCAGTAGTGGCTTCAGGATTATCGACTAGATGAATCAAGGCATCCATTACCTCGGTTAAATTATGAGGGGGTATCTTGGTTGCCATACCCACCGCAATACCCATCGCTCCATTTAAAAGAAGGCTCGGAACAACCGACGGCATGACGGCCGGCTCTTGGCGAGTACCATCATAGTTAGGAGTAAAGTCAACTGTATCTTTCTCAATATCACGTAAAATTTCACTCGACAAACGAGAAAGTTTTGCTTCGGTATAACGCATCGCGGCCGCTGAATCGCCATCGACAGAACCAAAGTTTCCCTGACCTTGAACAAGTGGGTAACGAACCGAAAAATCTTGCGCCAAACGAACCATGGCCTCATAACAAGCCGAATCGCCATGGGGATGATATTTCCCCAACACATCTCCAACAACAAGAGCAGATTTGCGAAATTTGGCCGAATAAGTAAGCCCTAATTCGTGCATTGAGAAAAGAATGCGTCGCTGAACTGGCTTCAACCCATCACGAACATCAGGCAGAGCTCGCCCAACAATCACCGACATCGAATAATCGAGATATGAATCGCGCATCTCTTTGACAATATCTATCTTCAGAAGATTCTCAGCCTTAGCTGGCTCATCTGATACTTCTTTTCCTCTGCCTTTTGCCATCCCGTTAGAAATTCATTAATTTATACATAATTTCAGACCTTTTATTTTTATCAATAACCCTAAATTTAACTTAATATTCTTAGATAGTAAAATTTCTAACGGGATTAAATCCATCTTACCGATGTAACCAACTGCCAATAACCCAGAAGCCGGTATTTACCGAATCGATTCCTTCGACGACAAATCTTCCCAAGCGAGAGGTTAAACCTTCTTTGGGGGTTGAATAAGCTTTATTAGTAGTGCTCGCCTCGGATTTAGCCTGAGCCAAAGCTTGAGCTTTAGCCTGAGCTTCAGCAAGTAAACGCTCTTCTCTGGCCCGATCGTTGGATATCGACAAACTAAAGGTGATGACCCAAACAACAAAAATCAGAATCGTAATAGAGATCGTCCAAGTGATAGCGGCTCGTTTTTTCTCCTCTTCGGTCCGGCCACGAATTTTATTTATATAATTTTGAATTTTTTCCATTCTTCCCTTAATTAGCTGGCTTGAATAATTATAACTTCATCCTCTTTCCCATCAATATCTCGTCTTTTGATTGTTAGCTTATCAATGCGATTATCGGTATTGCCCCCAATCTCCTTAGCAAAAGTTTTGAGTGCTGATTCTCCCTCACCATTCTCAAACATAACGGGAATAATAACTTTGGGCTCGAGCGAAGCGGCTAATTTGGCGGCATCTTTGGGCGAAAGTACTGGGCCTCCGGCAATGGGAACAAAGAGAACATCTACCCCGCCGATATCCTCAATCGTCTTAGGACCGAGAACAGGATTAGCCAGAGCTCCCAAGTGGCAAAGACGAATACCATCAATCTCCGTTGTGAAAATTGTATTAACCTGGCCGTCAGCTCCTTCGCTTGTCAAGCCATAGACAAAGATGCCATCAATCTCATACTCTCCGGGACCATTAATAACAAAAGGCTCCTTGTTGCCAAAAGTGACGGTTTCGCAACCATTAAAAGAGGGACTATTCAATGCAACCAAACAAAGATCCGCTCCAAAGCGCGTCGCCTTAGGATCAATTTCTCGACTAATAGGATTAAAAGCGACCACCAAATCCCCCTGTTGGACCTTTACGAATCCCTCCTTGTGGTAAGTTATAATCATAAAATTACTACATTAGTATAGCATATCGAGTTGCTAAATCAATAATTCACCTGTATACTACTGCCCATATGAATAACATTATAAATGATCGTAATTTAGTGGCCAAGACCGAGATCGTCGATGACGAGCGCCTGTCCGATAAGGACGATGAGCGTGTCGAGTCTGTTGGCCCCAAGCGCTTGATGGATGAATACATCAAGCAAACTGCCCAGAAACCAGAGGCCGGCGCCATCGTCGAAGGTATGGTTATTGGCAAAGGAAACAAGACTGTCTATGTCGACATCCCACCCTTTGGAACAGGCATCATCTTTGGCCGAGAATATTTAAATGCCAAAGATATTATAAAAAAAATCTCTGTTGGTGACACCGTCACCGCCAAAGTTATCGAAACTGAAGGCGAAGAAGGTTATCTCGAGCTATCTCTTAAGGAAGCTAAGCAAGCCCTCATCTGGAGCGATGCTGAGAAAGCTTCTAAAAACAAATCACAACTTGAATTACTAGTTAAAGAAGCAAACAAGGGCGGATTGATCCTCGACTGGAATGGTATGGACGGGTTCCTTCCGGCCTCTCAACTCAAGCCAGATCATTATCCTCGTGTCGAGGGCGGTGACAAGGAAGCTATCGTAGAAGAACTCAAAAAACTGGTTGGCCAAACTCTAACCGTCTCAATCATTGGTACCGATCCGAAAGAAGGCAAACTTATTTTTTCCGAAAAAACTCAAGACAACAAAGTTAAGAAGGAGATCGTCAGCAAATACGCTCTGGGCGACATCGTTGAGGGTGAGGTCACAGGTGCGGTTGATTTTGGCATCTTCATAAAGATTGAAGATAATCTTGAGGGCCTAGTGCACATTTCCGAGATCGATTGGTCGCTAGTAGAGAATCCTCGAGACCTTTATCATATCGGAGACAAAGTTAAAGCCAAGATAATTGAAGTTAAAGATGACAAAATTTCCCTCTCAATCAAAGCTCTCAAAGATAACCCCTGGAAGGACGCTGAGAAGAAATATAAGCGTGGTGGTACGGTTACCGGAGTTGTCATTAAGCACAACAAACACGGCGCCTTAGTTTCTCTCGAAGAAGGCGTAGCCGGACTCGTCCATATCTCTGAATTCAAGAGCGATGAAGATCTTCGCCAAACTCTAGAGCTTGGCAAAACCTATCCTTTCACTATTAACATCTTCGAACCTAAGGACCAACGCATGACCCTCTTCTTCGGTTCAGTCCCTGAGCGTGTTAAGGTCGAAGAGAAAAAAGCTTAAACACTAGTCTCAAGCCTAGTTGTATAGATTCATCGCTTTTTCGTAGCCCTCGTCAATCATCGACGCAATAATTTTTTTGGCTTGTTTAATCACTTTCTTGAGTTCATCAAGTTCGGCTGGTTTGAAATTCCCGATGATAAAGTCTACAACCTTTTCACTTGAGGGCTTCTTTATTTTACCCGAAGGAGTAGTAGGCGCGACGCCCAAACGCAAACGAATAAATTCACTCGTCTTAAGTGATCTAGCAATTGAGTCTACTCCTTTGTGTCCGCCCGAACCACGATTATAAGAAATTTTTATTGTGCCCAAAGGAAGATCAACATCGTCATGAAGAACAACAACACTGTTTGCCTCTTTTTTTGTCTTGATAAATGGCTTAACACAACCGCCCGAATTATTCATAAAATTTTCAGGCAAAAGAAGTCGAAATTTATTTTTATTGAGAGCGCCACTCGCAATCTGAGCTTTTGTTTTTTTATCAAAACGCCAGTCACAAACAGACATATCACCCATCGGTTTGTCGACTAAAGACAACAAAACCATTCGCCCAAAACTGTGGCGACTCTTTTCATACTCAGAACCGGGATTACCCAAACCGACAAAAAAATAATTTGTTTTCTTGCTCATTTGGTCAGTATATAATAATATTAACAGGTGGAAAAGACTAATAAATCTGATAGTTGGTGGGAGGCAATAAAGTTTGCCCTTGTTTTGGCAATAATTATTATTCCTTTTCGTATGTATATTGCTCAGCCTTTCATCGTTCATGGGCAATCAATGGACAATACTTTCAAAGAAAATGACTATTTAATTATTGACGAAGTTTCTTATCTTCTCCGCGAGCCAGAACGAGGCGAGGTTATCGTCTTCAAAAATCCAGTCAATAAATCTCAATATTTTATCAAACGAGTAATTGGTCTCCCAGGAGAGATAGTCAGCGTTCGAAACGGACAGACAACCGTTGTAACCAAAGATGGAGAACGCCTCCAGCTCCAAGAAGATTATATTGGGAGCGCCAATAATATTAATGCTTATCGTAAATTAGGTGAGGACGAATACTTCGCCATGGGTGATAATCGCGAGGTTAGTTGGGATTCTCGTTTCTGGGGCGCCCTGCCAAGAGACCTAATAAAAGGGCGCGCCCTCCTGCGACTCTTCCCGCCTAAAATGATTGCTTATCTGCCCGGCGAAGCTGAATATACTCCAAAATAGAAATTTGATTCTCTGATAAAAATGTGTTAGTTTAAGACAAATATGGCTAATAAACCAAGCAAAGGTGAAGAGTTGCAGTCCCCCAAAGGGATGCGCGATTTAATTGGTGAAGAATTCTTTTCCCTCCAGGGCTTCTTCGAAAAAGCAGCTGAAATTGCTCTTTACTACGGCTTCAAGCCGATTGAAACCCCAATTTTAGAGAAAGAAGGACTCTTCTCCCGAGGCGTCGGCGAGGGAACAGACATTGTCAGTAAAGAAATGTTTAGTCTCAAGACTAAGGGTGGCGACCACCTTGTCTTGCGCCCAGAAGGTACCGCCGGTGTTATGCGTTCCTATGTCGAACACGGGATGTTTTCTCTCCCTCAACCTCTCATGTTTTATTATCATGGGCCTTTCTTCCGTCATGAGAATCCTCAACGCGGCCGTTATCGCCAACTTCATCAATTTGGCTTGGAAATTCTAGGGACAAAGAAGAGTATCGCTGATGCCACTATTATTAACTTGACCCGGATAATTCTCGAAGAAGTTGGGATAACCAATCTTAAATTCAAAATAAACAGTCTTGGCGATAACGACTGCCGAGGCGCCTTTCGTCGTGAATTAGTAAGTTACTATAGAAAAAATCTCAAGAATGTCTGCGCTGATTGTCGAGAGCGAATCAAGACAAACCCTATCCGCCTCTTAGATTGCAAAAATCCTAATTGCCAAGAAATTAAGAAAGGGGCACCAGAAGCTATTGCTTATCTCTGCGCTCCTTGCAAGGCCCACTTCAAAGAAGTCTTAGAATATCTTGACGCTCTGGGGATCAATTACGAAATCGATAATACCTTAGTTCGAGGCCTCGATTATTATACTCGAACAGTCTTTGAAGTCTTTATTGAGAAAACTGATCCTGATAACGAAGAATTGCTCTCTCTCGCTCTGGGTGGGGGTGGTCGCTATGATAATTTAGCCAAGGCTTTAAATATTAAGAAAGATGTCCCGGCGGTTGGCATGTCTCTCGGAGTTGACCGTATTATCGAACTCGCCTCTTATGCTAAACTCTTCCCGCGCATAGTGAAGAAGCCCAAAGTCTTTTTCATCCAATTATCTTTTGACGCAAAGCTTCATAGCTTTGAGGTCATTGAGGCACTTCGCCTTGCCAAGATCCCCGTTCAACACTCCCTATCTAAAGATTCACTCTCCGCTCAATTGAGCCTAGCCGAGAAACTTGGGGTCCCCTTCACTATTATCTTAGGACAAAAAGAAGCTCTCGATGGAACCGTTATTGTCCGCAACATGGATACCCGATCTCAAGACACCATCAAAGTCGGCAAATTAGCCGAGTACTTGAAGAAAATCAAATAAAATGTTATCCTAGCTACATGGCAAAAAGCAGTGTAATTGAAGTAGTGAAGGGCGCAACTGAGACCAATATGAGTGTCATGCGTCGCTTTTCTAAACGCGTTTCAGGGGCCGGACTAATTAAGAAAACTCGTGGTGCTCGTTATAATGAGCGACCTAAATCAGTTCTAAAGAAAAAAATGGAAGCCCTTAAACGAATGGAAAAACGAGCCTCTTATGAACGACTGAAGAAACTCGGCAAAATAAAAGATGCCCCTAGATATCGCTAACTTAACCAAAAGGCAGGTCCCCAACCTGCCTTTTGCAGATTATAAAGACAAGATCCTAGGCAAAGACTATGACCTAAGTCTCGTTTTCTGTGGTTCAACTCTCTCTCGTAAAATGAATTGGGAACGACGAGAAAAAAACAAACCAGCCAATATTCTCTCTTTCCGCCTCTCAGAGGATACGGGAGAAATTTTCATAAAATTGCCAACAAAAGATTTCACTGTCCGCGAGCTGTTTATCCACGGCCTTTTGCATTTGAAAGGTTTCGATCATGGTAGTAAAATGGATAGTGAAGAGAAAAAGTTTTTGTCTTCGCTAAAAAGCTAAATGGCCAATCGGCAAATTATCGCTGGGTTAGACGTCGGGACCACCTGGGTACGGCTCGTCGTTTGCGAAACTAAGGCAGGAGACAGCACTCCGCAAATTCTAACAATGGTAAAAAAGCCGTCGCGAGGTTTGCGCCGTGGCTATATTATCAACCAAGAAGAGGTTCAAGAATCTATCCGTGAGGCCATCACCGAAGCCGAGAGAAGCCTTAAGCTTCGTATTCGCAAAATCCTCCTAGGTTTTGGCGGAGTTTCTCTTGATTCAAGAGTAACCGAGGGCCATATCGTTTCGGCTCGCCCTGACACCGAGATTTCTAATATTGATGTCAATCGAGCAATTGATGATAGTGAGCTCAACCTGCCCGACATGATAAACCGTCAGGTTCTCCATCGCATCCCAATTTCTTTTAAGATTGACGGGGAGAAGGTCCTTGGCCACCCTGAAGGCATGCGTGGAGCTAAACTTGAAGTACGAACCCTATTTATCACCTGCCTCAATCAGCACCTCAAAGACCAAGTTAAAGCCATAGAAGATGCTGGTCTTATTGTTGACGATATTATTGCTGCCCCTCTGGCTGCCAGCGCCGTTGTTATGACTAAACTCCAAAAAATGGCGGGGAGTGTCCTGGTCAATATTGGGTCACAGACGACCTCTATCGCTGTTTTCGAAGAAGGGGTAACTGTTTCGATCCAAATCTTTCCCATCGGTTCGATGGATATCACCAACGATATTGCCCTCGGCTTCCGTATCCCGATCGAAGAGGCCGAGAAGATTAAACGGGGCGAAGGTGAGCCCGTCGGAACCAAGAAAAAATTGGACGAAATTATCGAAGCCCGACTTTCTGACATCTTTGAGTTTATTGAAACCCATTTGAAAAAACTGGGGCGCAATGGACTCCTCCCGGCCGGATTGGTAATTACCGGTGGAGGCTCAAGTATCCCGAACATTGAAGAATTAGCTAAAAGTTATTTTAAACTCCCGGCCAAAATAGCCTCTTCAGCTATTGCTTCTAACTCTAAAAGTCAAATCCGTGATGCCTCTTGGTCTGTCTCCTATGGTCTCTGTGTCTACCGTCTTGAAGAAGATGACGAAGAATCCTTCGGCCTAAAACTTATCAATGACACTCGGGGCCGAATCTGGGGCTGGATCAAAGAATTAATGCCCTAGCCCCTATCCTAAGACGTTATTAAGGGTGACTTGCCCTTTTTTAGTGGTTTGTTAAGATAGAAGAAACAAATAATTATGCCTAAAATAAGCCCAGAAATTGAATCATTCGCAAGGATTAAAGTCGTCGGAATTGGTGGCTCCGGAACTAATGCTGTTTCGCACATGGTTGAAGCCAAGGTCCAGGGAGTTGAATTTATTGCCCTTAATACTGATGCGCAACATCTCCAAAATTCTAAAGCTGGGAAAAAGATTCATATCGGCAAAAACCTGACCCGTGGTTTAGGAACCGGCATGGACCCAGACCTCGGGCGACAAGCCGCCGAAGAAAGTCTCGAAGATATCCAGAATGTCTTGAAGGGGGCCGACATGGTCTTCATTTCTTGTGGTCTAGGTGGAGGAACAGGAACCGGAGCTGCTCCTGTCGTGGCCAAGATCGCAAAAGAATTGGGCGCTCTCACTATTGCTGTAGTTACTCGCCCTTTCTATTTTGAGGGGAAACAACGTAAAGCTATTTCCGAAAGAGGAATAGAGGAGGTAAAAAAAGAAGTTGACGCCATTATCTCTATTCCCAACGATAGACTTCTTACCCTAATCAGTCGAGACACCACCTGCACTTCGGCTTTTGCCATGTGCGACGAAATCTTAAAACAGGCCGTTGAGGGAATTTCTAATACCATCACAATGCCCGGTAAAATTAACGCCGACTTCGCCGACATCCGCACTATTATGCAAAACTCTGGTTCTGCCCTTATGGGAGTGGGAGTGGCCTCTGGTGAGAACAGGGCCGTTGAAGCGGCCCAGATGGCCATCAGTTCTCCTCTTCTCGATGTCTCTATCAATGGTGCTAAAGGTATACTCTTCACTGTAGCCGGTGGCGATGACGTCACCCTGTTTGAACTCCAGGAGGCCGCCAAGATTATTACCGAATCTATTGACCCAGAAGCTAAGGTTATCTTCGGAACAATTAAGGATGACAAGATGAAGAAAAATGAAGTTAAAATTACCGTTATTGCTTGCGGTTTCTCCAACGATGGGAAAAAAGCTCACGACGACTTCAAGATTATTGATTCCGTCGAACCCAAAAAAGAGACGCCAACCCCAACAAAAGGAGAACCAACAAAATTGAAGGTTGAAGAAGAAACAAAATCGACAGAAAAAGAACCAGAGCAAAAATCTTCCCTCCTCAATAGCCTGAGCAAAGAAAAGAAAGATGACTCCTTCGAAGATGACGACTGGTCTTCAATCCCGGCCTTTCTTCGCCGTTCTAAAACTAAATAGTTTTTGTTATAATAAACTCCATGTTTGATATCATAATTATCGGCGGTGGCCCTGCCGCTTGCTCGGCCGGTATCTACTCCGCCCGCAAAAAATTAAAAACTCTTCTCCTGGCCGAAGAATTCGGCGGTCAATCAACTGTATCACCCGAAATCCAGAACTGGCTTGGAGAAATTAGCATCACCGGAGCTGACTTGAGCAAAAAATTTGTGGACCACCTCCATTCTTACGAAGGAGAAAATTTAACAATCAAGAAGGGGACTGGTACTTTAGTTAAAAAAGACGGGGACAATTTTGTCGTCAATACCGCCGGTGGCGAGAATTTCACTAGCAAAACAATATTAATGACCACCGGCGGAAGCCGCCGCAAACTCACAATCAAAGGGGCTGATATCTTTGAACACAAAGGACTCACCTACTGTGCTTCGTGTGATGGCCCCCTCTTTAGCGGGCAAAACGTGGCCGTGATTGGTGGCGGAAATGCTGGCTTCGGCACCGCTCTCCAGCTCCTCGCCTATTGCTCTAAAGTGACCTTACTCGAAACAGCGCCAGACTTCCGAGCGGAGAAAATAACGATTGAAAAAGCTAGAGAAAATCCCAATTTTGAAACTATCAATAATCTTGAGCTTTTAGAGATAAAAGGTGACCGTTTTGTTTCTGGTCTTATCTATAAAAAGAAAGAGACAGGTGAAGTAATCGAGCTTCCTGTTACTGGCATCTTCGTCGAAATTGGTTTTGCTCCCAACACCATCATGGTTAAGGATTTAGTGAATCTTAATCCGGCTGGCTATATTATTGTTGATCATCAGACTCAGCGCTCATCACTGGTGGGGATCTGGGCCGCTGGTGATTGTTCCGATGTGAAGTATCATCAAAATGGCATCGCCGCCGGCGACGCCATTAAAGCGGCCGAAAATATTTACGAATTTCTAAACTCCCGCTAATTTAATAGCAAGATAAAGTACGACCAAACCAAGAATGGTCATGAAGGTTGTGAGACGTGTTGAGTGACCATGGTGACTCTCAGGCAAGAGCTCGGAGGCGCCGATGTAGAGAAAGAAACCAGTAAAAAGAGCGAGAATTGGGCCCAAGAGAACTTCAGGGAGCACGAAGAAAAGGGTCGAGAGGATTCCCACCGCTGGGGCAAGTGAAGCGATCATGAGCCAGCGAAGAGCCTTCTTCTTGTCTCCCCCATTCTTCAATGTTAAGCCGACAATATTAAGGCCATCAGAAAAATTGTGAGACAAAACAGCGACAGCTAAAATCAAACCCACCTCTGTCGAGACTTGGAAGGCTAGACCGACAGCTAAGCCATCGATCATGCTATGGATTGCCAAAATCAGAGCCGAGAGAGATTTTTTCCCGTGATGAGGATTCTCACAATGTTCTTCTTCGTGGGCATGGAAGAAGAATAAGCGATCCAAGATTAAATAAATAAGAAAACCCAAAGAAACGAGTGAAGTTGTTGTAGCAATACTAAAAATATTTTCATTCAACTCAATTGCCTCTGGCAAGAGATCAAAGAAGGCCACTCCAATCACCGCGCCGGCCGAGAAGCCTAAGACCAGGTGCAATTTGTCTCGGAAGCGAAAAGCGAATAAGCCTCCAACAAAGGCCGAACAAAAAGCTAAAATTCCAATTAAAATTAACATAGCGGTGTTTTTTGAACGAAGTTCGAACATTTTTTGAGCAAAACCCCCAATAAGGAAGCCAGCCCCACCGTCGCTCGGAAACCTCGCCACCCCGCAAAAAAGTTTTCTTCACATTTTTTAATTTGCGCGCGCCGATTTTTTTCTTCTAAAAGGAAAAGAAAACTTTTGTGCGGGGTTCTGCTCTTAACGAGCAGGACGGCGGGGCTGTCCGCTTTTTGTATTCGCTCGGGCGTGGCGGAATTCCCCCCAAACCCCCCTTCCGCCACGCCCTCGCGGGGACGATTCTTTTTTTCGGCGGAATTTGAGGCTGTGTACACTTATTTTACCTATTTACCGTAAATTCCACAATCACAAAAAGCAACCAGTAAATAATCAATAAACAAGCTTCTTTTTTTGAAAGAGTACGGCCAGTTTTTAAGAATTTAAACAACATAAACGAAGCACCGACCATAAACATGCCAGTTATATAAATGATTTTTTGTGGAAATGAAAATGGATTGATCAAGGCGAGTATCCCCACTACGATAGTAGCATCAGCAAGCACTGTACCGAGAATATCTCCGACAGCTAACGAGTCATCATGTTTTTTGACAGATTTTAGTGAGAAAAGTAATTCTGGAATGGTTGTACCAAGTCCTACGACAAGCATTCCAATAAGAACAGGGTTTATATTAAAATAATTGGCTATTCCTACAGCAGAAGTAACGGTAAAATGTGATCCTACCAATAAGATTGCCATGCTAAATAATAGAAGTAGAAAGTTTTTACTTTTCCCATTATGCCCATTGTGTACCACGGCAGAATGGTTAGTTCCGTTTCTCAGAGCAAGATAATAAAATATTCCTCCCGCAACAATCAGAGTCAGACCCTCAAGTCTCGAATAGTGTCCATTTAAACCTAATATTAATGGCAATAAAAGTATAAATGGATATACAATGTTATTCTTTAAAATTTTCCCTTCAACTTTTAACTTTTTGCCGGTAAGAAACACAACTACCGCAAAGACTAAAGTTAAGTCAGCGACATTTGATCCGAACAGAGTACCAAGTCCGAATGAGGGAATATTTTCCAATGAAGCGTTAATGGCAACAAATGCTTCGGGGAGGATTGAAATTATTGCCACAATCATGAAACCGACCAGAAATTTTGAGATTCTAAAATTTTCTGCCAGTTTGACGGAATATTTTGTGGCCATTGTTGATCCTTTGGTAATGGCGTAAAGCGAGATAATAAAAATTAATAAATTGATCACCATAAATTTATTTAAAAGTGTCTAACTTGAGCGGTGCTTTTTCCGCTTTATTGATGATAAATTTGCTTAGAATCATTCCTTTTTTCTTGCTCAAAACAATGAGAATTATTGTGGCTATCAAACCGAAAAACGAAATAATTCCGAACAAGGCGTTAAAACCCAGCTTGCTGGCGATAAAAGCACCGATAGTGGCACTGGAGGCCGTAGCGATGCCGACCCCGACATCTTCTAACGACCATTCAAGACCTACAATTTTTTTATCTATGTGATTGGTAAAGAGAATACGCCAAGCCGGAACTGCCATAGAGTTAGCAATTCCGTTCACTATCTGCAATACATAAATATGCCAAGGGGCGGATGACATGATATAAAACAAGGGAATGATCGATATTAAAAAAGTGCCAATGATCATGAACGAATATTCGTCAATTTCACCCCTGATTTTATCCATTAGCCGGCTAAATGGAACAACCATAGTCACTCTGGTCAACCAGTAGCAAGACACGGCAAAACCGATAACTTCTATTTTGTTATCTATATTGTCAAGGACAAAGACGGCGAATATTGGTGCCAATAAACCGACGGCAAAAAAAAGAAAAAAATCGGACAATATTAAAAAGCGGATTGTCGTGCTTATTTTATTTTTGTTTTTTATATTATTCATAGTTGCCTTCGGCTTCGGGTTGGTGCAATATTTTTTCGACTTTGATTTTTTTCTCTCCACTCGGTGTTTTAAGATTAATGATATCACCAACGCGATACCCCAATAAAGCACACCCCACCGGAGAAATCACTGATATCTTGCGTTGAGCAATGTCAGCATCCTCGGGGAAAACTAACCAATACTCAAGTTCCGTTCCCGAATCTACATCTGTAAAATTCACCAAGGAATTCATGGTAATGACATTGGCAGGTATCTTTTTCGGTTCGACAATTTCCGCTCTTTTAAGTTCCGAAAGCAAAGAACGAGTACTGTCGTTATTCGGCAATTTTTCATTTATCAACTTGATCAATTTTTTGTGATCATTTTTTGTAATGTATATGTTGGTCATGGGTTCTAAATTTAAAAAAACAACCGTTTTAGCCGGTTGTTTTTTGCTCATGCACTAAAACAACCGGCTAAGTGACGGTAGGAAAAGAAAGTGTGGTATTTTTGTATATATTATGCAGAAACATATTAAGAGTATTATATCAAATCAGGCTAAAAATGGCAACTTTTGAACACTCCAATGTCGTTTTTATTTCATTAAAACATCAAGCGAAACGCCCAATGCGTCAGCAATCTTTTTGACTGTATCAATAGTGGGGTTAGGGGTTGAGCCAGCTTCAATTTTGGCAATCGTATGAAAAGCCAAATCCGCCTTTTTTGAAAGCTGATCTTGCGAAATACCGAGCTTGTTTCGGTATTTCTTCATATTCTCGCCAATTGTGGATTTTTCGTTTGACATATTCGTATAGTTTTACTATGATAGTTGTATAGTATTAAAATCATCACTTATCAATAGTTAGTATATGAAATTTTTACGATTTAGTCAAACGAAATTAGGGAGTTCCTTAGCGTTGCCCGCGAATGGGTTGGGTGGGTCAAGGGCAACAT
>CAZXCI010000002.1:0-112004 GCA_964639285.1 uncultured Candidatus Saccharibacteria bacterium
ACTTGCCCCGGTACAAATATCTCTGTTTCTCGTACCGGTCCCGATTGTCAATTTGTTTGTCCGACTTCTCCAATCTTTGTCAACACAGTTTCAGACTCTGGCTTGGGGAATGTCGATGTTGCTAACTTTAACGAAGGGTCAGAGACTTGGCCCGTGGCAAGTAGCAAGAATATTAATTGGGAAAGATGGGGCAATATCCCCAGAGTTCATGTTTCTGTCTGCATGACGGGAGACAAGGAAGGTTGTTTCTATGCCAAGAAAAATATTAGGAATATTGGTAGGGCGACGAATGTTCGGCTTGGTAGCAATATCACCAGCACTCAGGCCTATGTTAAGGTTCAGAATGCTTCTAACTCAAAGCAGTTTGCGGTCAGCCGAACCTTCGCTGTTGGCAACGCGGTTGTTCTATCTAAACCAAGACTTAATTCCTATGCCACTTGGTTAATTCCTGGAGCGACGAGAATTCTTCGGTGGAACAGGAAAGCCTTCAATAATGGCACCGGGCTAGTAGAAGTCTGGGCTTGTCCGGAGGGAACAGGTCTTGCCCCGACCTTCAATAATTCGGCCTGTGTCAGGCTTTCCCCTGATTCTAATTTGCGCAATACTGGTTCTTTGCGCCTTGCTCTTTCAGTTAACGACTCTCGACTTTTTACTGGTAAGTGGAGAATCTATCTTCGTGGGGTTGGAGTGGCAAATGATTCTGGAGCTGGCTTTACTCTTCCAGTTAAACTTATTTCTAAAGCCAACCCATCCGAGACTATTAAGCCTGAGGTAGCTCCAAGTGCCGAGGAGCCAACCTTTACTGTCAATGGTGTTGGTCCCGGGGGGACAGTTATTCTCGAGAATCGAGATTATGGTTATAAAGTTTCTGTCGTTAATCCTTCCAAGGTCAATTGTTCTGTAAGATCAAAGGCTATTAAGACGAATGTCCGGACCTCAGAGTCGATGGATTTGCCTGGCTCTAACCCCACGGCGTATCCAGGTTTCTATTTTCCTAAAAATGTTTCGACCGATGACGATCTCGTAACCTTAAATTGCTCAGGCTATCCCAAGAAAACTATCGCGGTGAAGATTAAGCCGAAGATCCAAGAGGGCTCCTTCAGTGCTTCGCGTAATGGCAACAATATCGAGTATCGTTGGAGAACCTCTTCTGGGGCTAAAGCTGATGCGCCAGATAGCAGTCTTGTCTGCCAAATCAGACAGAATAATAAGTATTACCAAACTAACGGTACCCCGAATCCTCTTGCTCCCTCAGCCACAGTTTCGGATACATTGTCCAATGTCTCGAACAATCATGGTAGTAAGATAACAGGCAAAACTCAATTCAAGTCTGTCGTTGGCCCTTGCAAGACTAACAATATTACAGTTAGACAATATTGTGTCATCGATGCCTACATCTCTTGTACTTCCAAGAATGGCTTAAGCTCTGATGAAGTTCGTGCCTCTTATAATCTTGATCTCGCCAATCATTATTAAAAACCGAAGAGCTTAGTTTTTAACAAAAAGAGAGATTTATCCTCTCTTTTTGTTTACTATTAGGTGTTATAATAAAAATGATTTATGCCAATTAGCCCAGAGAGTTTAAAAAGTTTTTTGATTGACTCGCGCTTGGTGAGTAGTAAGGATTTTGATTTGGTCCAAGATGAGGCCCTTTCTTCGGATGCAAAGCTCGAGGACCTTCTTGTTAGCAAAGGTTTCTTGACCGAAGATGATTTGCGTCGGGCTAAGTCTTATGTTCTTGGTATACCTTTTGTCGACCTTAAGCGTGAGCACATTCCTCGAGATGTCTTGGCTCTTATCCCTGAACCTCTGGCTCGCAAACACAATCTTGTTGCTTATAAGAAGACTGGTGACTCTCTCGAGATTGCCATGCTTGACCCGCTTGATCTAGAAGCCATTGATTTTATCAAGAAAGGGAGCAATCTCAAGATTCTACCTCGTTTGACTGACACTGAATCGATGAAAAACGTCTTGGTTCAGTATCAGAAAAGTTTGAAGGCTGAATTTGGCGATATTATTCAGAAGGAATCGCTTAATCTTAGGAATTCTCTTAATGATCAGGCCCCTCTTGATAAGGATGTCGGAGATCTTCCTGTGGCTAGCGAAGAGGCCACGATGGCTGATCTTCAGAAAATGGCCGAAGACTTGCCGGTGGTGCGCATGGTCAGCTCTCTTCTGGCCCACGCGATTCTCCAGCGAGCCTCAGACATTCACATTGAGCCCTTCGAGAAGGAATTAGTTATTCGCTATCGACTTGACGGAGTTCTTCATGATGCCATGATCCTACCTAAGGAGACAGCGCCGGGTATTGTCGCTCGCATTAAGGTTCTCTCTAATCTTCGCCTAGACGAGAAACGTCTACCTCAGGATGGCCGTTTCAAGATCGACACCAATGGTCAGAACGTTTCTTTCCGTGTTTCTACCCTGCCAACTCAATTTGGCGAGAAGGTTGTGATGCGTCTCCTTCCTGATTCTGTCCATGGTTACACCTTAGAGGCCGTTGGTTTCCATGGTGAGGGGTTAGAGAAGGTTCAGCAGGCGATTAAGAGGACGACAGGACTCGTTCTTGTCACTGGACCAACGGGTTCTGGTAAATCGACGACTCTCTATGCTCTTCTCGATATTCTCAATACCCCGGATGTTAATATCTCGACGGTCGAAGATCCAATTGAATATCAAATTTCTCGCATTAATCAAACGCAAATCCGTCCTGACATTGGCTTAACCTTTGCCGCTGGGTTGAGAACTCTTGTTCGTCAAGACCCCGACATCATAATGGTGGGAGAAATTCGCGACAAAGAGACATCAGGTTTGGCGATCAATGCTTCTCTTACTGGCCACTTAGTTCTCTCTACCCTTCATACTAATTCAGCGGCGGGGACTATTCCTCGTTTGCTTGACCTTGGGGCTGAACCTTTCTTGCTTGTCTCAACCTTGCAGGTGATTGTTGCTCAGCGACTTGTTCGTCGTCTTTGTCCGGAGAAAGAGTCTTATATCCCAACAAAGGCCGAGATAAAGAGTCTGGCGGCTAAAGCTAATCTTGATCGAGTCTTAGAGTATCTTAAAAAAGAAAAAATTGTTGGAGACAAAGCTGATTGGGACACTATCCCTTTCTTCCGCCCAAAGTTAGTAAAAGAAGGGACAAGTAGTCAGACTGTTTGTGCTGAGGGTTTCTCTGGTCGGGTTAATATCAACGAAGTGTTGTCGATGAGTCGAACAATGAGAGACCTTGTTCTTAAAGGTTCTTCGGCCGAGGCGCTAAATGACCAGGCTCGAAGCGAGGGGATGTTAACGATGCTTGAGGACGGGATTTTCAAAGTTGTTCAGGGAATCACCACGATTGAAGAAGTTCTCCGGGCGGTGACCGAATAGTTCAATATTTTCAAATAAATATGGCAAATTTCTCTTGGCGAGCAAAAAAAGTTAATGGTGAGGAATCTTCTGGCGAGAGGGAGTCGATTGACCGTTTCTCGTTGGCTCGAGAATTACGGGCTGAAGGGTTGATTGCCTTGTCGATTGAGGAGCTATCGTCAACAGGAGAGAAAAAAGATAAAAGGAAACCTTGGTCTAAGTTTAATATTGTCTTAGGGCGGGTAAAAATGAAGGACAAAATCATTTTTGCCAATAATCTTAGTGCCATGATCAGCGCCGGTCTCCCTTTATCGCGGGCTTTGTCGATTATGTTGCGTCAGACAAGCAATAAATATTTCAAGAAGGTCATTGGAGAGATCGAAACGAGGATTAATAAAGGAGAGAGCCTGAGTCGGGCCTTGGCAAATTGGCCCAAGATCTTCCCTGAGGTTTTTGTTTCGATGGTCGCTTCTTCCGAGGAGACGGGCCGTTTGCCCGAAGCTCTCAAGTTAGTCAGCGAACAACTAGAGAAGAGTTATGCCTTGAGACGCAAGATTCTTGGAGCGATGATCTATCCAGCTGTCATTATCGCCGCGATTATTGTCATTGGGATCTTAATGATGATTTTTCTTATCCCGACCTTGTCGGCCACCTTTCGTGAGCTTAATGTCCCTCTTCCTCTTTCTACAAGGTTTGTCATTGGCCTCTCTGATTTCTTGGTCAACAATTTCCTCTTGGTCTTTGCTGGTCTCGTTGTGGTTATTGTGATTGCCTCCTGGTTTCCCCGAACTCTTTCTGGTAAAAAAATAGTTGATAAGATGCTACTGAAGATTCCCTTTATCAACAATATTACTCGCCAAGTTAATTCGGCCGTTATCATGAGGACGACATCTTCCCTTGTCTCGGCCGGGGTTAGCCTTACCCGAACAATGGAGGTAACTGAGAAAGTCGTTCAGAATTATTATTATAAGCAAGTGATGGTTGAGGCTTTTGATAAGGTTCAAAAGGGAATTCCGCTCTCGGTTATTTTTGCCGCTCATCAGAATCTTTTCCCTATTTTTGCCAGCGAAATGTCTGCGGTCGGAGAAGAGACAGGCAAAATGCCCGAGATGTTACTTAAAGGGGCCACATTCTTTGAAGATGAGGTTGATCAAGTCACGAAGAATCTCTCGACTATTATTGAGCCGGTTCTTATGGTTATTATTGGTCTAGCTGTCGGTTTCTTCGCTATCTCGATGATTGGTCCGATGTATTCGCTTTCTAATGCTATTAAATAATAAAAAAAGAGGTTTCAGTTTAGTTGAAGCATTGGTGGCCTCAGCTGTCTTTGTTGTTTTGGCGCTTGGAGTGTACCAAGCCTTTGTCGGGGTTAGTCATTTGACTATTAGTGCTAAGGCGAAGTCAGCGGCGGTAAGTTTGGCTAATGAACAGATCGAAATTGCTCGAAACCTGTCTTACTCTGATGTCGGAATTCTTAATGGTTGGCCAGCGGGTAGTCTTCCTTATGAGAGGTTTGCGACTAGTTCTGGTTTTGTTTTCAAAATTACAACAACCGTTCGCAACGTTGACGATGTCTTTGACGGAACAATTGACGGCAGTCCCAATGACTTGAATCCGGCTGATTATAAACTGGTCGAAGTGACCGTCTCTTGTGGCAATGAGATTTGTCGCAATTTTGTACCCTTAACGATGACGACAATGGTTAGTCCTAAGAATCTAGAGACGAGCTCTGGTAACGGAGCTCTCTTTGTCAAAGTGATTGATGCCAACGGTCAGCCCGTAACTGAGGCTGATATTAAGGTTACTAATGTTAAGGCAACAACAACTTTAATTATTCAAGATTCGACCAATAATGATGGGGTCCTTCAGCTCGTCGATCTCCCGCCTGGAGAGTTTGCTTATCAGGTTGAAGTTAGTAAAGTTGGATATTCTTCAGCTAAAACCTATGCTCAAGGCGAAGATGGGGTGGCGAATCCGACAAGCCCTGATGCTACTGTTTTGGCTGGGCAGTTGACACAATTAACACTAGTTATCGATCGCTTGAGTAGCTTGACCTTGCAGTCAGTTGATAATTATTGTCAGCCTATTGGCCCTTTTGGTCTTAATCTACGAGGTTCGCGCCTTCTCGGTACTGATCCTGACATTTTGCGTTATGATGAAAATCAAATCATCGGAGCTGAAGGTTCTATGCTTCTAAGCGGTCTTGAGTGGGATACTTATAATTTAGAGGCAAACGACGCAACCTTTGCTATCGCGGGATCCTTTCCCTTGCAGTCGGTCTTGGTTCCACCGGGGACCGACAATACAGTAAAATTGGTTATCAAGCCAAAATCTGGCCGAGGGCTGTTGGTCGCGGTGAAAGATGGGTCCTCAGGGCTACCTTTGTCTAATGTTAGCGTTAATCTTTCGGGTGAAGGAGAGGATAAGACCTTGGTGACTAACCGTGGCTATCTTACTCAAACAGATTGGTCAACAGGAAATTTTGTCACAGACGGTAATATTGAGATGCATTCTCCAGTTGGAGAAATTAAGTTAGTTGAAATTTTAGGGAACTATAATCCTTCTGGCTACCTAATCTCAGAGGTCTTTGATTCTGGAGCGACGACAACAAATTTTTATGATCTCAACTGGCTACCGGCTGATCAACCTGGTTCTGTTGGCTCAGACAGTGTTCGTCTTCAGATTGCGACCGGAGATGACCCGGCGACCACTACTTGGAATTGGCTCGGCCCTGACGGAACAGGGGGAACCTATTATCGTTCGGCTGGAGAGACGATAAGTTTGGCTAATTCTCCTGCTCGCTATCTACGTTATCGAGTCTTTCTTTCGACTGAAGATCCTCTTGTGTCGCCAAACCTCTCAGATATTTCTATCACCTACAGTTCTGCTTGTTTACCTTACGGCCAGATATATTTTGACGGTTTGACTTTTGGCAACTATACAATAACGGCCAATAAAACTGGTTATCAAGAATCGTCCATCCCTGTTTCGCTTGATACAGATTGGCAAATTTTAGAAATTAGTCTTAACCCGCAATGATGATCAGAGCTTTTACTCTAATAGAGATGCTTGTTGTGGTGGCCATTTGTCTTGTTGTCGGATTGGCGGTTGCTAATTTTGGGCGAGATATTTTCTGGCAAAATTATGTTTGGTCTCGGGAGCTGGTGGCCGAGAGTCAGGCCAAGATCGCAATGCGTCGTCTAATGGCCGAGATTCGGACTGCTGAGCCTTCGAGCACGGGGTCTTATGCCATTGAGTCAGCTAGTAAGGACAGCTTTGTTTTCTATAGTGACATAAATAATGATGGTAAGCGGGAACGACTGCGCTATTTCCTTGATGGGAATATTTTGAAACGGGGGGTAATTGCTCCTTCGGGGCAACCTTATGTCTATGTTCCTGAGGCGGAGAGTTTTTCTATCTTGGTTAATGACATAATTAATACTGACAATTTAATTTTTAGTTATTATGACGAGAGTTATGATGGGACAGCTTCAAGCACCTCGCTCTCTTTTCCTGTTGAGGTAAAAGATATCCGTTTAGTTAAAGTTGAATTTCTGATTGACGCCAATTCTGCCCAAGCCCCAGTGGCCCTCTATCTGTCGAGCCAGGTTATGATTAGAAATTTAAAAGATAATCTATGAAAAAGAAAAGCTCTGGTTATCTCCTCATTCAAGTTTTAGTTTTTGGCACCGCCGGAGTAATTATTATTGGCGGTCTTATTGGTTGGGCGGGAACAAGTTTGAGACTTTCTCGTCATCTGGCTTCTCGAGAGCAGGCCTTTCAAATTGCCGAAGCGGGGATAGAGTATTATCGTTGGCATTTAGCTCATGCTCCTACAGACTTCCATGACGGTCAAGTGACTTCGACGGGTCCTTATGTTCACTCTTATCAAGACAAGGATGGTAACGTCTTGGGACAATTCTCTCTTACAATCATCGCTCCGGGTATTGGCTCAACGCTGGTGACGATTATATCAGAGGGCAAAGTTTTTGATGGTTCGAATACCACAAGAAAGATTGAGTCTAGAATGGCAATTCCTTCTCTGGCCAAGTTTGCCGTTGTTGCTAATGCCAAAATGCGCTTTGGAGTTGGGACAGAGATTTTTGGTCCCATTCATTCTAACGATGGAATTCGTTTTGATGGGATTGCTCATAATCTCGTGACGAGCGCTAAGGACAAATATGATGACCCCGACCATCCTGATAGTAATTTAGAGTATGGTGTCCACACCCATGATTCTCCGACGGACCCCTTGCCTCCAACAGCGATACCGAATCGTTCTGATGTATTCATGGCAGGGCGCCAGTTTCCAGTACCGGCCATTGACTTTACTGGGTTAACGGCTGATCTCGCAAACTTGAAGACGATGGCCAACACTGCCGACGGTCTTTACTTAGCCAATTCTGGTTCCCAGGGCTATTCCCTTATTCTTAAGACGGACGACACTTTCGACCTTTATAAAGTTACTTCTGTCTATTCGCCTCCTCGTGACTGTTCTAATAGTGCGACAGATTGGGGGACCTGGAGTATTAAGAAGCAGTCTTTTGTTGCCAATTACCCGCTCCCACTTAATGGGATAATTTTTGTCGAGGATAATGTTTGGGTCTCTGGGCAAATTGATGGGGCCCGCTTGACCATAGCCTCTGGCCGTTTCCCCGAAAGTATCAATACTAATACCAGCATAACCGTCAACGATGATTTGAAGTATACTCATTATGATGGCCAGGACGTAATTGGCCTTATCGCCCAAAACAATTTTAATGTTGGCTTATATAGTGATAATGATCTCCAGATTGACGCTGCTTTGGTGGCGAAGAATGGCCGCGTGGGAAGATATTATTACACTGCTAGTTGTGGGGGTGAATATAAAAGAGATAAACTAACATTGTTTGGCATGATAGCCACCAGAGAACGTTATGGTTTTGCTTATACTGATAACACTGGCTACGCTGAACGCATCCTAACTTATGACGGTAATCTTTTATATGGCCCCCCACCATCTTTTCCCCTTACTTCTGACCAATATCAAGTAATTTCTTGGCGGGAGATATAATTAATAGCCTGGGTGGCAAATTGCCCGAGCTATTAATTCTCCTTCTGTTTGGTTAGGGATTTGTTTTGGTCTATAATGGGTCTATGATAAACAAAATTATTGCGGGGAATTGGAAGATGAATCCAGTCACCTTGAAGGATGCCAAGCTCACTTACTCGGCGATTAAAAAGGTTGCTAGTAAAACTCGTCGGACTAAGGTCTTGATCTGTGCGCCGACTATTTATCTCTCCGAACTTAAGAAGCTTTCAGCCGGAGCGAGTAAAGTAGAGCTTGGGGCCCAAGACGTTTCTTCTGCGGATGTCGGGGCTTATACCGGCGCTACTTCGGCTTATATGGTGCGGGATCTTGGAGTTAAAATGACAATCATTGGACATTCTGAGAAGCGCGCGACAGGAGATACCGACGAGATGATTAATCAGAAAATTAAAATAGCTCTTTCGGCTGGGCTCAAGATTATCCTCTGTATTGGTGAGACCAAGAGGGATGGCCATGGTGAATATCTAAATATTTTACAAAAACAACTCGAAAAAGCTTTAGCTGGTTTCCCCGCAAGACAAGCTGACAAACTAATTATTGCCTATGAACCGGTTTGGGCGATTGGGAAGAATGCCGCTGGCGTTGAAACTCCCGATGGTTTTCTTCATAACAAAATCTTTATCAGGAAAATTGTTAGTCGAATTGTGGGTAAAAAGAAGGCCTTAGCCTTACCTGTTCTCTATGGTGGTTCGGCTAATTCTCAGAATGCTGTTGATTTTCTTAGGGCAGGGCAGGCCGATGGTCTCCTGGTTGGCCGTGATTCACTAAACCCGAAGAATTTCGCCGAAATTATTAAGATTGCTGAGCACTGTAAATAACCATGAAGATTATTACTCAGTTAAAGAAAAAAGATCTGTTAAATAAGAAAGTTCTTGTTCGCGTTGACTATAATGTGCCAATTAAGAATGGAAAGGTTGTTGAGGCGACAAGGATTGAGGGGAGTTTGCCAACGATTGAATATCTCTTAAAAAACGGAGCTCGGGTGATCCTTGTCAGCCATCTTGGTAGTGATGGTAAGAAAAGTTTAGCTCCAATTGCTAGATATCTGGCCGAATTCTTTAGTGTGAAGTTGGTGAGGAAGATTAATGACCCTAAGCTTGAGAGTTATCTCTCGGCGGGTCAGGTTGTCCTTCTTGATAATATTCGCCACTACGAAGGAGAGAAGAAAGATGATCACAATTTTGCCAAGAAGCTTGCTCATTTGGGAGATATTTATGTCAATGACGCTTTCTCCGTTTCTCATCGAGCCCATGCCTCAGTCTCGGCTATCACAAAGTATTTGCCAAGTTATGCCGGGCTACTTTTTGCGAGAGAGTTTAAGAATTTAAGTCTGGCCCTTAAACCGAAGAAGTCTCTCATTGTCATCTTGGGCGGTATCAAATTTGAGACAAAGATTCCATTAATTAAAAAATTCTCAAAAACGGCCGATCAAATTTTTATTGTCGGAGCGTTAGCCAACTCTTTTATGAAGGCGATGGGTTGCGATATTGGGGCTTCTGTTGCTGACGATGACGTTGTCTACATCAAGCCTTTTCTTAAGAACAAAAAAATTGTCGTCCCTGTCGATGTGGTGACAAATAGGAAAGATCAGATTGTTGATATTGGTGAGGATACTCTCAAGATAATTAAAGAATCAGTTCATCGATCTAAGATGATAATTTGGAATGGCCCAGCTGGCTGGTTTGAGGTCGGGGCCAAGAGAGGAACTCTCGAGTTGGCGAAGATTATCGCCTTGGCTAAAGGCTTCTCGATTGTTGGCGGTGGGGATACTCTAGCAGCGATTCGTGAGCTTAAGTTAGAAGATAAATTCGGCTTTGTTTCTCTATCCGGCGGGGCAATGCTGGACTTTCTCGCTTCGGGGACCTTGCCCGGCGTAAAAGCTTTAAAATAGGACTAACCTAAGGCTTCAAGGATTCTCTCTTTGGTCTGTTCAAGGTCAGCTTGTTGATAGGTATCTTTGCTTGGCCAGTGCTTGAGTCCATCTCCGGCAAAACGGGGAATGAGATGAAGGTGGGCGTGTTCGATAATTTGGCCAGCCTCAGCCCCGTTATTCATCCCAAGATTAAGGCCGTCGGCACCAGTTCCATCTTTGACAGCTTGAGACACTTTTTGAACTATTGGTCCAACTGAAGTTAAGGTCTCGGCTGGTAATTTGAAAAGATTTTCAGCATGAGTTTTAGGAATAATGAGAGTGTGGCCTAGATTGACAGGGTGGATATCAAGAAAGGCGAGAAAATTGGCATCCTCATATATTTTGTGGCAGGGAATTTTTCCTTCGGCAATGTCGCAAAAAAGGCAATTCATAATGTTTGTAGGCAGGTTAACTTATATAGTATATTGTATAACAATAAAGATAGATGATGCAAAAAAAATGGGCCCTACGTAAGGCTATAACCAAGAAAGCCGACAAAGAGTTGGCCTTTTATCCCGAATTGGTTCGGAAGATTCTTTTTTATCGGGGAATTAAAACGGCGAAGGAGGCGGAAGTTTTTCTTAACCCTGATTATGATCGCGATCTTCTTGACCCATTTTTGATGAAGGATATGAAGAAGGGGGTAGAGCGCCTTCTTTTGGCGATTGAACGAGACGAAAGGATCGTAATTTTTGGCGATTATGATGCTGATGGGATCCCGGGGTCAGTTATACTCTCCACTTTTTTTGATGAGATCAAATTTAGTAACTATGAGGTTTATATTCCTGATCGACATAACGAGGCTTACGGTTTAAATGAAAACAAGATTGCCGATTTTGTCAAAGAGGAAGCCAAGTTAGTTATCACTATCGATTGTGGTATTGCTGATGTTGCTGAGGTTAAGATGGCTCAGGCTCAAGGGATTGATGTTATTATCACTGACCACCACCTTGTTCACGGAGAACTTCCTCCTGCCTATGCTGTGATTGACGCCAGACAGATTGATGATGATTATCCTTACAAGTTCTTATCTGGGGCTGGGGTAATGTTCAAATTTGTTTGTGCTGTGCTGGCGACTAAGCGCTTCGGGATCTCTGTTGGTTGGGAGAAATGGTTGCTTGACCTAGTTGCGATTGCAACAATTTCTGACATGGTAGCTCTCACCGGCGAGAATCGTTCGTTGGTGTTTTATGGTCTGAAAGTTTTGCGTCAGACTCGACGTTTGGGTTTGCAAACCCTTCTTGCTAAAATCAAGCTTCGTCCAGCAAATATTGTTGAAGATGACATTAGCTTCATGATTGGTCCTCGTGTCAACTCGGCTAGCCGGATGTCTCACGCCTCGCAGGCTTATTATCTTCTCACGACCAAAGATCAAGCTGAAGCTCAAACTATTGCCGATCATTTAGAGGCAAAAAATCAAGAGCGCAAAGACCTGGTTGGAAAAATCGTAAAGGATATTGCTCAGAAATTAGCTAACCGACCATTACCGGAGATAATTGTTTTGGGTTCAGCTAATTGGGGCTTAGGTGTCTTAGGGATGACCTCGTCTAAGATTGTTGAGAAGTATGAACGCTCGGTTTGGCTCTGGAGCAAGAACGAAGCCGGGACAATTAAGGGCTCTTGTCGTTCGGATGGATCACTTAACCTGGTGGAGGTGATGGCGGGAGTGGGAGGAGGATTTTTCTTAAATTTTGGTGGGCACGCCATGGCGGCGGGGTTTTCTCTTGATCCTCTTAAGGAGTTTGAGCTGGAGGAGCGCCTCTTGGCCTCAGCCCGAAAATTGAAAAAAACTAAAGTCGTAACTGAATCGTTGGCTGACGAGGAACTTTCTCTTGATCAATTAACTTGGGCGACTTATAAAATGATTGAACCAATGGCCCCCTTTGGCATGGAGAACCCTAAGCCTGTCTTCTGGCTTCGGGCGGTGGAGATTTTTGAGGCAAAGTATTTTGGTAATGGAGGCTTGCACTTAGAATTAATTTTTAAAAAATCTGACGGAACGAAGATTTCAGCCATTGGTTTTTTTGCTAGTCCAACACCAGATGATTCTACCCATATCTTCGGTGATATTAAGTTAGAAAAAGGGGAAAAGATTGACTTGTTGGTTACTCTTGAGAAGTCAATGTTCAAAAATTATCCCGAGTTAAGACTTCGGATTGTGGATCTTAAAAGATCTAGCAGCTGAGTCTTTTAATGGCGGAAGTAATAGACAGATTTGGAATTGCTTCCTCCTAAGAACTTTCGACAAAAGCGTTCGGCTTCTTTGTGGTCGAAAAATTTGCAACTGAAGATGTCGATGAAGGCACGGTTATTGTGTTGGTCATCGAAGTGCATGGTGATGCTTGATGTCTCAATGAATTGCATGGCCGAGTGGCCCGCAAGTTCGCCTTCGGCGAAGCGTTCAATCAAGGTTGGTCCATGACGCTTCATGTCGATGTGGTTACATAGGGCGATGACAAATTTCTGAATCTCTTTTTTGCTGGTAATTTTCTTGGGATCACATTTATAGACATCAACGGAGGAGATCATCCCCCAACATTTTTTCTTATGATAATCTTGTTCTATCTTGATCATTTTTTTTCGTGCGACTCTAGTATATTAAAACTGGCTAGGATTACAATAAAAAATGTTGATAACTCTTTATTTTTCAAGGCCTGATTTTCATTTGACTCTTTGGTCGAAATGTGTTTCTCTATTAAATAGATAATGTTACCTAAAGTGGGTGACACGCCAATGGGTAGTTGGTTTTTAACAAAAGGAGACTTGCTATGAGTAGTAGCAAAAACAGCGACGGGACTGATTCCCGTTATCAGAGAGTTTTTCGTCTTTGGATTTCTCTTTGGGATTTGGTTTTGGGAAGTAATCGTGACCTTGATAAGGTCTGTCAAACTCTCCAAGACCTGGTCTTTTCTGCGACCGAGTGGCCCGGTTACAAAAATTGGCGAGAGATTAGCAAGATCGGCGAGACAAACAAACTGGTTATGCTGGCTCTCTGTCAGGTGAAGACGCCACCAACAGACGAATTGTCGCGTCGCCTTGTTGCTTGCTTTCCGGAGTGTTTTACCAAACAGCCGGTGAGGGTGTTCATCCCTCTGTCTTTTCTGCAGACCTGGGCTTGCCAGAGGAAAAAAAATTATGAGGACTTCGGAGATCCTCGTCGGCATCTGTATCTCACCGGGACTTTGAAGGAGTTTGCTTTGCCACATATCATCATTGCTCCGATTGACTCTGACGATGCAAACAAGGGGGGAGTTGATTTCGCTTTGACTCATGACGAATTAGAGTCAATGGGTCTACCCGTGACGGATTTCGGCTATGAAGGAGATTATTTCAACAGAACAGTCGAGTTTCAATGTGGCAAGTACCTCGTTGTCGACACCTGGGGCTGGCATCATGCATGCCTTGTGCCGGCAGAGATAGTCTCGGCTTGTTGAGGCCTCACTTTTTTGGACCGAGGGAGTTCTCCCTCGGTCCTTTTTAATTGTTTTTCTCCTTGTTATAATGGAGAGGTGGAAAAGATTATTATGTACACCGATGGGGGTTCGCGAGGGAATCCGGGGCCGGCGGGAGCGGGGGTTTTTATTTGCAACGAGAAGGCCGAGTTGATTCGTAAGGCCCATCTTTTTCTGGGGACAGTGACGAATAATGAGGCCGAGTATCAAGCGATTTTGCTTGGTTTGGAGACGCTTAAGAAGGTCTTCGGTAAAGAGAAAATCCGAGATTTGCCCATAGAGATTAGGCTTGACAGTGAATTGGTTTGTCGGCAATTGCGAGGCGAGTACCAGATCAAAGAAGAAAAATTAGTGCCCTTCTTCATGAAGGTTTGGAATGCACGAGTGGCCGATTTTCATCAATTATCCTTTGTCCATATTCCGCGCGAGCAGAATGTCGAGGCAGACAGTCTTGCTAACAAAGCTATGGACGAGGGGAGCAAGGCTCAAGCCGAGTTGTTTTAAAAAAGAGCAAGCTACAAAGCCTGCTCATGGAGTCTCGCCAGGTTGCCTTGGATTTGGTGATACGGGGACAACCTTTTTTGTTTAATTTTTTGTGTTCTCGGACGAAAACACAACCAATCCCTTTCGCATCCCTGAATTATCAGGGAGAGTCGCAGTACGACCAGCTGACGAGAGTCCTCTTTTATAATATCAAAAGTCATATTTTATGCAATGGCCAAGCTAAGGAGAACTTTCTTTCTATTAATTTTTGGCTTTCTTGGTGGGGTTACTCTCTCGAGCTTTATCGTTTGGTCTTTACCTTGGACGGGGCTATTCTTGCTTCTGGCCTTGGCTTTTTTGATTTTGTTTTTCCTTTTTAAGAGGCAAAAGTTTTTCTTAGTTCTTGCTATTATCTTTGTTGGGGTGATTTTGGGGCTTATTCGCTTCAATTTTAGCCAGAAGTCTGACAATTTCTTACTTGATTGTAAATTGCCAAATAAACCTTGTGCGGGGATGATTATCAGTGATCCAGATCGGCGAGATATTTCAACGAGGTTGGTGGTTCAATTTGTGTCGGCCGGGCCCGTGCGAGAAACGACTTCGGCCTGCCCGCAATGCTTTGCAACGCAAGGCAGGCGGGGCTCACCTGAAGTCGCATCTCTCACTGGTCCAAAGATTTTAGTTATCACCGACAATTTTACCGATTATGCCTATGGCGACCAAGTGGAGTTAGTGGGGAAGATAGAAAAACCTCAGAACTTCATAACTGACCAGGGAACAATTTTTGATTATCAAAACTATTTATTAGTGCGGGGAATTGAGAAAATTGTCTATCAGCCGAAGCTCAAGATCGTTTCCCGGAGCAATGGTTCATTTGTCAAAGCGAAGCTTTTTGCTCTTAAGAATAATTTTCTCACTAATTTGAGGCGAACCTTGCCTGAACCGGCGGCTTCTCTTGCTGGTGGTTTGATCTTGGGTGATAAGGGAGGTCTGGGGAAAAAAACTGAAGACGAATTCCGTCGAGCGGGGGTCTCTCACATCATCGTTTTGTCTGGCTACAATATTACGATTGTGGTCGAGAGTGTTCTTTATTTCTTTGCTTGGCTTACTCCTATTTTTTCTTGGTTGCTTGGCTTGGTTTCTATTTTTCTTTTTGTATTGATGACGGGAGGTGAAGCTGCCGCTGTGCGGTCAGCGGTGATGGGGGCGATTGCCCTTATCGCCCGGCGTTTTGGGCGAAATTATGATGCCGGCGTGGCCCTTATTTTTGCTGGTTTCCTTATGGTCTTGTGGAATCCTCGCCTGCTTGCTTTTGATCTTGGCTTCCAACTTTCTTTTTTGGCAACTTTGGGCTTGATTTATTTGTCGCCAGTTGTGGAGAGGGGAATAGACAAACTTGCTGAGCTTGTGCGAAGTCGCATCTGGCTACGCGAGAAACGACTTCTCACGAGCCCTGTTTCTGAGCCTGTGAGAGATGCGACCTCGCGTAGCCAGGTCGTTTCTCGCACGGGCATTTGGGGTGGTTTAAAGGAGTTAGTTTGCACCACCACTGGTGCCCAGCTCGCGGTTTACCCTTGGTTACTTTATAAAGTAGGTAATGCTTCTCTTGTTGGCTTTGTCTCTAATATTTTTGTTTTGCCCCCTATACCTATTGCCATGTTCCTAAGTTTCTTAACTGGGGTCGTTGGTTTTGTCTCAAACTCCCTATCTCTTCTCTTTAGCTACCCAACTTATTTTCTGCTTGCCTACATCCTGAAGGTGGCCCATCTCTTTGCTAGTTTGTTATAATCATCTTGATGAAATATCGTTGGGGGTTAATTTTCTTGTTTTTCATTTCTACCGCTGGGGTATGGCTGGCCGTGTGGTGGGGGACGCCAAGTCAATATTTAGAAGTTGCTTTCTTGGACGTGGGTCAGGGTGACGCTATTTTGATTACCGCTCCTAACAAGAATCAGGTTTTGATTGACGGGGGACCAGATCGAAGTGTGATCCGAGCTTTAAGTGAAGTTATGCCTTTCTTCGATCGCTCTATTGATCTTGTCCTAGGTTCGCATCCTGACCAAGATCATATTGGGGGTTTCCCCGAAGTTTTTGACCGTTATGATGTTTCTGGTTTCATCGAACCAGCTTTTGAGGCGACAACGGCTGTATACAAGAAGGTGCAAGGGAGAGTCAAAGAAGAAAAATCTTCTCACTTGATTGCTAAGACAGGGACAAAAATAATTTTAGCTCCCGATGTCTATTTAGAAGTTCTTTCTGCTCAGCCTGCCACTTGGGGTCCACGTGGTGGCAAGCCCGACAGTAATTATAGTTCGATAATTGCGAAGCTCACTTATGCTTCAACATCCTTTTTATTCATGGGAGACGCGTCTCTTAAATTAGAAAATCGATTATTGGCTCAAAATTTTCCCAATCTTAAGTCCGACGTTCTTAAAGTTAGTCACCATGGGGCGAAGAGTTCGAACTCCTTAGCTTTTTTTAGGGCGGTAAAGCCAGAGTTGGCCATTATCTCGGTTGCCGAGGAAAATCGTTATAATCATCCGAGTCCAGAGACTCTTGGTTGGCTTAAGACGGCTGGGATCGATACCTTGCAAACCAAAGATCTGGGGACAATCAGATTAAAATCTGACGGGCAAAGTATCAGTTTGTAACTTTCTTTCACCCGAGGAATATGTTATAAAGGAAAAGGTAATGTTTTTCGTGTTTTTTTGTTCCCGGCATAATCGAAAGGAGGTGTTTTTATGAATGAGTCTAGTAGCGTCCTGACAGACATTCCTTGTCCTAAGACTGGGTGCATTGGAAAATTGAGGCTTGATCAGAGATTTGAACCTGATCTTGGCGGAAGAGTAGATGAATATGTCTGTCCTGCTTGCGGGTGGTCTTCCTTTTATCCTCCCCAGGAGTGAAGTGGCTTGTCTTCAAAAGTTCCCCATTCTGCGGTCCGCAGGCAGGGGAACTTTATTTTTATTTATTTTGTCTTAACAAGAAGATTCTTCCCTCCTTTTAGACATTTGGTGCAGATTTTGATACGGGCACCGTCGCCAGTCTTGGCCCATTGCAAATTAGGTTGTTTGCGTTGCTTAGGGATGGCGTTATATTTGGTAGCACGAACACGGTTGGAGTAGCCCCCGACCACTATCGAACCTTTTTCGCAGATTGGACATGTTTTCATATTGGTGCCTGCATGTTATCATTAACTTGCCTGTTTGGCAACTTTTAATTTATGGATGCATTATCTATTGGTTTTATTTTCTCCCTTGCCGTCTTGGTGATGTCGGTGGTTATTCATGAAGTCTCTCATGGCTGGATGGCCTACGTCTTGGGTGATCCGACAGCCAAGATGGCTGGGCGCTTAACTCTTAACCCTATTCCCCACCTTGACCCTGTTGGCTCAATTATTGTGCCCTTGGTCTTGTCACTCCTTCCCGGAGGGATTGTCTTTGGTTGGGCCAAGCCGGTACCTTATAACCCTTATAATTTGAAGGTTAAGAATGGCCCGGCTTATGTGGCCATAGCGGGTCCGGCTTCTAATTTTACTATTGCAATTATCTTTGGCTTATTTATCCGGACAGGTTTGGGTGTTTCTATACTCGGAGTCCAGGCTTTACCTATTCTTTCAACAATTGTCTTGATTAATATAATGCTTGGATTATTCAATCTAATTCCCATTCCTCCTCTCGATGGTTCGACTATCCTTCTCTCCTTTTTTCCTATTCATTCTAAGTTTGTCGAGATCTTTCATCGTTATCAGCTGGTCCTTATCTTGGCGGTTATCTTCGGTTTTGGTTTTATCATTGACAAAGTCTTAATTACGATTTTTTCCCTCCTCACGGGGATATAGTCTGCTTGCCTGAGTCTGTGCTATAATAATTGGACTATTATTAATTTAGGTTCGCATTGAATTTTTAATTTAAAAATATGTTGAAAAAACTTTTTTCTGGCAAAATTGGTCGCCTGCGTTTTTTGGGATCATTAGCCTTGTCATTTTTTGTTTTTATAGCCATTGGCTTGGGCGGGGCATTAACGGCTTCTTCTTTGCCTGAAGGAACACTTTCTTACGGAGGGGCAGTCATTCTTTATGCTGTAGTTTTGCTTTTTATTATCGGAATGACTCTTGTTATTTTTTCCTTGTATGCTAAAAGATGCCACGATCTTGGTCTGAGTGGCTGGTATTCTCTTTTGATGGTTGTCCCGATGGTTAATTTTATTTTCTTGTTTTATCTTTTGTTTGTTCCTGGCAAGATTGGGGCGAACCAATATTAGTCTTATTTGGTGATGTCAAAAAAATGGGGCCTATTTAGCAGTTTGCTTTGGTTGATTTGTGGAGTAATCTTTTTTCTTCACGCTTTTAACTTTTTACATTTTCTTAATTTTGAAAGAGTAAGGGATTTTTTCGGAGTTTCTTTTGAGGTTCTCATTAGTCAATTTTTGTTTTTACATCTATTGCTCCACACAATGGGCTCTTTGATTGCAATTGGGTTAGGTTTTGTGATTTTTGTCATTATTATTCCTAGTTGGCTTTATGTCTTTGGAGACAAATTAAAAGAAAAATTTGGAGAAAATTTTCTTCTAGCTAAATTTTTTGCCCTTCCCTTTTTGGTGGTTATTCGGAGTAAGTCTCTTGAAGGTATTTTTAATTTGATTAAAGATTTAACTGATTTTGTTCTACCAAAACTCCAAACTATTTTTCAGAGCATTTTTTCTGGGTTTGTAAAATTTTTCTTAGCGGGAGCTCTTTCTTTGGTTGGAGGCATTTTTTCTGATGCTTTTTGGGGAACTCAATTTATTCTTTATTACTCTATTCCTTCGGAAATGGTTTTTTTTGTGGCTGGCTTTCTTTGTTTTGTCTGGAGTCTATTGCCTGGACAATTTCTTTTTATTTTTACCGCGAAAGGGGGGATAAAATATCGGACAAGATTTGGGATAAGATAGGGGGGCGGGTGTTGCATTTTAAAAGACTTTGTATTAAAGTGTAGTCTGCTTGCTTAGGCGAGCTTATTTATTACCTTTCATGCCAACAATCAATCAATTAATCCGCAAGCCAAGAAAGACTGCCCGTCGCAAGTCGACCACGGTGGCTTTGGCGCGCGGTTTTAATTCTCTTAAGAATCGTCCGGTTTTTTATCCCTCTCCTTTCAAGCGAGGTGTTTGTTTGCAGGTCAAGACGACTACTCCTAAGAAGCCAAATTCCGCTTTGCGTAAAATTGCTCGTGTTCGTTTGACCAACGGGATGGAAGTCACGGCTTATATCCCAGGTATGGGCCATAACTTGCAAGAGCACTCTGTCGTCATGATTCGTGGCGGTCGGGTTAAGGACTTGCCGGGTGTTCGTTATCACATTGTCCGTGGTGTCTTAGATACCGCTGGGGTTGAGAAGCGTCGCCAAGGTCGCTCTTTATATGGTAACAAGAAGCCCAAAGCTGGAGCGCCAGCAAAAAAGTAATAGAGTAGTAAAGTAGTAAAGCAAAAAATGCGACGACCAACTAAAAAAACCGAGAGACTAAGCCCCGACCACGAGTACCAATCACTTAAGGTTGAGAAGCTTATCAATTACATTATGGAACGAGGCAAGAAGAATGTTGCTCGATCTTTAGTTTACAAAGCCTTCGAAATCGTTAAGGAGAAGACCAAGGAAGAACCGCTAGAAGTTTTTGAGGCGGCTATTCGTAATGTTGCCCCCCAAGTCGAGGTACGTTCTCGTCGTGTGGGAGGAGCCAATTACCAAGTTCCTCACGAGGTTCGCCCTGAACGTAAGCAGGCCCTAACTTTCCGTTGGATTATTGCGGCCGCTAAGGGGAAGAAAGGTAAGGGTATGGCGATTAAATTGGCCGACGAAATTATGGCTGCAGCCAAGAACGAAGGTGATGCCGTTAAGAAGCGTGAGAATGTTCATAAAATGGCCGAAGCCAATCGTGCTTTTGCTCACTTTGCCCTGGCTCGCAAAAAATAATTAATAATTAACGTGTTCGAAGTTGGACTTCGAGCACAATTGAAGTCCAACTTCTAATACTAAAATCATGCGTGATTATCCCTTGGAGAAGGTTCGTAATATTGGAATTATTGCTCATATCGACGCTGGTAAGACGACGGTCTCTGAGCACGTTCTTTTTTATACTGGTATTTCTCATAAGATCGGTGAAGTTCATGAGGGCGAGGCTACCATGGACTGGATGGAGCAAGAGCGTGAGCGTGGTATCACTATTTGTTCGGCTGCGACCACTGCTTTCTGGACTCCTTCTTATGATAAGAATAATGTTGATCGCAAGCATCGTTTAAATATTATTGATACTCCGGGACACATTGACTTCACCGTTGAGGTGAAGCGTTCTTTGCGTGTTCTCGACGGCGCGGTTGTTATCTTCGATGGAGTGGCCGGTGTCGAACCTCAATCTGAGACTAACTGGCGTTATGCTGATGAAAGTAAGGTTCCTCGCTTGTGTTTCGTTAACAAACTTGACCGTATGGGGGCTTCGTTTGAGCATTCTTTCAAAACTATTTTAGATCGTCTGTCAAAGAAAGCTGTTCGAGCTCAACTTCCGATCGGTGTCGACTCTGAGCACGAAGGAGTTATTGACCTGCTAAAGATGAAGGGCTACCTCTTCGAAGGAGACAAAGGTAAAGACATTAAAGAAATTGAAATTCCTGAAAAATATCTTGAGGATGCTAAGTTGGCCCGGGCTGAATTAGTAGAGCGAATTGTTGAGAATGACGAGAAATTGACAACGGACTATCTTGAGGGGAAGGAGATATCAGTCCCTGACCTCAAGCGTGTTTTGCGCAAGGCGGTTATTGCCAACGATATCTTCCCAGTTCTTTGTGGTTCGGCTCTTAAGAACAAAGGAGTTCAGTTGATGCTTGACGCTGTCGTTGACTATCTCCCAAGCCCTCTCGATATGCCTGGTATCAAAGGAATTAACCCGACAACAGGGGAAGAGGAGGTTCGCAAGACTTCTGATGACGAAGCTTTCTCGGCCCTTGCTTTCAAAATGCAGGCTGATCCTTTTGTTGGCCAACTCACCTTCTTCCGCGTCTATTCAGGGATTCTTAAGTCTGGTTCTTATGTTTATAATTCTATCAATCAGGAGAAAGAACGGGTCGGTCGTATTGTCCGTCTTCATGCCAATCATCGAGAAGAAGTGCCGGAGGTTTATGCCGGGGAAATTGCCGCGATTGTGGGACTCAAGAATACCAAGACCGGACACACTCTCTGTGATGAAAATCGTCCAATAATTCTTGAAGGGATCAAAGTTCCTGAACCGGTTATTGAGATGCGCATTGAACCGAAGACGAAGGCTGACCAAGAGAAGATGGGTATTGCGATGAAGAAATTGTCTGACGAAGATCCAACCTTCAAGATTAAGACTGATCTGGAGACCATGGAGACAATTATTGCTGGGATGGGAGAGCTTCACCTTGAGGTCTTGGTAGAGCGCATGAAGCGTGAATTTAATGTTGAGGCCAATACTGGTAAACCACAGGTGGCTTACAAGGAGACCATCACTGGCGAAGCTGAAGCGGAAGGGAAATATGTCAAACAGTCTGGTGGTCGAGGCCAATATGGTCATGTCCGTATTCGTATCAAACCTTTGCCTAAGGAAGTGGAGACTGACAAGAAGATTGCCAAGAATGTTAAACGCGAAGCTAACTTTGAATTTATCAACAACATTAAGGGGGGAGCTATTCCTGGTGAATATATCCCAGCCGTGGAGAAGGGGATTCGTGAAGGTTTGTCTCGTGGTATTTTGGCTGGTTTCGAGGTTGTCGATGTTTCGGTAGAGCTCTATGACGGTTCTTATCATGAAGTTGATTCGTCTGAAATGGCGTTCAAGATGGCGGGTTCGATGGCCCTGCAAGATGCAGCCAAACGAGCCAAACCGGTTTTGCTCGAGCCAATTATGAAGGTTGAGGTTACAACCCCTGATAGATTCATGGGCGATGTCACTGGCCACCTCTCTTCTCGACGTGGACAGATCGAATCAATGACCGAGCGTGGCGATCTTAAGGTTATTACGGCCAAAGTTCCTCTCTCTGAAATGTTTGGTTACATGACCACTCTTCGTTCGATGACCGAAGGTCGGGCCAATTTCACGATGGAATTCTTAGAGTACGCTATTATCCCACAGAATGTTGCTCAGACTATTGTTGAATCTCGGAAGTAAGCCTAAAGTTTAAATGTAATAAGCAAAAGCCCCTTAAATAAGGGGTTTTTGCTTGTATATTGACAGAAAACTAAGATATGCTATAATGGAGAGCAGAGTAAATGTTCTCTTAAACCTGAGGCCACAAGGGGTGGTCCAAAGGAGAGGGAGGTTAAAAAGAAAGGTCCTTGCAATGAGAAAGTTGGGTTTGAGTCTTTTGGTCATCGGTGGTAGCGTGTTTTTCTTGTGTATTTTTGCCCTAGCCTTGACAGGCTGTGCGGTGGATCCAGGGACTACCCCGTTGTATGTTCCGGACATCGATGAACCTATCGATGGTCCTCCATTTTCGGAAAAACTCAAGGGTGTCTGGGTCCTTTTGGACGATAACATGCCCTCGTACACCGTCACTAGTGACGAGGTGGTCTGTCAAACTGGTACCTTACACGACTGGGTCGTGCTGGTTGATCCCTGGATTAAGGGGGATCGGGTTTTCTTAGAAGGAAAGAACCATCCGGTTGAATTCTTCTTTCGCGATCAGCTGGTCGAGGCAGAGGGACCTATCTACCGGATCCTTCCCGGATCTAGGAGTTATAAAGAAGCTGATCCGTCGGGTGAAATCATTGTTCCGGATCAGTACAATTGGTCCGGACACCGGGGAGGAGAGTTTCCTTATCTAATGGGGACGACCCTTCGAGTTAAAGACAATCTCCCTGGCCGGATCTATCTCACCAATGACGAGGTCCCAGCTGAGTGGATCAAGGATGGAAATTGGATTCACTTCTTTCATCGGGAAGACGTGGTCCTCTTGAATCCAGAGTGCCTGCCGGAGGTCATCCCCCCGGCGAAGATGAAGGGGTAGGAAGTCTGAGTAGTTTTGACCCCCGGTTGCGCGAAGCGCAACCGGGGGCTTATTGATTCTAGGGCTTTTTATTGACTTATCTTGGCATTTTGTTTAGTATATACGGAGTGTTTCGGCACTGCTTTTAATTTGTTACAACTTTATTATTAATCATTAATTTTAATTTAACATGGCTGCAGAAAAATTTGATCGTTCGAAGTCTCACGTTAACGTTGGTACTATTGGCCACGTTGACCACGGCAAGACTACCTTGACCGCGTCGATTTTGCATACCTTGAATCTTGCGAAGGACCAAGGCTACACAGCGCGCGTTGAAGGGGTTGATGGCATTGATAATGCCCCAGAAGAAAAGGCTCGTGGAATTACCATTGCCCTCCACCACTCTGAGTACGGCACACCTAAGCGTCATTATGCACATATCGACGCCCCAGGTCACGCCGACTATATTAAGAACATGATTACCGGTGCCGCCCAGATGGACGGGGCTGTTATTGTGGTTGCCGCAACTGATGGTCTTATGCCTCAGACTCGTGAGCACATTCTCTTGGCTCGCCAGGTCGGCGTTCCTAAGATCATTGTTTTCATCAACAAAGTTGATATGATTCCTGAAAGCGACAAAGAGCTTGTTGATATGGTTGAAGAAGAGGTTCGCGAACTCCTTACTAAACAAGGTTTTGATGGAGCTAATACCCCAGTTATCCGTGGTTCGGCTCTTAAGGCTTTGTCAGCCACAAGTCTTGATGATGAGTGGGCTAAGAAGATTATGGATCTCGTTAACGCCATGGATGAATATATCCCTGATCCTGTTCGCGAAGTTGAGAAACCTTTCCTTATGCCGATTGAAGATATCTTCTCAATTGAAGGACGAGGGACTGTTGTCACTGGTCGTATTGAGCGCGGGGTAGTGAAGGTTGGTGAAGAAATCGAAATTGTCGGTCTCAAGCCAACTGTCAAGACCACTGTCACTGGTATTGAAATGTTCAACAAGCAACTCGACGAAGGTATGGCTGGTGATAATGCTGGGATTCTTTTGCGTGGTCTTAAGAAGGATGATGTTACTCGTGGTCAAGTTTTGGCCAAGATTGGTTCTATTACTCCTCACACTGAATTCACTGCTGAAGTCTATGTCTTAAACAAGGAAGAAGGTGGTCGTCATACCCCATTCTTCGCTGGCTACAAGCCTCAGTTCTATATCCGCACCACTGACGTTACGGGTGAAGTTATTTTGCCAGAAGATGTTAAGATGGTTATGCCTGGAGACACTGTCACCGTTACTGTCAAATTGATTTCTCCAGTTGCGTTGGAAGAAAAGCACCGCTTTGCTATCCGTGAGGGAGGTAAGACTGTTGGTGCCGGTGTGGTCCTTAAAATTCTTGCCTAGATCTCATCAGATCCACTAGTTGCGGATCACGAGATAAGCAAAATATCATTATGCCAACAGAAACAAAAGCCAAAAAAACAACAAAAGCGAAGAAAGAGGAGGCTAAAGAATTAGCTAAGTTGAGAATTCGTGTCTCCGCCTACGAGCACAAAGTGCTTGATGCGAGCGTTAAGCAAATTGTTGATACCGCGGCCCGTTATGATGGCAAAATCGAGGGCCCGATCCCATTGCCAACCGAGATCAAGAAGTATACTGTCAATCGCAGCTCTTTCATTGACAAGAATTCTCGCGAGCAATTTGAGATGCGTGTTCACAAGCGTCTGATTGATATATCTAATCCTTCACCTAAGCTTATTGAGAGTCTAACGAATCTCAGTTTGCCAAGCGGTGTGAATATTGATGTTAAAATGCTATAGCAAAAGGCCCCCTTCGGGGGCTTTTTGCTTTTAGTTTGTTCGGGTGTATAATCACACTAAAGATTATGTCGACACTCAAAGAAACATCGCCTGCCCTCTTTATCGTCCTAATCATTGTCATTGGGGGCTTGGCCTACCTTTTGCTACCTGGCCGTCTTAATGGGCCGTCTCCCAGTGAGACCAGCACTAGCACTGCGAGCAGCACCGAACTTCAAGTTACTACTATTGGCACCACAACTAGCTCTTCGACACCCTAAATATTGACTTTAGGAGGTATTCTGTTAGTATTAATCCAAGCTCGAACGAGCTTTTGTTTTTGCCTTTTTAGACTTTTTATGAAATTTATTCTTGGACAAAAAGAGAAGATGACTCAGCTCTTCGATGAGTCGGGCAAAGTGATCCCTGGGACAGTCGTCTCGGCTGGGCCAATTTTTGTCTTGGAACTAAAAAAGGCGGGCAAAGATGATAAGTATGACTCTATGGTTCTTGGTTATGATGATCGCCGAATGAAGAGTCTCAAGAAGCCTCAGCAAGGTTTAGTAAAGAAAGCTTTGGCTGACCGTGAACAAGGCTTCTCAACGATCAAAGAAATTAATAACAAGGTTAGTGCTTTGCCGATGGCTGAAGTTGGGGGGATGATTGATGTTTCTGCTTTCTCTGAAGGAGACAAGGTGGTTGTCAGCTCTGTTTCTAAAGGTAAGGGATTCCAAGGTGTGGTGAAGCGCCATGGCTTCCACGGAGGTCGTCGTAGTCATGGTCAGAAGCATTCGGAACGTGAACCAGGTTCGATCGGCGCTGGTGGCAAGCAACGTGTTTTGCCAGGCATGCGCATGGCCGGCCGAATGGGTGGCGATCGTGTCACTGTTAAGAATCTTATTATTGCTCGTGTTGATAAAGAAAATAATCAGCTATTTATTAAAGGAGCAATTCCTGGACGTAAGGGAACTTTGGTTGAAATAGTTGCCAAGTAGTAAATAAATATGATCGAAGCAAAAGTTTACAATTTTGAAGGAAAGGAATCAGGTAAGGCCGAATTGCCAGAAGCAATTTTTGGTGTGAAGTGGAATGATGATTTAGTCTATCAAGTAACGACAGCCCTTCAGGCTAATCTCCGTCGCGTAACGGCTGATACCAAGGATCGCTCAGAGGTTCGTGGTGGAGGCAAGAAGCCTTACAAGCAGAAGGGGACCGGCCGAGCTCGTCATGGTTCCTCTCGTTCGCCAATCTGGGAAGGAGGTGGTGTTACTCACGGTCCTCTCTCTGAGAAAAACTATAGTCAGAAGGTCAACAAGAAGATGCGCATCAAAGCTTTCTTGACCGTTTTGTCTCGTAAGTTGAAGGAAGGCGAGGTTCTCTTTGTACAAGATTTGCCCTTGGCTGAAGCCAAGACCAAGCAAGCTCAGATTTATCTTAACAATTTAGCCAAAGCCGGTTTTACCAAAATTAATTACAAGAAAGGAAATCGCGCGCTTATCGCTTTGCCTAAAGCTGACGGCCAAGTCCTTCGCAGTTTCCGCAATATTTCGAGCTCTCAAGCCATGGATATTCGCAACCTTAATATTTTGGATTTGTTGAGTTATAAATATTTAGTCATTATTCATCCCGCTGAAAGTTTGGCCGTCCTTAAGACTCGAGCTAAAGCTGAATAATCATTATGTCAAAAATCGGTAAACAATTTAAAAATACTTTAGTCTTACGCTCGCCTCGTATTACTGAGAAATCGACTGACCTGTCGGGGAGAGGAGGCTACGTTTTTGTTGTTGATCCTTTCGCGACCAAACCTTTGATCAAAGAGGCTTTTGTTGCCAAATATAAGGTTGTTCCAGTCAAGATTAATATCGTTAATCTTCCAGCCAAGAAAACCTTCAGGCGAGGGATTCGGGGGAGTAAGGTTGGGGTTAAGAAGGCAATTGTTTATTTGAAGACTGGCGATAAAATTGAAATTGTTTAAATATGAAAAAGTATTCATCTACAACTCCATCACGTCGTAATCTTGTCTCGATTGACTATCGTAAGTATCTTACCGCGAGCGAACCTCACAAGGCCTTAACCGTAGGTGGGAAGCGTCATGTTGGTCGCAATAGTGATGGTCGCATTACTGTTCGTCATAAGGGGGGTGGCCACAAACGCCTCTACCGTGAGATTGATTTTCTTTATAATAAAATAAATATTCCGGCCAAAGTTGAGACCATAGAATATGATCCTAATCGCTCGGGTTTCATCGCTCTAGTTTGTTACAAAGATGGTGAGCGACGTTATCACTTATTGCCTAAGGCCATCAAGGTTGGGGGAGTGATTATTGCTTCTGAGGAGGCAGATATCAAGCCAGGTAATCGTTTGCCTTTGTCTAAGCTTCCTGTCGGCACCTTTATTTTCAATATTGAAGTGAAGCCAGAAGGTGGCGCCAAACTTGTCCGCTCGGCCGGTTCTTATGCTGAAGTTGTGGCCCATGATGCTGGTTATACAGCGATCAAAATGCCGTCAAGTGAAGTCCGTAAAGTTAGCGACAAAGCTTGGGCCTCGGTCGGAGAAGTCTCTAATGACGAACATAAACTTGTAAAGATCGGCAAAGCTGGTCGCTCACGTTGGCTTGGTATCCGCCCAACTGTCCGTGGCACCGCCATGAACCCAGTGGATCACCCATACGGAGGAGGAGAAGGTGTTCAGGGCCGTGGAACCAAGCGTCCAAAGACGAAGTGGGGTAAAGTTACTGGTGGACGCAAGACTCGTCATCCGAAGAAATATTCTAATCATCTCGTCGTCTCTCGTCGCAAGGTTGGGAAAAAACGCTAAATTTCAAATAAAACCCCCTGTTTCTTGCTGAAACAGGGGGTTTTCTTTATCCACCGCCCAAATTGTGTTGGGGGGGGGCTTTTATGATAATATATGGATAAGCTATCTGAGGATAGCTGTCTAAGTTTTATTATAAATTTATTATTAACTTTAAAATTTAATGAACCCCGTTAGAAATACGGAGTTTGTGAAAATTACAAATATCATGTCAAATTTGATTTCTAACAGGGTGAAAAAATATATTTTCGGAGCCCTTCTTGTTTTGGCTTTGATTGTTGTTCCTGTTGCTTCGCAAGCGGTAACAATCGCTGAGTTGCAAGCGCAGGTTGCAGCCTTACTAGCCCAAATCGCGAGACTCCAGAGCACTAGTTCAATTACTATCAACTCTGTCTCTGGGCCGACATCATTAAGTGTTAATCAGACAGGGACATGGAGCCTTAATGTCACCGCCCCTAGCAATACTAACTTAACTTACTCTGTTGATTGGGGAGACCTTGCAATGGCAGGTGGTGCTGGTGGCAATAGCAATTCTTCCGTTAATCAAGGTTCCACTTTTACTCATGCCTATTCTAGTCCTGGTACTTATACTGTCAGATTCACTGTTAGATCTGGGTCTGTTGCTGCCACTTGTCCTGTTGGAGGAATTTGCGTTGATCCTACTCTTCAAGAAGCCAAAACTAGCTTAACGGTGGTTGTTGCTAACTCTAGTCAACAGAATGGTCCTACGGTGACGAAAAAATCAGGAGTAATTAGTCAGGTTTATGAAAGCGGTATTCAAAAACTTAAGATGCAGTTTGTTTTAGAGATAGATAATGGTACTAATAAGACGTTGTATATTCCTCAGTCGTACAGTCCAATCGCTGCTAGTTTCCGTAATAATACTGGTCGTAATTCAGGCGATGTAAATAGTTGTCGCACCACTTATTATTCGACAAGCGAAGTCCCAGTGGTCAATGATATTTATAAAATTAGTTATCTTACCTTGTTGGGAGGGAAGTCTATTTCTTATACTGTCATTAAAACTTGTGACGTCGCCCAAATGTTCTCTGGGAGTTATGGGTCGCAGATAGGGTATATCGGCTGGGCAGATAATCTCGATGGCAGAGTTTCTGGGTCTAATTTAAACATAAATTCGGATAACTCTATTTATATTGTCGGTGAACAGGGGCCATGGATAAGCGGGGTATCCTTTGATTCTTCTAATCGAGCGATTGTTATTACAGGGGAACGTTTGAAGCAAATGAATTCTGCCAAAATCGGGAATCTTGAGCTTGGGGGCTCAACTTGGTTAAATGGCTGGGTGACAAAGACTGACAACAGGATAGTTATTAAAGAATCCAAATCTTGGCCAAGTGGTTCGAACCCAGTTTCTGTCGGTTCAACTGTCGGTCAGAGCAATATTGTTTATGTAACGATTGGAGGCGAAGCTAGTCCTTCTATCACTTTCACTTATCCGAGGGGGGGAGAGGTCTTTTCCCCTGGTCAAAAAGTGGGAGTTCGTTTTTCCTCCAACAATTTCCCTCGACCGATTAGAGTTCAAATACAGTTGAATAAGGGAGCTCAGTACCCTAATGGCCCTTATCACCCCGTCCTTGCTACTAGTTACTTGTCTTCCAATGGGGCTTATGATTTTACGATACCTGCTAATGCTCTCGCCGGCGGAGATTACAGTTTTATGATTAATTCTGATTATCCTAATACCGAGACGAGTGCTCACTTCCAATCTAATAATTTTAGCGTGATTTCGGGTACTCCCGTCTGCGCTCAAGATATGTACGTTTGCCCAGGGACGAATATTTCTGTTCCTCGCACTGGTCCCAGTTGTCAATTTGTTTGCCCAGTTTCTCCTGTTACCAACACTCTCTCTAATTTAACTTCTAGCGGTTCTAGCAATACCTGGACCCAGGGCACGACCAAAACTTTCAATTGGCAAACAACGGGCTCTATCCCTTATGTGGATGTTCTTCTTTGTGAAGTTGGTGCTTCCTGTTACTACTTCCACAAGAATATTACCAATACTGGCTCAGCTAATGTCGCCGTCATCTCCACCACCATTGGATCTTCAGTTAAGGTCATTGTTCGAGAAGCGGGGAAGGCCACACCTAGTGTGACTAGCCCGATCTTTACGGTCTTGGCAAGATCGTCAACTTCTTCTAATGTTTCTCAAGCTAAAATCAATGAATTAGCCAACGCTCTCAGTGCTATTAAGGCCCTTCTTAGTCAATTAGGGGTAAATTAAGAGATTTCTCAGGCAGAAGAATTCCTAAACCAAACCCCCACGCCAAGAGGTGTGGGGGTTTGTTGACATTATCGCTCGTTTTGCTATGCTATTTCTAGCTCTTTTGGAGCGTTTATTTTTGCTCGTCAGGGCGGTATTTGAAGACTGCTTCAGCGAGCGTTTCGGCTAGTCACTATAAATAATTATGGCACGATCACTTAAGAAAGGTCCTTATGTAGACGAGAATTTGCTCAAGAAAATCGCGGGAAAGAAGCCTAGCGAATCTAGCGTGATTAAGACTTGGGCCCGTCGCAGTCAGATTAGCCCAGAAATGGTTGGCTTTACCTTTGGCGTTCACAATGGCCGTTCGCACCTTGAGGTTTTGGTCGTCGAAGAAATGGTAGGACATCGTCTTGGTGAATTTTCCCCTACTCGCAAGTTTACCAAACATGGCGGTAAGATGCAGAAGGAAATAGAACAGAAGAAGAAGGAGGCCGAAATCTCCGCTGCTAAGGCCGCGAAGGACGCTCCTGCCAAGAAATAGTTATTTTTATGAAAGCTTTACTTAAAAATCATCATCAGTCTCCTCGTCGAACTCGCTTAGTTGCGGAGGCGATTAAGGGTAAACCGGTGAATCAGGCCTTGGCTGAGTTGGATTTTATTGTTAAGAAATCAGCGGCCCCAATTAAGAAGCTTGTTCTCTCAGCGGTGGCAAATGCCAAAGCTAATTTTAAGAAGGACCAAGAAGATTTATACATTAAGAATGTTACGGTTGATAAGGGTAATGTTATGCGCCGTTTCCAGCCTGTTTCTCATGGCCGAGCTTTCCCGATTCGACATCGTTTAAGTAATATTAATGTTGAATTGGCTGTTAAAGAGCCAGAAGTTAAGAAATAATCATGACACATCGAGTTCATCCCTATGCCCATAGGCTCACCGTTATCCGCGACTGGCAGTCACGCTGGTTTGGTTTGGGTAAGGATTATCGCGATTTCCTCAAGACTGATGTTCTTCTCCGCGAATTCTTAACCAAGCGTTTGCGCGGTAACTATATCGATCGAGTTGAGATTGAGCGTGGTCAAGATACTTACAAAATTATCATCAAAACTTCTCGCCCCGGTATGATTATCGGCCGCGGTGGCGATGGTATCAATAAACTAAAGACCGAAATTCTCGCTGAACTTCGTCGCACCAGATTACCTTTACCAAAGAACATTACTATCGATGTTGAAGAAGTCAAAGACCCTGAATCTCATGCGGCCATTGTTGCTTACATGATCGCGGAAGGCTTGGAGAAGCGCCTCCCTTTTCGTCGTGTTTTGCGTCAGACAGTTGAGAAAGTTTCGGCTAGTCGTAACGTTGAGGGAGTTAAAGTGACCCTTTCGGGACGTTTGGGTGGGGCTGATATGAGTCGAACAGAATCTCTGAAGAAGGGGCAGATTCCATTGCAGACCTTGCGCGCTGATATTGATTTTGCTCGCGAGAAAGCCTATATGTATTATGGAGTGATCGGAATCAAAGTCTGGATTTATCGCGGTGAGATTTTTGAAAAAGATAAAGTTTAATTATGTTAATACCAAAAAAAGTAAAATTCAGAAAATGGCATACCATGCGGGTAAATCCCAACAAGCCCAAGATGGCGACTCGGGGGACAACTCTTTCTTTTGGTAATTTTGGTTTGAAGGCGGAAACGGCTGGTCGTATTCGCTCCAATCAATTGGAGGCGGGGCGTAAGACTATCTCTCGCCAAATGCACAAGACCGGCAAGCTCTGGATTCGCGTTTTTCCTGACATGCCCTTTACCGCTAAGGCGGCAGAGGTAGGAATGGGTAAGGGTAAGGGTGACCCGAAGGGTTATCAGGTTCAGATTTGGCCTGGACGCTTGATCTACGAGATTGATGGTTTGCCAGAGGCGGTTGCCCGTGAGGCTCTTCGCAAGGCCGGGGCTAAATTACCAATCAAGACCCGTATCGTTAGTAGATAGGGATTAGTGTGTAGTATTTAGGATAAAGATATGAAAAAGACAGATTTCAAAACTAAATCAGAAACAGAATTGAAGAAGACGCTAATTGAGAAGCGTGAGGCCTTGACTAAATTTAAATTCGGTATTTCTGGTAGCCGAACTAAGAATGTGAAAGAAGGAAAGAATACTCGTCGCGATATTGCTCGAATTTTGACCAGTTTAAATAGCGATAAGCCGGCAAGCAAATAAGAAATAAGTGTATGAAAACAGATAAAACAAATAAAAAAGTATTGAAGGGGACAGTGGTGTCTGACAAGATGGCCAAGACGGTTGTTGTCGAAGTTAAGCGTTTCATCAAGCATCCCAAATATGGTAAGTACTTCAGCTTGTCTAAGAAGTATAAGGCTCATGATGAAGACAGCAAGGCTAAACTTGGTGACGAGGTCTCAATTCGTGAGTGTCGACCACTGTCAAAAGACAAGCATTTCGAAGTTATTTAGATAAAAGATTATGATTCAACCACAATCCATTGTAAAAATTGCCGATAACACTGGCGCCAAAATTGGTCGCGTTTTCAAGGTGCTTGGTGGTTCAAGAAAGCGTTATGCCCGAATTGGAGATTTGGTTGTTCTTTCTGTTCAAGTGGCTGAACCACGCAAGGCAACAAAGAAGAAGGAGGTTTTGCGAGCGGTGGTTGTCCGTCAGAGAAGTCCCTTCCGTCGAGCCGATGGTTCTTACCTCCGTTTTGACGAGAATGCTGTCGTGATTCTGGAGAAAGGGAAGATGGAACCTCGTGGGGGTCGTATCTTTGGACCTATCCCCCGAGAGATTTCTGAGCGCGGTTACCAGAAAATCGCTTCTCTTGCCCCAGAAGTTGTTTAAACAAGAATATGAATCTCGTTAGAAATTCAAAAATTGAAGGTATCGAGGTAAATCAAGGAGGAATCCCGATGTGTTTTAAAATGTCGATTAATTATAATGAAGTAAATTTCTAACGGGATGAATATTAAAAAGAATGACAATGTAATAGTGATTGCCGGGAAGGACCGTGGTAAGCAGGGTAAGGTTCTTCGCCTTTTCCGGGAGACAGATAAGGTTTTGGTAGAAGGTTTGAATTTAAGGAAAAAACATCAGAAGCCTCGTAAGCAAGGGGAGAAAGGCCAGATAATTGATGTGTCTCACCCGATGCATATCTCTAATGTCCTTCTTTATTGCCCTAGTTGTGGTAAGGGGGTGAGAGTAGGAGCAAAGATTACAGGGAAGAAGAAGCTCCGTGTTTGTAAAAAATGTGGTAAAGAAATTTAAGCAATATGCAAAAGTTAAAAGATAAAATTGAAAAGGCTCTACCGGATTTGAAGAAGGAACTTGGTGCCAAGAATCTTATGTCTTTGCCTCACTTGGTAAAGGTGGTGGTGAACTCTGGTACTGGCAAAGCTAAGGATAAGAAAAGGAATGAGCTTGTCGACGACCGCTTGGCCAAGATTACTGGCCAGAAACCAGCTCCTCGTGGCGCGAAGAAATCTATTGCCAGCTTCAAGGTCCGTCAGGGTGACGTTGTCGGCTATGCGGTGACTTTGCGCGGTCAGCGGATGTATGATTTTCTAGATCTCCTTCTCAATACGACCATTCCGCGTATTCGTGACTTCAAGGGTTATGACCCAAAGATTGTTGACGAGGTTGGTAATTTGACTCTTCCTATTAAAGAGCACACTGTTTTCCCTCAGACCGCTGACGAAGAGCTCAAAGATGTTTTTGGTCTAGCTATTACCATTGTCACTTCCGCCAAGGACAAAAAATCTGCTCTTGCTTTCTTCAAAGCGATTGGTTTTCCGTTCAAGAGACCTGCCCCTGCTAAGTAGTCAACCAAAAAAATAATTTTGAAAAAGCGAGGCCATAGCCTCGTTTTTTGTTATAATGGGGAATATGAAAATTGCGATTATTTCGGATACTCATGATAATCTCGCCAACTTGGAGAATTTTTTGTTGATAGCAAAGAGAGAAAAAATAGAGGGGATTATCCATTGTGGGGATGTCACGACACCGGAGACACTGGATTGGCTCGTTGGGAAGTTTAAAGGGGAGATTAAGGTGGTCTGCGGTAATGCTGATATAAGACGGGAGGAGTTTTTTGCGCTGGCGGAGAATTACAAGAATCTCGAAGTTTTTCCCGAAATTGGTAGGTGGGAAGTCGGTGGCCTTAAGTTGGCCTTTGTCCACCAGACGAAGCCAGAGCTTGATTGTGGGCATTATAATTTCGTTTTTCATGGTCATACTCACAAGCCGTGGATTGGGCAGATTGAGGAAACTCTTGTAGCTAATCCAGGTACCCTGGGTGGCGTTTTTACGCCTCCAACTTTCACTATTTTAGACACTGAGACAGGTAAGCTTGAACTTAGGCGCCTTTTTTAAATTTTATGGGGCTATTGTTTGACATTTGGCCTTCTTTCCTGTTAGGATAGAGGGTGGCTCGTAAGGGCCCTATTATTTATCCATGGCAAAAAAATCAGTTATCGCAAGGGCACTTAAGACCCCAAAATTTGCCTCACGAGTAGTGAGACGCTGTTTCCGTTGTGGGCGCAAGCGAGCCTATATGCGAGATTTTGGCCTCTGTCGTATCTGTTTTCGAGAATTAGCCAATGAAGGTAAGATTCCCGGGATCCGTAAATCATCATGGTAAACGATTCAATCGCAGATTTTTTGATACAGCTTAAAAATGGCAATCGCGCAAAGCGAGAGTCTGTTACCATTCCGGCTTCTAATCTAAAGTTGGCATTAGCTGAGGCTCTCGTTAAGGCTGGGTACCTCCAGTCCGTTGTTCGTCGAGGGAAAAAAGTTAAGAAGTTTTTAACTTGTGAACTAGTCTATGCTGGTGGTCGACCGAAGATTGATCAAGTTAAGCGTTTGTCTCGACCTTCTCGCCGCGTTTATTTCAAAGCAACTGATATCAAATCTGTTCGCCAAGGTTTCGGTACTCTCTTTCTGTCTACTCCGGAGGGGATCATGACCGGTAAAGAGGCTCGTGCTGCTAAATTGGGAGGAGAAGCTTTGTTCGAAATTTTTTAAATTATGTCAAGAATTGCTAAACAACCGATTATTTTGCCAGCTGGAGTCACTGCCGTCCTTGATGGAGGGAAATTGTCGATTAATGGTCCGCTTGGGGCACTTTCTCGTCAATTTCGTGACGATGTGAAAATCGATATCACTCCCGATGGGATTGTTGTTGCTCCTTCTCATAAATCTATTCTTGCCAATGCTCTATCTGGTACCTATGCTTCCCATCTTCGCAACATGGTAGAAGGTGTCACCAAGGGTTTCGAGAAAAAACTTCTCATTGAAGGGGTGGGGCTACGTTATGCCGTCAATGGCGATAAGATAAAACTTGACCTCGGCTTTTCTCATCCTGTTGAACTTGCTATCCCGGCTGGCCTTAAGGTTGTAACGGAGAAAAATCAGATGACTGTTTCTGGAATTGACAAAGAATTAGTCGGTGGCTTCTCGGCCAAAGTTCGTTCTCTTAAGAAAACTGAACCTTATAAGGGTAAGGGAATTCGTTATTCAGATGAGGTCGTTCGTCGTAAGCAAGGTAAGAAGGCTGGGGCTACGGCTTAAGTCGTATCTAGATACATCATATGAAAGTCATCAGATTTAAAACAAAAAAAGAAAAAAGGGAACGTCGACACCTTCGGGTTCGGGCGGTCTTGGCTGGTACAGCTAATCGCCCCCGTCTCTCGGTTTTTCGTTCCAACAAACATATTGTGGCTCAGCTTATTGATGATGAGGCCGGTAAGACTTTAGTAGCTGCTGTTGATCAAGAAATAAAGAGAACCAAAGATAAGAAAGACGGTTTTGCCAAGATAAAACAAAGTGAAGAAGTTGGTAAATTATTAGCCGAGAAGGCCAAGGCCAAGAAAATTCTTAAGGTCGTCTTTGATCGTGGGGGTTATCGTTACACTGGCCGAGTCAAGGCTGTCGCCGAAGGAGCCCGAACTGGTGGCCTCGAAATGTAAAATATTATGGAAGTTAAACCAAAAACAGCTAATAACAAAAATTCTTTTGCCGGTAATCGTTCGGCGGGAGGTTTTGGTAATCGCTCTCGTCGTCCCTCCAATGGTCGTCGACCTTTAGCAGAGAAGCCAGAATTTGACCAGAAGGTTATTAATATTCGTCGTGTTGCTCGTGTCGTTGCTGGTGGTCGCCGTTTCTCTTTCTCTGTGGCGATGGTTGCGGGAGACAAGAATGGACGAGTCGGGGTTGGCATCGGTAAAGCTGGGGACACTTCTTTGGCCATGACTAAGGCTTTCAACAAAGCGAAAAGAGAGATGATAAAGGTCTCCCTAACAAAGACTAAATCTATTCCGCACGAAGTTACTGGCAAGTTCAAATCGGTCCAGGTTATCCTTCGTCCTGCTCGAGGACGGGGTTTGGTGGCAGGGAGTGCCTTGCGTGTAGTCTTGGCCTCAGCCGGAGTTCATGATGTTAATGCTAAGATACTGTCTCGAAGCAAAGATAAGTTGAACATTGCTCGCGCGACAGTCGTGGCTTTATTGAGTTTAAAGACTAAAAAATCCTAATATGCAATTACATGATTTAAAAAAGCATTCTAGCCGTCGCTCCAAAAAGATTATTGGTCGTGGGGGGAAAAGAGGTAAAACTTCTGGCCGAGGGATGAAGGGTCAAAAATCTCGAGCTGGCAATAAGCGACGTCCAGAAATGAGAGATATCATTAAGAAGTTGCCTAAACTGCGTGGTTATCGTTTCAATACAGTGAGCGTGAAGCCGGCCGTTGTTAATTTGTCTGTTCTCGAGAAGATTTTCAAGGATGGTGATGTCATCAATTCTCAAATCTTACTTACTAAGAAGTTGATTAAACGTGAGCGTGGCCAATTGCCTGCTCTTAAGATCCTTGGTACTGGTGAGATCACTAAGAAATTAAAATTTGAGAATTGCTTGGTTTCTGTTTCCGCCCAAAAGAAAATTGAGAAAGCCGGTGGCTCAATTTCTTCAACCAAAACTGGTGAGTAAATATGTTTGAGGCTTTTAATAATAAATTGAAACTAGTCCTCGAAGATCGAGGTTTGCGCAACCGAGTTCTCTTTGTCTTAGTGGCCTTGGGACTTTTCCGTTTAGGAGCCTCGATCCCGATTCCTGGAGTCAATATTCTCCAACTTGAGCGTTTTTTGTCTAATAACCAATTCTTTGGCCTTCTAAATATCTTTTCTGGTGGTGGTTTGTCTAATCTCTCGATCATGATGTTGGGGGTTGGGCCATTTATTACTTCTTCTATTATCTTCCAGTTATTGACCCTTATTTTCCCTCGACTCAAACAGCTTTACCATGAAGAAGGAGCAGCTGGCCGACGCAAGGTTGCTCAGTATTCTCGTCTTCTAACTGTTCCTCTCTGTGTCGTCCAAGGCATTTCCTTACTCGTTTTGCTTCAGAAGCAAGGGGTCCTCTTACCTCTTGATCTCTTCGGTCAGGCGGTAAATATCTTTGTAATAACGGCTGGTTCGATCCTCTTGATGTGGATTGGTGAGTTGATCACTGAATATGGTGTCGGGAACGGTGTCTCGCTTTTGATTTTTGCTGGTATTGTTTCTCGTCTGCCTTCAGTTATTTCCCAACTCCTTGTTACTTATGATGTTTCTCAAGTTCCGATGTACTTAGCTTTTGCCATCACTGGAGTTATTGTCTTGGCGGCGATTGTTTTTGTGACTGAAGCCGAGAGACCTATCCCTGTTACTTACGCCAAGCGGGTTCGTGGTTCTAAGATGTATGGTGGCACCTCAACCTATCTTCCTATTCGTGTTAATAATGCTGGTGTTATGCCGATCATTTTCGCTATTTCCATTATTCTTTTTCCTCAAATGGTTGCCAGTTTTGTAGCTGGTTATACCGGTGGAGTAGTGCAGGTGATTGCTAATGGGATTAAAGATTTGTTGGCTAATCAGATTTTCTATGGAGCTCTGTATTTCTTCTTAGTAGTGGTCTTTACTTATTTCTATTCAGCCATTACCTTTGATCCTCAAGCAATTTCGGAGAATCTGCAGAAAAACGGAGCCTTCATTCCTGGCGTTCGTCCTGGTCCTTCAACTGCCGTTTATATTTCTAATATCTTAACTCGTCTAACCTTAATTGGAGCTGTCTTTTTGGGTATTGTTGCTCTTCTTCCTATCTTGATTCAGGGGGTTACAGGGATTGCTTCTTTGGCCATTGGTGGGACCAGTCTTCTGATTGTTGTCTCTGTTGCCATCGAGTTCGTCAAGCAAATCGATTCGCAGATCTCAATGCGGGAGTATTAATCGTTCAGCTTAGCTTAATTGTAGAAAATGTTAACACTTCGCTGAGAGGGGAAACTTCTCGGCGGGAGCACGTGTTATCCCCTTGCCAGGTTATTCTAGAGGAGGGTATTATAAGAGTATTAAAAGTAGTTTAAATCATATAATTTATGGAAAATTTTAGCGATAAACCAGAGACAAAAGCCGGGGGGATAACCCCAGAAGAGGCGCTTGCCGCAGAGAAGGAAATCTTCATGACCAGTGGTGGGGTTAAAATTGGGCAATCTATGGAGGATTATAAGGCAGAGAGGAAAGAGCTTTGGGAGAAGATGCATCCAGGACTTTCCCCAGAAGAGGCGCTTGCCATAGAGAAAGAAATCTTTATGACCAGCGGTGGCCGTAGGGTCGACCAGACCATGGAAGAATATATGGCCGAAAGAGAAGAGATTTGGAAAAAAATGCACCCAGAAAAATAAGAAAATTAAAAAAATTATGTTTTTAGTAACCCCCCCGCAAGGTTAAACCTTGCGGGGGGGGGGTCATTATTGTTTATAATGTACTTAGTCTGAATTTACCAGTATTATCAATTTAATTATTAACTAAATTTAGTATAATGAGAAAATATCTTTTGGGGCCATTTCTTGTCTTAGCTCTAATTATTACTCCTGTCGTTTCACAAGCGGCGAATCTCGCTGATCTTCAAGCCCTTATCCTTAAACTTCAAGCTCAGATTGCTGTCTTGCAACAACAGCAAACTCAACAGAGAGGCGCTGTTTGCCCTTTTTCTAATGATCTCACTCTTGGAGATGGGGAAAACGATGGTTTAGATGGAGAGATTTCTGCTTTACACAAGATCCTTATCTCTGGAGGTTATCTTAATATCCCCAAACCAACCGGCTGGTTTGGTAAATTAACATCCAGCGCTGTTAGGAATTGGCAAATTCGCGAAGGTCTCCCTGTCACCGGTGTTATTGGCCCAAATGATCGATCCGTTTTGTGTGGGGGGGCATCAACTACTCCAATATCAGATGGTTCCCCTGCCGCCACAGATACAACTTCTACTACATCTCAAGCCCCAAGAATAACTTCTGTAACTTACGTTACAGGTAAGGATACCGCAGTTATTAGAGGTTACAATCTTCAAGCCGCGAGAGTCTATTTTAAGGGTTCTTTAATTAGTAAAGAGAATCACACTTATTGGACTAGCGATCAAATTAGTTTTGTCTTGCCAACTTACAATTCTGGCACTTATCCTGTATATGTCACATCAACTTATGGACAGAGTAATACTGTTTATCTAACAATTGGTAGTACCGTTACGGCTCAAGCACCGACTGCGACAATTGATGTCGGTTCTTTAACCTCTTCCTCTGTCTACCCGGTGATAACAGGTTCGGCCTACAATGCTCCAAATGTCGGGATCTCCCTCAGTAAGAATGGAGAGAAATATTGGGGCAGTGGCGCAGTCTCCGTCGTCAGTAACCGTTGGACTATACCTATCACAATTGCCTTGTCTGCTGGTTCATATACTGTAGACGTTTATTCTAACAATGTCTTACTGGCTAGTGGCGGGTTGAATATTTCAGCTCAAGCTCCAACTTGTGTCCTAACATCTAACAGATCTTCTTACTCCTTAGGAGAAAACATTCTCTTTTCTTGGACTAGCAAAAATACTAATTATGCCTCTTGGCAGCAAGATTTTTCGGGCAAGGATACCCTAAGTCTTCCTAGTGATAAATTGTCAGCCAATGGATCTCAGTACGTTTTAGCCAATGTCATTGGTAATCCAACTGTGACTTTGCTAGTTGGTGGGTATTATGGTATTGGTTCTTGTACTAAAACAATAAGTATTGTTTCTCAGTAGCAAAATATCTCAGACGCTAGAAAAGGGGGACGAAGCCCCCCTTTTTGCTTTTAGGGTGATTTTGGGCTAGAATTGAGGTATGGAAAATAATAACGAAGGTGCAAATTTGCACACTTATATTTTTATTGGTCGGTCGGGTTGTGGTAAGGGGACTCAAGTTGAGAAATTGGCTGAGCACTTAACTGAGAAGGGAGTGATTAGTGGCGAGCATTCTTGGCTACGCATTGAGACGGGGGCTCATTTCCGTTCGATTGTCGAAACTAGTGGTCATACGGCCAAAATGTTAAAGACGGCAATGGAACGGGGAGAGCGTTTGCCTGATAATTTTGCCATTTGGGCCTGGACTGGTTTCTTATTTGATAAATTTACGAGCCAAGAACATATTTTTTGCGATGGTTGTCCTCGTTCTCTTCTTGAGGCACAGGCCTTAGATATGCTCTTTAAATTTTATGAACGAGAAAAACCAATTGTTGTCTATCTAGATGTCTCTCGCGAAGAGTCTAAGAAACGCATGCTTGAGAGAGGTCGTCAGGATGATGATCCTGAAGACATTGAACGCCGACTCGACTGGTTTGATCGTGACGTCTTGCCGGCGGTGGAGTATTATCGCAATAACCCTAAGTATAAATTTGTTGAAGTTGATGGCGAGCAATCTCGAGAGAAGATTCACGAAGATCTGGTCGCTATGTTGGAACTATGATTAAACTTAAGACCAAACAAGAGATCGCTATTCTAAGAGAAGGCGGGCGACGTTTAGCTTTTATCTTGGAAGCTGTTAAGGCAAAAGTTGCACCAGGTGTTAAAACTGGCGAATTAGAGAGCTTGGCTAGAGAGATGATCGAGAAAGGAGAGGACAAACCCGCTTTCCTCGGTTATCGGCCAGATGGGGCGTCTAAGCCATATCCAGCGGCTCTCTGTGTTTCTGTCAACGATGAGATTGTCCATGGGATCCCCGGAGATCGAGAGCTTAAAGATGGTGACATTGTTGGCCTAGATTTGGGCCTCATCTACGAGGGCCTCTATACAGACATGGCCATAACTGTTCCTGTCGGGAAAGTCTCGTCTGAGGCCGAGAATCTGATTGCCACCGTTGAGGTGGCTCTTGAGGCGGGGATTTTAGCGGCGAAACCGGGGGGTCATATTGGCGATATCGGCCAAGCGATAGAAGCGGTGATAAAAAATAATGGCTTCAAGGTTGTGAAAGAATTAGCCGGTCACGGAGTTGGTTATAGACCTCACGAAGATCCTTTTGTCCCTAATTTTGGCAAAGTTGGGACGGGGGCGGAGCTCTTGCCCGGTCTAGTTATCGCGATTGAACCAATGTCCACTCCTGGTAGCGGGCAAATAAAAGTGGGGAAAGACGGCTTCACTTTCTTAACCAAAGACGGTAAATTGTCCTCTCACGCCGAGAAGACAATTGTCATTGTTGAAACTGGGGCCGAGATATTAACAAAATTATAATTATTAATTTTTATAAAGACAATTATGCATCCGAAAGAAGAACGCACTTATTTAATGGTTAAGCCAGACGGTGTCCGCAAAGGCTTAATCGGTGAGATTATCAAACGTATTGAGCAGCGGGACCTGAAGATTGTAGCCCTTGAGATGTTCCAGCCAACAGTTGAGCAAATTGATAACCACTATCCCAAAGATGAGGCTTGGATCAAGCGTTTGGGGGGCAAAACTCTTAATACTTATAACAAATATGGCTTTGATCCAATGGAGGAGATTGGAACAGCTGATGAAATAGAAATTGGGAAGAAAGTTAGAGGTTGGCTTATCGATTATATGACTTCGGCGCCATTGGTAAAAATGGTGATCCAGGGTATTCATGCGGTAGATGTGGTGCGGAAGATTGCGGGGCCCACAATTCCAGCGACAGCGGACATGGGAACAATTCGAGGTGATTTCTCTATTGATTCTCCGGTTTTAGCCAACAAAGAAAAACGAGCGGTGATGAATCTTATCCATGCTTCAGAGACACCAGAAGAGGCCGAGCACGAAATTAAACATTGGTTTGGCGATCCGTCTGCTATTCGTGACTACAAACGATACGGAGTAGACGACTAATCCACTCTTTATCAGGGTCGAGTCTCGCTAAGCGGGGTAGACGAGTTTTTGAAGGGAGGTATAATGAAATTAGGTTGTTTAGGAAATATTCTTAGTACAAAAAAATATATCAGGGAGCTCAAATTACGTCTTGCTGTGGCAATCCGTTGCGGGCACCCACCTAGAACTTTCTAGGGATATTTTCTCTAAATAACCTAGCTAAGACCGCTCCTTTTGGGGCGGTTTTTGCTTTATCGCGTTGGCTGGGTTACAATTAGGGAAGCCGTGAAATTTAAGGGTTTTTTCATTTTTAGTTTGTTTCTACTTATACTGGTCACGGTCCTGAACTTTTTGGCCTTTAAGAATTTCTGGTACTGGCGCTGGCGTTGGTTTGATCAACCCATGCACTTCATCGGTGGTCTCCTGGCTGGACTTGTCGCCGTTCAGATTTTTCTCTTCTTCTTTCACCGTCGTTGGCGAGATGTGGGGGGCGGAGAGATTATTTTGGCCAGTATTTTGGGCGCTTTGCTTGTGGGAATACTCTGGGAATTCCTTGAATTTACCGCTGACAAACTTTATGTTGCCCGAGTTGAACTCAAGACATTGGATATGGTTTATCAAGGCTGGCGTGAATCCCTTCATGACCTACTCTTTGATTTAATTGGAGCACTTACCTCAGCAATTTTATTTTTAATATCATTTATATGGAAGGCAAAAAAACAAGCATAACTTTCTACGGAGGAGTTGGCGAAGTTACCGGAGCCAATTTTCTTTTTAACGATGGTCTTTCTGGCCTCTCGATCTTGGTCGACTGTGGCCTATTCCAAAGCCAGAAAGCCTTTGATGAAAAGAATGGGGAAGACTTTCCCTATGATCCGAGCACGATGGACTATCTTTTTGTCACTCATGCTCATCTTGATCATGTCGGGCGTATTCCTAAGTTGGTCAAGGACGGCTTCCGTGGGGTTATTTACTCGACCGCTCCGACAAAAGAGATTGCCGAGATTGTCCTTCTTGATAGCCTTAACTTATTTAAGAAAGAAAACGGAGACAAGGTTGAGCCATTTTTTAGTAGCCAGGATATTGCCACTACTATGAGTTTGTGGAAGACGGCTGATTATCATGAAACGATCAATCTTAAGGAAGGATTAAGAGTTACCCTTAAAGATGCCGGCCATATTCTTGGTTCGGTTATGTATGAATTTGCTCGAGGGGAACGTAAGCTCGTCTTTACTGGCGACTTGGGGAATTCTCCATCACCGCTTCTGCGAGACACCGAGGTCCTTACTGATGCTAATTATTTAGTTATGGAGAGTGTCTATGGCGATCGTAATCATGAAGATCGAGGTGAGCGACAGAATTTACTCGAAGATGCGATTGAAGATACCGTTAAGGCTGGAGGGACCCTCATGATCCCAGCTTTCTCGATTGAGAGAACTCAAGAAATATTGTTTGAGATTGAGAATATGATGGAGGAGTCGCGCATTCCGCTTATCCCCGTTTTCTTAGATTCTCCGATGGGGATCAAGGTGACCGCAGTTTATAAGAAATATTCGAAATATTTGAACGATGCTGTTCGGGTGGAAATTGAGCAAGAGAATGACAAAATTTTCCATTTTGCCCAACTGCACGAAACGATGGAAACCGAAGAATCAAAGGCGATTCTTAAGGCTAACCCTAAGAAGATTATTATTGCTGGCTCTGGCATGTCGACTGGCGGTCGCATTATCCATCATGAGAAGAATTATCTCTCTGATACTAACAGCACTCTTCTTCTTATTGGCTATCAGCAAGTAGGGAGCCTTGGTCGGATCATCCAAGAAGGGGCCAAGACAGTTAAAATTATGGGAGAAGAAATTCCCGTTAGGGCCAGAATTATCAATATTCACGGCTATTCGGCCCACAAAGACTCCGATCATCTCTTGCAGTTTGTCGATGATACTAAAGATACTCTCCAAGAAGTCTTTGTTGCCATGGGCGAACCTAAGTCCTCGATGTTTTTGGTCCAACGTTTGCGTGATTATCTTGGTGTTAATGCTAAATATCCGGAGTTGGGGGAGACTGTGGAGATAGAATTATGAAAATTATAAATAATTTAAAATAATATTATGGACAATAAACAGCTTAACGATCTTAGAAACGAACACCGCAAACCCAAGATTTGTGTTTCGGGGGCAGCGGATACTACTTATTGTGGGGATGGGGCTCTAGAGATCGCTAAAGAGTTAGGAAGACAGATTGTTAAGCAGGGAGGAATTATTGTCACTGGCGCGACAACGGGCTGGCCGTTGTGGTCTGCAATGGGAGCTAAGGAGGAAGGGGGGACATCTATTGGCCTTTCTCCAGCAGCCACCGAGAAAGAACATGTTGAGGGCTGGGGCCTTCCTCTTGATTATTTAGATACCATCATTTACACCGGCCAAGGTTTCCCTGGTCGAGATATTTTACTGACACGGACCACTGACGCCGTTATCCTTGGCTGCGGGCGAATCGGGACAATTCATGAGTTTGCTGTTGCTTTCGAAGACGGCAAACCGATTGGCATTTTAGAGGGAGAATGGGAAATGGATGAGACCCTGAAAGGGGTCATTGAGCATGGACACCGACCTAATCCTAAAATTATTTTTGATAAAGATCCTAAGAGCTTAGTTACAAAAATTATCGAGATGGTTGAAGCTGATAAACAGGCCGTCGAGAAAAACGGTGCAATCAAGGCAATCAAGGCAATCAAGGCTCAAGATCAATCTAGCGGAAAAAGAGGGTAAGTTTTTAAAATTTAACTTAGGACTTGACGAGAGAGACGATTGTCTCGAAGGCTTTGGGCTCGGTCGCGGCAAGCTCAGAGAGCATTTTGCGGTTAAGAAGGATACCTTTTTTCTTAAGAGCACCAATGAATTTGCTGTAAGAAATTTCGTAAGGAGCAAGACCGGCTGAGAGGTGGGTTTGCCAGAGGCCACGGAAGTCGGCTTTCTTGTCTCGACGATGGGTGAAGGCATAAACTCCAGCCTTGGTGATAGCGACTTTGGCCTCGCGCTCTTTAGTACTTCGGCCAAAACGATAACCCTTCGCGTCCTTCAGGACACTGCGGCGGCGCTTCATTGAAATTGTTCCTCTTTTTACTCTGCTCATATTTATTATTTACACTATTTTGTCGGGAAATAACGTCCAAGATCTTTATTTTTCATCGTGATCGTGCGGGACTTCTTGTTGTTCATTTGGGTCGAACGGCTTTCCTTGGCGTTGAAGTGATTTTTGCCGGAACCACGAACAAGCATCTTCCCAGACTTAGTAAATTTGATCCTTTTGGCTAAAGATTTATTAGTCTTCATAAGTCAAATCCGCCTTGGGCGGACATGGTCTAGCTTACTATAATTGGGCCATTATGTCCAGTTACTCAGCTTCTGTTTCCTTGGTTGGGGAGGATTTGGCCCTCTCGATGATCACAGTCATACCTTTGGGGCTTTTCTGGGCGGGAGTGGCTATTTTGTAATTCTCGCTAACGAGGTCTAAGATTCGGTCAAGGCGCTCCTTAAGGAAATTGGGGTCTAAGTACTTAGAACGCCCAGGGAGGAAGAGGTCAATCTTGACTCGATGGCCCTCTTTCAAAAATTGGGAGGCCTTCTTGGCCTTAAGTCCAAGATCATGCTCTCCGGTCCCAATCTTAACCTGCAAGATTTTGGTTTCGCCACCAGTCCCACCCTTAGCTTGTTTCTGTTTCTTTTGCTCGAGGTACTGATATTTGCCAAAATCCATGATTTTGGCGACAGGAGGGACGGCGTTGGGCGAAATCTCAATGAGGTCTAGGTCTAGACCATTAGCTTTCTCAATAGCATCAGCTAAAGACAAAACACCAAGGTTAGCACCTTCTTCGTCAATGACTCGGAGTTCCCTGGCTCGGATCTGGTTATTGATTCTAATCGCTGGCTGATACAAGGTACCGCAATAATAACAGGTAATAAGAACATAATCAAGGTCCTCCTATCAGACAATCTTCTAAAAAGTCCTCGGATCTCCTCGCTGCGCTCGGCCAGACATTTTTATAAGCTTGTCTGGCAGGAGCTTTCCTCTCCTCACCCCGCCAGACCTCAAGTGGGCCCGAGGTGTGGCGGGGGTTTTTAATTCTGGTATTATTAACGTGTGCCTAGCCTAATCGAAAATAAAAAAGCTGGTTTAAACTATGAACTCCTCGAGGCCTATGAGACAGGACTGGAGCTTCTTGGGGGTGAAGTTAAGTCGCTTAAGGGGAAGCAGGGTTCGCTCGAGGGGGCCAGAGTTATCATTCGGGGCGAGGAGGCATATCTCGTCGGGGCTTTCATCCCCCCCTATCAGCCGGCTAATATTATTGGCGAGTATGACCCTTATCGGACTCGACGTCTATTGCTCAAGAAGAAAGAATTATCTGAGTTGGCGGTGAGGGGGGAACAGCGGGGATTGACAATTATCCCACTTTCGGTGTATAATAAAGGGAGGTTCCTCAAGTTGAAGATATCTGTCGTGCGAGGCAAAAAGAAGTTTGATAAGCGCGAAGATCTCAAGAAGAAGGAATCTAAACGCGATATCTCGCGTGATCTCAAGAGCTCGTTGACATAATTTTTGGGAGTGATCGGCTTCGACGAGTAGCCACTCTTTGGTTTGTATGTAGAGTTCCAGTTTACTCTTAAAACTTACTGGAAACTGTTAAATGCCAACGCATCTAACAAGGGAGGTGTGGCTTCGCCATATTTCTCTCCAGCCTTCGCTTTAGCGTAATGCTGGTGTTCGCTAGGTTGTTGTCTGGGCAATCTAACCGGGCATAATAAATTCAGACTAGCTTTTAAGATCGTCTCGACTTAAATGCAAAACTTAGAGACTCGATTATTTAAATTCTTGATTATTTCTGACTTAAATAATTTAAATCCACTTTAGTGGTTGAAATAATCTAAACATATAGATTGGTCAAGGAGTTCTGTTCGCACGCGGGTTCGATTCCCGCCACTTCCACAAAATTTTTCCCCTTGACTTTTTGGGGGCTTTTAATAAGATGAAGAGTGAACCGGTTCTTTTTATAGGAAGTCGGAACGCCTACAGACGGAAGGAGGTGATAGTGGCGTGGATCTGTTTCTCTTTTTGTTCCCGTTGGTTTCCGTCGCACCGCCATCTCTTTTTATAGAGGGGAGGATGCCGGCGGAGGTTCCGTTTGCTCCCGCGTTTTTTGTGGGCTTGGCAGCGGTCGGGCTGTTTCCTTGGTTTTGGCCGAGGTTTCGCTCGTCTATCTGTCTTGGCTTTTTGTCTCAAGCTCTCACCTTGAGAGCACAAGAGAGAAACGCTGTGGCCTGGGTCTAACTGCACGGGCATCAATTAGATCCAGTAAATTCCTTTGCCCATCTGTGTTCGCCACTGTGGCGCGGTCGCAAGACCAACTTGTCGGTCTTTCTTCGAGGGGCCTTCCTTCGGAGGGTAAAGGTACTGTTCTGTTTCGCGTAGTTGGAGGCGCAGGGTCGTTTCGCAACTCGACCCTGCGCCTTTTTTCTTTTTAATAAAATATAAAAAATAGCTATCCCCAGGATTTTTTATTGTTCACTTTGCAAATTTCCAAAGAGGAATAACATTAATATTAGATTACCTGATCTTTGATTTCGGCTTTGTTGGGAGGCCCATTCCATAATGGAGTCTCACTTTTTGAGTAGTGTGGGCAACAAAATAAGGAGAACCCCCCACCATGAAACGTATGCGCTTTTTTGTTCTGATGCCCTCCGCTATTATCGTAGTCGTAGCACTGGCCGTCGTCCCCGTCGCCGCGAAAGATATGGCGATACCCTCGGCAGAAATGACCATCGCGAAGATGCCTGGCGCGACCGCTCTGGAGACCACGACGATCAAGTGCATTGTCGACACCGCCCAGGTCCTGGGCGAAATCTCCGGCGCTGGCACAGTCGATGACGCAGCCGAATCTTGTTTGGCAAAGACGCTTTTGGCCAAAGAAGATATGTCGGGCACGGAGGACGTTTCGACGGCATTGAAATGCGTTTTCGTGGCCGCCGCTGAAGTTTCTTTCCCCACGAGTACGGTATCGGCGCGCGGCGTTGTGCCTGATACTGTAACCACGGGGATCGCCGTCGCCTAAGGCAAAAAATGCGCCGGAGAGTTCTCCGGCAAGGCGAAAAGATCCCCAATGATTTTGGCCGGTACGCAAAGCGTGCCGGCCAGTTCTTTTTTTGTCTTTCCCCTTTTTTATTCCCAACGGCAACCGGCGCTAAGATTTGCCATTTTTGCCAAGCGGCGACAAATGTCTTCTAGGCTAGTAACTTTTTTGAAAACATGATCCTCGCCGGCATATTTTACTAGTTCGGCTGGCTTATTCTTCAAATCAAAAATTTTCTTAATATAGTCAGCCTGGCTGGCCGGGACAGTGTGATCGGCCGAGGCTTGGACGATAACAATTTTTTGGTCACTTAAATTTTTGATTCGATCAGCGATATCAGCTTGATAATAGAGATTACTATTTCCTTCTTCTAGCAGTCCTTTGAACTGGACGTTGAAGATCGAATTTTCTAACTTATCCAAGAGAACAAACCAGTCTGTAACTCCATTGATGGGCATTGCGCCAGCAAAAGTCTTAGGGTTCTCAACAATTGTCTTAAGCGCGAGGTAACCACCATAACTATTTCCTACGAGATAAGTTGGACCAATTTTCTTAATCTTCTTTAATTCGGCAAGAGCGGTCAGGACATCGGCGACGTCACCTTTGCCCACCTCCCCAGTAATACTCTGGGCGAAGTCTCGGCCATAGCCATAAGAACCACGGTAATCAAGTTTTAATACCAGAGCTCCGTTTTTGGCCATCTCACCCATCAGCCAATCATAGATGGCATAACCTAAGTAAGAATGATAGCCGAGAGCCACCTGGCGATAAGGTCCACCGTGGAGCCAGATAAAGAGGGGATAGCGTTTGCTGGAAGAATAATTGGCGGGCTGCATTAAGACACCACTTAATTTACCCAACTTAATTTCTTTTTCGGTGTAGCCGGTAAGAGGAGGATTAGCCGGAAAAGAGGAGAAATAAGAGAAGGCCTGCCCAGAACTAATCGTTATTGTCGGATCATAGAGAACGGGAATAGTCGAATTATTTTTGATTTGTAAAAACAAGAGCTTGCTTGCCCCACCATTGGCGGTAGTCACTCGTTGCATTCGCTGATTGTAAGAAATATTGTCGGCAATCTTTTGAACGTTTCCTGTCTTGGTGTTGAATTTATAAAGTGACCAGAGGTGATCGCTCTCGCGGTTGGCAGTGAAGTAGACGATATCTGTGTCCCAAGCTAAGAAATCGGCAATGGTATATTTTCTAGAAGTGATCTGTTTGCCCGGGAGTCGTCCTCCGGCGGGCGGAGTGCCGGTTAGATCAACCGAGTAGAGACTTGGGTAGCCAGAACGATCGTCAAGATAGAGTAACTTGGTGTTATCTGGCGAGAAGGAGAAGAGGCGAAGATCCTCAGAAAGAAGGTCCCAATAATTGACCTTGCCTTCTAATTCATAAGTTCGGATCTTGGTGTTGCCATTTAGGCCAATTAAGACAAACTTGCGGTTATTTTTTTTGTTGGTAAGCGAAGCTTCATAGTAGGCTAACCATTTCTCGTCGGGAGAGAGGATAATTCGAGAAGCATTGGTTCGGTCGAATTTTATATTTTTTATCTTGGCGCTTAAGGGTTCTGGGTCAGTGAAGGATTCAGAAACTTGAGCGGGTGTTGTTGACCCTAGATTTTGGCAAGATAAGTTATTAACCTGACAGAGAAAGATGTTTGTCTTTTCTAATCCGCCGTGGCGAAAGAGAATTTGGTTGTCATTAAAATCAAGAATCGTCGTCGTCTTGAGTTCAGCTGCGAAACTTAATTGACCAAGACCGAGAAGACTCAAAGTTAGTAAACCAAGAAGAATTGTTTTTTTATTAATACCTCGTAACATCCTCTTAGTTTAGCACATTTTTCAAAAAAAGTTTTTATTTTTTATCTTTAGGCTTAATATGCTCCTGATAGAAGAAGTAAGGGAAAGCCACTATGAAAATCATCAGATGAATATCCATAGCTAATTATTTAGAAAATCAAACACGGTACCGTTATTATAGAAGAAAACTGTCCTTAAAGTCAAAAAAGTGTATAATATCTAGATTATGGCTAAAAGTAATGGCAAAATGCCTAAAATGCCTGCCCGTTGGCCAGGCGGTCCTAATTTTAAGAAAGGGAAGGTGCTGGGGCAATTTGGCAATCAGCTCTTTTTGGGCGTGCTTATTCTCGCCGTCATTGTCTTCATTTATGCCTCTGTCGCCGAGAATAGTGCTAAGACCGAATCTCAAATCATCCCTTTGTCTGAAGTGGCTCAACTTATCAATCAAGACAAGGTGACAAAGATTTCTGTTCAGGGCGAGAGTCTCAAGATCACTCTGGCCGACAAAACGACTAAGGAAGCCAAGAAGGAGACGGAGAGCTCTCTTTCTCAATCTCTGGTCAATTACGGAGTACCGGCAGACAAATTAAGTAAGGTTACGATTGAAGTTAGTGATTCTTTCGGCTTAGCCTTTTGGTTGGGGACAATTTTGCCGGTACTAATTCCTATTATATTTGTCTTGATTCTTTTTTGGTTTATCTCGCGACAAGTCAAAGGAGCTTCGATGCAGGCCTTCACCTTCGGCCAATCGCGAGCTCGTCTTATTGATCCTAAAGATGGGTCGCAACGGGTCACCTTCAAGGATGTCGCCGGGGTTAGAGAAGCAAAAGAGGAGCTCTCAGAGATTGTCGACTTCTTGCGCAATCCAAAGAAATTCTTAGACATTGGCGCTCGTATTCCTAAAGGTGTTTTACTCATGGGTGCGCCGGGTACCGGCAAGACCCTTCTTGCCCGAGCGGTGGCTGGGGAAGCTAAGGTTCCCTTCATGTATCTGTCTGGCTCAGAATTTGTTGAGATGTTTGTGGGCGTGGGCGCTTCGCGGGTAAGAGACCTCTTTACCATGGCCAAGAAGTCGGCGCCAGCCATTATCTTCATTGATGAGATTGATGCTATTGGTCGCCACCGTGGTTCGGGTATGGGTGGGGGCAATGATGAACGTGAACAAACTCTTAATCAAATTTTAACAGAGATGGATGGTTTTGAACCGACCGAGAAGGTGATCGTCATGGCGGCGACCAACAGGCCCGATGTGCTTGATCCGGCCTTGCTTCGTCCTGGACGCTTCGATCGTCGGGTGATGCTTGATTCGCCAGACAAGAAGGATCGTGAAGAAATTTTATTAATTCATGCCAAGAAGAAACCGTTGGGGGAGGATGTCAATATGACCATAATTGCCGAACGCACACCCGGTTTCTCGGGGGCGGATCTAGCGAACATCATGAACGAAGCGGCAATTTTGACCGCCCGTGAGAATCGACAGAAAATTACTCAATATGATCTCTTGAGATCTGTTGAGAAAGTGATGATGGGCCCCGAGCGCAAGAGTCATATTCTCTCTGTTCAAGAAAAGAAGATTACTGCTTATCATGAGATTGGTCACGCTCTTGTCTCCTCACTCCTTGAATTTGCTGATCCGGTGCATAAGGTCTCGATTATTGCTCGAGGTAACGCGGCTGGTTACACCCTTAAACTTCCCTTTGAAGATCGCAAACTTCAGTCACGCAAAGAATTCTTGGCTGACTTAGCTACTTCGCTTGGGGGTTATGCGACCGAGAAAATGATTTTCAATGATCTGACAACTGGGGCCTCCAACGATATTGCCGTGGCGACGGCTTTAGCTCGAGACATGGTCACTCGCTATGGTATGAGTGAGAGTCTTGGCCCCATTGCCCTTGATTCTGGGGCTCGCGCCAGCGCGACCGGTGGTTGGCTGGCCGAGAAAACGATTTCGGAAGATACTTCAATGCAGGTTGATCAAGAAGTTAGCAAATTGATGAACAGCGCTTTGGCTCAAGCTGAGGAGATTCTTAAGGCCAACAAGAAGGCGCTTGATAATATTTCTACCGAATTAATTAAAGTTGAGACTCTCGAACGAGAAGATTTTGAAAAACTTTTGATCTTAAATGGTATCAAGCCAAAGGTTAAGCCAGAATCTGGCGAAGAGGGGAATATTTTTGCACCTAATCATGAATAATAAAATTAAACTTTTATCTGACGATACATACTTAGCTATTATCAAGAATAGTGTTGGGGCTAAAACTTGGCAGAATTCTTGGGCGAGACAAGGGGAAAAAAGAATTGATTTGGTCAAAGGGGGAGACTTGTCCTGTGCCTTTTTTGTTTCTTCTATCCTTAAATTATTTAATTTAATTACAAACATTCACGTTACGGTTGGAGGGGCTATTGTCGATCTAGAGAAATCTGGCTGGAGAAAAACCAAAAGTTTTAAACCCGGAGACATTATTGTCTGGGGTCCAAAATTAGGAAGAGATGGGCAAGAACACCGGCACCTAGGTTTTTGTCTGGGTGGAGATAGAGCCGTCAGTAATAGTTCCAAGGCCAAGAAAATTGCTCTTCATCATGTCACTTATGGCAAGAAAAAAGGCCGGCCGGTTCGAGCCATTGAGGCAATTTACACTCACAAAAAACTAAATTGAAAAAAGAAGGTTTTTGAGCTATTATTGAAAAGGTTCTTCTTTTGCTAAAAATTTGCGCGTGTAGCTCAATTGGTTAGAGCACAGAGCTTATACCTCTGCGGTTCCTGGTTCGAGTCCAGGCATGCGCACATATTTAAGACAACCTTTAGTTATTCAAAATGTAATTCTTGTTTTTGGGCAGAGAGGCGGGTGAGGAATCGGGGGTGCTGCGAGAGGTCGGGGTCTTGGTCGATTATCCTTTCGGCTTCGGCGCGGGCTGCTTCTACCATTTTAATATTTTTAATGGCTTCCATACCTATGTCGGTGATACCCCATTGTTTCTCACCGGTAATTGTTCCTGAACCGCGCAGGGCTAGGTCGTGTTCGGCTAACTCGAACCCATTTTTGGCATTAACTAAGGCCTTAAGTCGGTCCATCGATTTCTGACTTTTAGTCTCTGAGAAAATATAGCAATGAGCTTGATGATTAGAACGTAAGACTCGTCCACGCAGTTGGTGGAGTTGGGCGAGTCCGAACCTCTCAGCTCCTTCAATTACAATGATAGTAGCATTGGGAACATTGACGCCCACTTCGATCACTGAGGTTGAAACCAAAATATTGATGTCACCGTCTACAAATTGTTGCATCGTATCCTCCTTGTCTTTGGGTTTCAATTTGCTGTGCATCACCTCAACGACAAATTCGGGGAAGACTTTGTCTTGGAGGCGGACGGTTTCGGCTTTGGCTGATTTTGCCTGCACGGCCATCTCTTTGTCAGGGTCAGGCTCATTAATGCGGGGGCAGATAACATAGGCTTGTCTCCCAGCTTTAAGTTCTGTGCGGATATGGTCATAGGCCTCGTCGCGCTTGTCGGGGGGAACGATCTTGGTAATGATCGGTTTGCGTCCGGCCGGCATTTCGTCAAGCAGAGTCAGATCAAGGTCGCCGAAGATGGTGAGGGCCAAAGTCCGGGGGATGGGGGTCGCCGTCATGGATAAAAGATGAGGCAAAGGAGTCGCTTTATCTTTGCTTGCCCGAATGCCATTGGCGGGCGGGTCACTTACTCTTCTTACTAATTTTGCTCTTTGCATCACGCCAAAGCGATGTTGCTCGTCGATAATGGCATAGGCCAAATTTTTGAATTTAATTTGCTTTTGAATTAAGGCGTGAGTACCGACAACAATCGGGATTTCGCCGTTGGCTACCCACTTTAAGAGTTGAGGCTTAGAAATATGAGTTGCTTCATGAGGGTTAATCTTTGAGGGAAATTTTTTACATTCTTTGCCAGTGATGAGACCGATCTGAACGTTTATATGTTCGAAATATTTGATAAAAGATTCGAAGTGTTGACGAGCCAAGATTTCGGTTGGAGCCATATAAGATACCTCTAAGCCCGCCTTAACCATGACAAAGGTTGTGGCCGCCGCGACCATCGTTTTGCCTGAGCCGACATCGCCTTCGAGGAGACGAACCATGGGCTTGTCACTAGCAAAATCAGAGAGAATTTGGTCAATCGCTCTAGTCTGAGCTTGGGTTGGTTTGAAGGGGAAGCGGTCGAGAAATTCTCGCAAATCTTGGCGATTAACTTTAGTTTTAAAACTCGGGTTACTTTGATAAATTTTCTTATCACGCAAACGGGCCAATTGAATGAAAAAGACTTCTTCGAAGGCGAAGCGCTTCCTGGCTGCTTGCGAATCCTCAATTTTTTTTGGCAGGTGGATCCAGACTAGGGCGGTAGCGAGTTTGGGCAGATTATATTTTTGGAGAATTTCTTCAGGAATAGGGTCAACAATTTTCTCATGCTCGCTCTCGCTAATTAATTTTTTAATATGATAATAAAACCAGCCCGAAGTAATGCCTCTGGTTTCTGGATAAATAGGAATTAAGGAATCTTCTTTTTCTTTGCCCGAGGCTAGTCCTCGGGCAGAATAAAACAGACTGGCTTTCCCTGCCTGCCATGCATGCGCAGGCATTGCGGGCAGGTCAATTATCTCAGGGTTAGCTAGATAGAGTTCGGGGAGTGTGTTTTCTGGGGCACCAACCTTCTTTCTTTTGGCGGAGATCTTTCCTCGGAAGGCGGCGAGGGTTCCCTCCGATATCTTTTTGGCCAAATAAGCTTGATGAAACCAGACGGCCTTAATCTTGCCGGTCTCATCCTCGATAACGGCCTCGCCCATGGGGATCTTACTTCGCCAACCCTTTTTTGTTTTGGCCGAAATAACTCGACCGTAGATCGTCGCTTCATCTCCGGCTCTCAAATCAATAATATTTTTTTGCGTTCCCGGCTCTTCGTAACGAGAGGGGAGGTGGCGCAGGAGTTTCTCTGGACTATCCACTCCTAATCTCTCCAACGCTTTTTGCTGGATAAGATTAGGTCGAAATAATTTATCAAACCAAGGCATTCTCTAGAATTCGTCACTAATCGATAAATTGTCAGGGATGTTGTTGGTAGTCGTGGCTACCGATACGGGCGAGGGCACTTCTTTATCGGGAGAGAGAATCATGAAGCCTTTTATTGTAATCACTAAGAAAACGGCCACAATTAGTCCTAAGATCAAATAAAGAGTTTTTTTGTTCATGTTTTATCTATTAAGCGATAATGCTAGAATAATAGCATAGCTTCTAACCATTAAAAATATGATAGAGAAATTAACCTCTCTAAGTAATTGTAAAATTCGTTAAATTATAGTATAAAATAGGGGTACGGAGAGGTGGCTGAGTGGTCGAAAGCGCCTCACTGCTAACGAGGTAGGGGTCTTAAAGCCCCTCGAGGGTTCGAATCCCTCCCTCTCCGCCAAGACAATTTAGTATCGGTGTGACCCGAGTGCTTTAGAAGGTCTCGGATCTGTAAAACTTATGGATTTGAAGTAAGATTGTTTTGTTGTGAAAAATTAATAAGAATCAACCCCAATATAGTTTTTCCCATCAATCTTTTCAATCTTCAGATTAGAAAAATTTCCCTTTTCACCCCTCCATTCGTTTGAAAACCCCCAATCATTCCATTTCCAAACAGAAACATAATTACCATTACATCTTGGCTTTTGCGAGTAATTTCCTTCGGTCGTGATTAAATCATTTTTTCCGTCACCATCAATGTCGGCAAAAGTAAATTCGCAATTTGGTGCCTCAAGATTCGACGATTGCCAAATTGGTTTAATGACTCCATTGATAAGATCAAAGACAAAAAAGTGATTTTTTATACTCATATCATCTTCTTTAACCCAAAATGGTTTCGACGAGCCAAAATTACCGGACTTCCAGACGGATAAATTTATATCTTTAACCCCATCATTATTAGAATCAGCCAGAACAAAACTATCTACCCACCAATCAGCTGATGATTGCCAAATCATTTTTGAACCTTCGGTAATAGTCAATCGACCGTCTTCTAAAACATAAGTTTCCGGAGTTGAATTATCATCTAAATCGGCCTGATCTTTTTTTGAAGCGATTACCCTATCTTTATTGGCTTCATTATAAATTGTTGCAATAGGTATTTTGTCAAAATTATTAGTTTGATTGTTCCAAAAATATGCGATCTTGTTCGCCAAGGGAAATTTTAACCTCTTCAAAATGTCCTTTGCTTCATTATCGTTAGCCATTCTGGGCTGAGCTAGCTTTTCCATAACTACAGGCAAAAAAGAAATCTTACTGATTCCAGTTTTCGTAAAATATACCCTAACTATTAACCCCCCTCTTGTCTCTTGTAACCATGGCTGGTCAAAAACAAAATTCCCCAGACTGTAAAAAATGTATTTTCCTTTATATTTTTCCATCGTTTGAACTACGTGGGGGTGGTGCCCAATAATTAAATCAGCTCCGGCCTCAATGGCGGTGTGAGCGAAATTTATCTGTGAATTATCTGGTTGATCAGCATATTCAATACCTGAATGTATCGAGACAATAACAAAATCAGCTTTTTGTTTTGCGATTCTCACTACTTCGATCATTTTATCAGCTCTCATAAAAGCTGTACCAACACGAGTATCGCTCGCCTCATATGAAGCTGGCACAACATCAGAATCGTTATAAGCCAAAAAAGCAAACTTAAGACCTTTCACTTCCACATAAACTGGTTGATTAGCTTCTCTCTCATCTTTTCCAGCTCCAACATATTTAATATTGACATTATTTAGATAATTAAAAGTATCTATTAATCCATTCTCACCAAAATTAGAGGTATGATTATTAGCTAATGATAAAATAGAAAAACCAGCATCCTTTAATGCCTGTTCAGTTCCCGGGTTTGACCGAAAAATCATCTCAAGATCAAGAATTTCTCGTCCTTCCGTAATCGGTGTTTCTAAATTGCCAAAAACTAAGTCTGCACCTTTTAAATAATCTTGAATTTTTAAGAACGGGTAATTGATATTTTTTTGTTTTTCCACAATCCTTTCTACCGCTCGCGAATAAGAAACATCACCAACAGCAATTAAAGAAACCTCCTCGCTAGCTTGAGGAAGTTTCTTTTTCTGTGCTGAAAAATCTAGGAAGTCTTTATTGGCTTGTGGCTGATTGCTTGTCGTTTTCTTGTCGGCAGAGAAATGTGAATAATAACTACCGCCCAAAATGGCGACAGCCAGAACAAAAAGAGAAAATAATATTATCCACGTAATTCTTCTTAGCATTCATTTTATTTGGCCACAAACGCCTTGGTCCAGTCCGGTAATTGCGGAGCTTGACCAGTGTTAAGCATATCTCGCCATTTTTTGTCGGTTAAGCGATCGGACATTGGCCATGAAAATTCATAGTAAGAATAAACTCCGCCCTTGGCGATTCTTAATTTACCATCAATCGGAACCACCACATAAATTTCAGAGATTTTACCCGTCCCTTCTTCTAAGACTTGGCCATTGGGATCAGTGGCAACATCTGCGATGATCGCCGCTGGGTTCTGGCTCAGATAATTACTTGGGCTGTTCATCTGTTTGAATTGAGGTTCATCTTTATTTATTTCAAGCCAAAGATGTTCAAGATCTCCGCCATATGACCGAATCAGCTCGTATTCGTCATCGGTCAATTTTTCATTGCTTAATTCTTTTTCGGATATTACCTTAAGCTTTAGTGCGAGTTCTTCCATTATGCCCAAATTTTCCTTCATACTCGACGTTAAGAGCCCTCGAATTTCTAAACCAGAACTGGTCATTTTGAGAAGCGAGGATAAACGCGCATAAACATAAGGGTTTGGTTCGACATAGCCACGGTCATCCTTCTGGTCTGGCCCACCACCGCCTTTTTCAGCATAAACTTGTTTAGCGTAAAGAATAGTATCATGCTTTAATTCACTCCAACTTCCCAAAAAGGTATTAAGGTCTTTTCTTGCCCACGCTTCATTTTGCATAAATGTTGGGTAACCATTCGTTTTTTCTTCAATTAGTGGTTTGAGTTGATATAACCAACCCCAATATAGATTTTGAGTCCAATTTTCAACTGGCAAACCGGCAATGTATGATCGCATTTTGGACATATTTTCAGGATAGCAGGCGTATTGAGTTTCTCCTTGACCAGCCAAGATATTTAAGGCCTCTTTTGATCCCAAAGCTGAGGGGATATCCAATCCCTTGGGCAACATCCGGCCACTGGCAAAGGTCGCCCCAGCGGGACAAGGGTCTCCTTTGGGCCCAACCTCTCTAGTAATCAATCGCTGAAAGATGGCGGCATCAATGGTAAACCGTTGCCCCATAAACCTAAACCCTTTGATTTCTTTTTCTCGGTCAGGCTGAATATCCGCGTTGAAAATTGGCATTGAATTTATTTGTGGTGGTTCAAGGGCTTTTGTTTCATCAACAAAGGAAGTAAATTTATTTTGATCAGTGGAGATAGTCTGAAGCTCTGCGTTGCCATAGATTTTTACCACTAAATCACCGAATTGGTAATAGGTAATATCATCACTTTTGCCGACAAAAAAGTTAATTGGCTCATAAATTTTGTTCCAGCTGACCTGATTACTTTCTTTATTTAGAGCTAGCGTGATTAGAATACTTGATTTTATTTCATCGTCGTTTTTCAGACGGAAAGTCAATCGGCCATACCACATCATTGACTTAAAATAAGCTTTTAATTGTTCGGTCTTGTCGTAATGGCCCCTCGGAATGTATTGCGAATAGTCTTCTTTTAAAGCATCTGGGACATTATTGGTATCGCTACCCATATTCATCACCGGGGAAACGGTGATACCTTGATGGGTCTCAATTAATGCCAATTCCTGCCCAACTTCATTTTGGACAACAGATGGTACGATTACTGAAGAATCTAAGAGTTTACTGCCAACCGCAAAAAATCCAACATTCCTTTTGGCGGCATTTTCCCATTCAGTACCCTTCAAACTATCGTATTGACTTAGGGCTTCAGCCAGCATTCCTGCATTAAGCTGTTTCAGTTCCGCCGTAAGTTTTTGCTCTTCCAATTGCTTAAGCAAAAAATCAAACATCAAGTGGTAATTATGAAGCATGGAATCAGTCGTCACGAAGTTTGGCACAAAACTATACCGATTTGATTCATAAAGCGAATAGAATTCGTTATTATAAGCTGGTTTGACGACAAAGGCGTTTTTTACTAGCAAATTTTTTGCCTCAGTCGAAAAAGTAAAGTCACTAGCATTAGTGACATTGCTCAAATCCTGACTAACCGAATAAGCCGGAACTTTGGGTGTAACATTTACCGATACCTCTTCATAAGTGGCAAATTTAGAGGCAAACGCCACAGCTGGCTTAGTAGTATCTTTAATAGCCTCTTGTCCTGATTTAGGAATAACGAAATAAACGACCAAAGCTACTAGGGCAAGCACTACTAAAACACCCACAATGACTAAAAAATTATTTTTCTTAGGATTTGGTTCTGGAATAATCGGAGGAAGAACTGTTTTTGAAAATGGCTGATTAAAATTTTGATTGTCCATATTTTTCTAATTAAAAATTGACTATTTTTATTTTAAATTTACGACTTTATTAATATCATTCTAATTTTACCACAATTAACGATGTATTCACAAATGCCTAATTATGCTCGGTGAGTAATGTCAACGTCTTATCTTTGTATACAATCCTCGATCTCAAGTTTGCCAACAATTCTCGCTTTTCGATAGTCGTTCCTTCCTTCAAAATATACTTGGCATAATTACGAATGTCGGTTTCTTTGTTATTTTAGATCTTTTCAGTCGAGCCAAGCACCGATCGCTGAAATATTTTGATTATATTTATGCTGTTCTACACTCGCCGAGTTATCGTGAGAAGTACAAAGAATTTCTCAAAATAGATTTTCCTCGCGTGCCATATCCAAAAGACAAGAAGCAGTTTGGGGGACTAGTTACGCTCGGTCGTGAACTGCGAGAGATTCATCTGCTCGAATCACCAAAAGTAAGCGAGTTTATTACGACCTATCCAGTTTCCGGTTCAGACACTGTTGAGAAAATCTCATATAAAAATGGCAATGTATATATAAATGTCGAGCAGTATTTCGGTGATGTCCCAGAAGTGGCCTGGAACTTTTATATTGGTGGTTACCAACCGGCGCAAAAGTGGCTCAAAGACCGCAAAGGCCGTACCCTCACCAATGGAGACATCGAACACTATCAAAGAATCATCGTAGCCCTAGTGGAAACGGACAGGATCATGAAAGAAATTGATAGGGTGATTTTGTAGCACAAAAACACCATACTTCCAATATTTTAGATGTCAATAATATCAACAGTGCATGTTTGCATTTTATACACAGGTTATGTACACTTTAGATATGAGCACTAAATACGCATCATTTATAAAATCCCTTAGAACAAAAAGGGGTATTTCACAGTCAACAGTGGCCGAAAAACTCGGACTCTCACGCCAATCATACATGGCTGTGGAGCGGGGAAGGCGAGAGATGACCTTGCAGGAGGCAGAAAAATTATGTGAACTATATGGTATCTCAATTGAGGAACTTTCAAAAGTAACAGCCCCACAGTACGAAAAATATAAGCAGATGATTCTGGTGTATCTCAAATATCCAGTATCAAGGGATGGACGAGTGCCAAAGACGAAACTTGCAAAACTCCTCTATCTTGCTGACTTTGCTTGGTATTACGAGAAACTGGAAAGCATGAGCGGAATGCAGTACCTGCGTCGCGTTTACGGGCCTGTTCCTGATCCATACTTCCGAGCACTTGACGAACTCGAAGAGGAAGGAAAGATCGTCGTAGACCGCAGGGGAGACGCGATGCTTGTATCTATTGGTGCAGGAGCGAGCCGTCAGAAACTAGATCTCCTTCAGAGTGATGAGGTTAAGCTTATGAAAAAGATCTCCACAAAGTGGAAAGATAAAAGGACTCAAGAAATTGTCGATTTTACCCATGAACAGCTTCCATATAAACTGTGTGCACCCGACGAGGCTATCCCCTACGAACTAATCACACAGGAAAATCCGGAATATGTCTACTAGCTATGTGGTTATTGTCGAAAAATTTGCCGAACGACACTACATCTCAAAATTCAAGAAGAAGTATAAAAATGCTTGGGATATTACATGGAACGCTATCACGGAACAATTCAAGCGCATTGAAACTCTTATCGGAGTAAATAGTATTGTAGAAATTATCTGTGATGCAGGAGATATAAAAATCTGCAAAACGGAATTCCGTATCGCAGGACCTGGAAAATCTCGCCATGCTTCGGGAAATAGATGTATTATTGCGGTGCAGAAAAGCACCGCAATTGTGCACACGCTTCTTGTGTATTCGAAAGGCGACATCAGTGGAACGAATGAGACGGCTGGGTGGAAAGCCATTGTCAAAGATAACTATCCAAAATATAGAGGACTCCTATAGTTTAGGATAATCAACCTCGTTTTTCCCCTCAGCGGACTTCGGTTTTGGAACCTCAAACTATTCAGGATGTACTTTGTAGATAGCCCTTAGTTTCTGTATACTTTTATCAAGATTCTCGAATTTGAGCCATACTTTTGGTTCAAAGTTGCGGACATCGTCTTCGCCAAGTTCTACATTCAGCGAAATTGAAAGATGTTGCCTCTAAAAAGTCCTTCTCGAAAAAGTTGTGGAGAAGAGTTTTTTCTGTTAAATCTAACTTTCTGTTAAAATATGGGTATCGGCAAAATGTTTATATTTTGTCTTTTATGAATTGAGACAAACTTATGGAATTTGATATTCAAAAGAAAAATTTCTGGCATCTTTCGCCCGAGGAGACAGCTCAGCTGTTAGAAATAAATACTGAGAGGGGTTTATCTGCTCAAGATGTCGAAGACCGAGTGGCGACTTTTGGTCGAAATACCTTCGAGTCAACAGAGAGAGTGGGGAGATTAAAGATTCTTCTCCGACAATTAAAAAGTCCTCTGATTCTTATCCTTATTGGAGCGGGGATTGTCACACTTTTCATCGCTCATTATCGGGATGCTATTTTTATTTTTTTCTCCGTTGTTGTCAATTCTCTGCTTGGTTTCTGGCAGGAGAATAAAGCCGAGCAGGCTTTGTCTGAGCTGAAGACTTATCTTAAACAAAGAGCGAGAGTTATTCGTGACGGCAAGGAACGAGAGATTGATGCCGAAGAGCTCGTCCCGGGCGACATTATTCGATTTGCTCAAGGTGATCGTGTGCCGGCGGATGCCCGAATCACTTTCGCGAACGAATTACAAATCGACGAGTCGGTGCTCACGGGGGAATCTTTGCCTGTCGCCAAAACAAGAGACAAAATACTTGATTCGGTAAAGATTGCTGATCAGACCTCGATGATTTTTGCTGGCACCTTGGTCACTCAGGGAGTAGGGACAGGGATTGTTTGTCGCACGGGTTCGAATACTGAGCTGGGGAAAATTGCCTCGCTCATCGCCAGTTCGGAGAACGAGAAGACATCTCTGCAGAAAGCGATTATAAAGTTTAGTCTCACTCTCAGTGCTATTCTTGGATTCTTGACACTCGCTGTCTTTATTGTTGGGATACTTTCTGGTCGGTCAGGGTTGGAGATGTTTCTCACTTCGGTGGCGATTGCTGTGGCGGCGATTCCTGAAGGTTTACCTATTTCTATGACCGTAATTTTGGCGGTGGGGGTGGAGAGAATGGCCAAACGTAAGGGAGTTGTTCGTAAACTTATTGCCGCAGAAGCTTTGGGTGGGACAACCATTATTTTAACAGACAAGACCGGAACTTTGACCATGGCTCGGATGGCTCTGTCTAGGATTATTCCCTTTGGATCGAGTGAAGGGGAGATATTAAAGCGGGCTTTAGCCAATGCCATGGTTTTAGTTGAGAACCCAGAAGATTCTCCAGAAACTTGGCGAATGGACGGTCGAATTATGGAGACGACATTAGTACGCTCGGCTGGGGGGTGGGGATTATCAGTCGATGAGATATTGGACAAGGGTCATGTTCTCCAGACAAGACCTTTTAACTCAGCTCAAAAGTTTTCGGCCTCTCTAATAAAGGAGTCTGATCGACATCTGGTCGTACTCTTTGGGGCGCCAGATATCTTGATTAAGCATTCTTCGCTTGATGAGCAAAGAAGGAGGGAACTTCTCGATCAGATAGACAAACTGGCTTCATCTGGAGAACGAGTCCTCGGTCTGGCAACCAAAGAAATTTCAAACATAGACGATTTTTCCTTGTCTAAAGATTTTGATCCTATCGGCCTATCTTTCGATGGCCTTCTTACCTTTCGAGATCCTATTAGGCCGGGGATTAAATATACGGTCGAGCGTGTTGAGCGGGCGGGCATTAAGACGGTCGTCATGACCGGAGATCATCGGGGAACGGCGATTGCCGTAGCGAGAGAGATAGGCTTAACTATCGATAAGCGATCTGTGCTTGATGCTTCTGAATTAGCGATTCTGTCAGATGAAGAACTGAAAGATCGATTGCCTTATTTGTCGGTAATTTCACGAGTTACCCCTTCTGACAAACTTAGGGTTGCGAGGCTCTTCCAAGAATTAGGTGAAGTTGTCGCGATGACGGGGGATGGAGTTAACGATGCGCCAGCTATCAAACAAGCTGATGTCGGTATTGCGATGGGATCGGGTACAGAAGTAGCACAAAGTGTCGCTGATCTTGTCCTTCTTGACGATAATTTTGAGACAATCGTAGCCGCGATCGAAGAAGGGCGTCAGATTCTTGGCAATATCCGCAAGGTGTTAGTGTATTTTCTCTCAAACACAACTGATGAGCTCATTCTTATTGGAGGATCAATTCTGGCGGGGATTCCTTTACCTTTGAATGCCCTTCAGATTTTGTGGGTCAATTTCTTTACTGATAGTTTCCCGGCTATTGCTTTTGCTTTTGAGAGAGAGGAAAATAGTCTTTCTCATAAACCCCACAGTAAAAAGATGGTACTCTTTGATCCACTAATGAAATTTCTCATTTTAATCATTGGTGTCTCAACCAGCGCTTTGTTGTTTGTCATTTATTTCGTCTTGTTGCGATTAGGATATGAACCCTCTTTTGTCAAGACGTTTACCTTCGCAGCCTTTGGGATATATACTCTTCTTGTGGCTTTCCCCATAAGAAGTCTCGGTAGGGGCATCCTGTCTTATCCTTTGTTTTCTAATCGGTATCTTTCTGGTGGGATCCTAATCGGTTTTGTTCTCATGGCGGCGGCTGTTTATCTGCCAACCTTCCAGGATCTTTTTGGAACAGTTCCCTTACCATTTCCTTGGGTCGTCGGAGTGATTTTTATTGGGCTGTTTAATGTCATCCTGATTGAGTTTGCTAAATTATTTTTTAGAATCAAATCAAAAAAATATGTTTAATAATTTATTTATCTTTCTCGTTTCTTTGTTCATGGTTGTTAAAGGGTCGACTATGGCGACAAACTACGCTGGTAAATTAGCTAAGAGTTTTCGTCTTTCTAAATATACAATTGGTTTTGTTGTTGTTGCCTTTATCTCAGTCTTGCCAGAGACATTTATCTCAATAAGTGCCGCGATTAGTGGCTTGCCCTCTTTTGGTCTTGGGATTTTACTCAGTGCCATTTTCATAAACCTGACTCTCACCTTCGCCTTAATAATCTTCCTGTCTAGACGTAATCTCAAAATAGAGAGTAAGGTCTTGAGAAATAACACAATTTATCCATTCATCTTACTTCTGCCTCTCATCTTTGGTATCAATGGCCATCTCTCCAGGCTAGAGGGAGTTGTGCTTCTTGTCGTTGGGGTAATGTTTTATTGTTTTTTATTCAAGAGGGGGAAGAATAAAGTGTCCTTGTCTTATAATAAAAGAGATCAGGCGAAGAACTTCGCAATCTTATTGTTTAGTATGGCTTTGTTACTAGTCGGGGCGCACCTTGCTGTCATGTCGGCAACAGCCTTTGCCAATTATTTGGGAGTGAGTCCTATTCTTATTGGTATTCTTATTATCGCTTTTGGGACGACGATGCCTGAATTATTTTTCTCTCTTAAGGCCGTTAGACAAGGTGATGATTCTCTTGCTGTGGGGGATGTCTTAGGGACGGTCCTCGCGGATGCAACTATTGTTATTGGTCTTTTGACCCTGATTAGCCCGTTCTATTTCCCTGTTAGGATAATTTATACTACGGGTCTCTTCGTGATCTGGGCCTCTTTTATGTTGTTCCAATTTCTTCGATCCGAACGAATCCTGTCTAAGCGTGAGGCTTGGATGTTGCTGGCTTTTTGGCTCCTGTTTGTCTTAGTCGAACTTCTTGCTAATAGTTAATGATTCGTCGGGCTGGTGGTATTGGGGGGAGATTCTTGATATAGTTGCTTTAATTATTATTAATAATAAATATTTATAAAATTATGAGAAAAGAGATAATCATTGGGGCGTTGGTCGTTGTCATCATTGGTGCTGGAGCTGTTTTGTATCTTAGTCAAAGGGGGGGAGAAAAGGGCGGTGGCGGGAGTGTTGTGAGTGAGGCCTGTGCGTTAACCTGTGAGAAAGCGGTGGGGACCTGCCCTTCGCTTATTGCTAAAGAAGCTTGTGAACAAAAATGTGACAGCTTGAGCCAAGAAGCGAGAGATCATCTCAATATGGCAAACTCTTGTCAAGAATTAACAGAAAGGCCAGATTTAATTGCTGATTTATTAATTCCCGAACTTAACACTCCAGAACAAGTGGGGGACAAAAGTGGCAATGACTGTGAAGCGGCTTGTGGGAGTTATGTTGGCAAATGTTTGACTTTGGTCCCAAATGCCACCCAAGCTTTATTTGCAGAAGGACAGACCTCTTGTGAGTCTGAGTGTGCCAAATGGAGCTCGAATAAGGTCGCTTGCATGGTCAACGCTCTTGATTGTGAAGCGATGACTAATGTTTGTGGCTTATAAAGATTTATGGATAGAAAAGTAATGATTATTGGAGGAACCGGTCTTCTTGTTGCGGGAGCGATTGCTACGGGAGTGATCTTAAATAATTTCGACCGTAGTTCCAGCGGGAGAGAATTAGATGACGGCGTCTCTCAAGCTCTAGAGGATCAGAATTTCAAAGATTTCGCGGATGAGGGCAAATATTCTTTTTGCCAAGGAAAGGAAGTGATTAAGGGACCCTATACCAGCTCGGTCTTCGGTAAGGAGACAGGCGAGATCGAATATATATCTGAAGATATTAACGTCTTTGACAAAGAGAAAAATAAACTATTTATCCTGGGAAGAAAAATTCAATATAAATATTCTGGTCAAGGACAGGTGACACTAGGTGAGGGTGAAGGAACAAAAGAGATCGAAGAGAGTGGCATGACGGTTGAGTATTATAGTAAATTTAATGCTCCCGTGAGAATTGATTATAACGCTGAATTAATTTATCCGGCTCCAGAGAGAAAGAGGGATGATTGGGTGGTGATCGAAACCAAAGGAGTTGGGACGATCATGGGTTTCAGCCAAGAGCGAATTGATAAAGAGATGGGTGATGCTAAAACCTTTTGCCCCCCGTTCTCTCTAAAGAAAGCTCTTATTACGTCTGATTATCTCTCTTTCCAAGAAACTTGCGACACTGGATCTGGCGAAGTTTTTAGATTTTCAGGTAATTTCAAATTCGAATGTGGCGGAATTGATAATGAACGCGGTATAGAAATTGCGAAAGAATATAGACAACTTGAAGAAGCGAGAGACGTCTTCGACTCCTCGGCTGATACCGAAGATGGCGAAAAAAATGAATTCCAAAATATTATTAAAGAAGAACAACCAGACAATCAGGATATACAGCAAAAACTTCAAGAATTAAAAGATGAGATGACAGCTGACCAAAGAAGTCTGTGATTGAGCTTTTTAAAAGGGGTTCTTTTAGGCTGCTTGGGGGTTTCTTTGCGGGAGAAAGTCTTCTAACCCCTTACTGGGATATTTTCCCTCAAGATAATAAGTTTTATCTATTACTTCTCGGGCAAAAACAATCGCTTGTCGGATTTTTTCCTTTCTTTCTTCCTCATTTTCTCCTAAATTTAGAAGCGCCTCTTGATCTAGGGAGGTGAGGTTAGGATCTTCTTGATATCGCCTAAGAAAAATAATTGCCCATTGACGAGAGCGCTCTTTACCTGAATCACTAAGGCCATCAATATTACCTTTAGACTTGTCCCTTAATTCGAGTAATCGTCCGGTGGCATCACCGGCATCACTAAAGGCGATCATATCGGTAAATTCTTGTGCGTTTTGGGGTTCCTTGTCGTCTCTCATTTGGGTCTCAAACCAATCTGAGATATCTCCTCCTATTCGATCTGGCCGCTCGGGCAAGGCGTTATATTTTGATTCAAGTGGCATATTTTTTTGTGTTTTTAGCTAATATTGCCTGATTATAACACAAAAGTGGAAAAAAAGTGGATAAATTATCAAATTTGTCAATAATCTCAATGTTCGGGAAAATTCCCTCAGCTTGACATATTATTTTCTAATGTTAGGTTAAAGATATATATTGCTTTCTACAAGACTCTTTTTCTCTCCATTTTAAAAGAGTCAAGCATTATTAGCTAATTTAATTATAAATAATATGAAAAATATATCTAAATACTTTGTATTTTCGTTGCTTTTGTCCTCTTTTGTTCTTGGGGCAATGGTGACAATTTCTCCAATTAAGGCTGCTTTTGCGGGCGAAAAGATAAAGATTTGTCACGCGAATCCACCTGAGACTGCCGCTGGTGGTTATGAGGCGCTAGAAATAAGTGTTAATGCTTTGTCTGGCCACGACGGACATGCCATGGACATTATCCCACCTTTCCCTGATTATTCTGGGCAAAATTGGAATGAAGAAGGTCAAGCTATTTGGGAAAATAATTGTGTCGTTCCGTCTACTGATCCGGGCGATGGAGAAGACCCAGAGGTTGCGACTATTATTGCTCAAAAAATTATCTGTAATGACGAAGCCGATTTACCAAATTGGGGAGCGGGTGGAGCCGATATCACCTCGACGACAGCAACTGATTATGTTGCGAGTCACCCAAACTGCCAATTAGCGCCAAATTGGGATTTTGAATGGTCGCTTGATGGAGTTGGTAATCCTGGAGACAACATCTTGTCTGGAGGGACAGGCTGGAATTCCTTTTCGAACACGGCAAATGCGACGGTTCCTACTGGTGGTAAGATTTGGGTCCGAGAAAAATATGATTCCCGTTACATTCCCTTTACTGGCGAAAATACTGACCAAGATGTTTCGGCCGAGATTTATTGTAACAACGATGTCTTAAATTATGATAACTTGGAGTGGATTGATCCAGTTGAGTCTGGTCAAACTTATCACTGTGTCGCCTTCAATACACCCAAGGCTTGTAGTGTTGTCAGTGATGAAACAACTATTGTCGAAGGGGGGACCAATGCGGTTGAAACCTGGGATGGCCATACTGGTTGGTATCAGAGTGATCTTTTAAGTCCTGCCAAGTGGATTTGGGACGCTTTTCATGTGGCTAATCCGACCCAAGAAGAGACAAAGGTTTTTATCAAGAAATTTAGCCTTGATGCCGAACCGATTTCCGCTTCCATTTCTGTGGCCGCCGATAACGGTTACAGTCTAGTCGTGAACGACCAACTTGTAACTACCAGACTTGCACAGTCTAATTATGATCATCCTGCTGTCTACACTCATTTTGCAAGTTTATTTCACCCGGGGACCAACACGATTAAATTAACGGTTAAGAATTTTGCCATGCCTGACGGAACTCCGGAAACTAACCCCGCGGGCGTCTTGTATAAAGTGACATTTCTGGGTAGTGCCGATTGCGCCAATGTCGCCGAACCAGAAACCTCAGGCAAAATTAAAGTTCGAAAAGCGTTTGCAAATATTGAAGGTATGCAAGTTGAACCGTCCGCGTTCTCTTTCTCTGTTAATGGTGGGGAGCCTCAATCTTTTGGCTTCAGCGATTTTGTCGAAGTAAATGTTCCTAATGGTCCTTATAGTATCGCCGAGATTGACCCTGGTTCTGAGTGGGCGGTTTCTACGAGTACGGGTTGTGCTGGCGAGATGGCAGGGGAGGACTTGGAATGTGTTATTACCAATACCCATGTTGATTCTGAGCCAGAAGAATCTACTGACGTTTGCCCCAATATTGAAGGTATTCAAGAAACGGTTCCCGATGGTAAGATTCTTGGTAATGGAAATTGTATAGATCAACAAAGTTCTGGTGGCGGTGGCGGTAGTAGCGGTGGTGGTAGCTTCGGTTATTTTTACCCACAAGTTTTAGGTGTTTCGACGACCACTGGGCGTGTTCTGGGCGAGAGTACCTGTGCCCCTTATCTCAAGTCTTATATAAAGTTTGGAGGAAAAAATGATAAAGACGAGGTTATGAAGCTTCAAACTTTCTTGAATGAGTATCTTGGCCTTAATATTAAGGTTGATGGCAAATATACGGCTCGGACTTATCGCGCGGTTAAACAATTCCAAGTTGGGGCCCATGAACAGGTTCTGAAGCCTTGGATCCCCTTTGGTCTCGAGGCTAATTCTGACGGAACAGGTTATGTCTATAAGACAACAAAGCGTTGGATTAACATGATAAAGTGTCCGCAATTGGCTCTTGGCCTCCCTCAATTGCCTTAATTAGTAATTCTCAAAAATAACCCTCCCTGGCAAACCTCGGGGGGTTATTTTTATTAATTAGTGGTATAATTTCAATAATGCGAAAACCAAAAGGAATTCTCTCTTCTCGATTGAAGAAAAGCGTTTGCCTAGTTCTTCTCCTTGTTTTTATTTTCGGCCTTTTTCTTTTTTCTCAGAGCGGGGGCCTTTTGATTCAAAAGTTAAATATGGTCGCGACTGTCTATCCGGTCGTTTTGGCTGACCTTGCGAATATGAGTCGACAACGAGAAGGAGCTCCGACCTTGATTTGGAATGAGGACTTAGCCAAGGCTGCCAAATTAAAGGCTGAAGACATGCTCGCAAAAGGGTATTTTGCTCACAATAGTCCGACAGGGGTTACTCCTTGGTTTTGGTTAAAGAAGGTAGGATATGACTTTGCTTATGCCGGAGAAAATTTGGCGGTAGATTTTACTGAGTCTAGCGATGTTCAGCAAGCTTGGCTTGATTCGCCCAAACATCGAGAAAATATTATGAACTCTAATTTCCGAGAAATTGGCATAGCGACGGTGGAGGGAATTTTTGAGGGCAAGCAGACAACTTTTGTTGTTGAGTTTTTTGGAGCACCGCTAGCTGTTACTACTCGGCCGAGAGGAGAAAATTTAGAAATAATTAAAGAAACAGATAAGTCTATCGTTATCAAAAACTTGAATGCTCAAATTAATAAGTTTTCTAATTGAGTAAAAATATGAAAAAGAAATACATCATCGCTTTAATAGCTATCTTGCTCATTTTGTTTGGGGCCCTTATCTCGCTAAAAGTTTTTAAGCCCGACTTGACTTGCTGGCCTTATTGTTCCCATTTGGCCGATCAAAATAAACAAAAAACTGAAGATCAGATCAACATCGGTTTACCTAATCCTGCCTCGGTCCATTGCGAGGAAGTTGGAGGGAATCTTGAAATGAAATTGGACGCTTCTGGTGGACAGGTAGGCTTCTGCATCTTGCCCGATAAATCAGTTTGTGAAGAGTGGTCTCTCTTGCGTAACGAATGTACTGAGAACTCAGAGTATTTTCTCCATTTGAGCGTTCGCCCGGGTGATGCGATCAGTAGCCCGCTTAAAATTACCGGGGAATCTGGTGGTGGCTGGTTCTTCGAGGGATCTTTTCCCATTGACCTTGTTGATTGGGACGGCAAGATTATTGCCGAAGGTATTGCTCAAGCTAAGGGTGATTGGATGACAACTAAGTTTGTGCCCTTTGAAGCTGAATTAAAATTTGCTAAACCGGCTAATCCGACCAATCAAGACTATGCTAGTAGGGGGGCGATTATTTTCCGGAAAGATAATCCTTCAGATATGAGGCAGTATGATGCAGCCTACGAATTACCAATAAAATTCTAAAAGGTTCAATATTCGTGTCTTAGCGGTTGGTCTGTTAGAATAGACCCATGACTCAGAAAGAGGCTTTAGAAATTTTGAAAATGGGGCATAACGCTTTTCTGACTGGTGCGGCCGGGAGTGGGAAAACCCATGTCTTAAATGAATATATCGCTTGGCTCAAGGAGCAGGGGGTGGAGGTTGGTGTGACTGCTTCGACCGGAATTGCGGCAACGCATATTGGGGGAACAACTATTCATGCTTGGTCGGGCCTCGGGGTGAAAGATAAACTTTCGGCCTATGATCTTGAGGATCTCGAGAGTAAGTCTTATCTTTGGAAGCGTTTTGACCGAACTAAGGTCTTGGTAATTGATGAAGTTTCGATGCTTCACCATTTTCGACTTGATTTGATTGAACAAGTTTTGCGTTCGTTTAAGCGGAACGAAGAACCTTTTGGTGGGTTGCAGGTTATCCTTTGTGGTGACTTCTTTCAACTTCCGCCGGTCTCACGAGGAGGGGAGAAGGTTTCTCGTTTTGCCTACGATGCCAAGATTTGGCCCAGTCTTAATTTGAAAGTTTGTTATCTTGAAGAACAACATCGCCAGAATGATTCAATCTATTTATCTATTCTTAATGCGATTCGTGATAATGAAATGAATGAAGAATTGGGGGAAAATTTGCGCAAGCGTCTCAATAAGAAAATTTCTTCCATTGAGCCGACAAAATTATATTCGTACAATGCCGATGTTGACGAAGAAAATGAGAGAGAGTTGGCCAAATTGCCCGGCCAAGCCTTCGAATATTATATGGATGACAAAGGTAAAGATCGGATTGTTGAGACTTTGAAAAAGGGGTGTTTGGCGCCTGAAGTCTTGCGTTTGAAGAAAGGGGCGCGGGTGATGTTTGTAAAAAATAATTATGAGGCTGGTTTTGCTAACGGTACTTTGGGTGTTGTTTCTCATTGTGATTCGGATAAGGTTATTGTTCGCACCACTAAAGGTAAATTAATTAATGTTGCGCCGACAAGCTGGCGCATTGAAGAGGATGGCAAAGTTAAGGCCGAGATTACTCAATATCCCTTGCGTCTAGCTTGGGCGATCACTGTCCATAAGAGTCAAGGGCTCTCGCTTGATGCGGCCGAGATTGATCTCTCTCAATCCTTCGAGAAAGGGATGGGTTATGTGGCGTTATCTCGCGTTCGTTCGCTTGATGGTTTATCGCTTAAAGGCTTGAATGCTTTGGCGCTCCAGGTTGACGGAAATGTCTTGCGCCAAGATGAAGAATTTCGTCGTCAGTCCAATAACCATGTCGCTGAGATGGGCGCTTTTGACAAGAAAGATATTGAAGCGAAACAAAGAAGATTCCTTGAGAGAATTGGGGCGATTAATGTGCGTGGGGAAAAGATTAAAGCCAAGAAATTAAGCACGGTTGATAAGACTCGGTTGCTTGTCGAAGAGGGGAAGACTCTTCACGAGATGGCAAAGGAAAGAGGGCTTGCTGTTGATACTATTCTTGATCATTTAGAAAAGATAAAAGAACAAGATCCGAGCATTCAATTGCAATATTTAAGTCAAGATATGATAGTTGCTCGCGCTAAGAAAATTCGGGCGGCTCTTTCCAAGAACGGGACGGTGGCTGGGGGAAAATATCTCCTTGGTCCCGCGAAAAATATTCTCGGCCCCAGCTTTTCGTATGACGAAATAAGGTTGGTGAGGTTGCTGATGGGATGATATAATAAAATAATATGGGTTTGAGCTTTGCCTTTTTGGCTTTAGTCGCTTGGGGAGTCGGCGATTTTTTAATTCAGAAAAGTACTCGCCGTTTTGGTAATTGGCAGGCTCTCTTCTTCATCACCGCTCTTGGGACAATTGTTCTCTTGCCCTTTGTGGCTAAAGATTTGCCAGAGCTTTGGTCTAATTCTCAAGAATTAATACTTTTGACGGGGACGAGCCTAATTATTTTCTTAGCCGCCCTTCTAGACTTCCAAGCTCTTCGTATTGGAAAGATGTCAGTGATAGAGCCGGTCTTTGCTCTCGAAGTTCCCCTGACGGCTCTTCTGGCTAGTTTTATTTTGCGCGAGCACTTAACGCCTGCCCAAATCTGCCTAATCGCTTTAGTTGTTGTGGGTATTTTCTTAGTTTCCAATAGGCACTTTAATTTTCTTAAGAAATTGAGATGGGAGCGGGGGGTGCAACTTGCTCTCATGGCAACGGTTGGCATGGGCCTAGCCAACTTCTTGGTCGGGCTTTCTTCTCGTGTTACTAATCCTTTAGTGATCAATTGGTTTTTGAGTTTTTTTATTTTTGTTGTTTGTTCTATATTTTTAACTGTTTCTGGGCAGTGGGGGAAGATGTTTGGTTATTGGAAGACAGGAAAAGGTTTAATTCTCGCCGTTGGGGTTATCGACAATACCGCTTGGGTTGCCTATGCCTACAGCGTCCTTTATCTTCCTATTGCGATCGCCATCTCGATTACTGAGAGTTATATTGTCTTAGCGGCTCTTCTTGGAATTTTTCTCAACCGTGAGAGATTAAAAATTCATCAATATTTTGGTTTAGTTATCACTGTTGTCGCTGTGATAATTCTTGCCCGAATCACTGGCTAGAATTATCAAACACCGGGTGTTTGATAATTCTAGCCATGGGCGACGACTAGGCCGTAGAGGCGGTGGGGGTTTATCTTGTTACCGGTGGGGCTGGTTTGGGCGAGAAGTTTGCGAATTTCATTGATGGTTGCGCCTGTCGTGGAGACGTCGTCGATAATGACGAAAATGATGTTGGACAAGTGCGAAGCTACATTTAGTTGCGCAAAAAACGACTTCTCACTTTTCCCTAGTGCAAATGCATTTTTTAAATTTTCTAAACGCTGATCACGATTGCGGATCGAAACTTGGGTTGGAGTATTTTTTATCTTTTTAATTAGTTTTTTGTTTATTTCGAATTGGTTAGGATTTAGAGCAACAATTTGCTTAGCTAATTCTTCTGATTGATTGTAGCCTCGCAGACGATAGCGAGCGGGAGAGAGGGGGACAGGGATGAGGATAATCTTGGGCGAAACAATTAATTCATCCTCGAGTTCTTCAAGCAGGCAGTCGTGTAACGGTTTGGCCAGAATCTCGGCTAATTCTAGAGTTCGTTTGTATTTTAAGTGCCAGATAAGCTGCTTTACAGCCGGCGAATTATAATCAAAGACGGAAAAAATATTTTCTTCGCCTGAACAATAGCTTCGTGGTAAATCAACCAGACATTTTTGACAAAGCCAAGTTCCATCTTTTTGGCAAGAAAGGCAGTGACGAGGGAAGAGAAGGTCAAGGCTTGCTCGCCAGAATTTAGTCAGTCTCTTGTGGATAAACTGCTTGGAAAAATTAGGGTAGTACTTTCTCACTATGCTATAATAATAGCAAATTAAGCGAAAATTGCTCATGGGATTTTTTGATGAATTGAAGAAAACTGTCCAAAGTGGCTTCAGCCAGAAACAGAAAAGTGTGGTGGCAGTTGATCTTGGTATTTCTTCCGTGAAGCTGGTGCAATTGCGCAAAGAGAAAGGCAAAGCTGTCCTTGAGACTTATGGCGAGTTGGCCTGTGGTCCTTACAATGATTTGTCTGTTGGCCAGGCAACTAATATTTCTGTTGAGAAAACGGTCGAGTTACTCAAAGATCTCTTTAAGGAAGCCAATGTCACGACCTCTACGGCAATCTTCTCCATTCCCCTTAGAAGCAGTTTGATTGTCTCGGCCGAAGTTCCAGAATTAGCACAAAATAATTTAGCTGAAGTTATCCCCATTGAGGCTCGTAAGTATGTTCCTGTTCCGATTTCTGAAGTTATGCTTGACTGGTGGGTCATCCCGCACAGTTCGGCTGATCGAGCGGCGGAAGCTGAACAGGCTGCCAATATCCCCACTAGTCTTGATGGTGGGGCTAAGGCCTCCTTTGATCGAGGGCGGAAGATCGAAGTTCTTATCGCTTCTATTCATAAGGATACTATTCGTCAATACCAAGATATTGCTGGCCAGATGAAGCTGAATGTTAATTCTTTTGAGATAGAGACCTTTAGTTCTATTCGTTCTGTTATACCGAATGATCTGGCGGCAACCGCTATTTTAGACATGGGGGCGGGGACCTCGAAGATTGCTATTGTCGATTATGGCATCGTTCGTCTCTCGCACACAATCGATAAAGGTTCGCAAGACATCACCGTAGCCATTTCTAAGTCTCTTAATATTCCTTTTGCTAAGGCTGAAGAGATCAAGCGTCGCCTTGGTCTTGTTGGAGATATCGAGAAGGGTGATCTAGTGGAAATGATTAGTCCAACTGTGGAATATATTTTTGCGGAAGCGGCTAAGACTATGTTAAACTATCAGAAGGAACACCAACGTTCAATTGACAAAATTGTTTTGATTGGTGGCGGAGCCTTGTTGAAGGGAGTTCTAGAGACGGCCAAGGCTATTGTCGGAGTCCCAGTTGTCTTGGGCCTACCGTTCGACAAGGTCGAAGCTCCCGCCTTTCTCAACGACGTATTAAAAGAAGCTGGTCCAGAGTTCGCCGTGGCCATTGGTCTGGCCCTCCGCAAACTTGAAGACCTCTAGGTCGAAAATTTAAATCACTTATTTTTATGGATAGCAAAATATCAACTTCATTTATCCCCAAGGAATCTATTAGTCCCGGCAATTTGCGTTCTAAGCGTGAACCGGCCAGTATCATTGTCTTAATTTCTCTTCTTGTCTTAGCTGTTTCTGTTATTTATTTTACCGGAGTTCTTGCTTATCGTTATCTTGTTTTTAATCAGGTTAATTCTCCTTGCCAGGAGACGGGGAGCGGTAGCAAACAATGTGGCCTCAAAGAGTCGCTTGATCTCACTATTCGTGATTTGCAACTTGCTCGGCTGACAGAACTCAAACGTCTTGATACTAAACTCAAGAATGGAGCGGCTGTTCTTTCGAGTCATACCACTCTTAAGCCGTTTTTTGATTTATTGGGAGACATTACGGTACAGAACATCCAATATAAAAAGTTTCAATTTGAAAAAGGGAATAACATTATCCTTAGTGGAGTGGCAAAGGGTTACGATGACATTGCCTATCAGCAGAAAATTTTTGCTGGAGAAGAAGGTTTGAAGCATATCTCAAGCTTTACCTTTTCTGATTTTGACCTTGACCCTAAGGGGAATGTAACATTTTCGCTTTCTATGGTGGTCGATTCCAAATTATTATCTTATCGAGAGAATAGTCAATAAATATGCCAAAATTAATTTTTTCCATTTTTTGCCTTATTGTCTCGGCTGTCCTTGTTTTTTCTGCGAGCGCGGCCGTTATGAATGGAGGAGCCGATTCTGTCTGGTCTTTTATTCTCGGTCCAGATAAAGTTGGTCTTACTCAGCTGTTAGCCGAGAGGTCTAATCTCAACCAGGCGTTAGCTAATGCCGATCGAATTAAGAATAAGATAATCGACCTACAGAAAGCCGAGAGTAGCATTAGCACCGAAGATCTTGATAAGTTAAACAAATTTATTCCCAGCCACGTTGATAACGTTAACCTTCTCATTGATATCAATAATATTGCCGTTAAGCAGGGGATGACGATTAAGAATGTTCGAGTTCGTTCTAGCTCAGACGCTTCAACAGGGGCATCGCTAAAGGATAGTTCTCAAACCGGGATCCTTCCAACTTACATGTCTTTCTCCGTCACTGGTAATTATCAAGCTCTGACTGGTTTCCTTGGCGATCTCGCTAGCAGTTTGCGCGTTGTTGATCCGGTTTCCCTTTCTTTCTCGGTCGACGAGAAAGGGACCAACCAATATAATTTTGAGATTAAAACCTATTGGGTAAAGTAGTCTGCTAAATTTACCATAAAATAATCATGGGAAAATCAAAAATAATCACTTACGTTGCGGTCGCTGTCCTCGTCTTGGTTGGCATCTATTGGGCCTATCGAATGATAAATAAACCGTCTGAAGCTCCGATGGCGGGAGTTGTCGCTGTCTCTAATACCGGAGGGATTATTTCTCCGCAGGCTGATCAGGCGAGTCAGTTCGTCTCTATCCTCAACGATATCGACAATATTGACCTTAAAAACCGTCTCATCCTCACAAACAAAATTTTTACTTCACTTAAAGATTTCGGTCGAGATATAGAAGAACGAGCGATGGGGAGAGAGAATCCTTTTGCCCCGCTTGGAGCAGGATCAGGCACGGTTGTTAACAAAGCGACTTCTACGACCTTAGATCTTGAAGATACTCCAACGGTAGAAGTTGCCCCCGACCAAGGCGCTGATGAGAACATCTTGTAACGGCCCTTGGTGAGAAACCAAAGATATGGATAACGATTATAGCATTCCCATCAAAAAACTCGGGGATATTAAAGTTCCTTTTGAGGTTCTTAAATATATCCCGGTTGAGGTTTCTAAAACCTACGAGTTCATTCCGTTTGCTCTTACTGACGGGGTTTTAGAAGTGGGGATGGTTGATCCCGACAAGACGGAAGCTCGTGATGCCTTACAATTTATCGCTAGTCGCACTGGGGTCCCTTTCAAAATTTATCTAATCTCTAGGAAGGACTTTGATTTTGCTTCTCGAAGTTATGAAGGTTTCTCCGGTGAGACCGGGGTCGTCATTGGTGACATTCAAAGTGAAATTCGGGCGGCGGAGGAATCTGTTGCTGAGTTCAAGGCGATAAAACAAGAGGGGAAACCTCCTTCGGCCAATATCGTCGAGGAAGCTCCTATTACCAAAATTGTCTCGGTTATTATCCAGAATGCTCTCTCGGGTGGAGCCTCTGACATTCACATTGAGCCAACGGGGACAAATATCAAAGTTCGCTTTCGTGTTGACGGCACACTCTTTACTAGTCTGACTCCACCTATTTCCGTTCATGAGGCAATGGTGGCGCGCATTAAGATTCTTTGTAATCTTAAGCTCGACGAGAAACGTAAGCCCCAAGACGGTCGTTTCTCATACATGTTTGAGGGGCGTAAAGCTGATTTTCGTGTTTCAACCTTTCCTACCTATTGGGGCGAGAAGATTGTGATGCGTATTCTTGACCCGACCAAGCGTAGTGTCAACCTTACTTCTATTGGCCTCTCGCCAGAACAGCAGGCTGAAGTCAAGGAGGCTCTTGCTAAGCCTTATGGCCTCATTCTTCTCACTGGGCCAACGGGTTCGGGTAAGACCACTACTCTTTATGCCATGCTCAATTATCTTGACCGAGAAAAGCATAATGTTGTTAGTTTGGAGGATCCAATTGAATATGATATTCCCGGAGTTTCTCAATCGCAAGTTCGTCCAGAAATTGATTACACCTTTGCCAATGGCTTGCGTAGTATTCTGCGTCAAGATCCCGATATCGTCATGGTGGGAGAAATGCGTGATCGGGAAACAGCAAAGTTGGCTATCCAGGCGGCCTTGACTGGGCATCTGGTTCTCTCGACTCTTCACACCAACAATTCGATTGGGGTTATCCCACGGCTTATTGACATGGGAATTGAGCCTTATCTTATCCCCCCGACCTTAGTTCTGGCCATCGGCCAACGTCTTGTTCCGGTTCTTTGTGAAGATTCGAAAAAGCCGATTGTGGTGGAGGATAGTATTAAACTTGTGATCGAGAAACAATTTTCTGATTTGCCCGAAGAATATCGAGGGACCATCCCCAGCCTGGACACTCTTTATCGAGCCGAGAGAACCCCGTCTTGTCCTTCTGGGACGAAGGGGCGAATTGCTGTCTTTGAGTTTCTTTCGATGGACAAAGAACTTGAACGTTTAATTTTGAAGAATCCAGGAGAAAATGAAATTTATAAATATGCTCGCAGCCGTGGATTTATTTCCCTCAAAGAAGATGCCATGATAAAATCATTTAAGGGAGTTATTCCTTTTGAAGAAGTAAACAAATTATAATATAATAGATATATGGATACGGATAAAAAATACTCAATTCTCATTGTCGATGATGATAAGTTTCTCCTCGATATGTACACGATCAAATTTGTTGAGAACGGCTTCTCCGTTGAGAGCGCAAGTAGTGGCCCAGAGGCATTGCAGAAAGTTGACGCTGGTTTCACTCCAGATATTTTTCTTGTTGATATCGTCATGCCAACTATGGATGGCTTCGAGTTGGTTCAACATATTATCCAGCGACAGAAGGAGAAGCGTAGTGCCATTATCATTTTATCTAACCTTGGCCAGCGAGAGGATGTAGAGAAGGGATTATCTCTTGGCGCCGATGGTTATATCGTGAAGGCTAGCGCCACTCCAACTGAGGTTGTCGAAAAGGTCGTCGAAATAGTTTCTCATAAAAAATAAAGATGAAGGATTTTCGTCAAGAAATAGAAGAGTTAATTCTTATTGTCGCTAAGGAGGGGGCTTCAGATCTACACTTAACTGTTGGCCGTCATCCGACAATTCGTGTTTCGAGAGACCTTATCCCGATTGTTAAGATGCCGATTCTTACTCCAGAAGATACTTTGGGTATTGCGATGGAGATTCTGAATGATGAGAACAAGAAAATTTTCTTAGAACAACGCGAAGTTGACTTTTCTTATAACCCGACCGCCGAGATACGCTTCCGGGGCAATGCTTTCTTCCAACGAGGCTTGGTGGGAGTTGCTCTTCGTCTCATCCCGATGAAAATTCGTACCCCGAAGGAGCTTAGTTTGCCCGATCGTCTCTTGGATTTTGTAAATAAAAAACAGGGTTTCTTTTTGGTTGTTGGTCCGGTTGGTGTCGGTAAGTCCACAACTTTGGCTTCACTTATTGATCACATTAACCGAAGTCGAGCCGAGCACATTATTACGATCGAAGATCCTGTCGAGTATCTCTTCCAGGGCGAACGCTCTATCATTGATCAACGTGAGGTCCGTTTTGATACTAAGAATTTTTATACCGCTTTGCGTTCAATGTTCCGTCAAGATGTCAATGTCGCTATGATCGGGGAGATGCGTAATCCTGAGACCATCAGTATGGCGGTAACGGCAGCTGAGACGGGTCACTTAGTGCTATCAACCCTTCACACCAATAGTGCTTCTCAGACCATTGATCGTATCATCGATTCCTTCCCTGGTAACCAGCAACACCAAATTCGTATTCAGTTAGCTGGTTCATTGATCGGTATTTTCTCCCAACGTTTGCTCCCTCGAATTTCTGGAGGATTAATTCCTGCTTACGAATTGCTTGTTAATAATGATGCTGTCTCTAACCTTATTCGTGAGGGTCGTTCGGCGGAGATTGACGTGCTTATTGAGACGGGGACACAAGAGGGGATGGTTGATCTTAATCGTTCTCTAGCCGAACTTGTGCGTGATGGAGAAATTACCGCTGATAGCGCCTTCCGTTTCTCCCTCAATCCAGATGGTCTCACCAAATTAATTTAAATATGCTATTTATTTATAAAACAGTTGACAGTAATGGCGCCCCTCAGTCGGGGAGCATTGAGGCCCCCAACGTTGACTTGGCCATTGGCTCGCTTCAGCGACGGGGTCTCATCATTGTTTCGATTAAGCCTGAAGAAGTAACAAAAGGCTTCCTCCCTTTTTTGGGAACTCTACCTTTTCTTAAACCGGTGAAGGCCAAGGAGATTGTTATGTTGTCGCGGCAAATTGCGACTCTCTTTGAGGCCAAGGTTTCTGTTCTCTCCACCTTCCGTCTTTTGGCGGGAGAAGTTGAGAATCCTTTTCTTCGCAACGCTCTTGTTGAGGTGACCGATGATATCAAGGGGGGGATTCCGATTTCGGCCGCGATGGCTAAGCACCCGAAGATTTTCTCAGACTTCTATGTCAACATGGTCCGAGCTGGTGAGGAATCTGGTAAATTATCTGAAGCTTTTACCTATTTGGCTGATTACATGGATCGTACCTATGCCCTCTCTTCTCGAGCCCAGAATGCCCTCATTTATCCAGCTTTTGTGGTCGGTTCCTTCGTTGTTGTGATGGTTCTAATGATTGTCTTCGTCATCCCTCGTCTCTCAGAGATTCTTATTGAGACAGGTCAAGAATTGCCTATTTATACTAAAATTGTTATTGGTTTTAGCAATTTTGTTGCGACTTTTGCTATCCCTCTAGTTGTTTTGTTTGGACTAATTTTTGTCTATGTTTCTCGTTATATCGCAACACCAAACGGGAGGATGTCCTGGTCCCGCTTCAAGATTTCTGTCCCTTATATTGGGACTCTTTATCGCAAACTATATCTTGCTCGTATCTCTGACAACATGAATACCATGCTCTCTTCGGGTATCTCGATGGTTCGCGCTTTAGAGATTACTGGCGAAGTGGTGGGTAACGAAGTTTATAAACAGATTTTGACCGAAGCAGGGGAGGCGATTAAGGCCGGTAGTGCTATTTCCGATATTTTTTCCCGCTATGAAGAAATTCCTGGTGTCATGGTCCAGATGATCAAAGTTGGTGAGGAATCAGGCCGTCTCGGTTTCGTCCTCGACAAATTATCTAAGTTCTACGAAAGAGAGGTGAATAATGAGGTCGATACCTTAGTAGGATTAATTGAACCAGCGATGATTGTCGTCTTGGGTGTGGGGGTTGGGATTCTCTTAACCTCGGTCCTTGTTCCTATTTATAATATGGCCCAGGGGTTATAAAATGTAGTTATTATAAAAATTATTATTAATAAAATTAATTTATTTATGAAAAAAAGTTTACTTAAAAAAGGTTTTACCCTTATTGAGCTCTTAGTCGTCATTGCGATTATCGGTATTTTGTCAGGGATTGTTTTGACGTCACTTGGTACAGCACGAAATAAAGCGAAATCATCCTCTGCTGTCGCTAGTTTGTCTTCTATGCGTGCACAGGCCGAACTTGGGATGACTTCTGGCGGGACATACTCTCCCACTTTGTGTACTGGGACTAGCAATGGTGAATTAGGTGCTTTGAGGTCAGCTGTCACTGGTCAAGGAGCTGCTGTCAAATGTGCCACAAAGGGGGCCTCTCCGACAGGGTGGATTGTTGTTGCTGATCTTACGAGTCTTGAGTCTGGTAAATATTATTGTGTCGACTCTCTGGGGGCCGCGACAAGTACTGTTGCTAGTGTATATAGCGGGGTAACAGACGCGGCGACAACTCAAGCTAACGGTTGTAACGGCACTAGTTTGTAAACAAATCAAGGGGAGGTTTCGTCAAGGGGAGGTTTCGCCTCCCCTTTGGCGTTGTTTGTGTCATAATGTTATAATTCTTGCATGGCCTCAACAAAAAGTTTTGCTCTCGATGAATATTATCATCTCTTTAATCATGGTAATGGCGATCGTCTGATTTTTCTTGATGACAAAGACAAAGAACGTTTTTCTAAATTACTCTATTTGGCCAATGGTTCTACCCCATTTGATTTTGAAGACATTTCTTCTGGCCAAGAATTTTTCTTTGATCGCGGGGACCCTTTGGTGGCCATTGGTGCCTGGTGTTTGATGGATAATCATTACCATCTTTTAGTTAAGGAAATTACTGACGGTGGAATTAGTCGGTTTATGCATCGCTTAGCGACAGGCTATACAATGTATTTTAATCGTTGTCACAAAAAGCGGGGGAGTTTGTTTGAGAGTTGTTTTCGAGCAAAGTATTTGGGTCTAGATGAATACCTAAGACATATGTTTGCCTACATCCACCTTAATCCTGTCAAAATGATTGAACCAAGATGGAAAGACGTTGGTCTAAAGGATCTCCACACGGTCAAGTCCTTCTTGCGAGATTACAAATTTTCGAGTTATTTAGATTATCTGGGTCAATCTCGCCCACAAAATAAGATACTAGACAAAGAGGCTTTTCCGAAATATTTTTTAAGTCCGCAAGAGATAGAAGATGAGATGATAGATTGGCTTGATTGGGATTATTCGTAAAGATTTAAAATTATAACACAAGTAGGCTCGAAGGGGAGGCGAAACCTCCCAACGGGTTGACGGTGGATAAAAATTTGTTACTTTGTTGAGTTATGGATTATAATAAATCTAATGATAGAGATAGAAAGATCTTTATTTAAGAAAGGTTCATCCGACCTAAAGACGGGCTTCACATTAATTGAACTTTTAGTCGTCATTGCGATTATTGGTATTCTATCGGGGATTGTGTTGACGAGTTTGAATAGTGCACGAATAAAGGCGAGAGAATCAGCGGCAATAGCTGGGATGTCTAGTTTAAGATCGCAAATGGAAATTGTTTCCACTGATGGCAGTTATGGAACAGCTGGTTCTGTCCTCGTCCCTTCGACTGGGGAAGTAGTTGGTAATGCGGGTGTTTGTTCTGACCCTCAAAGTATAAATATCCTTAAAAATGTCGCTTCTAATGCTGGTAATGCAGCAAGATGTTATGTCGGAGTAGATGGCCAAACCTGGATGACTTATGTTCTTCTTCCTACCCAAATTTTTCCAAATAATTATTGTGTTGATAGTTCTGGCCATAGCGCAAAGCTAACCAATTTTCCTGTCTCTAACATCAGTTTTGCTGTTAAATGCAAATAATATATTAGAAAAAACGATGCCAGACCCAGTTTTTCTGATAGTGGATAAACTCTTGTACAGATCGGAAATTTTTGTGGTATGATAAATGGTAATAATTAGGCCAAAAAAAATGAAGAATAAAAAATCTCTCATTCTTTCGATTTGTGTCAGTCTTCTGATAGTCTTAGCGTTGTTTGTTCTACCTAGCGTCGATCAATCGGTGAGGGCTCAAGAAGCAGGCAATTCTCTCCATGGTTATGTCTGGAGTATGGATGTCGGGTGGATTAGCCTAAATGCTAATGATGCTGGGACTGGCACGACAGCCGATTATAAGGTTGAGATGATTGACGGCGTTTTGACTGGTTATGCTTGGAGTCCAAGCCTGGGCTGGCTCCGCTTTGGTAGTGATTTGAGTGGTCCCGTTGGGGCTGAGGATGATTATAGTGCTAGAATTGTTGAAGAAGGTGGAAAGAAATGGGTTAAAGGCTGGGCGCGCTTCTGTTCTGTCTATGAATCAAATTGTTCCGGGACCGTGAAGAATATTAGTGGCCTAGAACTTGGCGGTTGGGATGGTTGGCTCAAGATGGTGAATGTAGAATATAAGCCTGATACCGACCGATTAGAAGGTTATTCTTGGGGCGATCTTAATGTTGGTTGGGTTGATTTTTCGGCCAGGACCGGATGTACCCCTGTCGATAATGTAGATACTAATTGTAATGGCCTCGTTGATTGCGCTACTAATTGTGGCGGGGTCTGTGTTTCTAATTGTGGTGGTCCCACCCCGACAGTTGAGTGTAAAGTTACCCCAAGTTCAGGCGGGGTGGGGACTGAGTTTACTTGGTATATCAATAATCTTAGAAATTTTACTGGTGATCCAAAAGATTTCACTTATACCTGGACAGGAACAACCCCCCTTTCTGGTTCGGGAGAATGGAATAGTGTTTTAAGCCGAAATGAAAATAAAGTAACATATTCTATGTCTGGAACTAAGACTGGTGGGGTAACGGTAACAAATGGTTCGCAAACGGCGACTGATTCCAGTTGTAATAACGGGATCGGGGATGGGGTTATCGTTACCCTTCCTTGTGTTAATCCTGGCGGAGCTATTATGGAAATCGGCCAGTATTGTTGTGATAGTCCAGAAATAGCGCGGACTGTTGGTGATATTTGTCCTTATTCTCCGGAGGATTGCCAATTAGAGACATCTACTGGCAGTAATTATATTCGATTTACAGAAGGGAATGGTGCCACTTTAAGTCAAATTTCCGCAAAGATAACGATGACGGGCTGTGGTGGTTCAGATCTGTCTCTTTCTACTCCTGATTTGCCAGGAGGCCTCTCTTTGGTTTGTAGCAGGACGAAAGAAGGTTCTTATAACGCAGGAAATTGTTCTGGCTTGACAGGGACAATGGATATCTGGGCTGGAGTTAATTATATCTACCGGCCGACAGGTTACACTTTCTTCAATAATCCCAATAGGAAGGATCTCGTAATGGGGCTTGTTGGGGTGACACCCTCTCCAGAAGTCGTCGTGCCTTTACTATATGATGTTCCTGCTGGCACTTAAAAATAAAAATGTTTCTTATCTGGGTATTTCTCTTGGGCTTAATAATCGGCAGCTTTCTTAATGTCGTAATTCTTCGTCATCAGACCGGTCGGGCTTTGTCTGGCCGGTCTGGTTGTTCTTCCTGTGGCAAGAAGTTAAGTTGGCATGAACTTCTCCCCGTTTTTAGTTTTCTTGCCCAGGGCGGGCGTTGCCGGAGTTGCCAGAGTAAGATCTCTTGGCAATACCCACTGGTTGAACTTCTGACGGGCTTTCTCTTTGCCATTATCTTTTGGCATCTGGCCGGCTCACCTGCTCAGGCTGGCGATTGGTTAGCAATTACTTTCTATTGGGTCATGGCCTCTCTCTTGGTTGTTATAACTGTTTATGATCTCAAGCATCAGATTATTCCCGACCGATTTGTTTTTGCTCTTATTGTTCTTGCTTTTCTCAAGCCGGTTGTTTTGTTGGAAAATCCAATCCTCCTTAATCTGGGTTGGGGAGTGGTTGGGGGATTTGCTGTTTCTCTGCCGTTATTCGTTTTGTGGCTTGTTTCGCGCGGGCGTTGGCTTGGTTTTGGCGATGTGAAGTTGGCCTTAGGCGTTGGTTTACTCTTGGGTTGGCAACTTGGTTTGTCGGCCCTCATGCTCTCCTTCTGGCTCGGAGCGATTGTTGGCCTCTTTTTGATATTATGGGGGAAAACTCAATTGTGGCGAAAGGGAAAAAGTTATACAATGAAGAGTGAAGTACCTTTTGCCCCGTTCCTAATCTTGGGGTTTTGGTTGGTATTTTTTCTCTCAATCAATGTTCTTGTCTTTTAAAAAATTTTTATTAAGCCAAAAACTTAAGCTAGCTCCTGATCGAGGTTTTTCTATGTTGGAGCTTATTGTGGTGATGGCTATTTTCTTAATCATCACCGCGGTGGTCATTGCGGACATTCCAAATTTTCGACAGAAGAGTTCGCTAGACTTAACAGCGAATGAGGTGGCCACATATATTCGTGGTGCTCAAGTTTATGGCGCCTCACAAAAAAGTGGTGGAACTGGGCAAGTTGTTTATGGTATTCATCTTAGCTCTAGCTCTGGCGAAAATGGTGCTTTTTATTTGTTTAAAGACTTTAAACCTTCTCCTGGCGAAAAACCAGAAGAAAGTTATGAGATTAACGGCTTTAAAATCTCAAGGATAAAAGTTTACCAAGAGGTTTCTGACTCTGATTTGACCATGATTGATCTTGTCTTTAAGTCTAATAACTATGCCAATACTCTTGGGACTCAATTGGAACCATCTCTCTATGCTAATTATAGCCCAGGTGCTTTGCCATCTGACTTTGTTTCGGTAGAAATAAAAATTTCTCCCAACAACGAGTCAGCCGAATCCCGTTGCGTTCGTGTTTATAGCAATGGTCAAATAACGGTAGAGTCTTGTAACTCATGATTTTTTATGCGAAATAATTCAAAAATAAAAAATAAAAAAGGCTTTACTCTTATCGAGATGATGGTAGCGGTATCGATTTTCGTCATTGTGGCCTTTATTGTCGTCTCTACTTTGTTGGCAATGTCCTATTCCTATAAGAAGGCCCAAAGATTGCGCATCTTGATGGATAACCTAGGCTTTTCTCTTCAAAGCATGTCGATAAATATAAGAGAAGGTATAGACTATGACCAGTCTGGGTGTTCTAGTGATCAAGATTGCGTTAAATTTACGCCAATTGATTCCTGGCTCAGCACACCCTCCGGGAACGCTGTTTGCTATTCGCTTGAAGGAACAAATGTGAGGAAGTGTGAAATAGCGGGGGGGGCGGGTTCTTGCCCTTGTTCTCCTGGAACTGGATCGCTTTTTGTTTCCCCGGAAATTAAAGTTAGTACCTTAAAATTTATTATTGATCCACTCCCAGACCTCAGTAACAGATTTATTCAGAAAAAGATAAAAATAATGATTGCCGGGGAGGCTGGGGCTGTTCCTAGAGAAAAGACTAATTTTTTCATCCAAAATACTGTTTCTCAGAGAAATATTGGTGGTTAATTATGAAAAATAAGATAAGAAAATTGAGAGGCTTTACACTTATTGAGACTTTTGTTGCGATAACAATATTGATGATCATCGTTCTCGGTCCAATGTCTCTACTTTCTAGAGCTTTACAAGATGCTCGCTATATTGGCGACAAAATTACTGCAACATATCTTGCTCAGGAGGGGGTTGAGTTAATGATTAATGATCGTAATAAAGGGGTTCCTTTTGAAATATCTAACTGCCCACTTAAGTTTGATAACATTTATGGTTATCAGTGTTCAACCGGAAACCCCACAATTTTTTCTAGAAAGATTGAGGTTAAGGCTGATTCGCCTGATCCATTGCAAAGAGAGATAGTTTCTATTGTCACTGTTGCCCACCCTGGTTTTTCCCCGGTTATTTCTAGTACTATTATTTTTATTAATCCTTAATAATTATTATGTTTAAACTCTCAAAAAACAAAGGTTTCGCTTTATTATATGCCATCTTACTATCTGGGGCGGTGTTAGTTGTCGGAGTCATTTTGATGAATATAATTACCAAACAACTTATTTTTTCTTCGCTTAGCCGCAACTCTGAAACTTCTTATTATTATGTCGCTAATTCTGGTCGCGAATGCTTAATGAAACATATCAATCTAGACTCCTTTGTTGATTTTGACCCCTTTGCTCCCACCGGGTCTCAATATTCTTCTATAGGTACTGAGATTTCTTTTTCTTGCTTTGGCACAAATTTTTCTTTGGTTGAAACTTCTTTTGCTAGTGATATTTATGAATATAAAACGGCAACTCCTGTTAAGGTGAAAATCAATGGTAATGATTATTATCTTGGTCTTTCAGTTAAGATTAACCTCGGTAAGTTAAACGGTTCCCCTGTCCCTGTAGGTGATGCCATTGACAAGTTTAATTACTTAGCTGTTGCCGATGGTTATAACCAGGACCCCTCTCTTTCTGGTGAGCGTTTTACTAAGAGGTCAACCGTTTACGCCAAATAATTAAAATTTCCTCTTTTTGTCTTTAGCCTCTATAATTAGGGGGTGACTAGCGTGGACCGAAATGAGGCCGAAAGGCGTATAAATAAGCTTCGGGAGGTGATTAACCATCATCGGCATCTTTATCATGTCGAGGACAGTCCGGAGATTTCGGATACGGCTTATGACTCCATGGAGGAAGAATTACGCGTCTTGGAGAGGCAATTTCCCGAGTTTATTACTCCTGATTCTCCGACTCAGCGTGTCTCAGGTCAGCCTCTCGATAAGTTTGAAAAAGTCCGACATGAAGTCCCGCAATGGTCCTTCAACGATGCCTTTACCCCTGATGATTTGCGGGATTTTGACAAAAGAGTTAAGAGGATGTTGGGCTTACCTCAAGAAATTAATTTGTCTTATGTTTGCGAGCTCAAGATTGACGGCCTTCATGTTGTTCTTACTTATGAGAAGGGGTTGCTTGTCACGGCGGCGACTCGAGGTGACGGTGTGGTGGGTGAGAATGTGACGATGAATGTGCGGACCATTCATAGTGTTCCTCTTAAACTTAAAGAAGAAGTGGATTTGGTTGCTGAAGGCGAGATTTGGCTTGGTCGCGATCAACTTGAGAAGATTAATAAAGAGAGAAAGAAAAAAGGGGAGACAGAATTTGCGAATCCGCGCAATGCGGCCGCGGGGACGATCCGTCAGCTTGATCCGCGAGTCGTCGCTCGCCGCCAGCTTGATACTTTTATTTATGACTTGTCCTCCGAAGCCTTGGCGAAGGAGGATCGGCCCGAGACCCAAACAGGAGAATTAAAATTGCTTGCTCAGCTTGGCTTCAAGGTTAACAAAGAATTTGTCGAATGCTCAAATATTGAGGAGGTGATTAAATATTGGCAGAAATGGCAGAAGAAAAAAGATTCTGAGAATTACCTTATCGATGGCGTGGTGGTGAAGGTTAATGAGAGAGTCCATCAAGAGCAATTGGGTTATACCGGCAAGGCTCCACGTTTCGCTATCGCCTTCAAGTTCCCGGCTGAACAGGTGACAACCGTTGTCGAAGATATTGTCTTGCAGGTCGGTCGTCAGGGAACGATTACGCCGGTGGCCAACCTTCGTCCGGTCTTGGTGGCCGGTTCGATTGTCTCACGGGCAACCCTTCATAATGAGGATGAGATAAAGAGGTTGGATGTGAGAGTTGGTGACACTGTAATTATTCAAAAGGCGGGTGATGTTATTCCTGACATTGTGAAAGTGGTTATGGAGTTGCGCACGGGTAAAGAGAAGATGTTTAAATGGCCGAAGGAGCTGGTCGCTTGCTTGCCCTCCGAAGCCTCGGCGAAGGGGGGTGGTGGAGCGATTGAGCGTATTCCCGGACAGTCGGCCTGGCGTTGTGTCGATAAGAATTCCTCGGCTCAACAGAGGCGAAAATTTTATCATTTTACTTCAAAGCACGCTTTTGATATTGAGAAATTGGGACCCAAGATTGTTGATCAATTGCTGGATAATAATTTGCTGGCGACTTATGATGATATCTTTAAATTAAAGAAGGGTGATCTCTTGGCCTTACCAAGATTTGCCGAGAAGTCAGCTGACAACCTGCTCCAAGCGATCGACGAGAGACGGTACGTGACGCTTGCGAGATTTATTGTTGGGTTATCTATTCCCAATGTCGGTGAAGAGACGGCTGAAGATTTGGCTGAGCATTTTGGCACTTTAGATAAAATCCAAAATGCTAGCCTGGAAGAACTACAGGTTATTGAAGGCGTGGGCGAGATAGTGGCTCAATCTGTCTATGACTGGTTTCGCGAAGCCTCTAATAAGAAAATTGTCTCTGACCTATTAAAGCAAATCAAAATTATACCACAGTCTAAAAATACAGAGGGTAACCCTATGGAGAAATTGCGAGGTTTGACTTTTGTCTTGACCGGGACCTTGCCCAGTTTGTCTCGTGATGAGGCAAAAAGGTTGATTAAGCAAAATGGTGGGGAAGTTTCTAGCGCTGTCTCGAGCAAAACCGATTATGTCCTGGCGGGGAGTGAGGCTGGCTCGAAACTTAATCAGGCCGAGAAGTTGGGGATTAAAATTATTAATGAAGAAGAATTTTATAAGCTTATCAAATAAAAGCTAGTAATGACGGAACCGATAATTTACCCAATCAGAATTAACCGCTACTTAGAATTGCAGGGTGTGGCGACTCGGCGAGAAGCCGATGAACTTGTCGAGCAAGGACTCGTCTTTGTTAATGGGCAGAAGGCTGTTCTGGGTTATAAAGTTAGGCAGAATGATAAAGTTGAGGTAAAAAAGGATGAGAAGGTGCCGGCAAAGAATTATGTCTATTTTGCCTTCAACAAACCGCGCGGGGTGGTGACCCACTCACCCCAAGAAGGGGAGAAAGAAATTGCTGATTTGGTAAAAAAGCAATTGCCAAAGGATGTTGGCACTGTTTTCCCCCTTGGTCGCCTCGACAAGGAATCAGAGGGTCTGATTCTCTTAACCAACGACGGGCGTTTGACCGATCGTCTGCTCAATCCTAAGTATGAACATGAGAAGGAATATGAAGTAGAAGTGAAGGAAAAAGTTTCGCCGATGCACAAGAAAATTCTTGAGGGCGGGATCGTCTCTTACGTTTCTGATGGTCATGGTCGACCCAAAAATGAGAAACTAAAAGCAAAAGAAGTGGAGATCACTGGCCCCAACAATATGTCTATTGTTCTGATCGAAGGCAAGAAGCATCAAATTAGGCGAATGCTGGATGGAGCTCACTTGACAGTCTTGAGTTTGAAAAGGGTAAGAATAATGAATATCAAGCTTGGCGATTTGCCGGTCGGCAAATTGAACCCTCTCACTCCTGCCGAATTGAAAGAATTCCTAGCAATGTTATACTGACCTGTATGTTAGAACGAAAAGATATTGATAATTTGGCAAATTTAGCCAGAATTGCTCTGTCGGAGGGGGAGAAGGATAAGCTCCAGCAGGATATGGAGTCTATTTTGGGTTATGTGTCGGAGTTGAAGAAAGCCCCCTCCTTCGCCGAGGCTTCGGAGGGCAAGCCTGAGAGGTATTATCTGCGCAATGTGATGCGCGAAGATGTGGAGCCATTCGAGAGTGGAGTAAATACGGAGATGATTTTATCTCAAGCGCCTAAGCGCAAAGATGATTTCTTTGTGGTGAAGAAGATTCTCGGTGATTCTATTAGTTAAGTGGTTAAGAACAAGATGAAAATAGATTTAGAAAATTTAACTATTACTAAAGCTCACGAAGCTTTTATTGGTGGTAATTTTACAGCAACAGATCTCGCTGATGCTTATCTATCTGAGATCGAGAAGAAGAATTCCGAACTCAATGCTTATCTTGAAGTTTTTTCTGACGTCCGAGAACAGGCCGAAGAAGCAGACAAGAAAATTAAAGAAGCGATTTCTGAGGGGAAAGAAAAAGATCTAGATGTCTTAGTTGGTATTCCGTTGGCGATTAAAGATAATATTTTGATTAAGGGGCGAATTGCTTCATCAGCTTCGAAGATGCTCGAGAATTATGTGGCGACTTATGATGCGACAGTGATTGAGAAATTGAAGGGGCGTGGAGTAGTTTTTTTGGGGCGCACTAATATGGACGAATTCGCAATGGGTGGTTCAACCGAAAACTCAGCTTATGGGGTGACGAGGAATCCTCATGATCCCAATTGTGTTCCTGGCGGATCGTCAGGGGGTTCAGCTGCGGCTGTAGGTGGGAATCTCTGTTTGGCGGCGCTTGGTTCGGATACTGGCGGTTCTATTCGCCAGCCGTCCGCTTTTTGTGGAGCGGTGGGGCTCAAGCCAACTTATGGGGCGGTTAGTCGTTATGGTGTTATGGCCATGGCTTCTTCTCTTGACCAGATCGGTCCGATTGCTAAGACAGTAGAAGATGCTGAGATTATCTACAATGCTATCCGCGGTTGGGATCGCTATGATTCGACAAGTTACGATTTGCCAAAAGTTGAGCCTGTGAAGAAGGTGAGGATTGGTGTTCCCGAATCATTCTTAAATCAGGGGGGGATTCATGATGTTGTCATCAAAAATTTTCGCGAAACTTTGAAGAAATTAGAAGGAGCTGGGTGTGAAATTAAGACCATCGAGATGCCCAACCTTCATTACTCTCTTGCTTGTTATTACATTACGGTTTTCTCAGAAGTCTCAGCCAACATGGCCCGTTTTGATGGCGTGCGTTACGGCTCTCACTTAGAAGGCAAAGATTTGCTCGAGGATTATATGAAGACTAGGGGCGAGAAACTAGGGCGAGAAGTTCGTCGCCGAATTATGCTTGGTACCTATGTGCTCTCGGCTGGTTATTATGATGCCTATTATAACAAGGCAACAGAGGTGCGAGAATTGATTCGTCGTGATTATGCTAAAGCCTTCGAGGAAGTAGACGTTGTCGCGACACCGACAGCTCCCTCACCAGCTTATCTGATTGGCAAGAATACCAACGATCCACTCCAAATGTATCTTGAAGATATTTTTACTGTGCCGATCAATATGGCTGGTGTCCCCGGGATGAGCGTGCCTAGCGGTTTTACTCCGCCGGTGGCGGGGCAAGCAGAAAGCGGTTTACCGCTCGCTATTCAGATCGTGGCCCCGTGGCGTCGGGATGACATTTTGTTCACACTTGGTAAAATAATAGAGTCATGTCAAATGTAGATGGCACCCTTTATCCATATTTTGGCCAACTTTTATCTGAGGCCTTCGCTTTTTTGGGGATTGATCTTGCCTCTACTGGCGAAAAATTATTTCATTGGCTCGATATCGCTTGGTTTGTTTGTCTTTTCTTGTCAGTGATTTTTTTTGCTGGGATAATTTATTTTGTCAGTAAGGTTAATGAAATAAGACGTTTTGAGCATGAACGAGTTTATGGCCGGCAAAATTTAATTGAGGAGATTAAGGAAGGGTTGGAGATAATTCCTCCGAAGAAAAATCAAGATTGGGAGAAAGTTCTCAAACTTATTGGGTCAGATAATCCAAATGATTGGAAGTTGGCCATTATTGAAGCAGACAAAATGCTTGAAGTCGTGATCGACACTTTTGCTGTTCCTGGGGAAAACATGGGAGAGAAGATGAAGAATATTGAGCGGAGTGATTTTATTCATTTAGACCAGGCTTGGCAGGCTCATAAAGTGCGAAATCAGATTGCTCATGAGCACAACTTTCATCTTAGCCAGAGAGACGCCCGAATGGTCATTGATAACTTTGAGAAAGTTTTTCAAGAATTTGGTTTTATTTAAGTTGATATTATTGTCATTTGTGATATACTGCTAACGCGGAGGAGAGCGATGGTTGTTCGCAAGGCTCATAACCTTGAGGTTCGGGTCCGATTCCCGACTCCGCAACCGCGTAAAAAGAAGAAGAGTGGGGTTGAAAAGCTCGCTCTTTTTCGTTAAGATATACCTGTTTGTCGGCGTAGCCCTGCCTGCCGGCAGGCAGGTCAGTTGGTTACCCGCCCGAACGTATCATTCGGTACGGGCAAGGAGCGCAGGTTCTATAAGCACTTTGCAATGATGATTTGTTTGTCGGCGTAGCTCAGTTGGTTAGAGCGTGGGACTCATAAGCCCAAGGTCGGTGGTTCGACCCCACCCGCCGACACCACTCTTTGTAAAAAGGGTAGGAATGTGTAGAATATAACGGTTTGCGGTCGTAGCTCAACTGGTTACCCGCCCGAACGACTGAATTGTTCAGTCGGGCGGGGAGCATCCACCTGTCACACTTGTTCTTTATGTATACAGTATATGTATTAGCTGACGACTCTAACCATTTATATAAGGGGGTTACAAATGATTTAGAGAGAAGGCTAAAAGAGCATAAATATGGTAAAACAAAAACAACGGCAAAAATGACAAATTTGCATGTTGTTTATACGGAAGTATATAATAGTTTTACAGAGGCTCGATCTCGGGAGATTTATTTTAAAACTGCGGCCGGGAGGAGGTTTCTAAAAAGTAAAATACTGCGGTCGTAGCTCAACTGGTTAGAGCATCCGCCTGTCACGCGGAAGGTTGAGGGTTCAAGTCCCTTCGACCGCGCATTAAGGGACTAAGGGAGGTAAAAGCCCATCTCTGGTCAAGGTCAGATATCTATATCTAAATAGATGGAAGGTTAAAATTGACTAATAAAGCGCCGAATTCCCGTTGGGAATTCGGCGCTTTTTTGCGCACAATGTGGCCTAGTTCAGGACCGGAAAAACTTTTGCGAGGAAAAGGCGGTTTTCCTCATCTTTCCCGAATTCCCCATTGAGGCTCTTCCTGCCTTCTTCTATCAATGATTCGATCTTGCCGTCAGGAAAAGTTTCAGGGAAGAACCAGCCATTTCTACCGAGACGTTTATGAGCCAAGAGCAGGCGGCTAAAATCGTCCCAGCTCCATTTGAGGGGGTATCTTTCAACTCCCTCTAGCATCGCTTGCCCAACGTCCTCTTTGCTTCTGATGGGGCGACCTTCTTCTGGAGCGAGAGTATCTTCAAGGGCCCCACCCTCTGCTCTTTGGATTGGTTCATCATTGGTAGAGGGACGGGCAATGATTTGTTTTCTCTCTAATAACTCCAGTGTCTCTTTCACTTTGTTGTGAATCATTGCGTCTGGTGCTGTCGAGAGATCGAACCCGACAATCCTTGCTTCCTCTTTGATTTTCTGGGGTTTGTCCAGTTCTCTCCAGCTGATTCCCCAAAGATTATTTGAGAGGATTGCGAGGATCATTGTCTGCCAATCATCCCCGTTGCCGTTGGGAGACTTTAATTTCCCAATCGAGGGATTAGCCGGCGGGTCATCTCTTTCGACACTTCGACTTCTGGGGGAGTGGGCTTTGCCGGTGACAATCAAAGCTCTCTTGTAAGCATCTTTGAGCTGCCTTTTTCTACTCGGCGCTGGGTTACCTGGCCCTGCTCTTGAGATCTCTCTTCCTGCCGAGAACTCCTCGCTCTCTCCATCGTCTGGAGTTTCGCGCTTGTCGTCGTCTTTTTCAAGGAAATAAACCCTTGTGCTTCCTTTGTCGCTCTCTCGACGAGAAGAGATCCTGTGACGGCCGGTTCTTCTAATCCCTTGCAGAGCCGCCATCGTCAGTTTGCGCTCGTCATTTCCTGGTGAGGCTAGATTCAATTCAATTAAATGTCGATGGATCTGGAGAATTGTACTCTCGCCGTTTTTTGCAAGGAAGTCGAGGATAGCGGCGCTTTTGCTTTCTCCACGTTTTCTTCTCTTTGAGACTTTTGTCTCTTTTCCCGTCGTCGGCATCGAGGATCGGTTTTCCAACGTAAGAGTAGTTGTGCCTGCCTCAGTCTGTAGTTGGGCCAATCCCGCTTCTAGCTGAGACTTTTCTCTCTGTAACTCTGGGAGTTTCTCTTCCAGAAGGGTGACAGCAGATCTGATGTTTCCTATCTGGAGATTGAGGACTCTAATTTTTGTTCCAATCTCCTGCTCCCCTGTTAGGAGACTTCCAGACGTCATCATCTGAGCGATGTCATTTGGGCCGAAGTGTTTTCTCGTAAGCATAACCTTGCTTCTCCTTTCTTTTTGTTTATTGCCTCCTATGCCACATAAGTTATCAATGCTTCCGAGCTCATATTATGAGGTAATCCTTCAAAAGTCAATCAAGGGGAGGCTAGATTTTCTTGGCTATTTAGTGTATAAATAAAGGTGTCTAATTTAAGGATTTAGGCCGTTGTAGCTCAGTTGGTAGAGCACGTCATTGGTAATGACGAGGTCGCCGGTTCAATCCCGGCCGACGGCTCCAGTTTTAGAGAAAGTGAAATTCCCGGCCGGCAGCTCAGGATAGAGTGATTAAAGCGCCACCTTAGCTCAGTTGGCAGAGCGACGCACTCGTAACGCGTAGGTCCCCAGTTCGATCCTGGGAGGTGGCTCAAAGTGAATGATGAAATAAAACAAAAAATTGAACAAATTGAGCAAGCAATGTTGGCTTCAGATTTTTGGTCCAATAAGGATCTCGCTCAGGAGAAGATTAAGGAACTAAGTCGTCTTAAGGAAGAATTATCTGGTCAAGGTAAATATGATAAGGGTGATGCTATTATCACCATCTTTGCCGGGGCGGGGGGGGATGATGCTGAGGATTGGGCACGGATGCTCTTCGATATGTATTTCAAATGGTCAGACAAAAACAAGTTCGAACTGAAGATAATTCATCAGAATGTGAATGATCGCGATGGTTATCGCAACATCACTTTTGAGGTGAGGGGGAGAGGTGTCTATGGTTTACTTAAAAATGAATCGGGAGTTCATCGCCTTGTTCGGCTCTCGCCCTTCAATGCTAAGAGTTTGCGTCATACTTCTTTTGCCTTGGTCGAAGTGATTCCTCGTTTTGCTAAAATGGAAGAGGTTAAGATTCCCGATGACGACTTGAAGATTGAATTTGCCCGATCCTCTGGCCCTGGTGGGCAGAATGTTAATAAGCGTGAGACGGCTGTTCGACTGGTGCATCTTCCCACGAACATTGCTGTTCATGTAGATTCGGAGCGTTCTCAATTGCAAAACCGAGAGAAGGCTCTCGCTATTCTAGCTGGTAAACTTTATAAAAAAGCGGAGGAAGAAAGACTGAAGAAAGAACAGGGAATGTATGTTAGTAAGACAACAGAGATAGAATGGGGTAATCAGATTCGTTCTTATGTCTTGCATCCTTATAAGTTGGTGAAGGATCATCGAACAGAAGTTGAAACAAGTGATGTTGAAGGAGTTCTCTCTGGGGGCTTGGATATGTTCCTCCAGGCCGAGAAAGATCTGACTGTTTAACTTTTTGCCGATATACGATATACTAGATATTGTATACAAATTATTATGATTTATTTTGATAAAGTAAGTAAAATTTATCCTAATTCTATCGCTTTGAAAGATATAAGCTTCACGATTACACCGGGGGAGTTTGTTTCGATTGTCGGTCACTCGGGAGCGGGGAAGACAACTTTGCTTAAAATGATTCTGGCTGAAGAGGCCCCAACTTCGGGTAAAGTCTTTTTTGATTCTGTTGATATACAGAAAGCTAATCAACATCAGATTCCGAAAATTAGACGTCGAATCGGTAGCGTCTTCCAAGATTTTCGTCTCTTACCCAACAAGACCGCTTATGAGAATATTGCTTTTACCATGGAGGCGGCCGGTCGTTCTGATCAAGAGATTAAATCTGATGTTCCGCATGTCTTAGAGCTTGTCGGTCTTGGCAACAAATTGGGGAGTTTCCCTTATGAATTGTCTGGGGGTGAACGTCAGCGCATTTCTATTGCTCGAGCGATTATTAATCAGCCAGATTTACTTATTGCCGATGAACCAACGGGGAATCTTGATCCTATTACTTCTGCCGAAATAATTGAGATCTTTAAGAAGATCAATGAGATCGGGACAACTATTGTTGTTACGACTCATAATAAAAAAATTGTTGACTCGCTTGGTCGCCGAGTCATAACTCTCGAACGAGGCCAGATCTCCAGGGATGACAAAGAGGGCAAGTATGCCTTATAATTAAGTATTATGTTGTGGACGAATATTAAACGTGTTTTGAAATTAGGGTTAGTCAATTTTGGCCGCAATGGTCTAGTTTCTGTTTCTTCGGTAATGGCGATGACCATTACTCTTTTTGTGATCGGCACACTATATCTTGGTGGCAATTTTCTAAACTCAGCCTTGGCCGATGTTAGAAATAAAATGGACATAAGTATTTCTTTCAAGATTGATGCCCCCGAGGTTGATATTCTTGCCCTTAAAAAAGATCTTATTCTTTTGCCTGAAGTTAAGGCCGTGGTCTACTCTTCTCGCGAAGACGAATTACTTGCTTTTCGTGAGCGTCACAAGGACAACGAGACCATTGTCCAGGCTCTCGATGAGGTTGATAACCCCTTCGGTGCGAGAATCAATATTCAGGCGGTAGACCCTATTCATTTTGACAAGATTACCAACTTTATTACTAGCAAGAATAGTCCGGCCAATGGCGGAACAAGCATTGTTGACCAGATCAGTTACAAAAAAGATGTTATTAGTAAGTTGACTAGTCTTATCGGTGCTAGCGAGAAGCTAGGTTGGGCCATTGCTTTTGCCTTGGCTCTTCTATCCATTTTTGCTGTTTTTAATACTATTTCTTTAGCCATTTATACTTCGCGAGAAGAGATCTCCGTCATGCGTCTCGTTGGAGCAAGTAGTTCGTACGTTAAGGGTCCTTTTATGGTTGAGGGCATGATCGCCGGGATTATTGCTTCCATCTTATCCCTTGCCCTACTTTATCCTGCTGTTCTCTGGGTGCGAGGAGTGACAGCCAATATTTACGGCGGGATTAACCTTGTTTCCTTCTACTTCAGTAATTTTGGTCAAATTTTCCTTCTCCTTCTCTTTTCAGGTATTGCCCTCGGTTTTTTGGCCAGCTTCTGGGCCACTCGCCGCTACGCCAAAATATAAATAAGATCATATGGAAACCACTCATAACTTCTCCCCACCATAAACTAAGGGGGAGGAAGCCCGGTGGTTTTTTTGTTGGTTAAAAATTAACGTAATTAAAAAATGAAAAAGCACAAATATATTTTTGTTTTAGGTGGAGTGATGTCTGGGGTGGGCAAAGGAGTTACCGCTTCAGCCATTGGGAAGATCTTGCAGGCTCGTGGCTATAAAATTAATCCGCTTAAGATTGACCCTTATCTTAATGTTGACGCTGGGACAATGAATCCGATTGAGCATGGCGAGGTCTTCGTTCTGGATTCTGGTCTAGAGTGTGACCAAGACATGGGTAATTATGAGCGCTTCCTTGATATCAGTGTGCCTCACGAGAATTATCTGACCAGTGGCATGGTCTATAAATATGTCATTGATAAGGAGCGAGCCCTTGGTTATGGTGGCCGGTGTGTGGACCCGGTCCCTTTTATCTGCGAAGAGATCTTTCGTCGTTTGGGGGTCTCGGTCAAGAAGACCAAAGCCGATATTACCATTGTTGAGATCGGAGGGACGGTGGGTGAATATCAGAATGCCATGTTTGTCGAAGCGGCTCGTGTTTTGAAATTGCGTCATCCGGGTGACGTTTTCTTTGTCTTAGTTAGTTATTTGCCGGTGCCAAGTAAGATTGGCGAGATGAAGACCAAACCAACACAAACCGCTGTCCAAACCATGAACTCTTATGGTGTCCAACCGGACATTATTATTGCTCGAGCCGATCGACCGCTTGACGACAAGCGTAAGGAGAAAATTGCTTTCTCGAGCAATGTTCGCCCGGAGAATATTATCTCGGCACCGGATATTGAAAGTATTTATGATATTCCTTTAAATTTTGAAAAAGATGATCTCTCGGCCACTCTTCTTAAATTGCTTAAATTGCCGATCAAGAGATCTAACCTCACCGATTGGCAGAAGATGGTGATCAAGGCTAAGAGGGCAAAAGACGAGGTCCAGATTGCAATTGTGGGCAAATACTTCAAGACGGGGGATTTTGTCTTGTCTGATGTTTATCTATCGGTGATTGAGTCGCTTAAGCATGCAGGTAATTTCCTTGGGAAGAAGGTGAAGATTGACTGGCTTGATTCGCACGATTACGAAGCTGACCTTAAGAGGCTCAAAGATCTTAAGAAGTATCAGGGGATCTTGGTGCCCGGCGGTTTCGGCGAGCGAGGAGTAGAGGGCAAGATTAAGGTTATTCAATTTGCCCGTGAAAATAAGATTCCTTATTTGGGCTTGTGTTATGGTTTGCAATTAGCAGTTATCGAATTTGCCCGTCACGTCTTGGGGCTCCGAGACGCGCACACTACCGAGATTAATCCAGGGACGAAGAATCCGGTTGTCGTGATTATGGATGAACAACGCCAATTAATGGCTGAGAAAAATTATGGTGGCACCATGCGTTTAGGAGCTTATCCTTGCGTGGTTAGGGCTCAGACACTTGCCGAGGAGGCCTATCAAGTAGGGCAGAGATTAGGGAAGGGGAATCTGATTAGCGAGCGTCATCGTCACCGCTTCGAAGTTAATCCGGCCTACATTACCTCTTTAGAGAAAGCGGGCCTAGTCTTCTCTGGCACTTCGCCTAACGGTATTTTGATGGAGATGGTCGAATTGCCTCGCTCAAAACATCCCTTTTTCTTGGGTTCACAATTTCACCCCGAATTCAAATCTTCGCCACTCAAGCCCCATCCTCTTTTTGTCGAGTTTATAAAATCAGCGATGAAACAAAAATAAGGAATTTCATCGAACTTATCAAGGCACGCCCTTGATGATCCCTGCATCTGGGGGTATAATACTGATTATGCAAAGGAGTTTTTCTTTTGGCCCGGGAGAAGTTTATCATCTTTATAATCGGGGGGTTAATAAACAAAGGATTTTTTCGGGTGACCATGATCGCTTTCGTTTTTTGATACTTATGTATCTTTGCAATAGCAAAAAAGATGTTCATGTCAGCAATTATCAAGGGCGTGCCTTGATGGACTACTTTACTATTGAAAGGGGTGATCCTGTGGTTGAGATCATGGCTTATTGTTTGATGCCAAATCATTTTCATCTGTTAGTGAAAGAAAATAAAGAGGGTGGTATTTCTAGATTTATGCTTAAACTTTTGACTGGTTATGGTATGTATTTTAACAAAAAGAACGAAAGAACTGGGCCAATTTTTGAGGGGCGTTTCAAGGCTAAGCATGTTGTTGAGGATTCTTATCTAGAGTACCTGTTAGCTTATATTCATCTAAATCCAGTGAAAACAAAAGATGAAAAAGGTTGGGATGAAAAGAAGATTTTCAAGACTAAAATAGCAAAAGACTTTTTGAGTTCGTACCGTTTTTCTAGCTATCAGTATTTTTTGGGTCAAAATCGTTCAGAAGATCGCATCCTCAATACCACTTCTTTGCCTAAGGAGTTAATTGATGGTCAGAAAGATACAGATGATTTGATAAACATATGGTCAGAATTTGAAGCCTGATTACCATCAAGGTACGCCCTTGATGGTCAGGTTAATTTGGTGAGGCTTGGATTTTGGTCAATTTTTTGCTAAATTGTACTAGTTATTGCCGGATCGTCTAATGGTAGGACACATCCCTCTGGAGGATGGTATCTTGGTTCGAGTCCAAGTCCGGCAGCACGCTAGTTTCGGTATCGAAGGACCTAAACAGGTAATAATTGTAATGGTTCTAGAATGATCTAAACTGGTATGTGTCTTGTACATAGAACTTTTATTCAAAAAGTACCAGACCTAGACCAGTGACATTCCTAGAGGGTCAGCAGTCTAGAAAAGTATCGAATGACCAAGAGGGGTCAATTTCCTAGTAACCTTCAAAATAGCTATAATTCGCACATGGAACCTCCAGAAGATACAACCGATGAATCACAGGCTTGGGTCTCAAAGATAAGGATATGGGTGAAAAGCAGACTTGATTTTATATATGGTAAATGTAAGGAGGTAATACGTCACACCTCTAATATTTGCATTCTCTTCAAACAACAAAAGATCTTTCGCTGGGGAGTAAGGTTCAGATACCTTTTGTACAAGATTTCTCAGCATACAAAATTCCTAAGGCATATCTTTTTGGTCATTTGTGCTGTTATTCTTGCATATTTTTTAATCCAGTTTACTGATCTTACTGATCCAAAGACCGCCTCAATCTCGAGTTTTGCAGATTATCTTTCAACAATAGGGGCAATGGTAGGTGGGGTGTTGGCCGTTGTGTTTTCATTGACCATATTTGGACAGCAGAGTATTTTGGATGTTCATTCAACAAAATTGCTTCACAAGTATGTGTATGGAATACGAGAGAAGAGCACTTTCTTTGGGATAAGTTTCATTACGTTGCTTTTCTTCGTGGCTAGCAGATGGTCGGCGAATGTAATCGAGCCCAACCCAGTTACATACAGCATTTTAATTTACGGATCCTCTATGCTCGTGGCGGTAGTCTTCGTATTAGTTGATCTGCTTTACCAGCGAGTCAGTGGCAAATCTTCCTCTGCTGAGATATTCGGCTTCCTACAGAAAGAAAGTCTTGCGGTTTTGAAGAAGATAGATAAATACTCGCAACGTCTTGTAAACATTGGCGTTGCTGAGGGACGAGTGAAGAAACAGGAAGTTCAGATGGGCCTTCTAAAAGCTCAGAGTCGAGCTGCCGTATCTAAGACATTTCGAGCCGAACTAGATGAGAAACTCAAGGTTATTTATGAAATTACAGTTCGTCTTATAGCACGCAAGGAGTACGAACCTGCAAACAACGGGCTGCGCACTTTGCACGCTGTTATTAGGGAGTATCTATTACTGGTCAAAGATTCTTCGACCTCAATCCCTGCAAATAGTAGTTCTCTTGGTGTGTTGGGTTTACTCGCTCGGCAGAGTGATAGCGTTGATTTCCTGAATACCAACTTAGAACGTTTGGCTCGCATTGGGGAACAAAATGTTCTGAATGAAAATGTACAAAATCTTCAACTTGTAACGGATGTTTTTAAAGCCCTTGTTGCTCAAGCTGAGAGTATCAATCATGTTGGAAACGATACAGAAAACTACATTCTTCCCCTGATTATCGGTTATCAGACTGAGTATCTTGAGTTCGCCATTCTCCAAAATAATCTCGAATCTGTCTGGCAAACAGCTCAAGCTCTTGATAACATGGCAGGATCTGCGGTTCGAGGAAAGTCTCAACAAGCACAACAGCAGATTAGAGAAAGCATAGACAAGGTAATTCTGTTTGGAATCAAGAACGACAGAAGCTTTGTAATAAATGAATGTATGAATGCGGTGCTTGTTAGCATCATGTCTTTGTTCCATGACAAGATGCCTTACGCATATACCTCAATTGATGATTCCCTAAAGCAAGTTGCAGCAAAGACGGAGCTGATTTATGTTGGAGTAAAAACAGGAATACTTACTGATCAGTTCACTACCACTCATTTCTTCACTCAGTGGTTGATTCATTTCCCAGTTCTTATAAATCAGTATCAGGATATAGTGGACAAGCGTGAAAAAGAAAGCTACCGAGAGAAACTCATACAAACAACAAAAGGCCTACAAAGACAACTCCGGCACATCTCTGAGAACATCAAAGATGTAGATAATCCGCTCGTTGAAGTTATTGGTAGAGTTATAGATGCTATGGGGGAATACCTTATATATTTCCTAAACCATCCGGATTTTATAGACGAGAAACGAGAAATCGAGAAAGTCCTTTATGGCTATATTCATTTACCAGGATGGTTTGTTCATCATGCAACAACATACGAAAAGAATAATCAAAACCGATCTCTTGTTGAAGCCATAACAAAAATAGGCATTTTTTTATTTGAAAAGTATCGCGATGAACGTCTCATCGAAGCTTGTATTGATTCCTTGTTTACTTTAGTGAAGGCGCTTTTTGAAAAGAATCCAAAATCATACTTGTTCGATGAAGCTCGTGTAATGGTTAAGATTTGTTATCTCGGCGTTTTAGCAAGGAAGCACAGCATGAAGAGACTTTATGCTCTTGTGCGTGTAAAGATTCTTGAATTCGATAGATTGTACGCGGCTGCATATCAAAAAGAACTTAAAAAAGTACCTCAAGATTTGCGTGCTCAAATTGAAGCAAGAACAGTTTATGGCTTCCCTGATAAAGAACGACTAAAGCAGGAGGTCTTTGCTTGGCGAAATGACGTGTATCGAGATACTAGTGGTGGCATGGCTCGCATGATGGGTGATTCTCGAGGAATTGTTCAAGATTCTGTTACTATTGAGGACATTGATTGGTTTATGTGGGAAGTCTGGAGTGAGATTGACGCGTCCAGCTCGATCTCTGATAAGATAGATTTGCAGTGGGCCAGAGAGCGTCTTTCGAAGACTTTAAGAAAAATTGCTGATGGAAAGTAACTTTTCTTTCATGTTAATTTTGCTTTTAAAACAGGTAAGTAGATCTCGCTTCTCAAACAGTGTTCCTTCCAACAAAAGATATTTTGCATAATTTCTAATATCAGCGTCTTTTGCCGAGTAATTTTCTTGGGTTTTTCCCATAATTCCAGAGTGAAACTTTTTATGTCTCTCAATTTCGACTTCAAGCTTTTTTCTTATACCAGATTTATCTAGATCTACCTTGTCTATAATTTTAGCCAATTGATCAATCAGAACTTTCTCCTCAATATAACCCTCCTTGCAGTTGATATCTCGTGAGCGAGTACAACCATAATAAATATATTTGGAGACAGAACCATCTTTTAAGGTCTTAAATTTCTCCTGGGCAGTTACACCAGATCCACACGCTCCACAAAAGAGAAGCCGGGTAAAAGCAAATTCCTTATTTCTATCCTTTGCCTTTACTTGCAAATGAAGTTGGGTTTGTACTTGGTCAAATAAACTCTTCGAGATAAGAGGCGTATGTTTACCTTGAAACCATCGACCACTTTTCTTTGGGTATTCAAAGGCCCCATAGTAGAAATGACTGTTGAGGATTACGTAGATGTTACTAAGCGTAAGAGACTTTTCGTTTCGTGTTGTAAATTTTATCTCCTTGAGCCATCGATACACTTTTCTGCCACTCCATCCCTCGTTGCCAACTTTTTGAAATATTTCTTTCATAATCGGAGCACGATCTGGATCAACAAAGACAACACCTGGTTGGTCCTTGTTCTTCGAGTTAAGGTATCCAGTAGGGGCAACGGATGGCCAAAGTCCCATTTCGCACCGAGTTTTTAACCCTCGTTTAACATTCACACTCTTGTTGTCGTTTTCAAGTTTAGCCTGTGATCCGAGAATCATGAGGAGGAATTTTTCGTTTGGATTGTTAGTAAATCTTTGACTGTAGGTTCTAATTTCGATTAGTTTTTTCTGATCAAGTAAATCTACCAGTGCGCCCAGATCACCGGCGTTTCTAGAAAGACGATCAGGATGCCAGACAAGAATACTGTTGAATTTACCCTCCCTAATATCTGTGAGCAGTTTATTAAAAACCGGTCTTTGTCCGCAATCTTTCGCAGAGTGTGATTCTCGATACATGTCAGCCACATTGATGCCCTCTCGCTGAGCAAGGGTCAACATTTCTTTGATCTGGGAGTCAATCGACAAGGCCTGCCTTTCTTCAGCCTCGCTCGATTTACGGGCGTATAGGCAGTACTTGAGGGGAATTACTGCTGGTACCTCGTCAGTCGCTTGTAGTGGACTTTGTATTTGCACAACACAACACATACCGGGATTATTTCTATTAGTCTAGCTTGAGGAGTTGATAACTAAGGAATCACCAAAGAGGCAATAAATTTCTTGCCCTAAAATCACTACAAAAATAACGCTATTTATGCTATAAATTGATTATGGAAAAAATGCCAGACGGCAAAGAAATTGAGCAAAAAGAATCCCTAGGTAAGGCTATTGGAAGAATAACGGTTATTAGACATGGGGACACTAGATATACCGGTGATTATCCCGATCTAACAGAGCAAGGAATTGAGCAGATTTCTGCCCAAGCTGATACTTTGTCTGACGAGGTTGACCAAAACAAAGAAGAGATAATTTTTGTTTCTTCCCCAACCCCCAGGACTAGAGGGAGTATGGACATAATAAAAGAAAAGCTAGGTTTGGCTGAGCAAAGAACAAATGTTGTGCATGGAATTCGAGGTATTGACGTCAAAGATATGCCTAAAGCATTGGATATTATTAACGAGATAATGGGTGATGGTTTTGATTTAACTAAGATTGATCGAGCTTACGCTACCGAAAAAAGATTTGAAGAAATGCCTGACGTTTGGGAAGCCCCATCAAACGTCGAAAAAAGATCGCTTCGCGCCCTAGAGTATGCGATTCGTGGATTAATTAAGGCCAAAGAATTAACCCCAGATAGAAATCCCCACATAGTTGCAACCTCCCATTTTGAGATTGTTGATCTTCTTTTGGCTAAAGTTTTTTATCGTGAGCCTGGTGATTTTCCACCCGGATCAAGAGTTGATCTTGCCTTATTTGAAAGCGAACAAAATCCTCAACAAATTAACATAGAAGTCACTTTTAGAGGTGAAACGAGGAGTGCGATATTCAATCGTGAATCAAGAACAATCGAGAATATTTAGTATGGATAACTACAATAAAATTATTGAAGCGTTTAAAAATGGCGATATCGCAGGACTACCAGAGTCTGGCTCTAAACCTGAATATTTGCAAACTGAAATTTCCCACATATTTCTCTTTCCACAAACCGTTTTCAAGTTCTATCGTCGAGATAGTAAGGGTTTTAACGAATACTTTTTTGATTTAAACGATAACGATAAGAGAAAAAACTTTTATCAAGAAGAGTTTATTTCTAATCATTATTTTAATCCAGAAGTCTACTCAAAATTGATGGGGTTAAAAATCGACGAAGGCCAAGTCTTGATTTTTGAGAATCTCGACGATGTCGAAGATAGAGTTATTCAGATGAAGAGGATCAATGCCGATAATAACCTGACAAACATTTTATTGCATGGGAAATTAAGTTCAGAAGATTATTACAAAATTGGAGATCAAATGACTAAGGCGCTGATTGGGTTTAATAAGGGGAAAGAGCTAGATGGCAATTACTACGAAATAATGGTCGCTTTTCTAAATGATCTTGAAAATTATCTTTACCTGTATGATAAAAATATTTCCCGCGAAGAGTCTGGGCAAATTATGGTAAGTTTGAGGAAATTCTTAGAAGAGAACAAAGATCGTTTTGTTGACGCATCAAGATCGTTAATTGAAACAATCGACAACCATGCCGACAATACTTACTACAATGACAATAAGGTTTCTTTTATTGATGCTTACTTACCCAAAGACAGTTGGCGAATTGTCGAGCCACTTTACGGCGTCTATCGACTACTTACCGATGTCGCCGCCTTGACCAATGACGAGACGGCGGAGCCAATGTTTAAGGGCTTTCAAAATAATTATCCAGATCTTCAATTTGATCTTGAACTGGATACTTTTTATAAGATATATTTTGCTTGCATTCGAGTTGGCCATTTTTTTGAGATTGCTATGAGAGACGCTTCAAACTACGACGTTGCTAATCGTTACTTGGATTTTATAAAGAAGAAATTTTTATTACTAAATAATGGGAGATTACGATAAAATCGCTGAACAGTATGCTGCCTACGGCAAAATAGTCACTACTGACTGGCTACTTGGGCATATGGGTGTGGCTAGATTATTAGAGCCGATCGCCGGCAAAAAGATTCTCGATTATGGCTGTGGCAACGGTAAGTTCAGCGTCTATTTACAAGACTCAGGAGCTGAGGTTGTTGGGGTGGACATATCGGCTAGCCAACTGGAAGTGGCCAAGAGAGAAAACAGCGAAAACATAACTTACCTTCTAAGCAACGATCCAGTAATAGAGGAAAAATATACTGGCTACTTTGATGTCGCTGTTTTGATTTTTGTACTTTGCGAAAACTCCTCTCAGGAGAAGATTATTTCCATTCTCAAAAGGGTTCATCGTTTACTTAAGCCTAATGGCCAGCTAATTGTTTTGAATCCAAATTGGGATAAGAGTAATGGTAAGGATTTTATGACTCATCAAATGCTCTTTACTCCAAATCTTACGCCAGGCAGTAAAGTTACGACAATTTTAAAAGGGCCTTCGCCAATTGAGATACCGGATTTCTATTGGTCAAAAGATAATTATTTAGAGATGCTTAAAGTTTCTGGTTTCAATAATTTTAAGATTTCAGAACCATTGGCTTCCGACAATGAAAGAGAGTGGAAAGACGAAAAAGAGTTTCCGCCTTATCTCATCATTAAGGCTCGGAAAATCTAAAAATTGTACCTAACCAATACTAGACAAAGATTCTTTTGCATTTCAGACCAGATATTGACAGTATGTCTTACATGTGCTAGGATTACAGACAGAGCATGAAGGAGCTTCCTGGCTTCTTGAAATAGAGTTATTTACCTAGGGTCTTCAGCATCACCCTCTTGAAAAGGGGTGTGACAACGGAAGGAGTCGGTTATGAATTGGATTATTGCGATGGCGTTGTGCTTCATCTTATGGAGCGTCTATGCAATCCCTGGAAACTTCGCCGAGAAGGTTCATGGGGTGTCGGTGAACATGCTCTTCGAGACAATCGCGTTCGTAGGGGTAGCTATCCTCTTGAGCGGGAGAATCTGTGAAGGGTTGCCGAGAGTCACGGCTGGCTCTGCCACCTTAGGGTTGCTCATGGGATTAGGGTCAGCGGTCGGCTTCTACTTCTTCTTGACCGCCCTAAGTCTTGCACCGGGGACAAAGGGAATCGTTCTCGTCGTCCTGGTTGCCGGAATCACTTTTCCCATGCAAAGCGTCCTGTTCAGCTTCTTTGGTGAGGCCTTGAGCCTTCGCCAGTGGCTGGCCATCGTCGGGATGGGAGTTTCCCTGATCGTCTTCAACTGGAAGTGAACTTCCTCCCCTCCGCCCGCAGAACCGTCTGGCTCTGTCGGGCGGTTTCTGTTTTTATGTAAAGCTAGTCCGAACTTTATATGCCCATCGGAGCCAAGATTGACATACCGGTTCAAATATGTTAACATAAGAGGTAGAAAGGAGGTGTCCCATGGACATCACATTGTGGTTCGGAGTAATTGCGGGCCTTATGCATGTGACAGCATTCGTTCTTTACAACAAGCAGATGCTTCGGGGAACTTCGGTTCCCAATGCGGCGACGTGGACACTTTGGGCTTTCCTTACGGTTCTGAATGTCTCAAGCTATGCGGCAATGAGTGGAGATCTCGTCAAGAGTATCTTGCCAGCCGCCAGCTCGCTCGCCTGCATCGCAACATTCTTCTTCTCCTTGTATAAAGGAAAGTTGTCGCGAATTGATACCTGGGATGGAATTGCTCTGGCCATTGGGGCAGTATCAGGAATCGTCTGGTGGTGGTACAAATCCGCGACCTATGCCAACCTGATACTGCAACTATCGGTCGCGATCTCTTTCGTTCCGACCTATCGCGGCGTTTGGAGAAATCCCAGTGTCGAGAAGGCCTTTCCCTGGTATCTCTGGAGCTCTGCGTACATTTTGAGCATTGTCGTGATCATTCTGCGCTGGAATGGCCAGTATGTCGATCTGGTTTACCCGATCAACTGCCTGTTCCTTCACTTGGCGGTGGGGCTTCTCACTGTCAGAAAGATTCCGACGCCTGCTCATGCCTGATACATACATGCCCCGACAGAGAAGCTTTGGCTCTCTGCCGGGGCTTCTTCGTTCATTGAAATATAAAAATTTTTCTGATATTCTAAAATCACAATTGAATATGGTGGCCTAAACCTACGCTTTTCAATTAAGGCTAGGCATGGCTCAAAGTCCCGATGAAGACACTGAACCCCGCGTTCAGCAACTCTTCATCGGGCCATATCGGGAAACCGGTATGGGGTCGCAAGACCTAGCTAGCGCGGGGCTTAGTGTATATGAATGAAATAATCTACATTTTAACCAACGAAGCCATGCCGGGGTATATTAAAATCGGGATGACTAATAATTCTCTAGAAGAGAGAATTCGGCAGTTAGACCGAACAAATATCCCGTTGCCTTTTGAGTGTTATTACGCTTGTGAGGTAGAAAATGCTCACGAGGAAGAAAGATGGCTCCACTCAGTTTTTTCCGATCGAAGAGTTCGAGATGGTCGCGAGTTTTTTCAAATTGACCCAGAAAGAGTCGTTACGGCCATTCGAAGAGTTCAGAAAAAAGATATAACGCCGAAGAATTTTATTAACACCACTAAAGAAGAAGAAAAAGAACTGGAAGAAGTCAAAAGCGTTAGAGCTAAATTTGATTTTGCCCATTATGGAATACCCATAAATTCCACTCTGACTTTTTCTCGGGATCAGTCGATAAAGGCGACGGTATTAGAAAATAACAAGATAGAAGTTAATGGAAAAATCACCAGTCTGTCAGCCTCTGCTCAAGAACTTTTAGGCTATAAGCGGGGCGTGGCGGGGACACTTTATTGGATCTATGAAGATGAGACTCTTGATGAGCGTCGAAGACGGCTTGAAGGATGACAATACCTTGAGTGGATAACTCGACTACACAAAAATTGAAATTGAAGTTAAGTTACAAACCAACGTTTAAAGTATTATAAGTTAAGTAAAAAATATTATGAAAAATCGTAGCGTTGCTATTCTTTTGGCACTCTTCCTGGGTGGCTTTGGCATCCAGAAGTTTTATCTTAATAAGCCTGGCCAAGGAGTACTTTGTGCTTTATTTTTTTGGACGCTTATTCCCGCCATCATCGCCCTGGTTGATGTTATCCGTTTTCTCGCCATGGGTGAAGATAAATTCCAAAAACTTTATTCACCCATGGCATAAACTCAACAGGAGAAGTAAGCTAATTTGGATTTATATTTAACCTTTCCGTTTTTCCATCTTTAGAAAGCCTATAATAAACTATCTCGTCGTTACTTATTTCTGGTGGATTCTTGACTTGTTTCTTTGTCTTTAACCCAAATTCTTCTGGACATTTTTTCTCCAAATATCTCATTGAGACTCTCCAGCCACCAGTTTCAATTTCATCGGCAATTCTCTTTCTTGCTTTAATTATTAAAAAAGTCCCACATATCTCTCGCATTTTTCTAATTTTTGGATGCAAACTAGCAAAATACTTATATTCCCTCAAAGTAATACCAGCAAAACCACAAGCTTCCTCCAGGGTGGCATCAATCTGAAAAGCGGCAATCAGACGATACATCTTATCCTTATCCATCCACCAACCATTAGCACTGTGCCGGACATTAAGAACAACACCATTCTGGTTGATAGTGTAGGCAATCCTAGGAGACCTGGTGGCGACTGTGTTCTTGGTCATAATCTTAATTATATACCAGACAAGACGGTCGTCAGTTTTGTACTTTTTTGGTTTTTCACAAAAAAGTTGCTAATATCCTTATTTTACTTAGTATTGTAGAAAACCTCTTTCTCAGAAAACATATGATTTAGGGTACAAAACTACCCCAAAAGTACCTCGGGACTAACTGTTCTGACAATAATACGGATCTTGGAGATATTGGCTAGGACTTTTAGGGTAATGGCCTTTTTGCTGTTTTTATATAATATCCTTATTTATCAATACATATTTGGAATTTTCATCTACCTAAAAATCCCTTTTTTACCCCAAAAAGTCTTTTCTAGAGATTAGACCTAGACGGGTTAGAGACCGAGACTCGAACCGAGTCAAGATGAGGTATAATATTTACATGCGAAAAAAGACCTTAATTGAAGACTGCAATAAACTTCTCGAGGCTTTTAAGTCTGGGAAGCTCGGCCAAACAGTAATGCCAGAAGACTCGAACCCTGGCTTCTCTGAGAAAGATGCGGAAATGAGAATCGCGTACTTCACGCTCCCGATGGCTTTAAACTATCAGCGCGACAGCTACAAACTCTGGGAAGCCGCGTTAAAAACATATAACGATCCAGAGACAAGATTCATCTTTGATGTTGCCGAGGCGTCAGCTTCTTCTGAAGAAGATGTCCGAAGTGCATTGATGAAATATAGGTTAGCGTTGCAGCCTAACAAACATGTAAATACTTGGCGAACAATCGCAAAGACTATTAATGAGAAATGGGGCTTGTTTACAAAATTCTTTGAATCAACAAATGGTGACTTTCTCAATTTAAAACAGACAGTAAAGGTGGATCATAAGAAAGGTTTTCCGTATCTCTCAGGTCCAAAGATTTTCAATTACTGGTCGTTTATTATCAGTACATATGGAGGAGTCGCTTTGAGTAACCGAGACCGTATCGAGATTGCACCAGATACGCATATTACTCAGTGTTCAATCAAGCTCGGCGTAATTACTTCAGAAGAGGCTATTACTCTTACCAAAGATGAGATCTCAGAACGATGGAGAGGGCTACTTAAAGAAAGTGGCATTGACCCGATCGATATGCATCCTCCGCTTTGGTTTTGGAGTAGAAATGGGTTTTTACATAAATTATGAGAGCGACCTAGACGGGTAAGACTGACGAGTGATTAGTTGCTATAATAAGGCTCAACACCCGTCTCGGTCTCGTACTAGACCGGCACACACAGCCAGCTTGAGCTAGCTCAAAGATAACTAGTTTGAAGACAAAAAACACTTTTT
>CAZXCI010000003.1:0-105282 GCA_964639285.1 uncultured Candidatus Saccharibacteria bacterium
CTGGCTCTTGAAAATTATCGATTTTTCAGTTAGTATCCTATTGTTATGTTAGAATATAATGAAATTAAAGAGAGAAAGGTTATCGTCTATGATGGGGCTCCCTATGAGGTCCTCAGCTCCCACGTCTTTCGCAAGCAACAAAGAAAGCCAGTTAATGCTGTCAAGATGAAAAACTTACTCACAGGCAAAGTGATGGAAATTTCCTTCCACCAAAGTGAGAAGGCCGAAGAGGCCGATGTAGAGAAGCGTAAGATTAAATTTCTTTATGAGAGCCGAGGCGAATACTGGTTCTGCGAAGAAAAAGACCCAAGCAAGCGCTTCAAGCTCTCAACTGAAGAGCTCGGTGAGCAAATCCACTTCGTGAAAGAAAATGACCTTGTCGATCTTGTCTCTTTTGATGATAAGATTATTGGTGTCGAAGTTCCAATCAAAGTAGAACTCAAGGTTACTGAGGCAGCCCCAGCGGTAAAAGGTAACACTGTTCAAGGCGGACTCAAACAAGTCACTGTCGAGACCGGCTATACCGTCAACGTCCCCATGTTTATCAATGAGGGAGACATACTAAGAATCAACACCTCTACTGGTGAGTATGTAGAAAGAGTGAACTCTTAACCGGCTAAATAAGGCAAAAGAGCTAAGAAACGAGCTCGTTTGATAGCAAGGGAAAGACCCCGTTGGTGTTTAGCACAAACGCCAGTTTTGCGGTGCTTGTTGATACGCATGTGAGTGTCGAGGTAATTCTTCAATAAATCAACATCCTTATAGTCAACACCGGTAACATTATTGGTGCAGAACTGACATTGGCGGAGATTATTTGTTTTTTTAATTATCATATTGTTTTATTTAATTTAGAAAGGGATATCGTCAGGATTAATTTCTTCTTCTGGATACTGAATAGTCTCAAGTTCTGAGGGCTGGCCAGCGGGACTCTTAGTCGCCGGGACAGAGCTTGCCCCCCCACCTGGTTCATAAGCACCACCAGTACTACCAACGGTGTCGCGCTTAGGACCAAATTGGAAAGAGTCAACGACGACTTCAGTGCGATATTTCTTAGTCCCGTCCGGAGCATCCCAACTACGAGTTTGCATTCTTCCTTCAATCAAAATTGAACTCCCCTTCTTCATGTATTGAGCAATTGTCTCGGCTTGAGGACCAAAAGCGACAATATTATGATACTGAGTATCCTCCTGCTTCACCCCATTCTTATCTTTGTAAATACGAGTAGTGGCAATAGAAAAACTAGCAACTGCGGCTCCAGACGGAAGAGAGCGCTTCTCTGGATCGCGAGTAAGATTGCCAAGAATAAAAGCTTTGTTTAAATACATAGGCTAGACGGTTGGCTCAACTAATTTATCAATTTCTTTATCTAATTCTTCTGAAGAAAGAATAGGCTTCTCCTCTTCTTTCTCGGGCATAATACGCTCAATCTCAAAAGATTTCTCTTCACGACGAGCAAAAATTCGCTTAGGAGTGACAATATTCTCTGACCCCTTAGGTAGGGAAATTATCAGGAATCTAAGAAGATCGTCCTCCTTATCCAGCTCCGCTTTGAGTTTGACAACCGCCTTTGGCAAAACTTTGAAGCGGAAGGCTCCAAAATAAGCATCAGAAAACTTGGTGTGTTTATTACTAAGAACCTTGGTGATCGTATAGGCAAGACGAGTCATGACTGGGTCCAAGGCACTGGTGATCTCTCCGTCAAGGGCTTCGATCCTCGCTCCCATCATCTTCTCAACAGCCTGAGCAACATTCTCGGCCGGCAAATAAGGCACCAAAAGGTACCCAATTTCATAGATTTTTCGTTCATCCACTTTATCCATACAGGGCTTATACTATCAGCTATTTAGGCTAATGTCAAAGAATTTCTGGGCGTTTTGGACAAGAGCCGTTAGGACCTCCTCCTGAGATTCAGGGCGAAGCTCGCAAATACGCTCGGCGACAGACTGAACGTAAGATGGCTCATTTCTCTCCCCCCGATGAGGAACTGGGCTAGCAAAAGGGGCATCCGTCTCGGACAGAAGATGGCCAAGGGGCATTTTCTCAATAATTTCGTCATATTGGTGGGTAAAAGTAATAACCCCAGGGAAAGAAAGGTACCCCCCAAGGGAGAGGAATTCTTGGGCAAGAGCCCAGTTGCCGGCATAGAAATGCATATTAAACTTAACCTTGTCTTTGTAACCCTTAAGTATCTCAAGAGTGTCTAGATAAGCATCGTTGGTCTCTCCACTTGGGGAATTAACTTCAGAAGCTCGGCAATGAATCATTAGGGGCTTCCCGACCTCAATTGCCAGCTCAATGTGCTTGATAAAAAGCTCGCATTGTTTAGCCTTGATTTCTTCGTCGTCAATTCGATAATATTCTAGGCCACATTCCCCAATCGTGACAACCTTGTCGTCTCGAGCCAGTTCAGCTATCACCTCAAAATCCTCGGCCGAAGAATTCTCGGTGGGATGTAACCCAACCGAAGCAAAACCATTAGCTCCAAAATGTCTCGCTTGCTCGACGGCAAGTTTAGACGAAGCAAGATCAGCCCCAATAATGACAAATTGGACCCCGAGAGAAAGGGCTCGTTCCCCCACCTCTCTCCAGTCCTGGTCAAATTGCATATTAAGATGAGTATGAGCGTCAAAAAATTTTGGAGTCATATTAGTCTTTGCGCAAGAAAAGGGGTTGGTCAGGTTTTTTGTTTTCTTTAATTAGTTTCTTCAATTTGATATTTGTCTCCGGCATCACTGGATTCAACATTCGAGCAATCTGATAGAGGTCAAGAACAAGGCTCTTGATCATTTCTCTTCCCCTTTCTTCATCCACTTTTACAACCTTAAAAGGCTCTTCTTCTTGAATTTTCCTATCAAGAACCTGAATTTTATCCCAGATATAATCCATTGCTTTCTTGATATCAAACTCCTCATAAAATTTGAAATATTCTGAGAAATCAGATCGTTCGGGAATTTCAGGACACTTGTCTAAATATTTCTCGGCTAAAGTTAAGATCCGAGAAGAAAGGTTGCCCAAACCGTTGGCCAGTCCAGAGTTATAAGACTCTTTAAAACGCTCCAGAGTGAAAGGACTATCCTCAAAACTACTAATCTCTTTTAGCAGAAAGTAGCGCAAGGCATCGGTGCCATACTCGTGAGCCACATCACGCGGATCGATAACATTGCCCAGAGTCTTAGACATTCTGAGGCCACCTTCGCCCGTGATGAAACCATTGATAATAATCTGGTGGGAATTGGGAAGACCGGCCGCCATGAGCATCGCCTGCCACATTGTCGATTGAAAACGAAGATTGTCTTTGCCACAATATTGGGTCGGCGTGCCATTAACCCAGTATTCCTCAAATAGATTATCGGGCCCACCCTGCGAAGCTTCAGCGGAGTAGGGCCAACCCAAAGTAGAAATATAGTTGACCAGAGCATCAAACCAGACGTAAATTACTTGTTCGGGATCTCCGGGCACTTCTATCCCCCAGGGCATCTTAGACTTCAGACGAGAAATAGAAAAATCTTGCAGACCCGCTTCAATAAAATTTTTTATTTCATTAAAACGAAAATCAGGAATTACAAAGTTGGGATTTTTTTGATAAAAATCTAGAAGTTTATCGGCAAAAGCTGAATATTTAAAAAAGTAATTCTCTTCATTAATAAAGGATAAGGGTTGCCCAGGATGAAGGGGGCATTCTCCGTCAACTAATTCTGAGTCCATCTTCTCGCTCTCGCAACCGACACAATACTTAGCTTCATAATCTTTCTTGTAAATATAACCATTGCTCTCAACTCTTCGCCAAAACTCTTGGACAGCCTTCTCGTGACGAGGGTCTGTCGTTCGGATGAAGTGGATGTCTTCACTGACCCCAAACATTTTTAATTGTTCCTGGAAAGTGGCGAATCCCTGGTCTACAAATTCTTGGACCGTAATTCCCCGCTCTTTGGCCTTCTCGTAAATTTTGGAACCATGTTCGTCGGTCCCAGTGTTGAAATAGACATCAAAACCAGCCAATTTCTTGTATCTTGCGATAACATCAGCTCGAACAAACTCAAGAGCGTGTCCTAGATGAAGAGGGGCATTAACATAGGGAAGAGTTGTGGTGAGGTAAAAAGGCTCAGACATGGGAGTGCTTCTCTTTCTCAATATCACTAATTAATTCCATTAAAAGAGTGGCCAGAGGAACAGCCAGGACCATCCCCAGAAAACCAAAGAGCTCGTAACCGACAAGCAAGGAAATAATAACAATTAGCGGGTTAACGCCAATTATTTTCTTAACTACCAATGGATAGAGTAGATGGTTTTCGAATTGCTGGATAATCATATAAAGACCTATCATGATTAAACCCAAAACCGTACTATCACCAAAACCGAAGAGGATCGCCGGGACAGAAGCCAAAATCGGACCAAAAATCGGGATAAGCTCAAAGACGGCCGCAATAATCGCTAGGGTTAGGGCGTACTTCACCTGGAAGAGTGTTAGACCAAGAAAAACAAGGGCTCCAATAATCACGGCTAAAAGGAGTTGTCCTTGCATCCAGAGACCAATTTTAACCTCAGTTCTCTTCCAAAGATTGATGACATGTTCTTCCTCCTTTTTCCCGGGGATAATAACGCGCAAGAAGTTCTCGACACCATTTTTCTGAACTGCCAAATAAAAGGAAATGACTACAATTAGAATAAACTCGAAGATGCTACCAAAGATGGCTCGAGTCAAATCCATTGCATTTTGAGGCAAAGAGGAGTCAAAAAGACCAGAACTGACAACCTCCTCGACAGAAAACTTGGTTGAGAAATTACCAAACAAAGTCGCCATCGAACTCCAAGTTGGATTGTTGTTGATAAGAGTATTGAGCTGAGCCGGAATCTTAAAGGCAATATCAGAAAAATCTGTAAGTAAAGGAGGCAGGAAGAAGAAAAATGTCCCGCCAATAACCGAAAAGGCGATAACATAGACAAGAAGAATCGCAAAAACGCGTGGGACCTTATACTTAGCAAACCAGTTTGCCGCTGGACTCACTGCCGAGGCAATTACCACTGACGTTAAAATAATGAGAACTATGTCTCGAAGAAGATAGAAAACAAAAGCTGCGGCCAAGACAACAACAACCTTAACCAGGGTAGCAATACTGATATTAACTTTGATATTTTTGACCTCTTCCATTTCTCCTATTCAATAGAATTAATTATACCTCTGATCTCATCGATTGAACAATCTGGGCCGACAATCGCTAAATTGAGACGATTGAGACAAAAAACCTCTTGAGCCAAAACCTGAATTTCACTTGCCGTCACCGCTCGAATCTTATCGGCTTGCTGCTCTGGCGATAAAATCTCCCGACGCAAGAGAGCTTGCTTACCATAAAAATAAGTTTGCTCAGAAGGGGTCTCTAGGCTCAAAAACAGGCGACCAATTAAATAATCTTTTACTCGATTTAATTCCTCCTCCGAGACAAGCCCCTCCTTTATCTTCTTGAGCTCCCCAATGGTTGCCTCGAGGGCAAGAGGAAAACGGCCCGAATCAACACCAGCCGAGACGGCCAGAAAGCCATGGTCAAGATGAGACTCTTGTTCTGACCTAAGATAGTAGGCCGCTCCAAGCTCCTCTCGAACCTTCTGAAAAAGACGGGAACTCATTCCCCCGCCAAGAACACAAGCCAAAACTGTTAACGGGTATAACTTAGCATCAAATAAGTTCGCCGACTTGAAGCCAAGGACAAAATGACTTTGTTCAATTGGGCGCTTAACCAGTTCAATTCTTGGTTCAGCTTGTAATTCTTGGACAGGTGGACAAATCTCCTTTTCTCCCGCCGACAAATTGCCAAATTTTTCGCTTAAGGCGGTAATCATTTTCTCTTCAGCAAAATTGCCAACAGCAATAATTGTTGTCGCTCCCGCCAAATAATGTTTAGTTCGATAACTAAGAATATCTTCACGAGAAAAAGATGAGACAGTTTCTCTTTTTCCGATAATCAATTGACCCGCCGGAGTTCCCGCGTAGGCCAATTGAGAAAAAACATCCCAGACAAAGGCAGTAGGATTATCCTCATAAAGTTTAATTTCTTCGATAATGACCCCCTTCTCTTTTTTGACTTCCTCGGGAACGCAAAGCGGATTGAGGTAAAGATCGGACAGAAGATCTACCGCTTCATCAGCCTTCTCGGGAATGACAGTCACATAGTAAGCAGTGGCATCGTGCCCAGTAAAAGCATTGTAGCTCGCCCCAAGGGCCTCTAGCTCGCTAGAGAGGATCATAGAGCTAGGACGCTTGGTTGTGCCCTTGAAGCCCATATGCTCGAGAAAATGTGATATCCCCGAAGTCTTAGCGTCCTCATCTTTCGCCCCAGCGTCAACCAAGGCCATCACCGAAACAGACAAAGCCCCAGGTTGTGGGACGGTAAGCAGAGTTGCTCCATTGGCTAGCTTGGTTAAGCGATAACTCATGTCTTGCTAAAATAACATATTTTAGCCCTCGAGTAAAGATTTATTTGTAAATATCATGACCCCCGATAGCATGAAATCTTACCCGCCCATCGTCAGCAAAAGTAAAGCCAATTCGATAATTAAAAGAAATGGAAAAGGCCCAACACTCTCTCATTGCCCCATGCAACTTGTGCGTCTTTAGTTTTGAGTCGAAGGGATTAACTCTGAATAATTCCTCGGACTTCAAAGCCGACGTCTTTACCTCTTTGGGTAATTTCTTAAATTGCCTCATGAACTTCGGGGAGTATTCAATCTCCATAAGTCTACATGAGGTCTCTTAAAGAGCGTAGTCTCTTGCCTTTGCCAGCAGCGAACTCCTTCTCGCTCTCCATTATATCTTTTATAAGCTTGCCCTCTTCAAAAACCCGAAAAGTATCACGAAAAAATTCGCTCACGGAGGCATAATTGCCTGCTTTAACTTCCCGATCAACTTTTTTCTTAAGTTCAACGGGCATCGAAATATTTAAGGTCGTCCTCATGCCTCCTATTGTAGCAATTTGTGTTACAGCCTGTCAAGCTCAAAATATGGGCTTCGTTCTTTAATTCTTAGCTCACTACTACTAATCCCCTGTTATGAAAAAGCCCGTTAGTTCAGAGATTTTGAGACGTTGTTGGTCGCCGGTGTCGCGGTCACGGATGGTCACGGTGTCCTTAAGTTCGGCGCTTTCGCCCAGAGTATCGAAGTCGATGGTAACACAATAAGGGGTGCCGATCTCATCCTGGCGACGATAACGCTTGCCAATATTGCCATTGTCGTCGAAAGAGACTTGGCCAATTTCTTTTTTCAACATTTGGTAAACCTCTCGCGCCTTATCTACCAATTCTGGTTTGTTTTTTAAGAGTGGAAAGACGGCAACTTTGATCGGAGCCATTCTATAATTAAACTTAAGATAGGCCCGCTTCTCTCCCCCAAGCTCATCTTCGGTATAAGCCTCAAGCAAAAGAAAGAGGACGGCACGGTCAACTCCACCCGAACACTCGATGTCCCAAGGAATAAATTTTTCTTTTGTCGCTTCGTCATAGTAAGACAAGTCGACTTTAGAATACTCAGAGTGCCGGCTCAAGTCCCAGTCCTTCCGATGATGAATGCCCCAAGCCTCCTTCCAGCCAGCAAAGGGGGTATTGTACTCAATATCCCAGGCAACTTTAGCATAATGAGCTAATTCGTCAGGGGCATGTTGGCGAAAGCGTAAATTCTCTTTCTGGAAACCTAGGCCAAGATACCAGTCAAAAGCAAATTGCTTCCAATACTCATACCACTTATCACCTTCTGCCTCATCAGGATGAACATAGAATTGCAGTTCCATTTGTTCAAACTCTCTCTGGCGAAAAAGAAAATCTCGCGGAGTAATCTCATTGCGAAAGGCTTTCCCGATTTGACCAATGCCAAAAGGAATCTTAGGATGCACCGAATCCAGAATATTTTTGAAATTAACATGCACGCCCTGAGTAATCTCGCCCCGGAGATTAACATCGGTCGCCGTTTTCTCTGAAGCGCCCAATTTGGTACTGACGAGCAGATTGAAGACGGAGGGTTCGGACCAAACAGTCTTCTCTTTGTGCTTGGATTCATGATCAGCAATCGCTTCGGGCTGATCGGCTCGCACTCGTTCGTGGCAAATTTTACATTCGACGAGAGGGTCAGTAAAAAGCTCGGTATGTCCGGAGGCCTCCCAAACTCGAGCCGGCATCAAAATCGAGGCCGACAAACCATAGACATCTTCACGCTCTGCAATAAATTTATCCCAAAAGTACTGCTTGATATTTTGGCGCAATTCCACGCCAAGAGGGCCGTAATCATAAATACCAGCCAATCCGCCATAAATCTCTGACCCAGAGAAGACAAAGCCTCGCCTTTTACAAAGCGAAACAATTTTTTCCATTAATTCATTTTTTTCTACCCCGATAGATAAATCTCCTTTTTGGGCCATATTTATTCAGAAATTATGCTTTGACTGCTAATGAAACCAGGGTCAGTACTGAGAAGGGTGGAAACGGCAGGAACAGTATTACTAACTGGAACTCCCGTCACGGAATCAGTCCCTTCCAGAGAGATACCCCCGGTAAGATTGAAGGTCTTCCCAACCTGAGTGAGGCTCGGGGTAAAGGATATCTGGAAAGAAACTTTCCTTGAAGCGGTCGCTCCTGCTCCTTCGGCGGAGACAGTCCCTAGATCCCAGACCACCTCCCCACTAGCTTGATTGTAAACTATCTTCTCGTCAAGAGGAGATATAGCTCCCAACCACTTCGTCAAAGGGGGAAGAGTGGTTCGAACGGTGACATTCTTAAGGTCGTTTAATTCATTACCAACAATCCAGTTGACAGTATAGCTGGTCTCTTTGTCAACAACTGGAGGCAAAGGCCCAGTATTTTTGAAAGGTCCAATAGAATAGACAGCATTCGCCGAGAGGTGAGACAAAGTGCTTACTTTAATCGCCTTCTCAGACTGAGTAATAATCTCCTCCGTTTGGTTCTCTCCAATGATCCTTGTCCCTCGAAAAGTTAGTTTCAATTTAATTTCTTCTCCCTGAGAATTAGTCCCCGCCGGCAAAGGCAGAAGGCTAAAGGTAAAACTAGTTTGCCCCCCCTCGTCTGGCGGAATAGTCTTAAGGCTAGGCAAAACTCTCTGATCCCAAGAAATAGAGTTATTTATTGAATTATAAAAACCTGAAGCCGACCGCACTGATCGTTTGTTAATTAGAGACCCCTCCAACTCTAACTCAATAGAGCTATTGATAACTTTATCATTAAGACTATTAATCCAAGCGATGTCGCCAGCAAACTTCCCTCCAGGAAAGACGGCTCTATCTCGACCACTTTCATCTGCTAAGTAGATGTCAGCGGAAACAAAATCTTTTCGTAAATTGATAGTTTGGAAGAGATTGCCATATTCGAGAGTCATCTCATCTCTCCCCCCATTAGAAGCAAGGCCCGCCAGAATCTTAAAAGGCTTCACGTCTCCACTCTGGCCAGAGAGAGAAGCAGTAAAACTAATTTCTTTCTCTGCCCCTGGGATAAGATCGCCAAGAAACCAAACATTATCGCTCTCAACAGGAGACGGTTCAGATTTTTTGAAATTTAGACCGGCTGGCCACTCAATACGAATGGTGCAATTACGAAGAAGACTCTCAGCATTAGAGACAATCTTAAGAGTTCCGGTGAATTCCTTACCAATATTTACCTCCGCCGGCATCTGAAGAGAGAGGTCGAGAGAAGAAGCTCCAATCATTACGGTATAAGTCTTCTCCTTAGTGAAAAGGGCGTTGGAGTCCGGAATCCGGTACTCTAAGGTAATTTTGACATCACGGGTTGTGTTCTGCCCACCAAAAATAACGGCCCGACTGGCAATATCCACCTTCTGCCCTGGACTAAGATTGCCAATCTTCTCCCGCCAAATAGGCAATTCTTGATTAGGAGAGAGAGGGTCCATTGTCCCAGGAGGGTAGCTGAAAACGAGGTCCACATAATTCAGGGTAACTTTGTTCTTATTAACAACCGTTGTCTGCAAGCCAAGCTCATCGCCAGAACGAATCTGGTTTGGCCCCTTAACTAAAATATCAATATTATTACCAGAGACAATATTGGCGCTAAAAAACAAGACATAAATAGCCACCGCGATTGTTGCCAAGAAGAAGACCGAGGAACCCCAAAAAAGGCGCCAGAGAAGAACATTAGTCTTCTTTGCCACCGCTGGGCCATAATCGACAGAGGTAAGTTCGTCGTCGCCCCAACTTTTGTTTACGCCAAAGTCTTTGGGGGGCAAAATTGTTGATTTGAAATCAGACTGAGTACTCCCCCGTCGATCAAGCCGACGTTTAAATTTGTCGAGACTACTCAATTGTTCTGGCTTATCTATATCATCCATCCCATTAGAAGTTCATTATCTTATAACTAATCTCGGACCTTTTATTTTTATCTATAAACATATAATTTTATATCCCATCTTAACACGGCAAAACTCCTAACGGGATCCATCTCTAAAATAATAACACAAAGTCTAAAAACGTTACAGTTGAGTTGACTCTAAGGCTTGATTAATTTGTCGAACAAGCTCCCTCTTCGAAGACTTAACCCCCTCAATCTCTTCCCAAGAAAAGTCGTCCTTGAGAAAAACTGTTTCGCTCTTTGCTAATTGGGGGAAATAACCAAGCTTGGAGAGAATCCGGATTAGAATAAAGATCTCCGCATTTGTCGAATCGTCTGGCGACAAATGTTTTTTTTCTAAAATTAGAGAAAACATTCTTTTCAAATCTTGGTAGAGTAAAGAACGATGGTCCTCGCCATGAATCAAACGAATTAAGACTAAAGAAACTTTTTTTAAAAAAGGAAGGGCCCCTACGGGCAAATCCCGAGAGAAACCAAGATCATTAACGCCAACCACCCGCCAAAACTCCCGCCCGCGAACTAAAACTAAACCGACAAAAGAAAAATTCTGCAGGTGTGACCGAAGCTTGGACTTGTCGAGTCGCACGCCTTGAGCCAGAACATTAATCAACCCAAATTCATTTGTCAGAATTTGATATAAACGGTTAGCCTCCCCTAAATTTCGATAATTAATGATTAACCCCTCTGTCTCGTAGTGGCGATAAGCCATAAGCATTAGAGTTTGATAATCTTCACCTTGAAGGGTTGTTCTCCGGCCCAAAGTATCTCCTCTTCCCCAGTAGCCAAATAATCAACCTTCCCAGTGCTTGTCCCAGACTTTATCTCTGATTCAAAACGACGGAAAAACTCTCGGCCCCGATCATCGGCCTCCACCACCAAATTAATTTTCTCCCCAGGGGCCAGTCCTACGGATTTTCTCTTTTCTTGGATTTGACGAATTAATTCTCGAGCCATACCCTCGGCCTGGAGATCTTCAGTAATCTCGGTATCAAGCCAAACTTCACTCTCGATCCCAGCCTTGAAACTTATCAATTTAACATTCAGCTCATCTCTAATAAGTTGAATATACTCTTCTTTGCCTAAGAGAAAACTGTCTTTAATTATTAACTCCGCCAAAGGCTGTCGAACCTTAACTCCAGCCGATTGCCTAAACTCTAGGCCAAAGGAGACAATATCTCTAGCCTTCTGCATCTCAGTAATAATAGTCTCATCTTCAGTCGAAAAAAAATCGGGCCAGGACACAAGATGAACACTCTCAGCCGAATCCTCTTCTTTCAGCTCAAGATAGACCATCTCGGCTACGAAGGGAGCCACCGGGGCCAAAAGTTTGGCCGTCTCAAGAAGAACAAAGCGAGTAGTTGAAACCGCTTCGTCGCGGTCCCCTCCTTCATCCTTAAACCGATCACGAGAGCGACGCAAATACCAAGTTGATAGGTCATCGATAAAATCATCTATGGGCCAGACAGAGCGATCAATTTCATAACGCTCCAAAGTCTCCGTTACCTGCTTGACCGTCTCAGCTAAGCGGGCCAAAATCCAAAGGTCAAGAATATTCTTAACTTTTGCGGGATTGAAGTCTGCTGGGACGATAACGCCGGAATACATCTTGTAGAAAGAGAGAACATTAAGAAAACGAGCTACGATTCGACGGCCAATTTCAACAACCCCCTTCTCGGAGAAACTAAGATCTTCCCCTCGAACAGCCGGACTAGACATTAGATACAGACGGAGAGCGTCAGCTCCGAGACGATCAGCCACTTCCATAGGGTCAGGGTAATTGCGCAAACTCTTAGACATCTTCTGCCCGTCTTCAGCCAAAACTAAACCATTGGTTACCACATTCTGATAAGGGCTCTTGTCAAACAAGGCAACGCCCAAAACAATTAGACTATAAAACCAGCCCCGCGTCTGATCGAGCCCTTCAGAAATAAGATTAGCCGGGAAATTAATATTCTTAGCCGGGTCAATCAGATTCTCTTTCTTAAAGGGGTAATGATCTTGACCATAAGGCATCGAGCCCGATTCATACCAACAATCAAAAACTTCTGGCACCCGCTTAAAATCGGCTCCACAAGCACAAGGGAAACTAATCTCATCGATAAATGGGCGATGAAGATCCAACTCAAAGTTACGATTATGAGGAACAGGAACAAAATTAATAGCCCTCACTTCAGCTGGGGCAAAGTCTGTCCCCCGCTTTGGCGACTTAGCGACATCCTGATCGACAAAAAAACCTGTTGTGACCCAAATCATATAGAGAGGCAAGCCGTGACTAATAACCAAAATATTTTTGCCTTTATGCTTCGCCTCGAGATCATACAAGGCCGACATCGCTCGCTGGCGAACATCGTTGTAATTCTCCCCACCGGTCGCCAAATGAGTATGAAGTCGATTTATCCTCGACCCAAAAGCGTTATTATAATCAGCCCAACTCTGTCCCTTAAAATCTCCGGGGTTTATTTCCCTTAAACGTTCGTCAAAAATAACTTGTTCGGCCGATAACCCCAACTCTTCGGCAACAATCTCGGCCGTTTCTTTGGTTCGAACAAAGTCTGAAGCAATAATCAAATCAATTTTCTCGGCCTTCAATTTCTCAGCTTCAACTTTAACATCCTGCTTCCCTTTCTCTGTTAAGTGGGTGGGTTCGGTTGGATCAGCACTAATCGTGTCTTTAATATTCGATGTTGCTTCGCCATGACGCATGGCCCAATATTTATTATTAGATGAACCAAGCTCAGTAGTTAGTTCCTCAACCGAGCCAAAAACTTTTATCTCCCCGCAGTCGGGACAACGCCAGACCGGTAATGGCGCGCCCCAGAAACGGGACCGACTGATGGCCCAGTCACGAGCCCCTTCAAGCCATTTGCCAAAACGTCCCTCACGAACATGCTCGGGGACCCAATTAACCTTCTCGTTCTTCTCAACTAATTTGTCTCGAAAATCAGTCACCCTTACAAACCAAGAGGAGGTAGCGTAATTGAGAAGCGGTGTCGCACAACGCCAACAATGTGGATAGGAATGGGTAAATTTCTCTTTAGCAAAAAGTGTCCCCTCTTTCGCCAAATGTTTAAGCACAAGAATATCAGTAGCCTGAGGATCTTCAATTGGTTTGACCAGTTTACCAGCCCAGTCCTTAACCTCTGGTTTAAAAGTTCCGCTCATCGTTACGTGCTGAACAAAAGGTAGGTCCTTTTCTTTACCCAAATTCATATCGTCTTCACCAAAAGCTGGAGCAATATGGACAACCCCTGTCCCATCTTCAGTCGTAACAAAATCCGCTCCATAGATCTGCCAGCCATTTGCCCGATTCTCTAATTTATCATCACTCACATAGTAGTCGAAAACTGGCTTATATTTCTTGCCGATTAAATCTTGACCCTTAAATTCTCGCCGGATTTTAAACTTATCTTTAAAAATATTTTCCGCCCGACTTTTAGCCACAATATATTTGTCTTCGGAATCGGCGGTCTCGACTTCGACATAATCAATCGCCGGATTAATCGCCAAAGCCACATTCCCCGGTAAAGTCCACGGCGTTGTAGTCCAAGCGAGCACATAAGTGCGAGCTTGTCCTGAGCTTGTCGAAGGACTTTCCTCTAGAAGGAACTTCACCGTCACCGAAATATCTGTCACATCTTTGTACCCCTGACTAACTTCAAAATTAGACAAGGTTGTCTCGCAACGAGGGCAAATATGCATCGACTTGTAACCCTCATAGATCAAACCCTTGTCGAAAAGCTGTTTGAAAATCCACCAAGTTGTCTCCGAGTAAGAAGCGTCCATGGTGCGGTAATCATCCTCCATGTCGACAAAACGACCGAGGCGCGGGATAATATTCTTCCACTCATCGGCATAACGCAAGACAATATCTCGCGCCTTCTCATTAAATTTCTCAATACCATAATCGAGAATATCCTTCTTTGACTTAAGATCAAGCTCCTTCTCGACTAAATTCTCGACGGGCAAACCATGACAATCCCAGCCCCAACGACGACGAACCCGATAGCCCTGCATCGTCTTATAACGCGGGATAACGTCCTTAATCGTCCCGGCAATAATGTGGCCATAGTGAGGCGTGCCCGTCGCAAACGGTGGCCCATCATAAAAGACAAATTCTCCCTTAGGTGAATCTTTCTCTAAAGTTTTTTCAAAAATTTTATTATCTTGCCAAAATTTAAGAATTTCTTCCTCCTTCTCGGCAATTTCTGATTTTTTCGTTGACTCGCCGATAGCTTTAGCGGAGGCGGTAGTTTCTTTTTCTTCAGACATTACTCTAATCTACCGTAAAATAAGGATATTTACAAATATAAAAAGCGAAACCCTCGACCTACTAAAGCAGGTCGAGGGTCAAAAGAATCTAAGAGTGCTACACCGAGCATGTTATCCATGGTCAGTTCCTTTCATCTTTTTTTAAACTTTAAACTGCAAGCCTTTTGGCGTGATTGCCCAAGACCCAGCTTATCTATCTTTTATTATACACCCTTTACCTTTTGTTGTCAAGGTTAAAAATCCCCCCCCCTTCGCTAATAAAAATTAGCTACGGAGGGATTCGCCTTTTTCAAAAGGCTTACATCCTTTCTAGTACTGGGATAGCGAGAAGATTTAGACCATTTTTAAGGATGATGGTGGTGGCTTGGGTGAGGGCGAGGAAATGAGCTTCGTTCTCACTGCCAATTATCTGATTCTGGGCATAGAAACTATTGAAGGCGCCAGCCACATCAATGAGATAGGTGGCAACATTCTGGGGAGCAAGTTCGCGATAGGCCTTCTCGGTGACTTCGGGAAGGCGGTAGAGCAAAGCTTCCAGGGCCTCACCCCCCAAGGCTAAGCCTCGGGGAACTTGAGGCTGGGTCTCGGGGGTCTCGCCTGCTTTTTTGAGAACCGACAAAGCTCGCGTGTAAGCATATTGGAGATAAGGGCCAGAGTCACCTTCGAAAGACAAGGACTTCTCGAAATCAAAAATAATATCTTTGCCTATCCCCTGCTTCAAGATCGAGTACTTGATCGCTCCCACAGCCACCTTCTCAGCAATTTCTTTTTTTTCTTCATCACTAAAGTCCCGGTCTTTAATTTTTTCTAAAACTTTAACTTTAACGTCATCGATTAACGACTCGGCAGTGATAACATCACCGGTGCGCGAAGACATCTTGCCCGAAGAGAGTCTCAACATACCATGCGATAAATGCTTGATCTTCTTCGCAATATCGGGCATTACTTCTTGCATGGCCCGAAGTACAACCCTGAAATATTCATCAATCTCGTTGCCCGTGACAGAGACCAAAGCCTCAGCCGGATATTTGCTAACTTTAAGCTTAGCTAGGCCCAATTCTTTAGCTTCATAAGTCGGTAAACCTTCGGCATTTAAGAAAACCCTGGTGTGAAGATGAGGATCAAAATTCTCTCCGCGGAAGACGACGGCTCCGTCACTTTTCTCAAAAATATTTTTAGCCAAGCCCTCTTCCACCAACTTCTGGCCAATTTCGGCCGTCTCACTTTCGAAAAAATAATAATCAAACTTAGTCCCGAGTTTGACATAGATCGTCTCAAAATATTCTAAGCTCCACGCTCGGCCCAAGTCATAGAGCTCATTCAGCTTATCATCACTCCTTTTATAAATCTTCTTGTTGATAATCGTGATCCCTTCTTTGGCGCTATCACTCCCCCCTTTGTACTCAGTCGCCCCCAAAGCGTAGGCTCGCCCCAAGAATTTTACCTTTTCAGAAAGAGTCGCCTCTTCTTTAGGAAGTTCTTCTTCGAACTTAATCATCCCCCACAAGGTCATGGCCACATGCATCCCCACGTCACCCTGATAACAAGCCCTCTTCACTTCGGCGCCATTAAAACTAAATACCCGAGAGAGGGTCTCGCCCACAATATTAGTCATCAAGTGACCGATATGAAATTCCTTGAAGGGATTCGGGTCGGCAAACTCTACCATCACCCTCCTCCCCTTAAGGACGCTGGTCTGACCATAAGTGTCTGGCTTTGCTAAAATTTCTTTAATTGAGTTATTTAAAAATTCTTCGGATAAATAGAAATTTATAAAGCCCGGTCCAGCAATTTGAACGTCGTTAATATTCGAGTTAGCCTGCTCAAGAATTTTATTTTTTATTTCTTCGGCGAGATCTTTTGGTTTTTTCTTAGCTTCTTTGGCCAAAACCATCGCAACATTAGAAGAATAGTCCCCTAAGGTCAAGCCGACAGGATGTTCTAATTTAAGTTCTTTGTCGCCCAAATCTAAACCCAGCGCTTCTAACGCCTTAGCAATCTCTCCGATTAACCAATTATTCACCATCTAAATATGTTAACACTTTTGGCCATTAAACCAAGCAGACTAGGTTCTCAAGATTTTGTCTATTTTCTCGGCAATCTTCACCATATCTTTTTCTTTTTTTCCTCGAGTTGTCTCCGCGGGCGTGCCAAGTCTCAAGCCAGATGGGTCGACCGGTGTTCGAGGGTCAAAAGGAATAGTGTTCTTGTTGACGATAATCCCCTTTTTCTCTAGTCTCTCACTTGCCTCTTTCCCGCCCAATTTCCCCTCCGTTGAAGAAACAGTATCAATCAGTAACAAATGATTATCTGTTCCCCCCGAGACAATCCGCCAACCCCGCTTCTTTAGCTCACTCGCTAAGGTTTTTGCATTTTTAATTACTTGCTTGGCATAGGTTTTGAATTCTGGTTTCAGCGCCTCACCCAAAGCCACGGCCACCCCCGCAATCTGATTAAGATGAGGGCCACCTTGAACACCGGGGAAAACGGCTTTGTCTATTTTCTTATTTAATTCTCTCTTGTCAATTCGAGAGAAAATCAAACCCGCTCGCGGCCCCCTTAAAGTTTTATGAGTAGTCGTAGTGACAATATCAGCATAAGGGAAGGGTGAGGAATGAACCCCACCAGCTACCAGACCAGCAATATGTGACATGTCAACCATTAAGTAAGCCCCCTTCCGTCCGTCAGGGTAAACCACCTCATCGGCGATTTCCCTGAACTTCTGCCAATCAATCTCGCGGGGATAAGCCGTGAAGCCAGTAACAATGATGTCTGGCTTCTCTTTAATCGCAATTTTCTTAATAACATCATAATCCAATTGTTCTGTCTTCTTGTCTACACCATAAGGAATCTGTTGCCAAAATTTACCAGAGATAGAAACTTTGTAACCATGAGTCAAATGTCCACCAGAGGAGAGTTCCATCCCCATGATTTTCCCCCGTAAAGCTCCGCCACGGGGAACGCTCCCCAGAAGGCCGAGATACACGGCCAAGTTGGCCGGCGAACCAGAGAGCGGTTGCACATTCACGGCCCAATCAGAGCTCTTAAGTTTAAATAGCTTCAAAGCCCGTTCTTGGCACAGTTTCTCAATCTGATCGCTAATCTCATTGCCGCCATAATAGCGCAAGGCCGAATAACCTTCTGCATATTTATTCGTTAAAACTGAGCCCAAAGCCGTCAAAACATCTCGAGACACATAATTCTCCGAGGCAATAAGATTAACCACGCCTTTCTGGCGCTTCTCCTCGGCCTTGACCAGCTTCTCGATTTGTTTATCTTTCATAATTAGTTAATGTTAGCACTAAAAATCACAAATTAAAAACCGACCACAAATTGGCCGGTTTCAAGGAGAGGAAAAGAAAAGTTAACGCCAAAAAAAGATTATCGCATTAACAAGCCCAAAAAGTAGAGCAACAACTCCGTCTTTATAACACCCCCCTCTTAGGTCCAAAATTCCCGCAGTGACAAAGCAAGCCACCGCTATTCCATACAAGAACATCTTTATCATCTAAACGATCCTTTCTGTTTAGAAATTGTGACAAGAAAGCAAACAAAACCTGCACTATTTCTAACACAGGTTTGCCATAAAAACAAAAACTAATTATTTAACATCCAAGCCTATCGAGCGGGCAGTACCTTCAACCATCCTCATAGCTGACTCAATGTCAGTTGTGTTTAGGTCAGGCATTTTTTGCTCGGCCACTTCGCGAACTTGAGCTTTAGTCACCTTGCCAGCTTTGCTAACAATATTCTTGCCCGAACCTTTTTCTACCCCCGCTTTCTTCATCAGGAGGTTCGCAGCCGGAGGAGTTTTAAGGATAAAGTCGAAACTTCGATCAGCATAGACAAAGATCTCCACCGGAATAATATCCCCTATCATCTGAGCTGTTGCGGCATTGAACTTCTGAACAAAGTCACCAATATTGACCCCGGCCGGACCAAGAGCAGTACCAACTGGTGGAGCAGGAGTCGCCTTTCCCGCGAGAATCTGTAATTTAATCTTTTTTTCTACTTTTTTTGCTGCCATAATAAATGCGTTGTTAATTTACCTTAAATCTTCTTAACTTGCAAGAAATCGAGCTCGACGGGAGTCTCTCGGCCGAACATCGAGACCAATACTTTAACCTTACCTCGAGCCTCATCAAGCTCATTAACCTTACCCTCAAAATCCTTAAATGGACCGTCCACAATCTGAATCGGCTCATCCTTAACGAGATCAATAGTATGCTTGACGGTATCATCACTCATCTTAGAAAAGAGGGCATCAACCTCCGCCTTCTCGAGAGGAACAGGGATAACTCCCGAACCAATGAAGCCAGTTACTCGCGGGGTGTTACGCACAACATACCAAGAATCATCGGTCACCACCATATCGACAAGGACATAGCCTTGATAGATCTTCTCTTCGACAGTAACTCGCTTCCCTCCCTTAATGACAACCTTCTTCTCGGTCGGCACCAAGACATTGAAGATCTTGTCCTCCATCCCTAGAGATTCAATGCGTTGCTTCAAATTACGAGCAACGGCATTCTCGTAACCGGAGTAAGTATGAATGGCGTACCAATTACGCCCTTGATCTAATTCTTGTTTTGCCATCCCGTTAGAAGTTCGTTAATTTATACATAATTCCAGACCTTTTATTTTTATCTATAATTGTAAAGTTAATATTCATATTCTTAGGTAGTAAAACTTCTAACGGGACCATGTTAATTTAAAATAAAACTCTTCAAAATAAAACTAAAAGCAAAATCGAAAACACCAAGAAGAACCCCGATGGCAACCGCAAAAGCCATGACCACCACGGTAAAATTTACAGTCTGCTCACGAGTTGGCCAACTAACGTGGTTCATCTCACTTCGCGTATCTTTAAAATAATTGATTAGTTTCATATGTCTATATTGTATACCTATTTCTTGTATTTAAAAAAGCCCCGTCGGGCCCTAATAATTCAATATTATACCTTTATCTAAAATAGTCAACCCCTCTTAATTCAAACGAAAAGAATCCTGAAGGGGGCCTTTAATCTTAAGGGTTAATTTGGCGTAGACAAACATCCCGACAGTAATTACCAAGAAGGATAAAAAGGACATCAGTGGTATGGTAATAAAACCGAAAAGAGCGAATTCTTGAATAGTACAAGGTAACTGGACAGAACAAACAATAAGATCGGCTGGAGCCAAACCCCAAACTAATAAGTTGTGGTACCCGGAAACAACCAATCCTAAGACAGAAAAAGGTAGAACATAATAAGGCAACCAACGATCCCTCTTCCACAAGCCAATACTCATAATGAGAATAAGGGGGTACATTAAACCCCTCTGAATGATACAAAGTGAACAGGGGGGGAGATGCTTAATTTCACTAAAATATAGACTCCCAAGAGTCCCCACCCAGACAAAAAGATACACAGTCCAGATAATATATCTCTCAATCAAAATTTCGGCCTTTTCTCTCATCCCTTATATTGTAACAGAATTGTGATATTATTTGAAGATGGCTGACATGCCAAGAAAATTTGCTGCCTTCGATGTAGACGGAACAATCTTCCGCTCCAGTCTCTTGATTGAACTGGTCGAAGCTCTTATTGACGAAAAGCTTTTCCCAACTGAAGCCCGTGATTATTACCGCTCTCCTTTCTGTCGCTGGCTTGACCGTGAGGACAATTATGAAAAATATCTTCTGGCGGTAATAGAGACTTTCAACAAAAACATCCAGGGTGTTTACTATGGCGATTTTATCGAAGTCGTAAGGAAATTAATCGGTGAGAAGAAAAATCGTACCTATGTCTACACTCGAGAACTAGTTCGTAATTTGAAGAAACGGGGTTATTTTCTCCTTGCCATCTCTGGTTCACCCAAGGGAGTTCTTGATAGTTTTTGCCAAGAACTCGGTTTTGACAAAGTCTATGGCCGATTTTATGAACTCGGACCAGGCGACTTTTTCACTGGCAAAATTGTCGACGAACATCTTATCGCGAACAAGGCTAACATTATTCATCGAGCAATAGAAAAGGAAAATTTAACCAAAGAAGGTTCTATCGCCGTTGGCGACACCGATGGTGATATCTCGATGCTCGAGGCCGTCGAGAAACCAATCTGTTTTAACCCCAATCAGAAACTCTACCGTTACGCCAAGCTCAATAAATGGCCCGTTATCGTGGAAAGAAAGGATGTGATTTACAAAATCAACTGATATGCTAAGCTGAGAAACAGAAAGAAAGGAGGTGATCACTTTGACAGAAATAATCACCAAAACAGTTCCCAGAAAGGGTGTTGGAAGAGAAACCAAAATTCAGACAGAGAGAAGGAGGAAGCTTTTCCAGTACCTAAATAGCAAGTTGGAAGAGGTCGGAGGGTTAGGAGAAGTTCGGTCGGTAATCTGCTACAACAAGACGACTAATCTCTTGCTTTGTAGTGGCCACCTAATAGCAGAAGGAAGAGTATTCCGGGTCCTAAACTTAAACACAAGGACAACCGTTAAGAGGCCTCCAGTCTATCACCTTTCCTTCCCTCGTTGTAGAAGAGGGGTCTTTGTTCAGCTCGACAACTTCGAGCCGTGCGCCGACAACCTTTGGGTGGCCCTTGTCGGAGTCCCTCTCGCAGACAATGAGCTAAATGCCCTTCCTTATCCCAGGGAATCGCTACCCAAATGATGAAGACCCAAAAAGGCGTCGCCCTCCGAAGCGATGCCTTTTACTTTTTCTCAGGCCAATGATCTACGGCGAATAATTCTTTATCTTTTTTGAAAAAAACTTCAGCCAAGTGAGAGATAGTATAAGTGATAAAGAAAGCGGCGAAGACATCAATGGAATAATGCTGGTGAACAGCCAAGACTACGGCCCCGAAAAAGACGGCCGAGACAAGACAAAATATTCTTAAATATTTCTCCTTCCAAAAAATTAAGGCCATTAAGAATGGCATGCCAGTGTGACCCGAGAAAAAAAGATCTCCGCCATAAGATAAACGCTTAATAAAATTAGAATCGAAGTCTAAAGGCAAATCGGCCGGCGAAACTCCAAGATGCGTGAGAGTAACAAAAACAGAACGAATGACGACAAACAAAGCAATGCTTTTGACAACAAAGGGGATCTTGTGAGGGGCCGACAAAACAAAAAGGGCGATGACTAACCAGAAGAAAACTGGCCCGTAAGCGAAGACCTCATCCAACTTAAAAGTTGGTATGTTGTCGAGAATAATATCCCCTACCGGCAAACCCGCCCGCGCCGTTGCATAAGCACTAGCAAAGTAATTAAGGGCCAGGCTTAAAGCAAAGAGGAAAACCGCCACCAAAAGTGACGAGACAAAGGTCCGATCCAGATTCTTATAGTTAATTTTAATTTTATCCATAGAGAGATACTTCAAAAGTTTTATAAGGCCATTATTGTTAGCCACCCAATCAAGAGGATCCCAAGACTATTGAGGACAAAAGAAATTATAAAAAAATAGCGGAGTTTTATCTTTGATAAGCCCATCATCGCTACCCCGACCTCATCAGGCAGAGGCGAAGCAACAATAAGAGCTCCGACGAGAGGGAAAAGAAAATTAAAAAGTTTAGTCTTAAAGATGAGAAAAAACTTGTATTTTTTTGAAGAAGAAGACAGATAGGCAAAATCCTTAGCTATTCTGCCCCGAGCAAAAAGGAAAATTATATAATCCCCTAAGACCGCCCCGAGACCACCAAAAACAGCCAGAGTTGAGAGGGGTAAAATCAAGGCAAGCTCCTTCAACAAAACAACAGAAGGGGCAACAGTAAAGACCGAGGTAAAGAAAATCCCCCCGAGAACAGCCCCCAGCCAAGACCGATCACTCAAAGAGAGAACAAAATTATTGACAAGGCCTGTTCTAACAAAAAAAATTGCAACAATGATACTCGCAACGATTACCAGTAAATCTTGAATTAGATGCTTCTTTTGTTTTCTTATTTTACTCATTTATCTTTATCGCCTTCCCCTCAATTAAAGCCTCAGTAATTTTTTTATAAGCTGAGGCTAAAATCCGCTGAAAAGTACTCTGAGAAGTTTCCATTTTCTTAGCTGCCTCTACTTGCTCTAAACCCTTGACATTCTTCAAGCGCAAAGCTTCTAACTCCTCTAAAGTTAGTTCAACCTCCTCAAGTTTTCTCAAGGGTATACCTTGGGGCTTAAAATATCTGACCCGAGGACAAAATTTTACACAACGACATAATCTTGGTCTGGGCATGATTCTTGTTCCTCATTATCTCACAAATAAAACTCCCCCGAAAGGGAATTTTATTTGGCAAATTGCTATTTGTCTAAATCAGCTAACTCTTGCTCAATTACTTCTTTCTCCTCTAACAAAAGCCTCTTTTTCTCTTCTTTGGTTAGAGCCTCCCCGCCATTAGCCATCGGACACCAACAGCAGAGACGCCCGGCCAAACCTTGACAATTCCCCATTCCTCGACCCGTTCTTGGGCCTTGACCTTGAGGTCCTGTTCCGTCTAATTTAGGCATAATATTTTGTCTATCTTAGAGATTACTAATACGACCTTTAATTATATTATGAGTATATACCCATAACTGTTTCTTGTCAACAAAACACCACGGGTTAGAACTGAAAAGTCTAAGCTAGATAAGGTTTTATTAGAGAAAATTTGCGCGGGGAGGCATAAGGGGGTCGCACCCTTGCTAACGACTCCACAGGTCGTTGTGCTACTGCTACACCAATGCCTCCATAAACTTTTGCATCTCTAAATCGTAGTGATGCACCAAGTAATGGCAATTATGACACAGCCAGGCTAGATTTTCAACTTTGTAATTTTTTCTATTTTTATCAATATGATGGACAATCAAAACTCTCGCGTCGGCTTCTCCACAAAATAAGCACTTCTCCTTTGTTTGACTCCTTAACATTACCTTTCGATACGTTGATTGACCATTTTTCCACATTAAACTTTTCTCCCCACTAAATTCCTTGTTGCGCCATTTTGTTTGGCAAGATTTGCCACAGAAAAATTTGCCACTTTTTGAATTACCAAGTTTAGAGGTTGATCGATAAATTCTCTTCCCACAAATAAAGCAACTGACTTCTTTGCCCTTCCTATCTTGATAATGACAAGCGTTTGAACAATATATACCCTGCCCCCTTCTTAAGAAGCAAGCCTTTGTCTCAAAAGACTTCCCGCAAATTTTACACGACCTCTTTATCATTTTGTCTTATTTTAGGCAAAAATTCTTTTTTAACATAGTGATGCACCAAGTGGTGACAATTATGACATAGCCAGGTTAGATTACCCTTAATATTATTCTGGCGATTTTTATCAACATGATGAACCACAAGAATTCGTTGATCGTCTTTCCCACACAAAGAACATTCTTGAACAATTTTTGCTTTTTTAAGCAGGGCTCGATAAGAATATTCGCCATTGACCCAATTGGGGTGTTTCTCTCCGACGAATTCAGTATTTTGCCATTTTAAACTACACTTTTTACTACAAAAGAACTTGCCACTTTGCGATTGTTTCAAAAACTTACGCTGACGATAAGTTCCTCTATTACAAACAAAACACTTCTTAGCCTCTCCCGATTTTCTTGATTCATGCTGGCAAAAAGTAGAACAGAAATGTTCTTTGGCTCGCTTTATTTGAGAAGCCTTTCTTTTGAAATCCTTACCACAGTATTTGCAATAGACAAGCGTCATCAACTAAATTTAGCACAAAAATAGCCACAGGTAAACACTCTTCCCTGTGGATTATTAATTGTACTTAGGCTTCTCTTCCTCTATCCCCGCTTCTTTGTTGGCCTGTCGGGCTAAAGCATACAAAAATGAGGACAGGCGATTAAGGTAAGCAAGAGTCTCTGGCTTGAGATCTACCTCTTTAGCTTCAAAAACAGCAACCACTCTCCGCTCAGTGCGACGAGCCAGGGTACGGGCAAAATCAAACATTGCCGATAGCTCGCTCCCCCCAGAGATAATAAAGGTTCTAATCTCCGGCAAACCTTTCTCAATTTTAGCAATCCAAGACTCAAGCTCAGCCACATCAGAGCTAGTAACAAATTTCTCCGCCCCAGCTACTTGGGCCTGGATAGAAAAAAGATTGTCTTGTACACTAGCTATTTGCAAAGCAACTTCCCCGGAGGACTTAAGTTTACACCAACCAAGAAAAGAATTGATCTCGTCAAGAGAACCAAGGGCCTCAGCCGCTTGCGAACTCTTCGAGAGACGCTGGTCGCAATGAAAAAGATTTGTCTTGCCGTCGTCTCCTTTGCCAGTATAAAGCATGACGATATTTTGGCATAAAAAGGGGAAAAAATAAAGGCAGGGGGGCCAAAGGCCCCTCCACCTAGGAATCTAAATAGCCGCCAACATTGACTTGTTCTGGCGACTCCCCTCGGGCCAAACTACTACCCAGTTGGCATTGGGATACTCCAAGTCAATTTGAGACCGATACCTTCGCACGCAAGAGCAAATTTCGGCTTCTGCTTCAGAAAGGGGTAAAAGATCAAGAATTCCAAACGTCTCGTTAGGGACCTTGACCCGAAACGACACGAGAATGTGACCCTCGTTGTCGTCGTACAGATAAACTTTCACTATCATCGTTCCTCCTTTCTTAATATTGAGAACAATTCTTGACTATTATACCATGAAGAGAGAACAAGTCAACTAAAACTACCTGTGCGCGGGAGAGGAGTCTCACTGCTCGTCCTACGGCAAGCTCTGGACTGCGCTTTCAAAACCCACGGTTTTGAGTAATTTCCTCCACGGGAGGACGCCACTTCCTCCCGACCCCACCTCTGATTCGAGTCCTTTCCTCTTTCCTCCCAAATTAAAAACGGTAGTAAAACTACCGTTTTTAATTTGGTGCGCGGGAGAGGACTCGAACCTCCACACCATTGCTGGCTCTACCACCTCAAGGTAGCGCGTCTACCAATTTCGCCACCCGCGCACAAATTTCGAACATGTTGACTATAACAAAAAACTCGCCGACTGGCGAGGGTTTTGTCTAGCTTTTATTCTTTGGTCTCAACTTCAGCCTCAGCTTCTTCGACTGAGCTCTCTGGAGATACCTCTGCGGAAGACTCCACCAAAACTTCTTCTGAAATTATTGGCTCAACCTCTATCCCCTCTGTCACCTGCTCGACAAGTTCATCTTCCTTCTTCTTGCCAGGAATAATCTTGCGCATACGACGACGAATCTCGCGAGCCGCTTTCTCGCGGATATAATATAATTTGGAGCGTCGGACCTTAACTTCACGTAGAACCTCGATCCTATCGATCATCGGTGAATAGAGAGGAAAGATCTTCTCCATACCAACACCAGAAGCCACTCGACGAACAGTGAAAGTCGCCCCAGCCTCTTGGCCATGTTTACAAGCAATAACCAGCCCCTCATAGGCCTGGAGTCGAAACTTGCCGTCTTTCTCGGGGACTTTCTGCCAGACACGAACAGTTGAGCCGGACTTAATGCCCAACTTCTGTCGTTTCTCGACATCCACAGGAGAAATTTTGAATTCTGAAACTATAGCCATAACGCGAGGTAGTTTAACATGAGACTCTAAGTTTTTCAAGCGCCTGAACAAAGTCAGGAGGCAAAGGAGCCAAGAAAGTCTCAACCCCCCCGTTAGGCAAATTAACCGTCAATTGATAAGCATGCAGGGCTTGTCGCGTCATCAACCCCCCACCATCATCCTTAGGGTTATAGAGTCCGTCTCCAATAATAGGATGATTATACGCCCTAAAGTGAGCGCGAATCTGATGAGTTCGACCAGTTTTCGGCTCAGCTTCAACATAAGCATATTTATCACCGAGATTTTCAATTAGACGAAAGATCGTAACCGCTTCTCGCGCCACCCCTCTTATCCGGGGACTAGCTACTCGCTTGCGTGCATCACTGGCACTTCGACCAATAGGCAAATCCATTATCTTTTCCTCCCCTCCCACCAAACCAAGAGTGCCAGAAACAATGGCCCGATAAATTTTCTTCGTCTCCCGATTTTGAAATTGTTTTTTCAAGAATTCAAAAGTTTCTTGATTCTTAGCGATAATCATCACCCCGCTAGTATCTTTGTCTAACCGGTGAACAATCCCCGGTTTTTTTATCTCCTTCCCCTTCTGGCTCAACATACTCTCACCCACCTTGTTAATCTCGGGATATTTTTCTATCAACCAATCGGCAAGAGTTTCTTCTTCTCTAAAACCATCACCGTGCACGTTTAGCCCGGCCGGTTTGTTGATAACCAAGATGTCTTCATCTTCATAAATGATAGGTATGCCTTCTTTCATTGATTCAAGCTTCATTTTATAGTATAAATTAAGGACGGCAATAGCAAAGATCAAATATCTTGGGCGCTTAGCTCAGTTGGTAGAGCAACCCCTTTACACGGGGAAGGTCAGGGGTTCAAGTCCCTTAGCGCCCACACAATAGAATAATGCCCCTGTAGTTCAATGGATAGAACAGCGGACTTCTAAGCCGTTGATGTAGGTTCGATTCCTACCAGGGGCACTTAACGCGAAGGATCAGAGATTACGGGTAAATTGTTGGTTATTTCAACAACCTTGTTTGCTCTCATTTTAATCTCGTTAGAAATTTTAGTAATTGTATCGGTCGTTAACTTCTCTTCAACAACCCCCCCTTCACCAGAAGAAGGGCTATTTAAGCTTCGCTCAATGCCCAGACCCCAAACAACACAAGCGACAAGAATAACAATCAAAGCCAGGAGGAAGAAAACAACAACCGCTTGCCAGAAAAAATCCACCCGGCGAGCAATAATTTTAAAATTTTTTAACCAACCTTTCATAAAAACTATTTTTGCGTTTTAACAATGATAGCAAAGTCTCCCTGCCAAACTCCCGCCTCAGCTAATCTCAAACTAACTCTGTCTAACCTCATAGCATAGGGCGAGTTCTCAAGAATAGTCAAAAACTGATTAACTCCAGAGAAACTTCCTTTGGCCGAGAGACTGAGAGAAAGATCGTCTTTTATCCCTGCCTGGTTAATTTTCATCGCTGTTTTCGTTTGCTCGGCAGCCCTCTCCAAGTTCTCAAGGAATCCGACCGTGGTACTGGCTGAGAGAAAATAAGCATTAAGAGTATCAAGTTGGGGCGAGAGCCTTGTCCAAGATCCAGAAAATAGATCTGTTTCTCGTGCTTGACTTCCAACGTTCTTAGCCAAATAATCGGAAAGCTCTATTCGCTCTTCGTTAATTTGCCAAACAACTAAAACAATTAACCCAACAAGAACAAGGTTGGCAACTAAAATTAAATAGAGAATTTTCTGCTGTGATTTTTTCATTTACTCAAATTTATTATGAATTGCCCCCCCTCACCACTAATCAAACTTTCAACCGGCAAGTCGACAGTGGAGAAAAAATTTTCTTGCCGAAGAGCGTTAGCATAGGTAATTAAACTGGCCCGGCTAGGGGCAACTCCCGAGAGAGCAAGGTTAATTTTCCCGTCAGGCAAACGTTCAAGCGTTAGGCCAGAAATCTTGAGGCTCATCGGCTTAGGGGCAAGACTTTGGGCAATGATCTCGGAGATAACCGGCTCAGACCAATAACTATTGATTATTTTAACCTGGCCTCTAACTTTCTCCAACAAGGCAACGGGATCACTTGGGCCAAAAGTCAATTCATCTTTACCTTGACCAACACTGGAAGAAATATTGGGAACTATTCCTTGACGAATAACCAAGCTTAGCCAAAAAGCGCCAAGAACAATAGTGGCAAAAAATAAAAGTAGAGTTAAAGCAAAACTCGCCACCACCAACTTGCGTAGCAATAGATCTCTCTGGAGCTTCTTTTTTTCTTCATTGATTAAGAGGTTGGCCATAACTTTTTATTTAAGGGAAACAAAATTACGAAGAGCCAAACCGATAGCTGTGGCGAAACGAAGAGCTTCATTAAACCGTAAGTTAGAGACAACTTGCCCTTGAGGAAAAATTTTGAGCCAAGGATTACCCAGAACAATAGGATGCTTAAGGTGTATCTCTAAGTACTCAGAGAAACCTGGTAAAGTTGATTGCCCCCCGCAGAGGATAATTTGATCAAGTTTCTTAGGCCGAGTAGAAGCTAATTCTCCTTCCTCTTTATATTCAAGCCAGAAATTAACCCTCCTCTCTATCTCATCCTTAATCGCAGAAACAACAGGGATTATAGCAAAAAAAGCTTCTTTGTTATCAATCGAACGAGATAACCCCTTCTCTGTCTTCAGCTTCTCAGCCTCTGCAAAATCTATCTTAAGATTTTTTTCCAAGCTCTTTGTGATAGCTTCTCCGCCAACAGGAACGGCGGCGGCGGCAACAACGGTTCCATTCTTCAAAAGAAAGGTTGCCGTATGGGTCCGGCCAATATCAACAATCGCAGTAACCAATGGATCTTCAGAAGAAACAAAAGTTCGAGCGAGAGCGGCACTCTGAGTCTCAACGGCAAAAACATTAAGTCCAACCAAAGAGAAGACTTCAAGGTAGGATTCTACCATCGCTCGGGGCAAAACAAAGACTCCAACTTCTACCTTAGCCCCACTCTTAACCGGAGAGACCAAGTCATAATCAAAGATGATATCGGCCACCGGCAGAGGAATGTACTCCTCAAGCTGAAGTTCAATGCTCCCTCGAATTTCCTCTTCTCTCATGGGAGGCAAGACTAGGTTAATGGTAAAAGCCTTATCGTCAGGTAAAGAAATAAAAACATTCTCCAAACAAAATTGGTCTTTGAGTTCTTTGAGAATCAGAGCGAATTGTTTGGGATCCTTCAGCTCTCCACCCTCAACAATCCCGATCGGCATCTCCCTTTCGCTAAAACGACCAAGGGAAATCCCCGCCCCCGAAGGAACCAGCTCAACAAATTTTATTGAGTGATCAGAGATATCAAAGCCGATCGCTGGTCGCTTAAGATATTTGGGTACTGGAAAAAAATTAAGCAGAAGGTTTTGCCTCATCTTCTTAATTATAATCTAAAGTAGAATACAAATCTATAAATTCTAGCTTGTTTGGTGAGTATCAAGAAAACTTTTTAAGATCAGGGCGGCCGCCCGAGCATCAGTTTCTGGATCAGTCCCCGCTTCATCGATAGTTCGTCGAGCTTCCTGGGTGGTAAAAAATTCTTTTTGAAATTCAACTGGCAGATTTAGCTTATCCTCCAAATTCTCTTTGAACCTTAAAATTTCTGCCTGGATAGGATTGGCCTGACCAGACAGATCAAGTGACTCACCCAAGATAATTTTCCCGATGCCCTCCTTAAGACAAATATTTTTTATTTCTTCGGTTAATTTTTCTGAAGAGTGGTTAGAAATAACCCGATAAGGAAAAGCAAAGACCCCGGCCTCATCAGAAATAGCCAGCCCCACTTTCCTATTCCCATAATCAATCCCCAAGTAACGCATGGCTAGTTAGTATGCTTAGATATCTCTTTTATATAAGAAGCAAGAATAGTACTTACAATGTAGCCATCTTCCGTATCAAAGACAGGCCGGGACTCAAAATCCATGCCACTTCCGATAAGGGGATGGATACTCGCATAACTCTGGCGAAGCTCTCTCCCAGTAAGTCCTAATCCCTTAGCAATCTCTCTGAAAGTCCTCAGATGAAAGGCGTCTAACTTTCCCTCGTTCTCTGGGCCATAAAGTGCCAAAAGCTCCTTTCTTTTTTTAGAAATAAGAGAAGAGAGAGAATCCATCTTGCTCTTCCATGATTCTTCTGTCTCCTGCGCTCTTTGAGATTCTTCTTGTGATAAAATATCTTCCATAAAAAGAATATAGCACAGAAACTAACTTTGAAAAATCTAACTTGGAGGGGAACAAGCGATTCGAACTAAATGGGTCGCCCGTCAGTCATAACTAACTAGGTCATACCGATACTAAATGTTTATTTAAAAAAGCCCGACCCGAACCAGATTTTAGATATTTTTCGAATTCAAAGGCTTTATATTTGTTATTAAAAACAATATAAGTAACAAGTTCAACTGGGCGACGATCTTTTGTGGCGGGAACATAACCATTCGTATGTCGTTGAAATCTTTCTTCTAAATTTTTTGTACAACCAGTATACGGTTTCCCGTCAACACATTCCAAAATATAAACTGTATAGCTCATGGTCCTTTCTTTTTTGGGCGGACTTTGTTCGCCGAAGCCCAACATGGTTTTGGCGAGGCGAATCCCGCCGACGCTAAAGCTATGGCAGGCGAAGGCGGAGGGGGCGAGATTCGAACTCGCGAGAGGGTTTCCCCTCTGACGGTTTTCAAGACCGTTCCTTTCAACCACTCAGGCACCCCTCCAAAGGGCATCTTAGCAGAATTTTGGACAAAATAAAACTTTTCCACTCTACTTTAATAAATAGAAATTTGTTATAATTAAATCCAATGACTGAACCAATTTTAACCTGGACTTCATATAGCCGTGTTCCTATCGAACGAAGCGAGGACTGGTTTTGGGGTCTAACAATTATTGCCTTTTTTGCGGGTATTATCTCCTTAATTTTTGGCAACCTCCTCTTGGCTGTCATTATTGGTCTCGGAGCTTTCTCGCTCTACAAACATGAACGCAAGCCAATAGACCCCCAGGTTTTAGTTAAGATTGACAAACGAGGTGTCCAACTAAACAAAGAGTTATTCACTTATGAAAAAATTCGTTCTTTCTGGGTAGAAGAAAATAAAGAAGACCATAGCCCTACTCTTATCCTTCACTACCAACGTTTATTTGTTCCCAATATTCATATCCCCATCATTGGCCCCAGCCCTGAGGAGGTAAGAGAAACGCTCCTTAAGTTTGGCGAGGAAGAAAAGCATCAGGAAACAGCGACCGAACATATCTTTGAGACGTTTGGCTTTTAGAAAATTTGTGATAAAGTTTCAGAGTTACCTTTTTGTCCCTAAAAGCAACCCCTCCCCCTGTAGTTTAACGGATAGAACGCGAGCTTGCGGAGCCCGTAATCGAGGTTCGATTCCTCGCGGGGGGACCCAAAACAAAAATCCCCAATCGAGGGGATTTTTGTTTACTTAGAAATTTTAATTGATTTGGCTAGGCGAGATTTCTTGCGAGCGGCCGTATTCTTCTTGATAATCCCCCGCTTAGCCGCTTTGTCGATAGCCTTGTAAGCTTTAGAGAGCTCGGCCTTAGCTTCTGCCCCGGTCAATTTCTTAACTCCCTTAATAGCAAGTTTCATCGCCTTGGAGCGACGATCATTGTAAACTTTTTTTGTCTTCGAAGCACGAAGTGCTTTTTGAGCCGATTTGATTATTGGCATACAGGGCAAGAATACAAGATTTTTACCTTAATTGCAAGCCCCTACCCCGCTAGTGTATTATAGAGAAATGATCGGTCAACTTACAGGCAAAATCTCTCATGCTGAAGAACGCTTCTTAATCCTAGAGGTTGGGGGTGTTGGTTATAAAATTTTCACCTCAACCGAAACGCGAGAGAAACTCAAGAAAAGCTCAGAGAGCACAACAATCTTTACCCATTTAGTAGTGAGAGAAGACGCCCTTGATCTTTATGGCTTCCTCGAAAAAGTCGAGCAAGACTTCTTCGAATTGCTCATCGGTATCTCTGGCGTTGGACCCAAGAGTGCCCTTTCAATACTATCTCTCGCCCCCCCGGAAACCTTAAGAAAGGCAATTTCTTCTAACAATACGAGCTACTTGACCCAAGTCTCAGGCATTGGACGCAAAATTGCCGAAAAGATTGTTCTTGAATTGCGTGACAGAATTGATGCTCTCGATAACGACGATACTAGTCTCAACCAAGAAAGCGAAGCGATCATGGCAATGGAAGCGCTTGGCTATTCCACGAGAGAAGCCCGTGAAGCTCTTCGTCATGTCCCCGTCGAGATTACAGAGACTAGTGCCAAGATTAAAGAAGCTCTTAAAAATTTAGGTAATAAAAACCGCAAATAAATATGATAGAAAAAATATTAGATATTTTAAGAAAATTTATACCAAGAAAAGCCTTCACTTTCTTCCAACCTTTTTATCACTACGCCTTGGCCGTCGTGGGAGCGATAATTTGTCGTTTCCCTTCCCGTCAGATTAAGGTCATTGCTGTTACTGGCACCAAAGGGAAAACCAGCACGACCGAAATTTTATCTAAAATCCTCGAAACGGCCGGCCACAAAGTCGCTACCACTTCTACTCTCCAATTCAAGATTGATGGCAAAATTCGTCGTAACTTATACAAAATGAGTATGCCGGGACGAATGTTTATGCAAAAATTCTTGAGACAAGCCGTCTCAGCCAAGTGTGATTTTGCTGTCCTCGAGATGACCTCTGAAGGATCTAGGATGTTTCGTCACAAATTTATTGATCTCGACGGCTTAATCTTCACTAATATTTCTCCCGAGCATATTGAATCTCATGGCTCTTACGAAAAATATCTAGAAGCTAAACTTTCTTATGCTCGAGCTCTAAATAATTCTGCCAAAAATAACAAAATTATTGTCGTCAATGGTGAAGATCCCGAAGCCCCTAAATTCTTAGCCCTTGCTCCCGAAGCTCGGCAAATAAAATTTGGTTTTGCTGACAATGAAAATTATCCAGAGACAGCTCTCGTCGGCAAGTTCAATCGCTACAATATTATCGCAGCTTCCAAAATGGCAGAGGCGCTTGGTGTGAGTAAAGAGAAAATTGCTGAGGCCCTGACCAAACTCACTATAATCCCTGGCCGGATGGAGCAGATAAAATCTGGCCACCCCAAACAAGACTTCGAGGTTATCGTGGATTATGCCCACACCGCTGACTCTCTTACTAAAGCCTATGAGGCTCTTGGCGACAAAAGAAAAATTTGTGTTCTTGGCTCTTGTGGAGGAGGCCGAGACCGCTGGAAGAGACCTCAGATGGGCACTGTCGCGAACAAATTCTGCGATCAAATAATTCTTACCAACGAAGACCCTTATGACGAGGACCCCAACCTGATTATCTCTGAAGTCGCCCAGGGAATTAAAAAACCTTTTCAGAAAATTCTTGATCGCCGAGAAGCCATCAATACCGCCATTCGCCTGGCGAGACCTGATGATGTCGTCATCATCACCGGCAAGGGCACTGACCCCTTCCTGATGGAAGCCGGCGGCAAAAGAACTCCCTGGAGTGACCACGACGTCGCTCGTGAAGAAATTTTAAAAGTTTTAGGCTAACCCCGAATGCCCGAATTACCCGAAGTAGAAACTTTAAAACGCGAATTGTCCCGCGTTGTTGTTGGTTTGAAAATAAAAAACTGCAAAGTCCTTTGGGCTAAAACGGTAAGCCCCCTCTCTCCTAAAAAATTCGCCAAACAAACTAAGAATAAGAAAATTGTCGGGGTAAGGCGAAGGGCTAAAATGCTTTTTCTCGATCTCGAAGGTAGTCAGGCTCTGGCGGTACATCTCAAAATGACGGGGCAACTTATTTTTCTCCCCCCAAGGACAGTCCTTAGGGGCAGTTCAAGGGCTGTCCTCGGGGGTCACCCAGATGACCAAATGCTCGAGAAACAGCCTTCTAAATATACTAGACTAATTTTTGAATTTACCGATAAGTCCAAGCTCTACTTCAACGACCTGCGCAAATTTGGTTGGATAAAGCTTGTAACAGATAAAGAAATGAGTAAGCTGACAGAAAAGGTCGGCCCTGAACCACTCTCCCCCATCTTCACACCAAACCTTCTCATTGAGATATTTAAGAAATATAAAAATAGAACAATCAAGCAAATTCTCTTAGACCAAAGTCTAATTGCCGGTATTGGTAATATCTATGCTGATGAAGCCTGCTTCTTGTCCAAGCTAAGGCCAGATAGAAAAACCCAAACGTTGAAACCAGCCCAAATAAAAAATCTGAGAGAAAATATTATAAAAGTTCTCAAACTCTCAATTCAGAAAAAAGGTACCTCGTCGCGCAATTATCGCCGGAGCGACGGCTCACGGGGCGGCTTCGTCCCCCACCTAAATGTCTATGGTCGAGAAAGTGAACATTGCAAAGTTTGTCACCGGACCATCCAAAAAATCCGCCATATTGGACGAGGGACCCACTTCTGTCCCCATTGCCAGAAGTAATTTCCCTTGTTAAGATCAGGGCAAGCCATCGCAACTCCCTAATAGTGGAGCGGACTGCGCTGACCTGCCTATTTTGGCGGGAAACCCTGAGGGCTCCAACTCAAATCAAAAAAGGCCCGCCTGCGATGGCCTTTTTTATATACCAAGAATCCGAAACAAGGCTACACCCACAGATACAGAAACATTAAGTGACTCCTTCTCCCCCCTCATAGGGATCTCAGCAATTGTGTCACACTTTTTAAGAATATTTTTTGCTAAACCATCAACTTCATTACCAAAAATAAAAGCAGTTTTGCTCTTAGCCTGAACTTTTTTATAATCAACAGAATTGTCCGCTTGCTCAATTGCAATTAAATAAAAACCCTCTTTTTTTAACTTGATTAATAATTTCGAAATATCTTCAACTTTTTCCCAAACAATATTTTTCTCAGCCCCGAGGGCCGTCTTCTCGATCTCCTTATTAATTCTCCCAAACTTATCAATCGGCGCCGGTGTGTACCCCGTTAGATAAATCTTATTTACCCCACAAGCATCCGCTGTACGGAAAATCGAACCCACATTAAGAGCGCTCCGAATATCCGGGAGAATAACGAAAACTTTTTTCTTCTTCTTTTCCATACTTTACTACTCTACTACTTTTGTTACTTTTTTGTTACAATACCAGCATGTTAAGTTTATTGCCAGGCCTCCTAGATTTCTCCTCCTTCGCCCCTATTCTTTTGAGACTCGCCCTTGGTGGGACCTTCCTTGGTTATGGCCTAAGTGAATTGATTAAACCCAGATATCTACCAACCGGAGTTGGCATTTCCCCAAAACTTGCTCGCCTTATTGGACTCTGGGAATCACTTCTGGGATCTCTCCTTATTATTGGCCTCTTCACTCAAATTGTGGCCCTCTTAATGGGGCTTGAACTCTTGGGCTACCTATTCCTCCGTCTGAAGGACAAAACCAAAATGCCCCTCCCAATCGACCACCTCCTCGTCATGTTGGCAATTGCCGTCTCCCTCATGCTTCTCGGTCCGGGCCTAATTGCTTTCGATTTGCCTCTCTAGTTTTATGGGCCTTAATTTGGAGTTGAAAATACTAGAATTTCTGGTATTATTTTTTTGTTAGCTAATAATATCCGCCCATAGCTCAGTTGGTAGAGCAGCTCCCTTTTAAGGAGACGGTCCAAGGTTCGAATCCTTGTGGGCGGACACTAAACACTCAGCAATATCTTCTCCAAACCAAACTCAAATTCGTCGGTGCCGAGATAAGTCATGTGGTAGAGATCAAGAAAGCTAGCGGAGAGTCTTTTAAGTTCTTCATTAGAGAAAGTTTTGGCTGCCGCTTTAGCCTTAGCTAGCGGATAGGGCTTCAACTTAAGCTTATTGGAATCTTTGGTATTCTTAACTAAGAGCAAATTATTAGTTGACCAAATCAACTTCCACAATATTTCTTCAGCTGAGATCCCATGAATTAAGGCTTCTTGATAGAGAACCCAAGCTCGATTCTTGTTCTTCGCGGCAAAAGCGTCGGTAATAGAGAAAATATTAAAGGCCCCATGCTTAGATAACTCTCCTGCTTTCTTCTCAAATTTCTGAGCCTTGCTAGCCAACTTCTCAAGTTCAGCCAAAACCTTCGCGTCCGTGTTATTCTCCAAGAGGAGAAAGACGTTATCTGATCGAACCATGAGAGAAAGTCGGCCCCTAGCCTTTCTCAAGATCTCCTCATTGCCTTTGGTACTCGAAAATAAATTATCACAACCAACAATAAATTTTTGATAAAAGAGACCCTGGCCCTTTGTTAACTCCTCAAGCGTCTGACTGGCAAAATTCTCACTCGTTAATTTGAAGAGGCTAGCTTCAGGATTCTTGGCCAACAACGAACTACTAAGCGCCCGATATTTATCACGACTTCTTAACTCATCATTACCATAAATTAAAATTATCATAAAAAATTAAATCTCAAGAACGATCCCGACTGGGCAATGGTCTGAGCCGAGGACAGTATCGACGATAAAAGCTTCCTTAAGAGACTTCTTCAATTTAGCACTTATGAGAAAATAATCTATCCGCCAACCAATATTACGCGCTCGCGCCGCGAGCCGATAGCTCCACCACGAATATTGTACCTTGTCGCCATTAATCAATCTAAAAGTGTCAATTAAACCATGATCAACAAAGCGCTCAAACCAAGACCGCTCCTCTTTGGTAAAGCCGGCATTCCCGACATTATCTTTGGGCCGAGCCAGGTCAATCTCTTGATGAGCCACGTTGAAGTCGCCACAAGTGACCACCGGTTTTTTCTCCTCCAATTTCTTAATATAGTTTAACCAATTTTTATTAAATTCTTCTTTGAACCCGAGTCGCGATAATTCGTGATTGGCGTTAGGGAAATAAGTATTAACAAAATAGAATTTCTCAAATTCTAGGGTAATCACTCGCCCCTCGTCATCCCCCTCTCCTTGTTTTTTTGAACTCGGCACATTAAATCCCCTGCTTATAGTGCTGGGTTCTATTTTTGATAAGACAGCTGTCCCACTATAGCCTGGCCTATTGGCCGAGTGCCAATATTCGTTGTAACCGGCAAAATCAAAAGTCTCCTTGGCCCGAGCCTCATCATTGATCTTGATCTCTTGCAAGCCCACAATATCGGGCCTCTCCTCTTTGAGCCACTCGACAAAACCATTCTTCACACAAGCGCGAATCCCATTAACGTTCCAAGAATAAATTTTAAGTTTTTGCAACATAGCTGTTTTATAGACATTCAACCTTATTACAACACATTTGCCCCCAAGACCAAGGACGATCCTTCTACTAATTCTACTATCATACTTCTTGTTAATTATTTAAATTTTTCTAAAACTTTAAAATCTTTCTTCAGGGTCTTAATCAGATTCTGATTATAAATCGCGGCGGCGGGGTGGTAGAGCGGGACTATAGATATCTTACCATATGGCGCTTCTGTCTCGAAAACTTGACCATGAAGCCCACTGATTGATCGACTGGCCTCACTTAGGCCAAATTTTTCTAAAATATATTTGGTTGAATAACGACCAAGAGTTGCTATTACTTGGGGCTGAATAAGGTTAATTTGACGATCTAAGAAAGGACCATAAATCCTGATCTCTTCAAGTGAGGGGTCACGATTATTCTCCGGCCGATCTTTTACTATGTTGGTGATATAGACTTCTTCCCTTTTTATCCCCACTCCAACTAAAAGGTTATCGAGAATTTTGCCGGCCGAACCACAAAAGGGGCGCCCCGCCTTGGCCTCGTTGCGACCAGGAGCTTCACCAATTAGCATAATTGAAGCCAAATGACTCCCCTCGCCAATCACAGGGAAATACTTATTTTCTGTGCGATAAGAAAAAAGGGGCGAGTCGCTTAAAGCCAAGACCTCGTCCCTGATTTTCTTAAGTTCTAAATCCCGATGATTAAGATCCTTCACCATTGGCTTCCTTAATTGTCTTCTCTCTTCCCAAGGTCTTGGCAAGATCACGCTGAACATAGTCACGTTCAATTATCCAGAGAATAGTAAAGATGGAAATCGACAAGCCGGTCGCAAATAAAGCTAAAGTGTAGAGACCAAAACCGCAAGCCATCCCAATCCCAGCCGAAACCCAAAGGCCAGCGGCCGTGGTAACCCCCGTTAAGTGTCCGCCCCTTAAGATAACGAGTCCTGCTCCGATGAAACCAATTCCGGTAACAACCTGAGCGGCCAAACGTAAAGGATCATAATTTACCCCCACTACTCCTGCGTCAAGAATAACCAGACGAGAAATATCGACAAAAAGGGCCGAACCCATGCTAACAAGAGCATAAGTTCTCATGCCAGCCATCTTGCCTGACAAATTACGCTCTACTCCCAAAAGAGCACCAAAAAAAAGAGCGGCCAACAAACCAATAAAAATATCCGGATAACTGATGATAGTAAGCATATTCCTAAATTATAAACTTCTTTAAAGAAATAATAAAGGCCTCAACATTAAGCTGAGGCCTTTATTTTGAATTAAGTGCAAACTTATTCAGCAACAGGAGCTTCTACGGTAGGAACCTCATCAACGGCAGGAGCAGCCTCGACATTGACATCAACGACATCAACCGGAGCTGGTTCAGTGGTAACAGCTTCCTCACCAGGGACAACAGGAGCTGGGCTCTTCATCTTGAACCATACAACACCAACAATAATGAGGATGATGATAATGGCTACGATAACGTAATTCTTCATCTTGAAAATTCAAAAAAGGTTAATAAACGACCTTTATTTTTGGTTTGCAATTTCTCTTGCTCTTTAAGCATAACGGTTAAGACCCTAAAAATCAAGCTTCCGCCTTTGTGGATAAAGTGGCTTAATTTTCACGCCATTTTCTCAAGCCCGCCCCAACAAGAGCCAATAGCTGAAGAAACCTCAATTGGAACTGATACCGACACCACCTTCTCCATGGCTTTCTTAATAATCGGTAGAGCCTCTCCGACCACCCCCTCTTTAAGTTCAAAAATTAATTCATCATGTATCTGAAGCAAGAGAAAAACTCTGTCGGACAAACCAGCCTCCCGAAGACCTTGGTCGGCCCTAATCATAGCAAGCTTAATAATATCAGCTGCCGTTCCTTGAAGTGGGGCATTCATCGCCATCCGCTCAGCCCCGGCCTTAATCTGTGGCAAAGATGAGCGAAGGGCTGGTAAATAGCGGCGGCGACCAAACAGAGTCTCGGTATAACCCCGTTCTCTAGCCTCGACAATAACTGAATCAAAATATTTTTTGATCGTTGGGAAAGAAGCAAAATAATTATCCATGAAGGCCTGAGCCTCATCTCGTGTTGTGCCCAAATTTGTCTTAAGCGCATTGACCCCCATACCATAAATAATGCCAAAATTAATAACCTTGGCCCTTCGCCTCATCTCTTTAGTCACTTCGTCCTCGCCAACACCGAAGACTCGGGCTGCTACCGAAGCGTGAATATCTTTCCCCTCTCGGAAAATCTTAACCAAGTCAGGATCCTCCGACAATACAGCCAAGACTCGTAACTCAATTTGCGAATAATCAAGAGATAAGAGCTCGTAGCCGGGGCGAGAGATAAAGGCATTCCTAACAACCGCCCCCTGCTCACCTCGAGTTGGGATATTCTGAATATTTGGGTTCGTCGAGGACATGCGCCCGGTAGTTGTCCCCGCCTGATTTAGAGTTGGGTGCAAAATATCGCCCTTATCTAAGAGATCCGGAATATTGTCAATATAAGTCGAAAGCAATTTCTGCAACTCACGATAGGCCAAGATCTCTTCGATAATTGGGTGAACGTCCTTCAGTTTCATTAGTTCTGATTCACGAGTGGATTGGCTCCCGCCGGCAGTCTTCTTCAGCCCCTTAATTGATAGATTCAATTTGGTAAATAGAATCTCGCCAAGCTGTTTGGGCGAATTAATGTTGAACTCACTACCAGCAAGGACATGAATCTTCTTTTCTAGTCCTGATAATTTGCTGTGGTAATCCTGAGAAAGTTTCTCCAACAACTTCTTGTCAACTTTAATCCCTCGCTCTCTCGCTCTATCTAATATTGATATAAGGGGTAACTCAATTTCTTGGTAAACTTTTGTTAAACCAAGCTTCTCGAGATCAGCAATAATTTTTTCTCTAGCTTTAACCAAGTTATCGGTCCCGGCTTCGGTAGGCAAGCCGACGTAATTGAAGATATCTTCGGGCTTAGGATTGGTTAAGTCAGAATTGATGAGCCAGAGGGCAAGGGCGAGTTTTTTGATTTCTGTTTCTTCTGGCTCGGTGCGAAAAACGACTTGGCTACGCGAAGTCGCATTTCTCACCTCGCCAGATGTGACTTCTTGCCCAGAAGGTCCGTCCTTAAGTGTGCCCAAGGTCGGACCTTGATTGGGGCCCGTTTCTTTCAATTTCTTCAATCTCCCAATTAAAGTTCGAAAATCTAGCTCGATAAATAATTCTTCAGCCAATTTAGTGTCAAAAGTTTCTACCCAAGTTTCTTTCGATAATTTGAAGTCAATCTTAGCGTCACGCCGGATCATCGCTAAAGTTTTAGAAAAAACGGCTTCTTCTTCACTCGCCTTCAAAATCTCAACAATTCTCGGTTTAATCCCCTTCTCTGAAAAAGATTCCTCGTTTTTCTTAATTTTTTTATAAAGGTCTTCAATTGTCCCAAATTCTTGAATCAGGGTCGTCGCCGTCTTCTCCCCTACACCTTCAACACCAATAATATTATCAGATGGATCTCCACGCAAACCCTTATAATCAGTTAAGAATTTGGGCTCAAAACCATAACGCTCTTTTACCAATTTCTCATCATAAATAACCGTATCGTTCAAACCCTTCTTCAAGGTAAAGACGACCACGCGATCATTATCAACCAACTGGAGAGTATCCATATCGCCAGAGGCAATAATTATCTGTGCCTCTTTCTCCTTCTTCAATTTCTCGACAATCGTCCCAATAATATCGTCCGCCTCAAAACCAGGTTGATCATAAATGGGGATATGGAAAGAAGTAAAAATGTCTCGCGAGCGAATAATCTGTGAGATTAGCCCCGGCTCTGCCTTTGGTCGCTTGGCTTTATAATCATCATAGATCTGTTTGCGAAAAGTTGGTTCGGCTCGATCATAACAGGCAAAGATATAATCAGGTTTAAGATCGGTGATAATACGCATCATCATCGAAGCCAGCCCATAGAGACCCCCAGTTGGTTCCCCTTTGCTCGACGAGAAATCTGGTAAAGCGTGATAAGCTCGATGCAAGATCGCATGAGCGTCAATCAAAACTATTTTTGTCTTATAAGTTTTCTTAGCCATCTTAGAAAGAAGAGTCTATCTCTCTTGTCTTCTCGTCGATAAATTTAAAATTAATTTTGTGCTCAGCCCTGGTAAAAAGGTCGGCAACTTTCTCTGGCCATTCTACCACAATTAGATTGTCGGGGTTGGCAACGAGTTCAGCCCAGCCCAAATTTAATAAATCCGCCCCCGAATTCAAACGATAAGCATCGATATGGACCAAATTTTTCACTGAGAGGTGGAACTTCTCCGTCGCGGACGGTGAGATTTTATAACTTTTCATTAAAACAAAGGTTGGACTAGTTACATAATTTTTAACGCCCAACTCACGAGCAAGAGCTTGAGTAAAAGTAGTTTTGCCCGAGCCCAAGTCCCCTTCTAATAACAAAACTACTGCTCCGTTTCTAACTAAGTGCGCTTCCGAACTTTGAGCTCCCAAACTTAATAAAATTTTAGTCGCAAAGTTAGAAGTTTCTTCAATAGATTTAGAAAGAGTTTCCATCTCTTTAAGATTAGCAAACGAGAACAAAAAGAAAAGGCGCCGGGAAAGGAAACCTTTCCCGGCGCCGAAACGCCTGCGCAGTTAATAACGAAATCGATTTAACTGCGCTTGATAATTCAGGTTCAACTGGTCACAGGCCAGTCGATGATCCAGACTTAGCTGGTCCAGCCGAAGTTGGTAATCCAGGCTGAGCTGAGAAAGCTGGTCCTGCTGGCCCCGAAGCTCATCTCTTTCGGCTTGGTACCAAATCTGAAGTTGGCCCTTTTGGCTCCGATATTCCATATCGAGCCGACCTTTCTCCTGACGGTACCACATTTGGAGCTCATTCCTCATCTGGCGATTCCGGTCAGACTGAGCCCGCTGAATACTTCTTCCGATTCCCCGAAATAAAGAGCTGGCCACGTTATTATTGTGGTAATAACGTGGGGCCGAGCAATGAGAAGAAGAGTGGTGCCCAGAGCCAACCGACACCCGGAGACCTCCATGACCGATGAACACGGAGACAGGTCGATGGCTACTGTGACCCGCAAAGGCCGGACCGGCAACCAGGACAACCAACAACACGATAACAATAACGACAAAGTGCTTCATGATCTTTCTCCCAAGCTTCCGTCTTAGGCGGAGCCATTGTAGTTTTCGTTCAGAATTTTAACACTAACTCTATTTTCTATTATAGCACAATGCCTATCTCTTTGTCAAGCTAATTTGACGAAATTGCCAGAAAATGGCCTATTTAAGGGACTTATCCACTCCTCTGGGTTGCCGAAATACTCAGTCCTGCTAGTAATGAATAAGGAAAAAAGGTAAAATAATTGAAATGAGTCCCGTTAGAAATTTAAACATAAAAAAAGAAGTGCTTTTGATACCTGGTAAAAACAAAGGTCCAAAATTTTATAATGAAGTAAATTTCTAATGGGATGAGTGACGAACAAAGCAACATCCAAACCAGTAATCGCCAGATCGAGGAGCTCCGAGCCAAAGAGGCTGAAGAATTAGCTCAAGTGTTAGCTGACCACTACAAACTCCCCTATCTTGACCTCTCGAAGACACTTATAAACACCGACGCCCTTCGACTTATTCCCGAAAACGAGGCCAGACAAGCTGGAGTCGCCGCCTTTCGTTTAAACGGCAAGAGTCTTAGCCTGGCGTTAATTTCTCCAGAAAGAAATGAAGCTCAAGCCTTAATTGAAGAGCTAAAAAATAAAAACTTTAAATTGTCTCTCTACTTGGCCTCCGAACCAGGGATAGAGACGGCCTGGGAAAAATATGCCGAAATTTCTAAATCTAACCGTTCTCGAGCTGGTTTAATCGAAATCTCCAGCGAAAGCATTGCTGAGTTTAGTGAAAAGTTTAAAACACTAAAAGATATTGAAGCCGAAATTACCAAAGAAAGCCTCATTGCCGAAAAAGAAGGGGGGATCTCTGGCATCCTAGAGATTATTATGGCCGGCGGTCTCGTCACCGAAGCCTCCGATATCCATATCGAACCAGAGCAAGACGACATCCGTCTTCGCTATCGACTCGACGGCGTCCTTGAGGATATTTCCTCTTTTCCAACCAAAATCTATATCCAAGTGATTTCCAGACTTAAACTAGTCTCAGGAATGAAATTAAACATCAAAAAATCTTCTCAAGATGGCCGCTTTAGTATTGTTCTTAAAAATACCGAGATTGAAATTCGTACCTCTGTCATCCCTTCAGCTTATGGCGAGTCTGTTGTCATGCGTATTCTTAACCCAGAATCAATCAATGTCACTTTTGAGAAACTAGGGATTGAGCCAGAACTTTTCGCCACCTTCAAGAGAGAGATTAGTAAACCAAACGGTCTCGTCTTGCTTACTGGTCCAACAGGATCAGGTAAGACAACGACACTCTACTCTTTCTTGCGAGAAGTTAATTCAACTGAGAGCAAAATTATAACGATTGAAGACCCTATCGAATACCACCTTGAGGGAATAAACCAAACTCAAGTTAACCGTGGGCAAGGTTATACTTTCCTTTCAGGTCTGCGAAGTGCTCTGCGTCAAGATCCCGATATCATAATGGTGGGAGAAATTCGTGACCCAGAAACAGCCAAGATCGCGATTCAGTCATCCTTAACTGGCCATCTCGTTTTCTCTACGCTTCACACCAACAATGCTCAAGGTGCTATTCCTCGCCTAATTGATCTCGGCCTTAACCCTAAGATTATCACCTCGGCCTTAACCCTCTCTATCGCCCAACGCCTTCTGCGTAAACTTTGCGAATCTTGCAAAAAAGAGCGGGAAATGAAAGATTGGGAAAAAGATCTTATTGAGAAAGTTCTCGAAAGCGCCAAGAAGAAACGTCCTGAGCTAATCCCGGCTAATTGGACCGGCGAAATTACCGGCAACAAGATTTATGAAAAAGTTGGTTGTGAGAAATGTCACGGCACCGGCTTCAAGGGCCGAGAAGGTATCTTCGAGGCTATTTATATGGATGACGCTGTTGCGGCCGCAGCTATTTCTAACCCAAACGAAAAAGAAATTAAGATTGCCGCCATACCACAAAAAATCCTCGACATGCGCCAAGATGGAATGCTAAAAGTGGTTAAGGGTGAGACAACAATAGAAGAAATGGGGAGAGTTATTGACCTTTACGAGGAAATTATTTAGTTCTTTCCGTTCTTTGTCAATCAAGGGTACAAATCTCTAAACAATCTCTTTCGTAATGCAACTAAAGTTAGGAAAATTATCCAGGAGAGTTCCCGTCTGATCCACTGCGAGGGTGGGGACCGGAACATCCTATCAAAAAGACCCGTTAGGTCAATAAATTGACCTAGATTGTTTAGAGATTTGTAGGCTTGATTGTCTGAGTTCTATGTTAGCACAAAAGAAATTATATGTCAAGTATAGAAAATGATGTTTTTTTAGACCGCTCCCTCCGCCCCTCAACCTGGGACGAGTATGTTGGGCAGAAATCAATCAAGGACAACTTGGTAATCCTCCTCCAAGCGGCTAAAGAGCGCTCCCATCCACCAGAACACCTCTTATTTTATGGTCCCCCAGGTCTGGGAAAAACCACTCTGGCTCACCTTATCTCACACGAAATGGGTACTCCTATTAAGGCCACCTCCGGACCAGCCATTGAGAAGGTCGGCGACCTCGCCTCTATCCTCACTAATCTCTCGCCGGGAGACATTCTCTTTATTGACGAAGTCCATCGTCTCAACAAAATGATTGAAGAGGTGCTCTACCCCGCCATGGAAGCCGGATCTCTTAATATTGTTATTGGCAAGGGACCGGGGGCTCGAGTCATCCAAATTGATCTGCCTCCCTTCACCCTCATTGCCGCAACCACCAGAGTTGCCATGATCTCTGCCCCTCTTCGCTCACGCTTCTCAGGTGGAACTTACCGCCTAGAGTTCTATACTGAAAATGAAATAAAGACAATTATTAAGCGCTCAGCCCAACTTCTAGGAATTAAGATTGATGATGAGGCCAGCACCGAAATCGCTCGTCGATCCCGCTTCACTCCCCGCTTGGCCAATCATCTCCTAAAGCGTTGTCGAGACTATGCCCAAATTTCTAAGAAACCCCTCTCAGCCAAAATAGTAAAAGAAGCACTGGCCATGCAAGGCATTGATGAATTAGGTCTCTCTGAAGCTGATCGAAAATTACTGGAAGTGATCATTAGTAAGTTTAATGGCGGCCCAGTAGGGCTTGGCACCGTCGCGACCGCCCTGTCTGAAGAAGAAGAAACCATCGAAGACGTCAATGAACCCTACCTTATCCAACTCGGCTTCCTCGAACGCACCCCTAGGGGTCGTATTGCCACCCCAAGAGCCTATGAGCATCTAGGATATGACGCGCCAACAAACAAACAAGAGAAATTAATTTGACACAAAAAAACCGGCCTCAGGCCGGTTTTTTTTGTAATTATTGTTTCTCTAAATTATGCTGCTCGTCTAAAACGTCATAAAGCTTAGCTAAACTAGAAGCGGCTTCTTCATCTGAAATTTTATCAGCTGACAACCGGGAGAAAAGATCACGGCCAATAGCCAAAGACTCTTCTTTTTTTGCGACGTCAACAAACTCATCTTGAGCTCTCTGTAAGAAATTTTCGACCCCTGAGATCAATTGTCCTGTCGTGACCACCTCAAAAAACTCTTGTAAGCCACCTCCTCATCATCGAGGGGAACAAGGGCGCCTTTAACCCTTTGGGGGAGAACTTGACCAAGGTCGAATAACTTCCCCACCCCCCGTCTCTCGGCCAATCACCAACCCGCTACTGTTCCAACGGAAAATCCGCTGAGAGGTAGCGGGTTTTCTTTTTGCAATGTTCAACACTGGGTGTTGAACATTTTGACTGAAAAAACTTGACTTTTTGATGAGAAAGTCTATACTGTAAGGACATTTTGCTTCCCTTGTGGAAGTTCCGAGGAAGCCCCCTAAAGGGGGCTTCCGTTTAGTTTAGTTAAAAAAACTTTTTTAGTTCTTTCACCACTTGTTCGAAATCAGGTTCAGCCATTTCTCCAACCTTTCTGATAAACCTTCGACTATCAAGGGTCCTCAATTGGGATAAATTGACTGTGTTCTTGGCGCCTTCACCATTCATAAATTCTATTTTATATCTCCCCCTTTTGATCGAACTTGAAATCGGGGCAACCAAAGAGGAGTCTTTATTAAAAACCTTGGTGACAAGAACAGGCCTTTCAAATTTTTTATTCTTACCATTTGTCTCGACTCCAACATTCTGACCAAGGCTAACCCACCAAATCTCTTTCTTATTAGGAAAAGTAAGACTTTCCGTAACATGTATCCTTATTTTTAGTTTAATCCAGTCAGCAAAGATTTTTACCAATTCTCTAGTTATTTCCATGGCTTTTATTTTATCACAAAGTTTGTTATCTTAGGATTATGTCAGGGCATAATAAATGGTCACAGATTAAAGTGAAGAAGGGGGCCGAAGATGCCAAGCGCAGTAAATTATTCTCAATGCTCGTCCGAGGAATAACAATGGAGGCCAAGAAGGCCGGCGGGAACCGCGAAGCTCCCGGGCTAAAAGCGGCTATTCAGCGAGCCAAAGATGCCAATATGCCACTTGATAATGTAGAGCGCGCTATTCAGAAGGGTTTTGGTAGTGAGGGTGATAACTTTGAAGAGGTTATCTATGAGGCCTATGGGCCAGCTGGGGTGGCTTTAATTATCGTTGGTGTTACTGACAACAAGAATCGAACGACACCAGAAATCAAACATCTTCTCTCTCAAAAGGGCACGACTTTAGGCGGGGCTGGTTCAACCACCTGGGCTTTTATCAGACAAAACGACGGGAACTTTGTAGCCCAAAATCAAGTCCCCCTTATTGATACAGACAAAGAGAAATTACTCGAGTTAATCGAAACACTAGAAGAACACGAGGATATTAAAACTATCTATCACACAGCAAACCTTTAGCCCCCCTACATACTACATACTAAATACTATATACTGTTTATTATGGTAATTTTAGGTATTGACCCGGGATATGAAAGATTAGGGTTAGCTGTTGTTGACCAAGAAAACAGTAAAACAAAACTCTTATATTCAGACTGCTTTACAACAAACAAAAAAAGTCTCTTTAATGAGCGACTTCTTTCTCTTGGTATTGAGATAGAGCGGGTTATTAAAGAATGGAAGCCAGATTTTGTTGCAACAGAAAAACTTTTTTTCACGGTCAACCAAAAAACAGCCATGAATGTGGCTGAAGCTCGAGGGGCAATAAACTATCTTTGCGCCAAACATAAGTTACCAGTCATTGAATATACCCCCTTAGAAATTAAAACCTGTATTACCGGCTATGGTTCGGCTGACAAAAAACAGATGACAAGCATGATTCCGCACTTGATAAAAATTGATAAAAAAATAAAGTATGATGATGAATATGACGCCATCGGTGTAGCCCTAACTCACCTTGCTCGCGCCCCCCTCTCGAGGTTATCCACAAGTAAGTAGCGTACTTTTCTTGCAGAAAAAAACCCTCCATGATAAAAAGATTAAGAAATTGTTATATTAAAAATTAATTTTTAATTTATGGTTGATGACCAAGATTGGAGTGACGATCCGGGTGCCGTCCTGCCGGTAGACACCGAGCTAGATGACGGCGACGATCTTATCTCTTCAGAAGATATGGACCTCTACTCAGGAAACGACCCAGAGGACGCTGATAACCCAGAAAATTGGTAAGACAACAAAAAAGAAAAGCCCAAGCAAGTCTTAGTTGGGTTTTTCTTTTTGACAAAATATGCTAATATGGTGCAAATGAAAAGGACTTTTTTTTCTTTTAGGAAGATTGCTCGGCTTATCCTCTTTGGAGGTATACTTATTTTTCTGTTTGGAGGGTTTTCAACAATTTGGGCCATTACCCTTCCCGTCCCCGACTTTGAATCTTTTTTTGAAAAACAAATTACTGAACAGTCAACAAAAATCTACGATCGTTCAGGGGAAATATTACTTTATGACGTTAGAGGGGTCAGGCAAACAGCTGTCGGTTTTGCCGAGATTCCATCAGCTATTAAACTAGCCACTCTCGCAATAGAGGATGCTGGCTTCTATCAACATCAGGGAATACAACCAAGCTCTATAGCCCGAGCTTTCTTGGTAAATTTTAAATCTGGCGGGGTTAAACAGGGTGGTTCAACTATCACTCAGCAGGTTGTTAAGAATTCTCTCCTAACCAGAGACAAAACTCTTACTCGTAAAATTAAAGAGGTTATCTTGTCTGTTAAACTAGAAAAAACGATGTCTAAGGATGAAATACTTAATGTCTATCTAAACCAAACGCCTTACGGTGGCAACATTTATGGTGTTCAAGAGGCTTCTCGAGCTTATTTTAAGAAAGATGTCCGCAACATCACGCTTGCTGAAGCTGCTTACTTAGCTGCGATGCCTCAAGCTCCAAATTATTATTCCCCTTATGGAACACATCGCGACAAATTAGAAGAGAGAAAGAACCTTGTTCTTGATCGTATGTTTGACGTTGGTTTTATCACAAAAGATATTCGCGATCGAGCCAAACAAGAGAGAGTTGTTTTTTATGAAAAAATAAACCAGAGCATTAAGGCCCCCCACTTTGTCTTCTGGCTTAAAGATTATCTAGATAAAAGATACGGTAAAGATAATATTGAAACAAACAGTTTTAAAGTTATCTCTACTATTGATTGGAATCTGCAACAAAAAGTTGAAGAATTAGCAAAAACATACGGCGACCAGAATGAAAAGAATTTTGGTGCCCAAAACAACAGTGTTGTTGTTATTGACCCGAGAACAGGACAGATTCTCGCTCTTACGGGGTCAAGAGATTACTTTAACCAAGAGATTAGTGGTAACTTCAATGTCGCTACCGCTCATCGCCAACCAGGATCATCTTTCAAACCTTTCGTCTACGCGACAGCCTTTAATAGGGGTTACACCGACAAAACAATCCTCTTTGACCTCAAAACAGAGTTCAACACCAACTGTGACCCAACAGGAAAGCCTTTAGCTGGAGCAAAAGCCTCCGATTGTTATATGCCTAGAAACTATGATAATACATATCTAGGTCCAATGACCCTAAGAGACGCCTTAGCCCAATCAAGAAATATCCCGGCGATCAAAGTTCTTTATCTTGCAGGTATTAACAACTCCCTTGCCACAGCCAAAAAAATGGGAATTACGAGCCTTGGGACAAAAAATCAATATGGTTTAACTTTAGTTCTTGGTGGTGGTGAAGTTTCCCTCCTCGAAATGACTGGGGCTTATGGAGCCTTCTCCCAGGAGGGTGTTAAACATGAGACAGTTGGTATTCTTAAGGTGACTGGCCCCCAAAATAACACCTTAGAAGAGTACACTGATAAAAGTGAGCAGGTTCTACCAACAAACACAGCAAGAATGATAAGCGATATCCTCTCTGACAACAAAGCGAGACAGCCTGCTTATAGCCCAAACTCTCCCCTCTTCTTCCCAGGACGACAGGTGGCAGTAAAAACAGGAACAACAAACGACTATAAGGATGCCTGGATTATTGGCTACACCCCAAGTTTTGTAGTTGGAGCTTGGGCTGGCAATAATGACAACACTCCAATGGAAAAAAAGGTGGCCGGGACTATTATTGCTCCACTTTGGCATGCAGTAATGGCTGAGGTGACAAAAAATACCCAAGCTGAAACCTTTATCCCTCCTTCAATTAATTATGTTGGTTTGAAACCGGTTCTAAGAGGTTTTTGGCAAGGGGGACAAATTAGAGATTTTTATCTACCAACAATTCCAGGCCAAACAGCAAAAAAAGTAGAAATACTTACTGTTAATGCTCATTCTATTCTTTATTGGCTAGACAAAAATAACCCCCTTGGCCCAGCTCCATATAATCCAGAAGCTGATCAACAGTTCAGACTTTGGGATTACCCCGTTCAAATGTGGTTTAGAACAAATAAACTCAAAAATGGTCAGGAAATAATTATTGATCAACCAGAAAACAAACAAGGACCCTTAGAACAACTTATAAATATTTCTTCTTCAACAGCCAGCTCAACTCTTCCTAATTAAATTATCTTAGGTCCCCTATTTTTAAACCTTGCTCCTTAAAGACAGAGAGTATTTTTTCTTTTTTTAAAATAAGCTCAAGTTTATATTTTGGTTTAATCTTTAAAAAAAGGACCCCCTCTTTCAGTCTTACTTCCTCATTAGTAATAGTTAAACCTGTTTCTTTTTTTATTGTCTCAACAATTAAAGACAACTCAAGGGCCTTATTGTTAAAGAGATTTTGATAGCGAGCCAATAAACCACCAATTAATTCCATTTTTATTTATTAATAGGCATCACGAGATAAAGAAAGTTTTCATCCCCTACTCCAGATATTAAGAGAGGTTGGTTTTTATCAGTAAAACGAAGATAAACATCATCGGCGCCTATTGACGGCAAACAATCTAAAAGATATTTGGCATTAAAACTGCTTTCCAAATTATCTCCTTTTACTTTTGTAATTAAAGAAAAGTTATTTTCCCCAATATCTTGATTGCGAGAACTTATCTCTAAAGTGTTTGTTTTATTATCAATTTTAAAGTCAATCTGATTGAATTTATCAGTAAAAATGTTTGATAATTTGAGGATACTAGACAACTCATCTTTTTTAACATTAAGTTCTGTTTTGAATTTTGTTGGAATAATTTGTTGATAATCAGGATAAGAACCATCAATAATTCTAAGAGTTAAATATAGGTTGTCGGTTTGAATCGCCAGCTGATTCTTATTAAAACTAACAATAAGGTTTGCTTGGAGCCCATCAATTGTCTTTATTATCTCAGTGACACTCTTAAGAGGAATAATTAGAGCAATTTGTTCTTTAAATTTATGGTCAACAACTATCTTTTTTTCGACTAGACGGAAAGAGTCGGTTGCAACAAAAAATAATTCATTTCCTTTATTGTAAACATAAACACTAGATATTTCAGGTTTAATATCCGATAAGGCAGCAGCAAAGATAACCGACTTTAACCCAGCGGTTAAGGTGGTTGAATCAATAGTAAAACCATTTTCTTGATTAATTTTAGGAATAATAGGAAAATCATCAGTATTTAAACCTTTTATTAAAGTATTAGTATTTTCTGTTGTTATTTTAAGATTATCGCTTATTGTCGTTAATTCAACTTTTATCTCTTTATTTAAATTGGAGAGAAAATTATTTAAAACAGTGGCACTAACGGTAATTGATCCAACTTCTTGAATCTTGGCCGGAATTTCTATTTCTACCCCAACCTCTAAATTTGTTGATTTTATAATTAAAGCCTTATTGCTCGTCTCAAGGAGAATTGATCCTAAAATTGGTAAAGTTAAATTACGACCAGCAACTCGCTCAGCAATTGCTACTCCGTCCTTTAATTTATCTTTTACACATTCAATTTTCATATTTTTTATTTTTAAGACTTATTAATATTAAACTTGTGGATATGTTGATAAGTTTAATATATCTTTATAGATAAAGAGTTTTTGTTTTTTTAAATTACCCATTCCTGTTAATTAAAGTGTTTATAAAAATCTTTTTTAAAATATCAATTCAACTCTTGTTTTTTATCCCCAATTAATACTAATCTTTATCCCAATTTTTTCCACTAGCTATTAACATAAAGTAAAGACCTGATCTGTTCTACTTCTTGATTTAACAGAGAATCTGTTTTTATATCTTTTTTTATTTTCTCATAAGCGTGGATAACGGTTGTGTGATCTCTTCCTCCCAATTTTTGCCCAATATAAGGATAAGATGTATTAAAATCCTCTCTTAGTATATACATAATAACCTGTCTTGGTTTTACAATCTCTTTACGGCGGGTCTTTTCATAAAGAACTTTTTCTTCAATATTATAATAATTGGCAACAACACCGAGAACGTCCTTAATTGAGAGGGTTTTTTGTGGCTTGGTGTTGTTTTTTATTATCCCTTTAACCTCTTGAAGAGTGACATCTCTTTTTTTTGCTTGAGCTTGGCAAATAATAGAATTAAGGGCCCCTTCCAACTCTCGAATACTATCTTGGACAACAGAGGCAATGTATTCAATAATTTCTGGAGCTAGAGAGAGATTGTTTACCTTAATTTTATTATTTAAAATAGCTAATCGAGACTCATAATCTGGTTTGGCAACATCAATAATTGTTCCTCCTTCAAAACGAGATCTTAAACGTTCTTCAAGACTTGGTATATACTTAGGCGGTTTGTCAGAAGAAAAAATAATTTGTTTATTATTTTCATAATAATGATTAAAAAGATGAAAAAGCTCTTCCTGAGAATGTTCTTTATTGGAAAAAAATTGAACATCGTCAATGATTAGGAGGTCATATTTACGATAACGCTCTTTGAAAGCGTTACCTTTATTGTTTTGGATATTATTAATAAGTTCAACTATAAAATTCTCTGAGGTTATATAATAAACCGTCTTGTTTGGGTAGTTCTTCTTGAGCTGGTTGCCAATAGCCTGAAGAAGATGTGTTTTACCTAATCCTGTACCCCCATAAATAAAGAGTGGATTATGAATTGTTCCAGGATTTTTAACAATCGCCTGGCTAGCAGCATAGGCGACATCGTTAAAAGAGCCAACTGTGAAGGTTTCAAAAGTGTATTTAGGGTTAAGATTACTCTCTTTGTTGATATAGAGGTCTTTCAAGCCGAGATCGTTCACAATTAAGGCTGTTTTGTCCCCCTGAGAGCCCTTGTTCTTCTGTGAACTGTCTTTTTCATCATTTCGACTGATGATGTACTCTATTGAGCGTACCCCCTCCTCTATCTCGCGCAGGGCCTTAAGGATGAATTTGTGGTACTTAGTCATAAGCCAATCTCGAACAAAGGCGTTTGGGACTCCAATATAGATGACACCCTCGTCATTCTTAACAATATGGGTGTTTTTAAACCAAGTACCAAAATTGGCTTTAGAGAGAGATAATTCTATCTCGTTGAGGGCGCTATCCCAGAGCTTCTTGTTATCTAAAATACTCTCCATAGCAATTGTCCCCATTATAGTGATTGTGGATAAACAAGCAAACTTCCCTAATTTGTTTATATATGGTGGATTACTTGTGGATTATTTCAAACCTTGCCAAAAGACAAATTTTTGTTATACTAGCGGGGTATGTCATTTACCTACAAGCCATCTAAGAAGAAAAGAGCTACCACTCACGGCTTTTTGTCTAGAACCAAAACTGCTAATGGTAAAAAAGTTTTAGCTCGTCGCCGTACTAAGGGACGAAGCAGTTTGTCTGTTTCTAAATAAATGCTTCCTAAAAACAGGAGAATATCCACCTCTCTTCTTCTCCCGGCGCTTAAAAGAAGCACTGTTTATTCTTCTGAAAATCTAACCCTCAGAATTCATCGTCTATCCCCTAATGAACAAACTAAACCCGCTAAAATTGCCATTATCGTCCCCCGTAAGGTCAATAAATTAGCTGTTGATCGTCATCTAAGTAAAAGAAAAATTAGCGCTTTTTTAGAAAAAGAATTAAAATTAATTAAGCCTGGCCAATATCTTATTTTTCAAATTAAGAAAGATATTGCCAAGCTCCCTTCTTTAGTGTTAGCACAAGAGGTTAAGGGTCTTCTTTTAAATCATGATTGCCTTTTTTAAAGTTATCCTCTTTATTCCCCTATATAACCTCCTTGTTTTTATTACCTCGGTTATTCCTGGTGGAGATTTGGGCTTAGCAATAATTATTCTAACGCTTTTGGTGAAACTGCTTATTTTTCCTCTCTATACCAAGTCTGTCAGAACTCAAATCAAATTAAAATCGGTAGAAGCGAAACTAAAAGAAATCAAAGAGAAATATAAAGACAATCTCTCCGAACAGTCTCGTCAAACAATGGAACTTTATCGACAAGAAAGGATTAATCCTTTCTCAACAATTATTGTTCTTTTTATCCAAATCCCAATCATTATCTCTCTTTTTTATGTCTTTAGAGATAGCTTTACTATCCACACTGAGATTCTTTATTCTTTTATCACCGCTCCTCTTCAGATCAACACCAATTTCTTGGGTTGGTTCGACTTGACGGCGAGTAGGAACATTATTCTGGCGGCCTTAACCGGAGTCACTCAATATCTTCAGGTTCGTTATTCTCTTCCCCCTCCCCCCATTAAAGATAAAAAAGTTGGTGAATCTTTCAAAGAAGACTTGATGCGTAGTATGGACCTTCAGATGCGTTACTTTATGCCCCTAATAACTGTCTTTATTGCCTTCACTCTTCCCTCGGCTATTGCCCTCTACTGGATAACAAGCAATAGCTTCTCAGCCATCTATGAGTTAATGGTGATTAAGAAAATAAAGAAGGAAGCCGAGCTTTCTAAAGTGGCAAACTAAAAGATTGGAGAGAATTATCTATTTTGTTAATAGCATAGATCCACCCTCTCTCTGGAGCGACAATAAGATTTACAAGGTCGAGAGAACCTTTAATTGGGGCGATTAGAGTGACAGTCTTTTGTTTCAGGTTAACCTTCCAAATATCATCAGAAAAAGTAATTTTGCCTTGGTACCAGTTGTCGGGGTATGAGCCAGTTGGAATTGTTTTTGGCACAGCACAATAGAGAGTGTCACTGTCTTGCCACAAGCATTTCTCGGGCAGGGTTTTAACTCCAACTGGTAAGGCTTTTTCTGTTTTTACATCATGTAAATAGAGATCAAGAAGACCTAAGTTATTGCGAGAAAAAATAATCTTGTTTCCATCAGGGGAAACGCTTGTCGTTAGGCCGTTGATACCACTAAGAATTTTGATAAAAGATCCAGTGTTGGGATTAAGAAAGTAGAGGTGGCCAGAACTACGAGCACTTGGGGTGGTGGTAAGGCTGATGATGTCACTTTTGGGCCAAGAAGCTTGCCAGTCACCATAAGGGAAGGACCAAACCTTCTTCTTGTTTTTCCCTGCCCAGTCATTAACGTAGCCTATTACCCCGGATCCAGATGTCTCTAAAGTAAAAAATTTGCTTCGGTCTGGGGAGACAGCAATTGCCGAGATATTCGTACCTAGAGCTTGATTTTTCAACGAACCAAGTTCTGTCCCAACTGGTTCTTTGATGAGTCCAACAAGGGTGATAGTTTGGTCGAATTGGTAAAATCTAGTAATCAGTCTTTCTCCCGTTTTGTCTTTCCCCCACAAGACCTCTTGGATGTTGGTGAGAGTCTCCCCGGTGAGGCGAGAGAGATCATTTTGACTGGTTATTTCGTAAATATTACCACTTGATTTCTCAACAAAAAGAACTCGTTCTGTTTTACCCTCTCCTGCCATCGTTAGTCCAATGGCGCTAGTTCCGGCTATGGTCGGATTGATTATTGGTTCTGGTTGGTCAAAAGAAATAATGTTGGTCGGCTGGTTTGCGACGTTGGTATTGTTGGAAAAGCCAGAGTTAGAGATCATCGCTCCCTCGGGGAAGAAATTCTCAGGCACAGGAGGAACCTCTGTTCCAGATTTAACTCTCAATGGCCACAAGCTGGTTAGACTAGATGCCCCGCCTTGAGATAAGACTATATAACCAATAACTCCGAAGGAAGCAATGATGAGGACGATGAGAATGATGATAATTACCTTTTTTATCATAAGAAATTAAATCGCATCTAGTAGTAAATTAAGATTAAGTAGGTCGGGATTTATTAAATTAAGTAACAGATAAGAGGTCAGAGCGATAAATAAACCCAGAAGAGCTTTCCGAATTTTACTTTTACCATCAAGTTTGATTCCCGGGATATCGGATGTAATATATTCAAGTCCGCCAAGGATAAAATAAAAAACAGTCGCACTGATGATAAGGACAAACATGAGGAGATAAATGGTCTTAAGATAATCAGTTAAGCCATATTCTGTTGGTTGTGTTCCTCCTTGGTCGATGATAATCGTGGGTTCAAGCAAGGTGTAACCATCAACGGCGAAAGCAAGAGACATTGGTAAATTGAAAACCATGAAGCAAAAAGTCATTAAACAGAGGGAGACTAATTTTCTTTGGAAAGGGGTCATATCTTTATTGTAATGGTTTAAGTAGGCCATTGCCATATTTAATAATAAAAGAATTATTGGCAGACGAAAGGAGGCTTTGAGCTAAGAAATTTACAAGATTAGATCCAGAGACCTCTGTGGATCTTCTCAGGGTAATTGCTTGGGGGTCATCGGATTTTCCTTGGGCATTGGATCGGTCAATTTGCCAAGAATATTTGTAGTCATTGTCGTTTCCCAAGGGTAGAAAATAGGGTTCAGCTTTGATAGTGACTTCCTCCTCAAAGAGAGGGTATTCTTTAGGAATAATCTTTCCGTAAATTACCCCCTCCAGAGGCTTCTTCTCATAAAAAAGAACTTCTGGCGAGACAAGATTGATGACCACGTTTTCGTTGGCCGTTATGTTGTCGGTGACGCTCTTGGCCTCAACTTCAAGTTTAACTTGAGAAGCCCCCTTGTCTGTTTCTAAAGAAATAACATTTTTCCCTACGCCCGAGAGGTTCGTCAGAATCGCCCCATTCTTTTTCCAAGTATAAGATAGTTTGGCGGGATCTATTTTTTGTCCAGACCTACTTACAATATAGGGCAGGGCGACAATTTTTATCTTAGCCCCAGCGCTAGGCAAAGCCTTCCCCTTGTAAGGGCCAGGCTTTGAGGTCTTAGTTTCCCAAAAGAGCTCTAGCTCGGTTGGGTCAAAAATGAATGTTTTGCTCGCTTTTTGTCCTCCTCGAGCTTGAACATAAACTGAAATTTTTGTTTGGACTCCGACGGGGCCGAGATTAAAAGAAAATTTATCAGTCCCAATACCGCGACTTTTTAGCTCATTGTCAACATACCAACTTATTACGCTGGTGTTTATTTTGAAACCATAACTCGATAAACCAATAGTGACTGTCTCCCCCGCTCCTGGGCTAGTCGGGCTAACTTCAGCAACCAAATTATTATTCATACTCGTCTCTTGGAAAGCTTGTAGCCCCAAAGGAAGAGCCAGGAGGAAGAGAGTTGTAATTAAGGGGATTTTTTTAAACATCTTATTTAAGTGGCAACACTTCTGGCCTTACCAAGTTTAGAACCACTTAGGGCCTTGGATAGTGCTGCCGCTGCTTGTGGCGATAATTTAGCGACAAGATCTTCGCTATAAGTCATCGCTAGAAGTATTATAACACTTAAAGTTATGGTTGGTATATTACTAAGAAGAGGAATAACTTCGATCAAATAAGAAACACCCACTGTCATGGCTTTTCCTGGTTTAGCATAACTGACTCCAAATAAAGAGAACCAGGTGAAGAAGGTCAGGAAAGACCAAAAAGAAATGAGCGGATTAATAATCCAGCCGAGAAGGCCAAAAGACAGGAGATCAACTAGGTTTTGAGAACCATCATAAATTAACGCCACACCAACCATCAATATGCCGATAAAGACATGGATTCTTAATTTGGGCTTTTCTTTTTTCTTTTCATCATTCTCCATTACTAATTAGGTGTCGCCCCGGCTTGTCTAGATGTTTCGAAGTCAGCTTTAGCTTTCTTAATCGCTAAAATTTGTGACGGATCAGAAGTAATAATTTGCTCTTCAGTGTAAGAGGCGATAACTTTGATTTCTACTCGCTTGAGACCAGCAATGAAGATGCCGTGACCGATGGGGGCCTCAAGTAAGAAGTATTTCTCTTCCTCGGTGAGGTTAAAAGTTTTTTGGACAAGATCAATAGACGCAGAAGATTGTTTGAGGAGTATTTGGATAGAACCGTTGGTGATAATTGGCCCACCATACTCAGACTTTAGGAAGTCATCAACATCCTGGGTAATTGTGGCAACCCCGAGATAATATTTGCGACCTCTTTTTACCAAAGAATACAGGAAGGAGGCGGCATCTTTGGACTTCATCATAACCCAAGCCTCATCAACAACGAAGAGGCGTTTCTTAAGATTACGACGAATAGCATTCCAGATGTGGTGAGTAATGATATACATGGCAACAGCCTTTAATTCCTCCTCCATGTCTCGAATGGAGAAGACGACGAATTTCTTGTTGATGTCAACGTTCGTTGGCTTGTTAAGGAAGCCAGCCCAAGTTCCTTGGGTGTATTTAAGGAGGCGTTGGGCCAAAGACTCCCCTCCTTCCATCCCCGCTAGGACTAATTCTAGGTCAGAGAGAAGTGGGGCTGGTTTATTAGTGAAATCGGAGTCAGGGGTAATATCTTTAAGGGCATAAGTTTCAGAAATAGCGTTGTCGAGGATAGAATCTTCCTCTGGGGTAAGTCCGCCGAGCATAATGCGGAAGAGCCCTACGAGGTTGATGATGTTTGAGCGAAGAACGTCTGATGGCGCCTCATCTTCACGAGGAAAAGGTAGGTCAAAGGGATTAAGGTGGTGTTCGGAAGTTAGTGAGATATTGAAGTAACGGCCGCCAACCGCTTCAGCCAAGAACTCGTATTCCCTCTCTGGGTCGATGACGAGAACATCGGTGTCAAACATGAGGCTACGGAGAATCTCCAGCTTGGTCGTAAAAGATTTTCCTGAACCAGATTTAGCAAAGATAACTGAGTTGTAGTTCTCTAGGGAAAAACGGTCGAAGATAATAAGGGAGGAGTTATGAAGGTTTTGTCCATAGAGGATACCTTTATTAGATGTTAAGTCAAAAGAAACAAAGGGAAAGATGCTTGAGAGGGGGGAAGAATTTAACTTAGAGTTAACCCCTAAGTAGTCAGTGGCAAAGGGCACTACACTCTTGAAGCCTTCATCTTGCTGGAAGAGAGCCGTCTTGAGATAAATGAGGCGGGAGTCAAGAATTGACTTAACCTCATTTTCTACATGTTCAAGCTCATCTTCGTTGTCGGCGTAGATGGTAAGGTAGAGACCGACGTTAAATATCTTCTCAGTAGCTTGCTGTAATTGGTCACGAAGGTTCTCGATATCAGCCTGGGCGGTATCGAGTTGGGGGTCACGAACCATTCCCTTCTGCTCTCGGACCATTATCTGACTCTCTACCTCGGCAATTTTTTTCTGCAGGGCGCGAAGGGCAGTAGTGGTATCTAATGGATGAATGAAAATAGAGATATCGAAGACTTTATCTAAATTTACAATCGGAGAAAACCATTCCTCAGGCAAGAAGCGGGGGTAGGAAATGACGAAGAGGGTTCGAGCGACCTTCTCGCCGAGATTGAGGTTCTTGGGGGTAATACGAAGAGCAGAAGGGGCAATAATATCCCGCAGTTCAAGCTCCCCCATCTGGTAGATATCTTGAGGGAAAATAGGAATAAGGTTTTCCTGTTTCTTGTTTGATTTGCCTAAAAAGGGTATCTTCATATCTTATTTTTTTGGTGATTCGTCGATGGTCGGAGTCCCAGATTCTCCGGGGTTAAAAATCTTAAAGTAAATCTCGATTAACTCTTCAGTCTCTAAGATCTCATTTCTTAGGCCAACACGAGAAAGTCCGCTTCGGATAACATTGACACGTTGGTTGAGCTGGGCAACATTCTCTTCAAAATTGCTGTTGGCGATTTCTTGACTCGATGATTTATCGTTACGACCCAAAAGACCCGACAAGAATCCCCCTTTTCGGGTGTTTAGTATTGGCGGAGTATAAGGAATGACAACAAAGAAATTCTTAGTCATGACGTTATGGGTATCGGTAAAAAATTTGATGAACTCAATGTACTCCTTAATCTGGACCTTCAGAAGCTCGTTTGTTTGGGCGAGCTTCCTCTCCTCTAAGATATTCAGATATGGTCTGATATCAAGACGTCTCGATTGAATAAAAATCTGGATAGAGAAGTCGATAGAGTTTAGAAAATTCTGAAATTCGGCAATAATGGCCAGGCGCTCATCACTTGACTTGAGTCCGAAGTTAACTGAAGAGACCATAACCAAAGAGCGGAGAGAACCATCCTTGAGAACCGCCACCCCGCTCCTGATCTCTCTGATCGGGACGAAGTCTTGGGTCGTATTAGAAACCTTTATAATATCTTTAAAGTCCATCCCGTTAGAAACAGATCGCGATCAAAAAATCGCTCTCTCTTCTTAATTTATTTTTTAATAATATCGGATTCATGTTTTGTTTCAATAAGTTATTTGAGCGATCGCGGTTTCTAACGGGGTCCATTATCTTCTTCTTTTAAATTAGTATTGTCTTTAACATCGAGACTCCAGGAGAGTTCCTTCAATTTACTCTCAGAGAGTCGAGGGAGATTGAGGTTGGCTGTGGTCTCTCCGGCCGTTTTTGTTGTAGATTTTTGAGTAATGACCTGGCGTTCAGACTTCTTCCATAAATAGAGTTTCTTGGTGGTACTATACTTGAAGAAGGATTCAGCTAGAAAAATGAAATCTCGACCGTTGTATTTGTAGAAAGTTAGAGCGGCGGCTAAGCTAAGACAGCCAAAGATGAAAAAAATTGATATATAGATAGGTAGATAAACGTAGAATATAAAGCTAAGACCAACCCCGCCCGCCATGTAGAGGAATTGTTTGAAGGTAAATGGCCCAAAAACCTTATCTTCGACTTCAATAAATTGTGGAACTTGGAATTGCATTAAACAATGGGCTCACGATATGGATCCCTTGTCTTATTATCTCCTGTTTGAGGCGTAACGGCAACTTCTTGTTTGGGGACATTGGCGATTGTTTTCATCTTATTGTCGAAAACTTGGGTTGCCGAAGGGCCAGGGGAAGCGGGAGTTGTCGCAGAACCCTCAATTTTCTCTGGAGGAATTTGTTTTTGCTCCGTTTCTTTGACGGGTTCGGCTCGTTCCCGAGAAAGTTCCTCTAGTTCTCGACGAATCTTGGAGAAAATTTGTTGGTTGAGATCGTAGATTATCAAGTTGACAATATCTTGAGCTAGACCAGTTTTATCTTTTATTTTTTGGCTAAAGTCCGTTACTTTAGTTAGTCCAACCATGGCTAGGGTGATTTCTTCAGCGATTCTTCCCAGTTGATCAACGTGTAAATTGTATTTTTTTCGTAATTCATCAGTGATAGCTCCCATATCGAGGTTGGCGATAACACTCTTTAGTTTTTCGGGCAGAGTGTCAAATTTTTTTCCGATTTCTTGTTTATTCATTTTTCTATTTATCTTTTAGCCTTTTATAATTAGAAAGCTGCTCCTCCTTGACGAGGATCGTTTAGGTATTGATAAGCGTTCTCGATGGTTCGGTCTGTCGGGTGAGGACCTGCACCACGATGGTGTTCGATCGCAGTTCTGATCGCTTGCCTCTCTGTATGTGGAACACCCATAGTTAAGGCACTTCGCAACTGTTCATTTGTTAGATAGGGGTATATGTCAGCATAAGCACCATTAAAGAGGTCGGTATTGGTGGCAAATTCGACAAATTCTGGCCCTGCAAGATTTCTTAGGGCATTTATTCTATTTATCTCATTAGGATTAGCAGCTGCCCATGCTGGATTAAAGGAAGACATTGGGTGGGCAAGGGGCGTTCTCCCTGGGGTTCCAATATTTAATTCGGCCGTTGCCTGTTCTGTTCTGTTGACTCGACCCCTTTCTCTTGCCACTTCGCCCCTCGCTGTGGCTGTCGTCCTGGCATTTCTTTCAAAGGCCCCTCTTGCTGTTGCAACGTTAGCTCCTAGTGCCGATGGTATTGGTGGTGCGCCGGCTACTCCTGGTGTGGGAGGAGCCATCCTGTTGACAAAAGCTTCAAGGTCCGCCTTTTCTCTGGCATTTAATCCTTCATAGAGATTATTGAGCTGAGGTCCATCTAGGGAATTGAGATGGGCTAGTCTTTCGGCATCATTCCCTGGGTCGATTCCTCTCCAAGAGGCGGCGGATGTTTCTCTTGCTGCTCGTCCGCTTCCACTGGCTAGGAGTCTATTGGCCTCATTTCCTCGCCCTTGAGTTCTTAATTGCTGGACGACAGTGGCCTTGTCCTCTGGTGATAAGCTACGGAAATAGGCATCTCTATCATCAGTTGACCTCAAACGTGACATATAAGAGGCTCTTTGGGCCCCAGCTTGTGGACCAGTGAAACCTGCGGCCCTCTGTTGTTGAGCTCTCTGTCTTTCTTCCACTCTTGTTCTGTAACCACGAGTGCCTGTGCCAAAGCCAGAGTTACCAATAGAACCAAGCGCTCGTCGGGCCCCCATTGCTACTCGTCCAGTGATTGGTCTTGCCGACGAGGCCCAGGCCTGCATTCTCTGGCTCGTTGCTAGCCGGTTAGCAAGGTTACCGACGGTGTAACCTCCGGCTATACCGAGGGCTCCAAAACCGAGTCTCCTGCCCCAACTTCGGGCAGCCCCGGCTCCAGCGGCACCAAGGCTGTTTGCAATTAAGATACAGCCAAAGAGAAGGCCAACAATCATGAAATTCATAAAGACAAGGATCATTGGCCCCATAGACCCTAAACTGTTGGCGTCCTTGCCCAGTAGTCCTCCGATTCCATCCTTTAAGAAAATGAAAACTACATAAAGTGGAACGATTATTCCAGGGGCAACGAAGGCTTGATGAAGAAGTTTCTTAAGCCAGGTGTCAAAGTGATGTCTACCATTTGGTATGACGTATAAGACAAAAGCAATGGGTGAAATAACATAGAGAAAAATAAGATAAACAGTTCTAATGAGAAACATAATTGACATAGCTATTAGGACAAAACAAGAAACCAGAATAATAATAATGTTCCCGAAAGTTTGAATAATTATACCAGCGATACTTAAGCTCCCGATCACTGGGGCGAGAATAATGACTTCATTTCCATCAGCATCAGTCGCCTTAACCGGGATTGAAGGACCACCAAGAAACTGTTGGCTTAAATTTAGCTTACTAACTAATTGTCCGCCGATGCCAAGTTTGTTTCCCCCTGTCGCGATACCACCACCCATCTTGACGTAGAATTCATAAGCAACAACATTGGAGGCATCGATAATGATTCTAGTGAAGAAACCGCTGAAGTTGACAAGGAGAGCAATAATTATAACATTGACGATTAATTTCTTGGGATCACCTATTCCTTGGAGTTCAAAAATTGTCCCGATGGCGATATAGAGTAAGATGAAAACAAAACAGAGATTCCCGATGTCACGCAATACTGTCCAAGCGTTATCGATGCCGGAGTTTATTAACCAATCCTTTACGCTTAGGATAGAGACTTTTATCGAGATATCTAGAATAGTTCCTGCGGCGACTAAGAGACTACCAAAGACCCAAGTTAAAGCATCGCCGATGGCGGCGAGGACTCCCCGGACACACCCTCCGATATTTAAGGGGCTACAAGAATCATCTTGGTTTGCTTCAAGGTATTGTCTAGCTGATTCTTCGTCAACAAATTTTCCTCTAAATTCTCCAAATCCTCCTCCTGATATGAGAGCAGCTTCTCGCATGGCAGCTAAACCCTCTTTTTGGCTTTTCCCTACAGACAGATCGGGGAACCAGGTAAAACCGTAATTATGAAGGGTTGAAGAGACTCCTGATACAGGGTTCAGTATCATCGCCCCATAATGTAGCCCCATGTCCCAGAAATTACCAACCACTGATGTTATCGGTGCACTATAACCTCCACCGATAGGAACGTTCTGGCTTAGGCTTATCAGGGGGAAGACTATTGCTAAGAGCAATACCCCTGAGATAAGAATATTTATTTTTAATTTCTTTCTTAAGCTCATATACTCATTGTCTTCTGGGTTGTCCCTTTGTCATTGGTGCAATCTAATTTATATTCTCTGGCGGTGGTGGAAGCGGTGACAAGGAGGTTTGCTCGCTTGGTGAGACTATCCCCTTTTTTCTTAATGATCTCTTCGCCGTTGGCCCAATCATTTCCGGCTTTGCAGTCGGTGGCATTGGGTGAAGCCCAGTAGAGAAGATATTGGCCGTCTCCCTTATCTTTATCAGCAAAGTAGACGAGAGGCTTAATATTCTTATAAGCGTTGGCTAGGAATTCTATGAGTAATTCTAGTAGATTGAGACTGTCAGATGACGGAGAGTCTGATTCCCCGATTACTAAGTCGAGTAAACCGGTGAAATTTGACCATTCGGTGCCTCCTTCACCCCCATCAGTGCCATCACCATCATCGCCTTCACCAGTTCCTCCCTCGGTTCCCCATTCGCTCGTATCGGGAGTATAAGTGCTAGCTTGTTCAATTTGGTCAGGAATCCCGTCAGGGCCGACCATGCCCGGGCCAGGGGCCCCACCCCCGTCAGTCGTGGGGGTGAAGTTGTAGAGCTCACTCACGTTCGGCTCATTGCCCACGTTGATATCACCCATATCTTTGGCTGTCTCATATTGCGTTAGCCTGGTTCCCATTCCTTGAGCAGCTGTTTCTTTGACGATACTAGCAGGAGTTTGGGTTTCCCACATAATACATGTTTTGATTGAAGAATCTTCTGGGTCAGTAATCCATTTATTGCATTTTCGGACCGGAAGGAATCCTTGGCCAGCGATCATCTCATCTCGGACATTTGCTTCGGCTAAGGCCTGACTTCTTTTTAGTTGATCATTGGCGATTAGATAGCTACCATAACGGTTGTTTTGCGGTTGGAACATTTTGAGTAGGGCTGTCCAATATTCTGCGTCTGTGTAATCCTCAGAATCTGAGGCTTCTTCTTCCGCATAACTAGTTTTTATCCCAAAGAGGGAAGACAGTTTGTCTATCGGATTAGCCAAATAGCCTAAGAAAGGGATGTTTCTCAGTGTGGCAAGAATCGAAGTATTTTTTTCTTGAGCAACTATTTCTTCCGACTGATCACTGGCCTTGAACCCATTTTCTTCGGCGGAGCTGATTATTTTTATCTCTTTCTCTGTAAGCGTTGGCTGGAAAGGACGGCCAACTGAATCTATCTGCAAGGCATCGGCGATCTCATCTTTGTACATGTTCTTTGAGTTTCTAATGCGATCAAGGACAATTCTTTTTGCTTCATCTCTTGCCTGAGCGATTAAGACTCCTTCGTTGACGACATAGAGAGGAGCACTATTCCCGTTGGAGTCTTGATATCCCTTTTTAATAAGCCCTTCTTCTCCCAACAGCGCCCCCTTATACTGTTCAATCACTGTTGAGGCGGCTCGTCTTACGGCGGCATCCTCAACCATTTTTTCTTCAAATCTCTGTTGGATACGTTTAACGGCGCGGATATGGGTACAAATTTGAACATTTAACTCTCTTATCTCTCTTGTTCTTCTCTCGATACTATTGGTTAGACTCATTAGTTGGCCGTTTTGCTCGACAACCGGGACATAGAGACCACCGGTGACAGTGTCTGTCACGGTATCGACGACCGTGTCGACAACTCCCCCCTCGTCGAGGATCCCTTCTAGTCCGGGAATGCTGTTTATAATATCGCTAACACCTGGTAATTCGTCTAAGGCACCAGAGAAGTCATCGATAAGACCATCGACAGATAGTCCGTTGACCATATCACCCAATAAATCTTCTGGTAGGTCAGAGAGGACACTGTCAACAATTTCGGGGAGGCCGTTGTTTAGAATATTGCCCAAAGCCCCTTCGCCCAAGAGGGAGAAGACGGTCTCACTCACGTCTCCGTCTAAGAAACTCAGGACTTGATTGAGCTGGCCACCACCCAACTGGCTGAAGATGTCATTGAGAGAACTCATGTTGAGATTGCCAAGGATAGAGTTAAGGTTACCTTCACTCAAGTTACCGAAGATGCCGTTGATGGCCCCATCTCCGAGTCGTCCGATAATTCTATCAAGACTCCCTGATGAGATGTTGTCTATGACGTCGTCAAAATCTTCTAGATTATAAGTATTGTTGATGAAGTTATTTAGAGAAGTATCGTTCAGGTCATTGAGCAAACTTGTCAGTTGAGAGGAAGAGAATTGAGTGAGGATGGTCTCGTTTGACTCGTAAGATAGCCGTCCAATAATACCACCAAGATTACTAGAGGGGAGTTCATCAATAACTTCACTTAGATTACTAATGTTTAAGTTTTCGAGAACATGATTGAGGCTATCATAAGGGAGTTTGGTGATAATATCTCGAATATTTATTGTGCTCTCTGTTGGAGAGGAGAGTATCCGATTGAATGAGTCATTAATTTGCGATTCGTCGAGAGCCAAAAGTATTTCTGATAAATCGGTGGGGGTGGCCTTATCTAAGTCAACCGGTGTTGTCCCAAGGAGAACAGTCCTTACGGGGTCGGTCTTCTCAGCATGCACAAGGTTATGAAGAGATAAGTTGTCAGAAAGGAAGTTATCAATATAAGTAATTAGTTTGTCCAAAGGCGAATCAATGAGGGCTGTTTTTCCCCCGCCGACAGTTCCGCTGAGTTTTGCGTGCCAATGATCACCATATTTTGCACCTTTTTCTCGAGTGAAGACGTCTCCGTTATCGAGATAATGTGTTTTAAACTTGGTTTTTTTAGATATTGTGGTGCTTACTGTGTGTTTTTCAATATACTCATTGAGTTTTGCGTTGTCGGGACTATAGTCTACGACGTTAGCACCGGGTTTATGTTCAACATGCCCAGCCTCTGTTCCAGAAGTTATCACTAGGCCACCTCCTATTTCCCTATTTATCTCGGCGGATCGGTCGATTGAATGTTGGGGTAATCCGCCGACACTGGTACAGCCACCTTTGACCGTGCGGAAGTCTCTTCCTGCACAATCAGCTTTGTTCACGGTTATTCCTTCCGCCGCAAGTTTGTCTCTTGTTTCTTGTTCGCCTCCCGCTGGCTCTCCGTAACCGTTCGCTCCTTCTCCGCCTTGCTCGTCTGAGTCAGGATTCTGAACGGGGTCGCTATCGCTGGGTTGGCCTTGGTCTCCTGCCCCATCCCCTTCCCCAGTTGTGCCATCTCCTGTTCCGCTCCCCGTCCCGGTCGTGCCAGAACTTCCACCGCTATAACCGCCAGCCTCAGCTTCACAACGGATCTCGTCTTCTTTTTGGAGTTTGGCCAACTCTTCGGCTTCTTTGTCTGTAGTTTTCTTATCTTTCCCTACTCTTTCTTCTAGGGAGTCTTCTCCGCTATTGCCACTGGCGCCATTACTGCCACTATCTCCACCGTCGCCTCCACTGTTGATGATGATGTCGGCGACGTCATTTATATCAATGTCGCCAACGCTATCACTTCCTCCACCACTGGGGAAACCCGTATCAGGGACAGGAAGGTTAGATATCTGAGCCCCAGTATTTTGGGCGATTAAGAAAATAACTAAGGCTGAGAAAATGACCAGAGTTAGTTTCTTGAATATATTTTGTGAGGTTCTCGTGGTCATGTTATTAATTACTGACAAAAATCTGGATTTTTTCGTTATCAGCAAAAGTTACCTTATTTAAAACAAAGAATTGGTTTAGCGTTTCGATAGATTTGATGAAGTCTGAATAATCATGGTTGAAGGTCTGGCTATTTTCCAGAGCGAGAGTCGGCTGAGACAAGGCTTGTTCCATATTCTTAAGACGACTGACAAGCAGATTTATTTGACTGACGATTTTGAAATGGCGGCTGGCCAATTCCTTGGGAACGGGAATTTTTGTCAGACTTAGAGCTACCTGCTCGTGGAGAATCCTAGAGAAGGTTACTGATTTGATGAACGAACCGTCATTTTTATCAATGGCCGACAGCACGGCCCTGGCCTCACTCTCTCTCCTCCCGCTTAGGGGTTTGAAGGTCTCGGCCAGACGAAGTCCGTAGGTTCGGAAGTCTTGCGGACTGCTTACTCCAGTAGTCGAACTAGCGATGATCGGTTTCTCGGCCAATTGACTGATCGAGACATTTGTTTTATTGGAGGAGAGTTCCTGTCGAGAGAGGTCCTCGAGGTTCTTATGTTTTTCTAAAATGTCGCTTAGATAAGCTTGTCGTTTTTTTTCTTCTCTGGATTTTTTTTGATGGCCGACAAACCATAAAGAGACAATGGTAAGTACCACTAAAACAATCACTAGCCGTATCACATTTTTGCTTGGTAAATGGGCCAACTGTACTCAATATTATATAACGGTCAGCTACTTTATGCACTGAAAAAAGGTGGATAAATAAACAATTTTAATCTATTATTTAGGGATGAGAAATTTTTTTTTAATTTTTCTAATTTTGTTGATGGTTCTTCTGTCTTTCCCTACTCCCTCTTCCGCTCAAGTTCTGCCTTTTGGTGGGAAAATCCTCTATACAGACTGGTGTTCTTGTTCAATGAATTTACTCATTTATTATTTGCGGGTTCGCGATTTCATGCCTCAACTTCTCTCTTATCGGGTCGGAGGGAGTAAGCTGTATTCTTATTATAATCTTACCGAGGGGATGGAGATCTTGGGGACGACCGTTTCTCCTGATGTTTGTTTGACAGGATCACATTGCCATCCTCATCCTCTTGTCGCGGCCATGGGAACTCCTTGGCTAATTAGTATTGTCGGGACTTCTGACCCTTCTCATCGAGCCTCTGGCTCTGGCTCTGGCTCCGGTTCGGGCTCAGGTACAGGTACAGGGACAGACACGGGGACAACTGGCCCCACTTCGACCACGACCCCAGACGGAGCTCCTCCTTGTTCTAGTGATGCTGACCGTCTCGCTTCTAGTTATATTATGGCCAATGAGGGTTGGAGTAATTCCTGTTATCCCGATGCCGGAGGACGCTCGGTTGGAGTTGGCCACTTCATCACTCCTGGGGACGGGATTGATTGTAGCCGTCCTCTCTCAGATGCTGAAGTCCAAGAGCTCTTTGAAGAAGATTATCCTCAATATCGGGCTGATGCTGAAGCTTCAGCCGCTCGTAACGGTGTCGATTGGGATGCTTTGTCGCCAGAGCGACAGGCGGTGCTCACTGATATGGCTTACAATATGGGAGCTGAAGGGGGAGGGGGGCTGAACGGCTTCACTGAGATGTGGGGGGCGATAAGACAAGCTCAATCAACCAGTGGGACCCAAAGTCAGCATCATTGGAATACGGCTGGTGATGAAATTATCGAGACTACGACACCTTATGGACAAGGTGCTCGAGCCGGGCGAAACAGGACAATAATGAGGACGAATGGTAGTTCGACCATCAATCGCCAAGTTAATTCCGATCCTCACGCTAGAAATTATTGCGCTGAAGAGACAACTTAGGGCAAGACCCCAGCGTTTATTTCTAAAGCAAAACTAATTTTTTGGGGTGGGTAGATTACTTGTGGGTAAGAGCTTGGTTCAAAATTCTTTTCTATCCCGATAATTTTTTTGTTTTCGTCAAGCCAAACAATATCAATAGGGAAATTCATGTCTTTCATCCAGAAACCAGGCTGGCTTGGTTGATCGAAGACGAAGAGCAGGCCGTGATCTCTGGGGAGACTCTTCCGGCCAGAGAGACCGAGAGTCTTCTTTGCTTTGGTATTGGCCACTTCGGCGGTGAAGGTCCTTGAGCCGATTTTTATTTTAGTAGTCTGATAATTGTCGAAACTATGTTGTCTCAGACCAAGACAAAGCCCGATAAGAAAAATAACGACAAAACTCCAAAGAATTATTTTTTTCATCTTTTTATTCTTTATTTATTTGTTTATCATTTATCTCTTTTGCCAAACATTCCCAATTCTCAAGACTTAAGTTTTCGGCCCGGGCTCTTGGTGGAACTTGGCATGCCTGGAGAGTGGCCTCTTCTACTTCGAGATTACTCTTGAGTAGTTTTCGCTTTTGTTTGAAGCCTTTTTTCAAAATTTCAAAAAATGTTTTTTCTTTGATCTCGCTAAAGAAATCACGAGAAATATTTTCGATTAGGAGAATAGCTGAATCAACTTTTGGTTTGGGTTCGAAGGCTCCCGCCGGGACAGTTTTAACATATTTGGGGGTACCATAAACTTTGACCGAGATCGAGAGGAGAGATTCTTTTTTATCGCTGGCGATAATTCTCTTGGCCACCTCCTTCTGTATCATCAGGACCATTCGGCCTGGCTGGCATTCTTCTTCGCTCAAGAATTTCCTGATTACTTGGCCGGTGATGTAGTAAGGAATATTGGCCACTAATTTGTAATTTTTCTCCGAGAAAAGTTTCGAGGCGTTGACTGTCAGGATATCGCCGTGAGCGATAAACATTTTTTTGTCATTTATTTCAGGCGCAAATTCTTCAAGTAAGTGATCGAGGAGTTCATCGTCCTTCTCGACGGCGAGAACCTGAGCCCCTGTCTCGATTAGGGCGCGAGTGAGGGCGCCTCTTCCTGGTCCAATCTCTAGGACTTCCTCCCCCTCCTTCAAGTCAGCTGTCTTGATGATTTCTCTAATTGCACTTTCTGATTTTAGCCAATTTTGCCCTAGGGATTTCTTGGCTCGGGGCTTCGTCTCTAAGTTTTTATTTTCTTCTTTCTCCATTTCTCTAATTATGCCCTAAATAATCTTTTTTAGACAGAGGCTTGTTAAACTCCTGTCCTTTGCGATATAATCGAGGTATTAAAAGTCTTAATTTAAAATATAAATAATATGTTAAATGATATGGAAGGAACTCCTAACTTAGAAAATCCGGCTGAAATACAGAAAGTTATCGAGAGGACAAAGGCCGAGATTGATGAAATTTGCACCGAGTTAGAAGGAAAGAACAAAGAGCAAGAAGTTCTCTTGGCGTCTCTCAAAAAGGCGACCACCGAATTAGCTAGGCTCATAAGCGTCTTAGAAGGGTTTCTCCCTTCTGCCTAGAGCTTGTCAGACTATCGTCCAGAGGCCGGATTCGGCCTCAATGAGGTTCTCCTCGATATCGAAGATAAATTCGGACGGCATATTGACGCGACGTTGACCGAAAACCTGGCGAGTTTGAGCGTAAGAAAGATAGAGCTTGTGGCGGGCTCGAGTAATCGCCACGTAGAAAAGTCGGCGTTCTTCCTCGCCGTCTTTTTTGCTATCGCTTAAGCCGGCGTGCGGGAAGAGGTCCTGTTCGAGACCAGTGACGAAGACATAATCAAATTCAAGCCCTTTGGCTGCGTGGACAGTCATTAATTTTACTCCAACCTTCGGCTGGTCGAGCTCGTCTTGGTCTGTTGCCAGAGCAATCTCGGTCATCATGGCCTCTATCGCCTCTTCTGGCTCTAAGTTGTCATATTTGGTGGCGACACTGACTAATTCTTTAATATTTTCTAATCTTTCTAATCCTTCTTCGCCGTCTTCCCTTAGACTTTTTTCTAGGCCGGTTTGGGTGAGGATAAATTTTATTAACTCAGAGGGTTTATTACTTAGAGCAAAATCTCCAATCTCGCTCACGATTTTCTTAAATTGGGAGATTTTCTGTCTCATCGTCGCTGGCAATTCTTCGAATTGTCCGCTGGCCAATTTAAGGAGCGTTATTTTACCAATGCCTCGAGCGGGTATATTGATGACACGTTTTGCACTTTCCCAATCATCAGGGTTAAGACTAACTCTAATGAAGGCGACGATATCTTTGACCTCTTTGCGTTCGAAGAAGCGGGTGCCGAGTACTTGGTAGGGCACATTTTCTCGAAGGCAAGCCTCTTCAAGCACTCGGGATTGGAAATTGGCTCGATATAATACAGCAATCTCGTTTGGGTGTGTTTCTTCCCCGATCAATTCCTTAGCTTTCTGGGCGACAAAACCAGCTTCATCCCCCTCCTCCATACCGGTATAGAGTCCGATTTTGGCCCCGGCTTTATTTTTAGTAAAAAGTTTTTTCTCGTGACGTTTTTTGTTTTTTTCAATGATTTGGTTAGCGGCAGTGAGGATTGTTTGGGTCGAGCGATAATTTTCTTCAAGCAGAACAATTTTGGCCTTAGGATAATCTTTCTCAAAATGAAGAAGGTTGGTGAAGTCGGCTCCGCGCCAGCCGTAGATAGATTGGTCCATGTCCCCTACCACACAGATATTCTTTTCTTTGTGGGCTAGAAGATTGGTTAGTTCGTACTGGATAACGTTGGTGTCTTGGTACTCATCGACGTGGATATAGTGGAAACGGTCTTGGTAATGAGCGAGAACGTCAGGATTCTTTTTAAGAAGTTCCACGGTCTTTAGCAGGAGATCGTCGAAGTCGAGGGCTTTGTTGGTCCTTAATAATTCTTCATATCTGGCCCAGACTTGGCTAATAACTCTGGCAAAAGGATTATTCGAATTACTATTCTGGAATTCTTGCTGGCTAATGTTGTCTCCTTTTTGGCGAGAAATAGTGTTGAGCACCTTCCTTGGCTCATATCTCTTCTCGTCAAGACTCATGGCACGCATTGCCTCTTTAACCTTAGAGATTGAGTCGTCACGGTCGAGAATTGAGAAGTGGTGAGAGAGCCCAAGTCGGTCGCCATGGTGTCTTAATATATAGACTCCGAGAGAGTGGAAGGTGGTTACCATGGGTTCAACCCTTACTCGCCCCTCCAAGAGTTTAGTTACTCGTTCGCGCATTTCGCGCGCCGCCTTGTTGGTGAAGGTGATGGCCAAGATATTCTCGGGTTTAATCCCTGACTCAATAAGGTGCAAGATGCGATAGGTGATGGTTCGTGTTTTGCCCGCGCCAGCACCAGCAATGACTAATAAGGGCCCGTCTTGATGCAAGACAGCCTCCTTCTGTGGTGGATTTAATTGGTCAAGATAAGACATAAAATGTTTTAATTGATAGACGAGCAACTTATATCATAATATAATTAAAGACATATGAATAATCTTGAAAGTGAGATCGCTGAATTACAAAAAATGATCGAGGCCAAGCGCGATCAATTAGAGAAGGAGGTAGGCATTGTTGAAGAGAAGGAGTTGGTTCGTCAGTCGGTGCGAGAAATGTTTCTCGATACGACGACACCGCCTCTTTCTTCGTCGGCCAACCCTTTGCCTGCTCAAAGTCCCACCCCGGTTAGCACGCCTTCGGTCAAAGTTCAGCCAAATTCTGCTAGCGCTAGTTACTTAGATTATCTCGATGCCGACACGACAGAGAAGATCAACCACTTGATCGAAGAGATTCCGGCTAAGGGTGTAGCTCTTGTCATTGACGAGGTCGCGGCACAGGAGCCTTTTGTCATCGACGCTTTCCATGATGCCCTTGTTGACAAGCTCTACGATGAGCTCAAGGCTCGTGGTTTAGTAAAATAAATTAATAATGCCCCCCCATCTAATTTTAAGTTTTGCAATTATTGTTGTCGTGGTCGCTGTGGCCGGTATTGTTCTTTGGTATAAGCGGAAGCATCGCCAATGGGAAAGTCTTAACCTCAAGATTCTTTCAATTAAGATTCCTCGGACCGGAAGCGAAGACAAAGTAGATTTTCTGAAGGAGATAAACTTGACCGAACAACTTTTTAATTCACTCTCTTCAATTAAACAGCCTTTTGTTTTTGAGCTGTCGGTTAAGAATGTGGGCGAAGAAATTAATTTTTTCCTCTCGGTCCCTCGCTCGGTTGTTGATTTTGCTAAGCGGGAGATTCAAGGTCTCTTCTTAGACGCCAAGGTTGAGGAAGTTCCCGACTACACCATCTTCCAACCGCAAGGGACGGCCGTGGCTGGTTATCTCGCCCTAGACAAAGAATATTTTTTACCGATCGGCACATACCAAGAGGCTCAAGCTGATATTTTTGCCCCGATCCTAAGTACTTTATCTCGGGTTAATGAACGTGATGAGGGGGCTTCGGTTCAGATTGTCGTGCGCCCAGCTCCTGAGAAAACGAAAAAGACTCTCATTTGGGTCGCTGAAAAACTTAAAAGCGGGGCCAAGTTTTCCGATGTTTCTCGTCTTGGAAGCCTAAGTTTAAAAGATGTTAGTCAGGAGTGGAGTGGTAAACCAAAACCAAAGGAGGGGGAAGCCGGTCCCCCGCCCAAGATCGATGAAGAGATGGTCAAGGCGGTGGGACTTAAGCTGGCCAAACCGCTCTTCGAGGTTAATGTTCGTCTTGTTACCTCCTCGGTTGATGTTAACCGAGCGGAGGATATGTTTGTGGCTCTCTCGAGTGCTTTTTCTAAATTTTCTTCACCGATTCGCAATGGTTTCAAAATTATCAAACCAAAGAAAAATCGTCACCTTGTCTTCAATTATGTCTTCCGTGATTTCAATCGTTATCAGACGATTGTTCTCAACACTGAAGAATTGGCCAGCATCTTCCACCTTCCAACTCACACTTCTGATGTCCCTAATGTCTCTTGGCTCCGGGCTAAGGAAGCCGCCCCTCCAGAAGTTATGCCCAAGGAAGGTCTCAAGTTGGGGGATAGTGTCTTCCGGGGAGCAATTAAAGAGGTTCGTTTGACCGACGAGGACCGTCGACGTCATCTCTATGTTGTTGGGCAGACTGGTACTGGTAAATCTGTCTTGATTCAAAATTTGGCAATGCAAGACATGATTAATAATAAGGGTCTTTGCGTTATTGACCCTCATGGCGAGACAATTGAGAAGATCCTGGCTTACGTTCCTAAAGATCGGATTGACGATATTATTGTCTTCGACCCCGGTGATCGGGAGCGACCAATTGGGCTTAATATGCTCGAATATGATTTTAACAAACCAGAAGAAAAAACCTTTATCGTTAATGAACTTCTGTCTATTTTTAATCAACTATTTGATAAGCAGGCGCTTGGACCAATGTTTGAACGATATATGCGCGGAGCTCTCAATCTCTTAATGGACGATATGGTCAATGAACCGGCGACTTTGGTGGAAGTTCCCCGCGTTTTTACCGATGACGAGTTTCGCAAGCGCAAATTAGCCCGCTCGCAAAATCAGCAAATCATCGATTTTTGGACAAAGGAAGTGCCTAAGACCTCGGGTGATCAGAGTCTTGGTAATTTTGCTCCCTACGTTTCGTCCAAATTTGATAATCTTATTTCCAATTCCTATATTCGCCCCATTATTGGACAACCCAAATCTTCTTTTGACTTCCGCCAAGCTATGGATGAAGGGAAGATTATTCTGGTAAACTTGTCTAAGGGTAAAGTTGGTGATCTCTCCTCATCTCTATTGGGCATGGTGATCGTAGGTAAAATTCTTAAAGCTGCTCTTTCTCGCGTTGATATTGCTGATGAGCGTTCTCGTCGGGATTTCTATCTCTATATTGATGAGTTCCAGAACTATACGACCGAATCAATTGCTACTATTCTCTCTGAGGCCCGTAAATATCGGCTCAACCTTATTGTCGCCCATCAATTTATTGCTCAACTCAAAGACAACATTCGCGAGGCTGTATTCGGCAATGTGGGTAACATGATCTCCTTCCGAGTTGGCCCGCCTGACGCTGAGACCCTGGTTAAACATTTCGGTCCGGTCTTCAATGAGAAGGATCTCATTAGTATTGAGAATCTCAATGCTTTTACCAAGATTCTTGTCAATGGTGAACCGTCCAAACCTTTCAATATGAAGATTACTTGGCCCACGGGTGGCTCAGCCGTCGTTCGAGATGGTCTTAAGGAGCTCTCTCGCCTTCGTTTCGGCCAAGATCTCGACCAAATTGAGGAAGATATCCTTAAACGCCTGAGAGATTAAGGTGCTTTTTCTAGATCTTGCCGAGGGGATAACTTGATTGAAAAAAGGCTCTTTTTGGGCTAAGATGCGAAGGTGAAAAAGATCTGGATAGTCCCACTTTTTTTGTCTTTATTGCTAGTGGCGCAGACGGCCGAAGGAGGCATTTTCTCCTCTATTGTCGGCTTTTTTAGTCCTTCGGTGAGCAAAGTTAGCGCCAATGTCCTCCAAGAGGAAAACGAACAAACTGAGACAAATTCTCAAAATATGGACCTCTTAGAACCAGTGCTCGGGGAAACTTCGACGAGTTCCCCTCGTGACGATGCAGAGATGTCCATTGTCAGTGGTGGTGCCGTTCTCCCTGAATCTGGGCCTTTAGGGACGATGGCTGATATTAAGGATACTCCAATGCCCTCAGATCTTATTAGTGTCTATATTGTCCGTCCTGGAGACACCATTGGGACAATCGCTAAGATGTATAATGTCTCAGTCAATACTATTCGTTGGACTAACGAGCTTAAGAAAAGTGATGTTATTAAGCCAGGGGACAGCCTTATCATTCTTCCGATTACAGGTATCCAACACACAGTCAAGAAGGGTGATACAATTAAGAGCTTGGCCAAAAAATATGGGGGGAATTTTGAAGAAATTCTTGCTTATAATGATCTTGACCCCGCCAAGGGCTTGGTGGTTGGCGATACTATTATTATTCCTGACGGGGAGGAAAGTACGATCATCTCTTCGACTAAACCAGTGGCAAAGTCCCCATCTAAGTACAGTGGTCCAAGTTCCTCTGGTTACTTTATGAAGCCAGTTACTAATTATCGCCGAACTCAAGGTCTCCATGGTTATCTTCACAATGCTATTGATATGGCCGCGTCTCTTGGCACCCCTATTTATGCGGCCGCTGAGGGTAAAGTTATCATTGCTAAAGGTAGCGGTTGGAATAGTGGCTATGGTAATTATGTTGTTATCTCGCACCCTAACGGCACTCAGACTCTCTATGCTCATCTGAGTAAGTTAAATGTCAGTGTTGGTCAACGCGTCGACAAGGGTGATAATATCGGAGGCATGGGTAGTACGGGCAAATCAACTGGTTCTCACCTTCACTTCGAGATTCGTGGCGCTTCGAATCCTTTCTGAGCCAGTATTTAGGAGTTAGCATTTTTACTCAAAAATATTTTTAGGTCTGTATTGTAAAGCTTCAAGCAGATGTTGATCTTGGATGTTGTCAGAATTATCGAGATCAGCAATGGTGCGGGCCAGTTTAATTATGCGATGGTAGGCGCGGGCTGACAAATTTAATCTTTTGGCCGAGTCGTTGAGAAGTTTTGTTGCGGAGTCAGAGAGTGGGGCATATTTTTTAATCTCTTTAACACCCATCTCTCCATTGGTATTAACGGTTTTAATTCCGGCAAAACGTTTGGCCTGTTGTTCTCGGGCGAAAAGTACCCTCTCGCGAATTTTTTGCGATGATTCCCCGCTTGGTTTATCACTTGATAATTCTTCGTGTTTGACCTGGGGCACATCGAGCCAAATATCAATGCGGTCGATAATCGGCCCCGAAACTTTGCGACTATATTTCTGGATTTGGGATTGTGTGCAGGTGCAATCTTTAATCCGCGAACCCTTGAAACCGCAAGGGCAAGGATTAAGGGCAGCGACTAAGATAAAGCTGGCGGGGAAATTGATAGATCCACGAGCGCGAGCAACGCTTATCACTTTGTCTTCGAGTGGCTGGCGAAGAGATTCAATCACTTTTTTATCAAATTCGGGGAATTCATCTAAGAAGAGGACCCCACGGTGAGCCATGGTGATCTCGCCCGGCTTAGGCCAAGCTCCGCCGCCAACCAGAGAAACATAAGATGAAGTATGATGAGGGGAACGGAAGGGTGGATGGGTGACAAGTTCCTCGCTTAAGACTCCAGAGGCTGAATGAATCCCGGTAACTTCAATAATTTCGTCAATCGAGAGAGGTGGCATAATGGCAGTGAAGGCGCGAGCGAGCATTGTCTTGCCAGTGCCGGGCGGTCCATACATGGCCACATTGTGGCCACCCGCCGCCGCAATCTCTAATCCCCTTTTGGCAGTGTGTTGACTTCTAATTTCTGAGAAGTCGGAGGCATAATCTTTGTCTATAATGATTATTTCTGTCTCTCTGGCTGGGAGGATTTTGGGTTCTTCGACCTTGGGAGATAGGTGGGCGGTAATTTCTTTAAGTGATTGACAAGGATAAATAGTAATACCCCTAATCAGGGCCGCTTCCCTGGTATTTTCGGCTGGGAGATAAATTTCCTCGAAGCCTTTTTCTTTAGCTTTTTGGGTGATGAGAAGGGCACCGGCCACTCCACGTAAACTACCATCGAGAGCTAGTTCCCCAACAAAGAGTTTTTTCTTCGGGTTAAATTTGATCTCCGTGGCTGCGGACAGATAACCCAAGGCAATGGCTAAATCAAAAGTTGAGCCTTCCTTTCTAAGATTGGCCGGGGCGAGGGAGACGATAACCTTCTTGTTTCCCTTTTGCGGGGCCTTGAAGCCAGAATTTTTTATGGCTGAGTTGATACGATCCTTTGCTTCGGCGACGGCTTTGTCGGGGAGGCCGACAATGCTGAAGGATTGTAGTCCCCGATTGATATCAACTTCAACCTCAATAATATCGGTCTTAAGACCGATAATTTGAGCGGAGTTTATCTTTGCAACCATTCGCTAATTATATTACAAAAAAGCGAAATTTATAAATCAAAATTAGGCGACCGTTCGGATCGAGAGATTATCGTCTTCGTGATCGAGATGTTCCAAGCAGGTTACTGAAGCCACATCAGCATTGAGTCTCTTGTCTTCTATTTCTTTTCCGCAGACTTGGCAAATAAAACCGTGCCCTTCCCCCTCTACCCAGGCTATCGTTTTTTCTATCTCTTGGAGTCGTTCTTGGGCAGTTATGAGTAACTCCTCGTTTCTAACTCGTGATTGTTGGGTGCTAGGAAAATCATCGCCCGATACTGGCTCATCGAAATTTCTTTCTTTTAGAGTTTTAATTTCTTGGAGAGACTTTTGTTTTTCTCTCTTTAATATCTCCAAGTATCTTTGGGTTTTTCCCTCGAAGCTTTCTTTTTGGGGGAATGATTCTGTCGTCATAATGCGCTTATATTAGCATTATGAGGGGTTTTGTCAACGAGGTAAAATCCCTTATTTTACAACAGGTTTTGGGGTTAGGAACGAGCTTAAGATTTTTTCTAGAGTGATTTCGTTTGTCGTTACCGCAATCGTGTTTTTATCTAGCCAGGTATAGGCAGCTAAGGTCATGTTGTCTTGATTGGTGACCATGCGAATATCGCGATTTTTAACCATTTTATCTTGGAAAGGGGTGAAGCGAATTCTCGTTTCTGTCTCAGTATCGATAAAGGGTAACAAAAGTTGGCTAATTATTCTATTCTCATCATAAAGAAGAGCGTCGGCGGAATTTTTATAATATTTTGTTTTGAAAATATAAAAGGGCTCATCTTGTACCCCCAGTTGGAATCCAAGCATGAAGTCAGAATCAAGGAAACGTAATAAGTCATTGGTTATCGCAAGGCCGGTACTGGTGGCAAAAAGTTCTGGTCCGGCAATTTTCTTCTCGATGATGAGACCTTGGTCGGTGTTTCTTGATTCTTCGTAAATAAAATAGATATCTTTGATTCTCTCTTTGGGCCCTCCTTCGAGGGAGACGGGCACAGTTAATCTGAGATCTTTAATTTCTTGTCGAACTTGCTCAGGGGTCATACCCTTTAGGTCGATGGCGACATGTTCGTCGGCAAAGATAATTGGATCATGGGTGATTTGGGTGGGGGCGATACTTTTCTGTGTTCGTTGCCAGGCTGACCAGCTAATAGCAGTTAATCCACTTAGGAAGATAATTAAGCTGAGACTAAAGATTATTGTTTTTCTCAAGGAAACGGGCTTCTCCGCTTCTTTTTTTTCTTGCTTGTTGGCTTGGGCCAATCTGGCGGCAGTCATTCCTCGATTTTTAATGGCGTCACTTAAGTCATCGGTCAGGGTATGAACCGAAGAAAGACGACTAAGGGGGGCCCTCTTTATCCCTTCAATTTTTTTCTTTGATTCAAGAATTTGTTTTATTTTCTCTTGACGAAGTTTTTCTTGAGCGAAATCTTTCTCTCTTTGTTCTCGGCCAATATCTTTTTTCCTTAATTCTTCTTGTGCCTTTCTTTCCTCCTCGAGTTCGGCCAATTTTTTTTGAGCCTCTAATTTATGGGCGATGGCTCGGTCTTTCTCTTCCTGGATTTTCTTTTGTTCGTCAGAGGCCATAGCCTTAGCCGCCTCAATTTTTCTTTTCTCAAGGTATTGTTCTTCTTCCTTCCAATTAGCAATATCTCGCTCGCCCGTTAAAGCTAATCGAGCCCGAAGCCTTTTGTCGCTGTCGTTGTTTTGAGGAATGGCCATATTTGCTATTTTGCCCAGGGGAAAATCTTTTTGTTCACTCGCGCGAGGTCATCAGAGGTTATCCTATTGTCTTTTTTGGCAGTTTCAAGATCTCCCCTTAGGGTGCGCAAAGGTTCAAGTTCTCCTTCGGACTCTTTTATCTCATCAATTGTCGAACGATTTTCTCCCATTGTTTGTTTTTCTCTTTCGGCCTCAGCCTCGGCGTTCTCGCGTTTGATTCGCTCAAGTTCGAGGGCTCGGAGAAGAGCCATTTCTTTTTCTTCAGCTTCGCTTCTTGGCACTTCTTCCGAAAGAATTGTCTGTTGTTTGGGAAGAGGTTGAACCTTCGGAGTTTGTTGTTCTTTGCTTACTTCTGTCGCTTGTTTTTGGCTATTATCGATAGCTTCGGCAATTTTCTTTTTTAAATCCTGCTCCTTCTCCTGTTGGGCCATGAGGCGTCGAGTTGTTTCTGTTCTTTGTCGTTCTTCTTCGGCTTTGCGTAAGGCTTCTAGACGATCCTTTTCGAGGGATTTCATCTGCTCCTCTGTTTGTTTTTGGGCTTCGGTCTGCTTCCTCTCCTCTTCGGCGCGGAGACGATCTTCCTCTGCTCTCTTGATGTCGAGCAAGCGCTTTCTTTCGATTTCCTCAGCTCTTTTCTTCTCCTCGACTTGCCTCAAGGTGTCTTGTCGGCGTTTTTGCTCATCTAGTTCATGTTGTTGGCGCAAGACTTCTTGTTGAAGGAGCATTTTCTCGTCAATGGCTTGAATTTTTTGGCGCAGTTTTTCTTCCTGAGTGAGAAGCTCTTGATATTTTTGTTTCACCTCACTGATTTGTTCGTCGATCTTCTGGATTTTTTCTTCGATTAGCCATTTTTCTTCTTCAGTTTTTTTGCGAGACTCTTGAACTTGCCATCGTTTTTGTTCTAATTCTCTTCTCGCTTTTGGTTCGAGGGTCACCTCTTCTTGGCTTTCTATACTTGTCTCTTCGTCCTCGAGTTTGTCCTCTCTTTCTAAGATGGGCTCAAGTATTTTCTTTAAGCTCCCTCGCTTGTCGTCGAGGTTTACCCAAGTGAGCTCCATTAACTCCTTCTCGTGATCGAGAGAAAGAAGTAGCTTGTTTAGTTGTTGTTTTTCTTCGCTTGCCTCCTCCTCTTTCTCGGTGGCTTCTCGGCGGATTGTTCGATCAAGGCCCTCCATGGCAATTTTTGCTCGACGGAGTTTTTCTTCACGACTCTCGCTTTTTTGTTTTGTCTCTGTTGGCTCAGGAACGACGGCCGGATTATCAGAATTATCATCTGTCTGCGAAACAGGCGTTGTTTGTTTTACAACATCAACCATTGATTAGTATTATAACCAATTATAGTTTTAGTTTCTAGGCGTGAAGCCATTTCGTGGTGGATTAGTCGCAGGACTTAAGCCTTTGTTCTTGGCCCAATCGGGGTCAGCTTGTTTGATAGAGAGATTGATTCTGTTTTTTTCGTCAATTTCTTTGATGATGACAGGGACGATATCGCCAATTTTAACAGCATCGCTTATCTTCTCAATACGGAAAGGAGCAACCTCTGAGACATGGACGAGCCCGTCGGTATCTTTAGCAATTTGGACAAAGGCGCCGAAGTCCATGAGGCGGACAACCTCTCCTTCGAAACGTTCACCGGCTTTATATTCGTGACACATTGTCTCAATAATCTCTTTGGTCTTATTTGCTTCCTCGATCTTGCCGGTGATATAGACAGAGCCATCATCTTCAATTTCAATCTCAACAGAATTTTCGGCAGAGATCTTTTGAATCATCTTACCGCCGGGACCAATGACTGAACCAATTTTCTCAACCGGGATAGTAATCTTGATAATTTTTGGGGCGGCAGTATTAATTTCTTGTCGGGGCTCAGGGATGGCCTTGGTCATGGTCTCGAGAATTTGTTCGCGAGCGATTCGAGCGCGATCGATGGCCTCATCCAAGATTTTAACGGGGATACCGCCCACCTTGATATCAAGCTGGATGCCAGTGATACCTTCTTTGGTCCCAGCAACTTTGAAATCCATGTCACCATAATGATCTTCAACCCCTTGAATGTCAGTTAATAATTCATAAGTATTATCATCTTCTGACATTAAGCCAATTGAGATACCAGCCACTGGGTTTTTAATTGGAACGCCTCCATCCATGAGGGCAAGGGTGCTTGCACAAATCGAAGCTTGAGAACTTGAACCGTTAGAAGCAAAAACTTCGGAAACTAGGCGGATAGTGTAAGGAAAGATGTCGCGACTGGGAATAACGCCGCGCAGAGATTTTTCGGCAAGAGCGCCATGGCCAATCGAGCGACGAGAGGGATTGCCGACACGGCCAGTTTCCCCAACCGAGAAGGGTGGGAAATTATAGTGATGCAGGAAGTATTTGGTACTCTCCCCCTCCATCCCTTCTATGAGTTGGGCATTCTTAGGACCGCTTAAAGTAAGGGTGGTGAGAACGTGGGTGGCTCCTCGGTAGAAGAGGCCGGTACCGTGAACAATATTAGAGAGGCCTCCTGCTTGAGCAAAGAGAGGGCGAACCTCATCTAGTTTGCGTCCATCAGTACGACGTTTGTTTTTGATTGCTTCTTGGTGGACAATCCCGTCAATTTTTTCTTCGAAAAACCCAAGCCAAGCGCCGAGATTTGTCTCGGGGAATTGTTCCTTTCTAATTTTGAGCCAATCTTCTTTTAAACTGTCAGCCGACTTTTTTCCGATGCCTTCAAAAAGAATGGACTCGATTTGCAGAGCAATTTTGTCAGCAAAAATTTGAGCTGTTTCTTCAGGCAAGGTTGGTAAATCAAGTTCACGTTTTATCGTTGCCATTTCGCCGATGATTTGATTTTGCCAAGTTTGAATTTTCTCGGCTTCGTTTACAGCGAGCTGGAAGGCCTCTTTAACCTTAGCTTCAGGAATTTGGGCTCCTTCGGCTTCAATCATGTTAACTTTGCCTTGATTGCTGCAGACGAGAAGATCGAAGACCCCTACTTTTCTCTCGGCATAGCTTGGGTTGATGATTAAATCTTTGCTCGAATCTAATTGGCCGAGACGAATAGCTGAGACCGGTCCAGCCCAAGGGATGTTCGAAGTAGCTAGGGCCAAAGAAGCGCCAATGACGGCTGGGACATCGGGGTCGTTCTCTTCGTCTTTAGCTAAGACGGTAATAACAACTTGAACTTCATTTCTAATTGCACTGTTGAAGAAGGGTCGGATGGTGCGGTCGATGATACGGCCAGAGAGAACGGCTTCTTCGGAAGGTCGGCCTTCTCGCTTCTGATAACGGCCACCGCCAATTACTCCCGCGGCGTAATAACGCTCTTCGTATTCGACAGTGAGAGGGAAATAATCGATATCTTCCTTTTTGTTGTTGCTCATCACGGCGGTCGCTAAGAGCATAGTCTCGCCATATTTGATAATAACCGAACCCGTGGCTTGGTCTGCGAGGTCGGTAAACATGGCCGTTAAAGTTCGGCCTCCAACCTCAAGCGAATATTCCTTTTTTGTCATAATTAACTTGGGAGTGCTGGCCAGATTTTAGATCTGGCTTTTACCAAACCTACATATCTAACCACCACTCAATTTAATTTATTAATTTACCCCGTAGAGTAAACTTTACCACAAAAAAAACCAGGCCGCCACTTCGTGGCGGCCCGAGATGTTTTTGCCCTTCTTTATTGCTTTGGGCGAAAGATAATAAGAGCCGAGAATCTTGTGTTGCCAGAGTTATCTTTTTCTTGGCCACTCTCCCATTTTACGATCCTAACTTTCGGGTGATCGCGAAACCACTCTTTCACTCTGGTGACATAGGCTGAAAATCCTTGCCCCATCACACTGTCTACTGTCGACCCCTCTGTCTCAAATCCTGTCTCCATTGGAAATTCCTTTCCTCAAAAAGAAAAAAACAAAAAGCTCATCGTCCTTAATGAGCTGTCTGTTTATATAATTACATAACTCCTCTATTTAGCAAGCGGGGCGGATTTTTTCTTATAGTCAGGATTATGTCCCGAACTCATGATCAAGTATTTCTTTGGATTTTCGCAAAGATCTAAGAAGTCATCGGTTGCCTCCTTAAGCTTAGAAGAAGAACTCTTGCCGAAGGCAACAACTTCAACCTGGGCGCCCATATTTTCCTTAAGATATTGGACAAGAGGGACGAAGTCGCCGTCACCCGAACCGATAATAACGGTGTCGAGTTTGGGGGCCATCTTAATTGCGTCGACAGCCAGACCGACGTCCCAGTCGGCCTTCTTGGACCCATCAACGAAAATTTGGAGATCTTTGGTCTTAACTTCAATCCCAATTTTCCCGAGAGCCTCAATAAAATTCTTTTCATCGCCGGCTTCGGTGGTGACCATATAAGCCAAGGCGCGGATAAGTTGGCGGCCGCCAAGGGCATCCTTCAGCACTTGACCGAAATTAACCCTCGCTCCCCCATAGAGATTCTTAGCACTATGATAAAGGTTCTGGGTATCAATAAAGACCCCAACCCTCTGATTTTTGTGTTTAATAGACATAATATATTTATTAAAAAATAGAACTTAATTTATAAAAACAAACGACCTAGGCAAATAATACCACGGCAACAGAGTAAAGAGAAAAATGATTTAAAATCTAGACAGCAAGCTTGAGCTCTGCCTTCTGCTTCTTGGTGTCGAGATAGCGTTGGTGAGCACGTCGATCGGCTACAAGTTTAAGTAAACCTCGGCGAGAATGGTAGTCTTTAGGATTTTTCTTCAAATGGTTGGCTAACTCTTCAATACGTTCAGTAATCAAAGCGATCTGGACATCAGCGGAGCCGGTATCCTTATCGTGTTTAGCCACTTTTTTGATAATTGTCTCTTTCTTTTTTGTTGAAATCATGGTGCTATTAGTATAGCACACCCCCTAAAATAATGCAAGCCCCTTTTTTGTTTATGAAAAAGGCCAGGGGTTCTGTCGGTAGAACCCCTGGCGTGGGCCTAGGCTAAGGTATTGGCAATTGCCTCGGCCGAAATTTGGGGCGGAACATTTATCCCCCTTTGTCTGGCTAGGGCAACGAGTGCTAACCTTCCTCCTTCGAAGTTTCTTTTTGCCTCTGCTAGAGCTACGGCTGCCTTTCGTTGATCAATAGCGAGAAGAGACAAAGTGTCGACTGCTTCTCCTAGGCCGGCACCTCGGCAATCATCGAGGAGTCCTCGTGTGTCGTCTGACATTTAATCACCTCCTATCCTTTCTTTTATGATACGGGTTGAAACATTCAAAGCCCAATCTCTAACTTGATTCCTATGAGACCCTACCACATTCCTCCAGTTAGTGTCAAGCCCATTTTTGACACAATAACGAGAGAGAATATTTAAATTACTGATCAGAGCTTCGTGGGCTGATCGTCGGGCTCGGTCGGCATTCTCTGTTTCTTTGGGATCCTCCTTTCTTATCCTAGAGCTACTCAACTTGTCAACCGCCCCAACATATCGAATGACCGAATCTTCGAGATCTTTGACCAGGGCCTTGGATGTCTCGTCATGATTTCTGAGCTTTTTTATCTCTTGATAGACATTAAGCGCCTTTTCTTCTTCTTTTGTATAGATCTCATCAAAATCGTGACCCTCTTCGTGCTTAGCCAAATCTCCCCAAGATTCATTTAAAAATGGTTCAAACATATAATTAATAATACTACGTTTTGTGGCAAATAGGGAATTTTCTCTCTTGTTGGGGTTAATATGTCGCACAATATTTGATATACTTAGAGGTGTGGCAGATTTAAATAGATTAAAACAAGAATTTCCTGCCCTACTTCGCCCCGACTTCACTAAAGTTTCGCCGGGCAAGCAAGGCTTCGTAGGACCAAAAACTCTTATTATTCTATGAATGACATTTTTAAATTAAAGAGGGAATTTTTGGAATATCTGGAGATTGAGAAGGGGCGGTCGTTGAAGACGGTAGAGAATTATGATCGTTACCTGACGAGATTTTTCAAACAAGCGGGCGTCAAGTCCCCTGCCGATATTACCGATGACGCAGTAAGGCAGTATCGGTTGTGGTTGAATAGGCAAAGCGCTAACCCTACTTCGCCCGCTGACAACGGGCTACGAAGGGTTCAAAGTAGCTCTGCTACTTTGAAGAAAAATACACAGAATTATCATCTGATTGCCTTGCGGGTGTTTCTCAAGTATCTGGCCCGGCGCTCTATCTCCTCTCTGCCACCGGAGAAAATAGAATTGGCCAAGACCGCCGGGCGAGATCTCGACCTGATCTCTGATGCCGAATTATCTCGGCTGATTGAGATGCCAGGCAAAGATCTCTCGGGCAAGTCTCAGGGCAAGAAGGCTGGCTCAGGTAAGAATGATGAGGTCAAGAGGTTGCGAGATAAAGCAATGCTTGAACTCTTCTTCTCCACGGGCTTACGTGTCTCGGAGTTGTGTTCGCTTGATCGCGATACCATCAACCTCGCTCGTGACGAGTTCTCTATCAGGGGTAAGGGTGAGAAAGTACGCTTGGTCTTTCTCTCCGACAAAGCGCGCGAAGCAATTAAGGATTATCTCGTCAAGCGCCAAGATATGGACGAGGCACTCTTCACCAATCTCTCGCTTATCAATTCTAATTCCTCGGGTTCTCTCAAGGTTAATAAGGGTGGTGGCAGTGATAGGCTGACACCAAGAAGTGTCGAGAGAATTATCAAGAAATATGCGATTAAAGCGGGCATCACCAAGAAGGTTACGCCCCATACTCTTCGTCACTCCTTCGCTACCGATCTTCTGCAAAATGGCGCGGATATTCGTTCGGTGCAAATGATGCTTGGGCACTCTAGTGTCTCAACAACGCAAATTTATACTCACGTGACCGACAAACACTTAAGAGATATTCATAAAAAATTTCATAGTCGGTCATAATTTTTTTGTCTTGTGGATAACTCTCATTTTTGAGTTATCCACTTTTTATAAGGGACAAGGGCTTTGACTCACTTGTCCTATAAGTTATAATTCTATTGGACGTGATTTGGTCTTCGCACTTACCTCCAACCGATAGGACTGTCCTCTTAAGGACAATGTCTTGAAGTAATTAAGGTTTGGCGGTAGCTTGAGATAAGCAGTACGTTTCTCGTGTGGTACCCTAAGGTGTTTGGTGTATAGTAGCAGTTTGAGACCACAGAAGCGGTGTTATCTTAAGAGGTTGGGCAGAATTCGTTGATCTGCCAAGGGTTCGCCAGAACCTCAGGGAATCTGGAACAATTGCGGCTTGTTATCATTGCCGCTACTCTATATCGGGCCAGCTGACTCATCATTGGGCGGGTGGCCCATTTTTTATCCAGAATTTTTCGAGGGATTATTTTACTCGATATTTATCCCTGATTTTTTTGAGCTCTTCTTTTTCTACTTCTTCTTTTTTATTTTTTCCTTTTTCGGCCAGTTCAATCAACTCTTTTTCTGACAATTTTGATAATTCTCCTGCTCGTTTCACGAGAAACTCTTCACTGTTTATATCAGGGTTCTCTAGAGCTTCTTCTAATAAAGCGTTTAAAATATGGCCTATTTTTGGTCCGGGTGTTTCGCGTGTAACAGCCATGACTTGTTTCCCGTCTATTTTCAACATACCAACTGAGGTTGGAGAACGGAGAGCTTCTTCAATCATGGACTCGTATTTTCTTAATCTGTAAGGCTCTTCCTTGGGTCGGCCCATCCCGATGCGGTCACAAATGCGTAAATTCATTAGGTCCCAGATATATTCTGGCCCCACATTGGCGATAACTCGCCTGACGGCTGATAAGGTAATTTTCTCTGGATCAGCAAAAAACATGTGATTTCGAACCATTTTTTGCACTAGCTCTATCTCTTTGTTAGAGAATTTTAAGCGCGACATTATCTCTACGGCCATTCTCTCCCCGACTACCTCGTGTCCGTAGAAGGTATATTCTTTGGACTTTTGCCCTGTTCGGCGAGATTTGGGCTTCCCTAGGTCATGAAATAGGGCCGCTAGTTTCACGTGTAAAGGGTAATTTTTGTCAGCCGCATGTTGCACGGAGCGAAGAAGGTGTTCCCAAACGTCATAAATATGTTCTCCCTTCTGCTCTATCCCTATCCCCCTCTCTAATTCTGGTAAAATATACTGCAAAATGCCGATTTTGTGGCTAAGAATAAGACCATCCATCGGCTCTGGGGAGTCTATTATCTTAACCAATTCCTCCCTAATTCTCTCGGTGGAGATCTCCCTAAGTAGGCTAGAATTGCGAGAAATGCTGTCTAAAGCTTCCTTGTTGCACGTGAAACCAAGCTCGCAAGCGAATCTAACGGCCCTTAGCATGCGTAAAGCGTCCTCAGCGAAGCGTATATCAGCCTCCCCTACTGTTTTGACAATCTTGTCCTTTATGTCCTTTACCCCACCATATAGGTCGATTAATTCGCCCTCAGCGGGGTTATAGGCCAGTGCATTGATGGTAAAGTCGCGACGAGACAAATCATCTTCGAGCTTATCGCTAAATTTAATATTGTCAGGATGTCGTCGATCAGAATAATTGGCTTCGGTGCGGAAGGGTGTGACTTCGACATTTTTTAATTTTTCGTCCCCTGCTTCTTCGTTGATCACTGTGACTGTGCCAAACTTATTCTCATAAACAGTTTTGGGGAAAAGAGCCACAATCTCTTCGGGCGTGGCGTTGGTGGTAATATCCCAGTCCCTGGGCTCACGTCCAATCAAGCTATCCCGGACGCATCCGCCGACAAGATAAGCCAAAAAGCCACTATTTTGTAAGGTTTTAGTGATTTCCATGATTTCACGTGGAACGTTTAAGTTTATCTTGACAGTATTGATCATGCCGTTATTTTATCTTTTTATGGTGAGCTTGTCGAACTAATTTTTGCTAAATATTCAAAAAGTCTATAGAATTAAGGGGTCAATCACCCGCCCCTGTGGTGAAATGGATATCACAACAGTCTTCGGAACTGTCGTTGGGGGTTCGAGTCCTCCCGGGGGCACAGGCTCAAAAGAACAAAAGTGTTTAGATGAAGATATCACAACAAAGAAAGCCGAAGTGGTGGAATTGGCAGACACGCACGCTTCAGAGGCGTGTAAGCGCAAGCTTGTGAGGGTTCAAATCCCTCCTTCGGCACATGGTAGTTTGAAAATAGAATAATTTTTGTTAGAATAGAAAAGTTCTGCGGGTATGGTTTAGTGGTAGAACACGTCCTTGCCAAGGATGAGACGGGAGTCCGATTCTCCCTACCCGCACACACTAGCTTGTCTAAAATACTCTAAAACTGTGGATAACCCTGTGGTTAAGGGGGATAAAAGACGTCTTTTCTTTCTAAAGACTTTCTTATAGAAACTAAAGGAAAATGGCTAAAAATAAGGGTTTTTTATATAAAACAGTCTATAAAAATGTCGTTTTAGAAGCTTTGACCTATAGTGTTTCATACGAAACGTTTTAATATAGTTACACGTGGCACAATTACCTAAGAATAAGACCCAAAAGCAGATAATTGGGCAAAAAGGGGAGGACGAAGCAGTAAAATACCTTCAAAATAAAGGTTTTTCTGTCCTTGACCGTAATTATCTTAAACCTTGGGGGGAGTTAGATATTATTGCCAAGAAAGGGGAGTGGCTCTATTTTGTCGAAGTAAAGACAGTGACTCGTGAGGCGCAAGCTTGGAAGGCGAACGACAATTATGAGCCCGAAGATAATATTCATCCGTGGAAAATCAAGCGTTTGTCCCGCGCGATCAATACCTATCTCCTAGAAAAAAAGATTGATGACGAATCCGATTGGCAAGTGGACTCAATTTCTGTCTACCTCAATGGTAGGGGAGAGCTCCTCAAAATTGACCACCTGGAGGATATTTTTTAGTTACGCTAACTATTGCAAAGTATCTTTAACTTATGTTAAGCGTTTGGCTGTCGCTACTTTATTGATCTTTCTAATTAAAAATAGAGACTCTAGCTAACTGCTATAAGGTGTGCTAAGATATGACGGTAACCTTAATCGCCTACGCGAAATTCGACGGGCTTTGCCACGCCGTAGATTCGCTTCGACGAATCGAAGACGGGGTGTAGTGCAACGGCTAGCACGAGTCCTTTGGGAGGATTTAATCCGAGTTCGAATCTCGGCACCCCGACAAAATGTTGAATGGCTTAATTCAAACTTTAACAGCCAGTCTCTTGCTTTGGGCGGAGAGTGCCCCGGTTCCGCTTTTTGTTTTTGTTGGCTCGATAGTAGAAGAGCTTATCCCGATGATTCCTTCATCGGTTGTGATGATTACGGCTGGTTTCATGGCTCAAGTCCAGGGCGATCATTGGTGGTGGTTATTAGTTCTTGCTCTTCTTGCTTCAATAGGCAAGACGCTCGGTTCTTGGGTTTTCTATTTTCTTGCTGACAAGGCCGAAGATTTGGCCACTGGTCGTTGGGGAAAAGTCTTGGGCCTTTCTCATCAAGAAATTGAACATGCGGGAGAAGTTTTGAGTAAGAAAAAATTGGATACCGTCTTCCTCTTCACAACTCGAATTATTCCAGTTTTGCCCACCACTATTTTCTCGGTAGCTTGCGGGTTGATAAAGCTGGATCTCAAACTTTATCTTAAGGTGACGTTGGCTGGTTTCTTTATTCGTTCATTGATTGTCATTGTTATTGGTTATCTTGGTGTAACGGGTTCTCATTGGATTGCTACCATGCTTGATCAAACTGAGACGGCAATTCTTGGCATTTTAGTTTTGACTGTAGTTATCCTTTTAGGATATTTTTATTGGCGACGTCGGCGACAAAAAAGAAAAGATATTGATTAGATTTTAAAATCATTTAAAATCGGAGTGTAGTGTAACGGTAACATCCACGATTCGGGTTCGTGGGACTCAGGGTTCGAATCCCTGCACTCCGACAAAACTGAAGGTTTTGGAGGAGGGTGAAAAATCACGGGCTGTAGTATACCGGTAGTACGTGCCCATGGGGTGGGTATAGACCGAGTTCGATTCTCGGCAGCCCGACAAAAGAAAAAGACAGGGGAGTATTTCCTTGTCTTTTTCTTTTGTCGTGAGAATCGAACGGGAAGGGGTCGGGAAACGGGAGTTTCCCGTGGCGGAATTATTCAAACCGAGGGGTTTGAAAGCGGAGCGAGTGACAATGAAGCGAGCAGTGAGTGTTCTCGGCAGCCCGACAAAAAAGTCCTTATTGACATTGTACACACAATGTATATACTTAGTGCATTATGACGACTTTAAATATAAGAATTGAAAACAAGGCTAAGGCTGATGCGAATAGGGCTCTTGCTCGCATGGGTCTTGACATGTCCAGCGCGGTCAAGCTCTTTCTCTCTCAGGTGGTGAAGGAGGACGGCCTTCCTTTCTTGCCAACAAATAATCCGATAGTTATTAAAGCGCGTTTTGATGCACAAGTGGCCGAAGCCAGGAAGAGTCGCGGATTCAGGACGGGCAAAGGGGCACTGCGTGGTTTATAATTTGTCATGCCTTTTCTCATAAAACGAACTAAGGATTTCGAAAAATCTTTCAAAAGAATTAGTCGCTCTGGTTTAAGTCTGAGAACGAGAGGGAAATTGGAGACGATAATTGATTCTCTTGCTAGTGGCGAGAGACTAGAAAGTAAACACAAAGACCATCGACTAAAAGGGGAGCTTAATGCTTACCGCGAATGTCACATCATCCCCGACCTTTTGCTTATTTATAAATTGGAGGAAAAAGAAGATGTCTTAATCTTGGTTGATATTGGGAGCCACTTCCAGTTATTTGGCTAGCTTTCTCTCTTATAATCTCTACTTGACAAGATACTAGTCATTATGCTATACTTAAAGGGTATTAAGGTGCTAATCGATGGTCGGTTAGCAAAACTTGGTCTTTGAAAGGAGGTGAAAAGTTATGCCTATAACGCAAGAAAGAAGGACGCAGATTTTGGAGAAGCTAGTCTCATTGGCTATTGCCAACGAGAGGGTATCTCTCCTTCCGCAGAACGAGTTTCGCCGCAAGATGCACTCCACTGCTCAGAGTATCGATGTGAGAGTAGAAGAGCTTCGTGAGGTCATTGTTCCTATTATTCAGGAACGTTTTGACGCAATGATTTCTCTGCCGGAGGCGAATTCGGGCTCTTCAAAAGGCGTCCCGGTTTCTGGCGGGCCGTTCGATCCAGGCCCTAATCACCAAGAATAACTGGCAAGGTCTGAGCTGTGACAGCTCACTAAAGGGTAATTGACTCTCCCAAAATTTTTGGCTAGAGTCAGAACAAGAACCTCACCTTCCAGCCCAGTTCCCTGTCTTCCCCAGAACCCCATGCTAGCTAGTATGGGGTTCTTCTTTTGTGTGTAAAACGTTTCATCGCTAGCAGGGCTCTTGAGAAGAAATTTTTAAATTGGTAATCTGGGGGTGTGAAACAAGACTTAGCTTCAAAAATAAAAGCTGATTTGCGCCAAGTGGCCAGCAAAGATAAGGCCAAGATTTTGGCGCGCTTCTTCAAAACGGGGAGAGGGGAGTATGGCGAGGGCGATAAGTTCTTGGGCGTGGTGGTGCCAGAGCAGAGGCGGATTGCGAAGGAATGGCTTAGAGGTTTCACCTCGGCCTGCCCGCAATGCTTTGCAACGCAAGGCAGGCGGGGCTCACTTGAGGAGAAACCTCAAGCCGTGCGAAGTCTCAATACTCGTTTAGTTGTGAGAAGTCGTTTCTCGCGTAGCCAGATGCGACTTCGCACAACCCTCGATGAGCTTCAAAAACTTTTGCAAAGTCCGTTTCATGAAGAGCGACTAACAGTACTTCTGATTTTGATTGAGTTGTATAAGAAGGGAGATAAGGAGAATAAGAAACAAATTTTTAATTTTTATATCAATAATATTAAAAACATTAATAATTGGGATCTTGTTGATTTAAGTGCGCCGAATATTGTAGGCGATTATTTATTAAACTTTTATCTAAACGGGAAAGAGGTTAATAAGTTTTTATTAAAACTAGCGCGGTCAAAAAATCTTTGGTCCCGCCGGGTGGCGGTCTTGGCTACTTTCCCTTTTATAAAAAATAATAAATTTGCCGAAATCTTGGCACTTACCAAATTTTTACTTTTTAAACAAAAAGAAAAACATGATCTCATGCACAAGGCCTTGGGTTGGATGCTCCGCGAAGTGGGGAAGCGCGACAAAAAAGTTTTAATTAATTTCTTGGATGAGTCTGGGGCGCGACTTCCTCGCGTTACTCTTCGTTATGCGATTGAAAAATTTCCCGAGAAAGAAAGGCGGGAATATCTGACTCTTCGGTATTGTTCAGAGTAAAATAAAAAACCTGATCATTTCTAGATCAGGTTTTTTAGATTAAGAATTAAATAATTATTTTTTGCCCCACTTCTTTTTATAGACGTAGAAGTAGTAGATGATATCTAAGATCCCAACGGTGTTGACCAGGAGAAGGATGATAAACCAAATCTTGGCACCATTACGAGCTGCTCGCCACATGGCTAGACCTTTCCACAAAAGGGTCCAGACAATGATCGCGATTAATAAAGTGGTCATGCCAGCAACGCTGGCGATAACCGTACCCCAAGCGCCAGTGGGCAAAGCACTGAGGCCTTCGGTTGCATTGATAATGTTTTCCATATATTAACTATTATATCACAATTTTTATTTGTGCTATAATCAAACTGTTAATAATAATTATTAGTAATCTTTTAATCTATTTTTTGTTATGGAAAAATTAATTGGCGTTGGTGATCTCTTCAAGAATACTTGGAAGATCTATCGGGAAAAGTTTGCTTTGCTTGTTGGTCTTATGGCCCTACCTTTCTTACTAATGGCTCTCAATCAAGTTCTGATGAGTCTGGGGAAAGGGATAATTATTACGCTTGGTTCGTTGATTAATATTGTTGTTTCAATCGGCGTGATCTGGGCTTTAGCCGGGATCTTGCTTGTTCTAAGTAATAACCAAGTGTTAACGGTCAAAGAAGCTTATCGTCTTAGTAGAGGGAAATTGCTTTCGTATCTCTGGGTTTCAATCTTGGCGATGTTTATTGCTGGTGGGGGTTTCATGCTCTTTGTTATACCGGGAATTATTTTGTCTGTTTGGTTAGCCTTTGCTCAGATTATTTCTGTTGTCGAGGGGGAGAAAGGGCTTCGAGCTATTGTCAAAAGTCGTGAGTATGTTCGTGATTATTTCTGGCCAATTCTTGGACGTTTCTTGCTCCTGTCTGTAATCTTGTTTGTTGTCTATTTCATTCTGATGGCTATTGCTGGCTTTGTCGCTTCGTTATTTAGTTCTTTCGGTTCCACGGTCTTTGTTTTAGTTTTGAGTCTTCTTGGCTCTGCTATTAATTTTCTCTTTGTTCCCTTAGGAGTTATCTATGCCTATCTTCTTTACGGGAATGTTAAGCAGGTTAAAGGAGAGGTCTTAATTGACCCGGCCAAAAAACAAGGACTTCGTTACCTCTTAGTTGGTCTTGCTGGTTGGGTTCTTATTGCCGTTGTCAGCATCTTTCTCCTATCACTTCTTGTTAGTCTTTTCGCCGGACTCTTCTTTGGCCAAGCTTTGAGTGGAATGAATTCTGGAGCGATAAATGAGCTTCCTAGGGTTATTCCCAAGATCCCAACAGAGATGCCTGCTGGGTTGACAGCTGAACAACAGCAACAATTGCAGACGCAATTAGATGCGATGAAAAAATTACAGGACAAACTTAATATCCCGACCGAGTAATGCATTACGGCTTCATCATTATTACTGTGGCCTGGGTCTGGCAATGGTGGAAGATGCGCTCAGGCCAACGCAGTCTTGATCCTTGGTTTCTCCGTATCTACGCTTTGGGCCTCTTAGTGATCTTACTCGACACCTTCCGTACCGGTGATTGGCTCACTTGGGCCAATGTTGCAGCCATGACCATTATCCTCCTGCTTATCTGGCGGATTAAGCGACGGGGGAAGAAAGGTGGGTTGATCTAAATTTACAACCTCCCCCGTTGTGCCGTTTTAAGGCCACGGGGGCCTTTTTTTTATTCAAAATTTTTGCTAAGATACTAAGGTCTAGTTAGAAGGCGGGCCCCGTTAGAGGCTCTCAAGCCTCTAACGGGGCGGGATTAGTTTAGCGGTAAAATATCAGTTTTCCAAACTGAGGTCGGGAGTTCGACTCTCCCATCCCGCACCATGCTAAAGAAATATATCTGGGTCAACGGCCCGACTGCGCAGGCAGGCAAAATCGTGCTGGCTAGCAAGCCGGCGGTTTTAGTTAGCGATATCGGTTTTCTCCGTGGGTATGGGGTCTTCGATTTCATGCGAACTTTTAACGGCAAAATCTTCCGTTATTCTGACCACTATAAGCGTTTCGTAAACTCGGCCAAACTTTTGGACCTTAAGGTTGGGTTGAGAGAAAAAGAATTAGAGCAGATTATTTATAAATTAATTAAGAAAAATGGTCTCAAAGATGCTAGTATTCGACTTGTCCTCACGGGCGGGCCGGCGATCGGGGGTATTCTTTTTAACCCAAAGACTTCAACCTTAGCGATTTTGATTGAGAATCTTTATGATTTGCCGACTAAACTCTTCGAAACTGGGGCGAAGCTCATGACTTTTGACTATCAACGCCTAATACCAGAGGCCAAGAGTCTTAATTATATTTGGGCGGTTAGACTTCAGGCGGAGAAGAAGAAGCGGGGGGCAACAGAAATTCTCTATCTTAGTCGTGGAGAAATCCTTGAATGTTCAACCAGTAACTTTTTCTTGGTAAAAAAGGGTAAGTTGATCACAACGAAGGAGGGGATTCTAGCTGGGGTTACGCGCCAAATTGTTTTTGAATTAGCTAAGAAGCTCAAAATTCCGGTTGAAGAGAGGCCAATTAAAATTACTGAACTTAAGACTGCTGATGAGGCCTTCATTACGGCGACCAACAAGAATATCCTCCCGATTGTGATAATTGATAAGATAAAAATTGGCTCTGGTCTCCCGGGGCCTATCACCAAGGTTTTAATATCTGAGTTTGAAACTTTGATTAAGAATTACTAAAAATCTCGCTAGGCAAAAACCTCACAAAACAAAAACCCCCGCCTAGCCTAAGCTAGGCGGGGGTTTTTGTTTACTTTATTTAACAGCGTCTTTGAGGGCCTTAGCAGCCTTGAACTTAGGAACTCTCATGGCTGGGACGTGGACAGCCTCGCCGGTGCGAGGATTGCGAGCTTCGCGGGCCTTGCGGTCCTTGACGGCGAAGATGCCTAATCCGGCGATAGAGACATCGTTGCCATTCTTGAGGCTCGAAATGATCGAGTCAATCATAACATCAACGGCTTTCTCGGCGCTGGCCTTGGTTCCACCAATGGCCTCGGCGACGGATTCAATGATAGCTTGCTTATTCATATGACTTTTTATTAATTTCTCGTCTAAACGAGATAAATTATCTAAGGATTGATAATGAGACCATTATAGTACAATGGGCCTAGTTTGTCTATGGAGTTTGTGGTGTAGAGTTAAAATTACTCTTTGGAGCCAAAGGTTTTCTTGTAGGCCTCGAGACACTCCATAATAAACTTTCCTGCCTCTTCCGGGCCGATGAATTTACCAACTTTTGTTGTATCTTTGCCAGTTTGGGGGATTTTGTAGAGCTCGAAGAAGGTAACCATGTCTTTGCGCTGGTAGGGGGTGAGGTCATCAACCGTTTTGACATGGTCAAAACGGGGGTCTTTAGCATTGACACAAACAATTTTGTGGTCAACTTCGCCGTTGTCGATCATTTCCATTAAGCCAACAACCCGTCCTTCAACCAGGACACCAGGGACAACGGGCTGACTACTGAAAAGGACGGCATCAAGGGGATCTTTGTCAGATTCATTCCAGGTGCCAGGGACATCGCAGTAATTTACAGGATAGAAAAGAGGTCCATAGAGAACTCTGTCAAGCTCTAGGACATTGAGCTCGTGATTGTACTCATACTTATTGTAGTCACCTTGGCTAATCTCGGTGATCAAGGATAGAACCCCGGGGGCCTTGTCTTGCTGAACACGATGGAAAAGTGATGTATTTTGCATAATGTTATTTTACAATATGTTATTAACTAAGGCAAAAAATTTTTATCTTGCGTAATCGATAATTCGAGTTTCACGAATAATCGTGATTTTGATTTCTCCAGGATACTTAAGTTCTTGTTCGATGCGGAGAGCAATGTCGCGGCCGATTTTGCGAGCCTCTAAGTCATTGACGTTTTCGGGTCTCACGAAAACACGAATCTCTCGGCCGGCAGCGATGGCATAGGTTTTCTCGATGCCGGGGAAGGAGTTAGCAATATCTTCAAGATCCTTAAGACGCTTGAGATAATTTTCTAAACTGTCACGGCGAGCGCCAGGACGAGAGGAAGAGATGGCGTCGGCCACTTTTACTAAGACAGACTCCAGTGTCTCATAAGGATATTCTTCGTGGTGAGACTGCATCGCTTTGATGACATTCTCTGGTGCCCCAAATTTTTCTAAGATTCTCTTGCCAATTTCTACGTGAGTACCAGGGATCTCGTGGTCGACAGCCTTACCTAAATCGTGTAAGAGGGCCCCAGCTTTGGCCACCTGGGGGTCACCACCAAGTTCTTCAGCGAGCATACCAGCCAGGTGGGCGACTTCGACGGAGTGTTGAAGGACATTTTGGCCGTAGGAGGTACGGAAGTGAAGTCGTCCTAAGATAATTAGCACGCGGGGATCAAGATTAAGAACGCCCGCTTCATAGGCGGCTTGCTCACCCTTGTCCTTGATAATCTTGGAGATTTCTTCGCGAGCTTTCTCAGTAATTTCTTCAATCTTGGCTGGCTGAATTCGGCCATCGGTGATTAAATGCTCAAGAGCAAGTTTGGCAATCTGGCGACGAACCGGGTCGAAGGAGGAGAGGACAATAGAACCGGGTGTATCATCAATGATAACCTCTACCCCGGTTGCTTTCTCAAAGGCACGGATATTGCGTCCTTCTTTCCCGATAATTTTACCCTTGATGTCATCAGACGGGATGTCAACAATGGTCGACATAACCTCGGGTACGGTCGAGGTGGAGAGTCTCTGGACAACAGACATCATCACGTCTTTGGCCTTTTGTTCAAGACGATCGGCCCCTTCGCTCTCTAATTTCTTAAGGCGAGAGAGGATATCCTCTTCATAATTTTCTTCGACAACAGTAATCAACTCTTTTTTGGCTTCTTCTGTCGTTAGATGAGAGACGCGTTCTAGTTCTCGGCGCTTCTCTTCTTCGGCTTGGCCGATGCGCTCTTTGATTTCCTTAATTTCTTCAATTTTTTTCTTGATATCATCGTTTTCTTTATCAATATCAGCCTGTCTTTTGTCTAATAATTCGTCTTTGTTGATAAGGCGATCTTCACGTTTTTTCAACTCAGCTTCTTTGGTTTCTACCTTGGTTTTAATTGCGTCTAGTGTCCTGTTGGCTTCAGCTTCGGCTGTGGCAATAATTTTCTGAGCTTGATCCTTGGCTTCAAGCAGACTTTGCTTAACTTGCAATTCCATTGAGCCTTTCTGAGCTGAGAGAATGAGGTAGCGTAGGATATAGCCAATAGCAATACCCAAAAGGCCAGCGGCCCCTGCGAGGAGAAATGCGATTTTTAAACTCATAAGTGTGTTGCCGTTTGGTATTTTTACACGGTATTTTTAGAAGGCGAAAGAGAAATCAAGGTTTTTACCTTAACTTTAGAGATTTGAGAAATGATTGATTTCTTGATCATGACCGGTCTTGGGACCAAACGGACTTAATTTAGTTTTTCTAATAAATTTACAACCAATTTTAATTGCGAATAATTAGATGATAACACATCCACCGTTAGACCTCAAGTCCACCCCAATAGGGGAGATTTTAGGCGGGGTTAGGGTCAATTGCGCTAGTTTGACAGGGGGGATTAACTCATGTTAGAAATATAGGTGGAATTTTGTCGTATGTGAATTTTGTAAACATGTAATAAGCCTGTGAAGCACTCGGTGCTTCACCTAACCTAGGAGGAAGAGAAATGAAGGGAATTTGCAGTAAGTGCCATGTTGAGAAAAATGTCACTCGACGAAAGGGCAGACTGATTTGCTCAAGTTGCCATAGTAAGGATACTTCAAGGCACGAGGTTTGTTCTGTTTGTCGTAAACGTAGAGAGGTGGCGACTCGTGACAAAGATAAAAATCCTATCTGTGCCAGTTGTCGGAGAAGAGATCCTGAGACCTGGGAACTTTGCCTTCATTGTGACAAATCCCGTCCGGTGGCTACACGTGGAGATGGAGGCGCAGCAATTTGTCAATCTTGTTTTGAGAGACAAACTCCCGAAAAGAAGAGGTCTTATCAAAAAAGGTGGAGAGAAACACACCTCCCCAGTCTTAGGAAGTCTAAGCGAAAATATTATGGAGAAGTCGGCGAACGACCAGAAAATTTTGGAACTAGATGGACACAGCGAGAGGACAGTTTAATTCTAGACCCTAATCGGCCAAGTGATAGAATTTTGGCCCAAGGGCTTCGCCGGACCATTCGGGCCATCGAGGATCGTCGGTATTTTCTTAGTAAAGGCTCTTTTTCTTCTAAAAAGAAGGGACAAAAAATCGCTTGATGGCGACAAGGTTTTGTGAAAAAAACGCCCGCGACGAACTCGTCGCGGGCGATTTCTTTTTTTACTTTCCTTTGTTCTTGATTATTTCATCAACAACTCCGTATTTTTTAGCGTCGTCAGCCGAGAGATAGAAGTCGCGATCGAGATCTTTTTCAATTCTTTCCTCCTTCTGGCCAGTATTCTTAGCCATTATTTTAATAAGATTCTTTTTTGTTTTAATGATGTGTTCGGCGGTGATGGCAATGTCTGAGGCTTGGCCTTCGGTCCCGCCTAGTGGTTGGTGGATCATCACTTCGGCATTTGGGAGAGCGAAACGTTTACCTTTTTGCCCAGACGAAAGCACCCAAGCGCCACCTGAAGCGGCCATGCCCACACAGACAGTTGCGACATCCGGCTTCACATAATTCATGGTGTCGATAATCGCGAGGGTGGAAGTAACCGAACCACCGGGGGAATTGACATAAAGGGTAATATCTTTGTTGCCATCTTCAGCGGCCAGGAAGAGGAGTTGGGCAATAACAATATTGGCGATATTATCGTCGATAGGGCCACCTAAGAAAATAATCCGATCTTTTAATAAGCGCGAATAAATGTCATAGGCGCGCTCACCGAGGGGGGATTTCTCAATAACAGTTGGAATTAACATAATTTAATTATAACACGATTATTTTAAATTCTCAAGAAACTCAAAAACTTTTTCGTTGATGATGAGGCTGGCGGCGTAGGAACGCAAGCGGTCTTCGGGGACATCTTTGTATTGGCTTTTTAGATAATCTACTTCACGTTTAAGATCTTCTTCGGGCGCGCCAATCTTTTCTAATTTAGAGATTTCGCCTAAGATTAGACCGAAGGAGACACGTTGGCGAGCCTCTTTGTCCCAACTGCCACGCAATTCCTCACGAGTTTTCTTAAGATGAGTTAGATAATCGTCGAAGTTGAGACCCATCTGGCTAATTTGTGATTCCATTTCGGCCAACATTTTATCTTTCTCGCTCTCAATTAAAATTTTGGCAATCTTTAATTCTGATTTATTGATAATTTCTTCGATAATTTTTACTCGTTTCTTATCTTTAGTTTTATTTTTCTTTTCTAGTTCAAGATTTTCTTTAATTTTGGCCCTTAATTCACCGAGGGTCTGGAATTGGCCCAGGCTTTTGGCAAAGTCATCATTAAGTTCGGGGAGTTTCTCTTCTTCTTTTTCTTCATGTTCACATTTCTCTCCCTCTTTGTGTTCGTGTCCCCCCCTTGCCGAAGGCTTCGGAGTGGCACCGTGAGCATGTTTGACGTTAGCTCGACTCTTTCTGATATCTTCGAGGACTTGATCAATCTCTTCCGGCGACACCTCGGGCTCACTTGAGGTCTCGCCGGAGAAGGAGAGGGCAATCTTCTTATAGTCGCCGATTTTTATTTCGGGCATAACAGCTGTCTTGATCTTGAAACCGAGAGGATTATCTTTGGCAATCTTAGAGATCGTGACTTCAGGTTGACCAAGGGCGGGTAGTTTGTGTTCTTGAAGGATGAGGGGATAATAATCAGAAATTGCTTGCTGGGCCATTTCCCACAAAATTTTCTCTTCGCCGATTTTCTCAATTAAGACGGCCTCGGGGACGTGTCCGGGTCGGAAACCATCGATTTTTACGTCATTCCCCAGAGTCTTAAGAGCTTTGTCGCGATAACTATTAAAGATTTCAACTTCTAGCTCGGTGGAAATTTCTATCTCACCCTCATTGGCCGGTTTGATGTCTACTTTTGGTAACTTAATCATAATTGTGATAATCCCGACGAGACCTCAAGTGAGCCCGAGGTGTCGCCGGGTGAGATTAGTTTCCCGTGCTGGGATTTTCTGGGGAGGTCGGGGCGCTAGTAATTTCGCTATTTTCGGTTGAAGTTCCATAGACGAGAGTGGCATCAGAATTGATCTCTGGAGGAAGAGGGGCCGGTGAGGTTGGACCACTTAGAGATTGACCAATAAAGATATACCAGCCACCAAAGAATAAGACGACAACAATAATTGCGACGGCGATAGCCAGACCATAATAATTTTCGTTTTCCATGGGTTATTTAATAGTTATTACTTAATAATCTTTATTCTTTGTTTTTTTCCTCTTTTTCACCCCCTTCTTCTTCGGGTTCTTCGCCTTCGGGGGAACTAATGTCTATCTTCCAACCGGTTAATTTGGCCGCGAGGCGAGCATTTTGTCCACCTTTGCCAACAGCAAGAGAGAATTGATCAGCATCGACTTCGATTTGGGCCTCTTTGTTTTCTTCGTCGAGCTCTAGACTATTGACTCTGGCCGGAGAGAGGGCATTAGCAATGAACTCTTCGGGATCTTCAGACCATTCAATAATATCAATTTTTTCACCGCCAAGTTCATTGATAATGGCAGAGACACGAGAACCTTTTTGCCCGACACAGGAACCTACCGGGTCAATGTTTGGTGCATTAGAAATGACGGCAACCTTAGAGCGAGAACCGGCTTCACGAGCTACCGCTTTGATCTCGACAATTCCCGAACCAATTTCTGGAGCTTCAGATTCAAATAGTTTTTCAACAAACTTAGGATGAGAACGAGAGAGGCGGAGATTAATTCCACGCGGGGTTTCTTCGACTTGATAGAGGTAAGTGCGGATTCTCTCACCAGGGCGGTAGAATTCTCCAGGGATTTGGTCGTCACGCAGGAGAATCCCCACGGCACGCCCCAGGTCGATGAAGACGTTGCCTCGGTCGATTTTCTGAACGGTTCCACTGAGGACCATTCCTTCGCGTTCTTGGTATTCCCCCAATGTGGACTCCTTCTCGGCTTCGCGGAGGCGCTGGATGATAACTTGTTTGGCGGTTTGGGCAGCAATTCGACCGTAATCCTCTTTAGTTTCGAGGGGGAAGATAAGTTCGTCACCAACCTGAGAATCCTTTTTAATTCTTCGGGCATCTTCGACGGTAATATGGTGTTCGGGATTAAACTTGGGGCGTTCGTCGTCTTCGGTTTCCTCCTCCTCTTCCAACCTCGTTGTCGTTTCGTCAGCCACAATCTTCACTTGATAGAAGCTGGTTGATCCAGAATCCAAATCAAATTTGGCCCTAATAATCTGGCCTTTCTTGCCATAATCTTTTTTATAGGCGGCAACAAGAGAATCCTCAATAGCTGAGAGAACTTTCTCTTTGGGGATATGACGCTCCTCTTCCATTTGCTCGAGCCCGGCTCTAAGTGCTTTTAAATCAATCATAAACTAGTTGGTTATTTTTAAAAAAAGCCCGTTGGGACACAACAGACTACTTAATCTTAATGATAGACCTTTTTTACTCTCTGTCAAGATTGGCGAGGACAGTGGTAAAATTTTACTTATCAACAGCTTTTAATCTTTTCTTATTGCCATGTCTCGTCTTCTAGAGGTATAATAATTAGAATTATGAATCTTGAACAAAATTCTTCCAAGAGCGCTAGCTCTGGCAATCGTTTAATTGGTCTTCTTGTAGCGATTGTTGTTGTCTTGGTCGCCATCGCCCTCTTTATTGTTTTGTCGCAAGGGGTGGCTCTTCGCTCGGGGAGAGATAATCCTTCTTTAAGATTAGAAAAGGAGGTAGAAGAACTAGAAGAGTTTAGCAAATTAATCCCTCCCGTCTCCGCTTCAGACATGGAAAAGGAGGTAGAAGAACTAGAAGAGTTTAGCAAATTAATCCCTCCCGTCTCCGCTTCAGACATGGAAAAGGAGGTAGAAGAACTAGAAGAGTTTAGCAAACTTATCAATTAACAAGAAATTAATTTTAATAAATTATTAAAAAATTATGTTTAAAAAAAGTAAATTAGTTTTTGGCCTTACTCTTTTAGCTATCGCCCTCGTTTTAGTTCTGGCTGGTCCGGCTTTTGCGGCCCAACCTTCAGGTACTCCGCCTGATTGTCCAGACAGTAATCCAGCTTGTCATCCTCCAATAAATGTCAGTGGCAGTTCTCAGACAAAAGAAGGAGGGCTCATCACAAAGACTTTCTTTCTTGCGTGGAAGTATGTCCTGTCTCCAATTTTCAGGGTCTCTCACAGTTCTCTAGTGACAGGGGATCTCCATAGATCGACGGCTGTCAGGAGTATCATTGCTGGTGGCGGAGCGGAAAATAACGGAACAGACAATTTTCTTCATATTTTTGGTCTAGCCCAGACGTCAACCGGGAATCATGTCACTGGCCAATTAGACCGTTGGACCAAAATCTGGGATAATCTCGCCGTACCCGGAGAGATAAAAGCCAGCAATTATTATATTTGTCCTACACCAGACTCTTGTTCTCTTATTAACAATAGTGGCGGTGGTTTCTGGGCGGCAGCTATTGATCCCACTGACAAAAGAATTCATAACACAAATGGTGATGGTATTATTGTGAACAATGGGACAACTATTACTGCAAATACCATATCTTTCCCCGCTAGTTCCGGGGTGATAGGGACAAACCAAGCCCGTCCTCTTGGTCTTAAGACTGGTGGCATAAATAAGATCTATATTACTTCAGGTGGGAATATCGGTATTGGAAACAATCTATCTTCCCCGACCTTTAAACTTCAGATTGACGGGCATACTGGACCTCATGCCGATAATGTCTATAACCTTGGTTCTCCCACCAAAAGATGGGCAAACCTTTATGCCTCCAACATTAATATCTGTACTGCAAGTGGCACCTGCTCGCCAATTACTGGTGGCAGCAAGTGGACACAGGGTACTGATGATAATATCTATCGTACTAGCAGTGTCGGTATTGGAGGAGATCCAGCAAATCCAGATGATGGGGCATCTTCTATGGGTACTTTCAGACTCCAAGTCGCTGGTAATGTTGGCCCGCAGACGGATAATTACTATCACCTCGGCTCTTCCGGCAAAAAATGGGCAAATCTTTACGCCACCGATGTCCATGCAACTAATCTTTACGCGACCAACATTTGTACTAGCCCTGGGGTTAACTGTACGTCTGTCGCTGATCTTGGTGGAGAACCAGATCCTTTCATGTATCGCTGTGTTTATCAAGTTTCTTCTGTTAACGACCATACGACGATGTTTGAGCTAAAATATGGACCTAAACGTTATTGTGCTTCTGTGTCACCTTTTTATGCTCATGTAGAGAGTAATACTACAAGTTTTTACACCTCAAGAGTTGCGAACAACCCTCTTACTGGATGGAGGGGTATTGCCTCCTTTGATAGGAGCAACGACTCGGCATCCCTCCAGTGTTATTGGAATCTAGATGAGGGCGCCACCTATACTCCTATAAGTGGGGGAGTTCAAGCACCAAAAGGTCAAAGAATAGAGAAAAATGGTGCTTCTACTGTGCAACAGAACATCTGGACAGTCAATACACAAGATCTTATGAGTGAAATAGACGTGACCTGTTTAAACGATAAACTTATTATAGATTAATTTCCATAGAAATAATATGAATCTAAGAAAAATTTTTGCTTCCTTCTTGCTCTTGGGTCTTCTAGTTGTTCCTTCTATAACGTTGGCGCAAGCTAGTTCTCTTGATTCTGTTCTTGAGTCACTGAGTCAGCAATTGAATCAAATTTATTCGATTGTCTCAGGTCTTAGGGCGGATCAGCTTGGGGCGGTAAACATTGCGACAACATCTGGGGTTGGCGTGTACTATGACAGTAACAGCAGTAACGTCAATGTCTCCGTCGACAATGAGGCATCCTCTGGCTCAACTAATGTTGATAATTCCACTGTCTTTGTTAACACTTCTTCTGTTATTTGCCCTAAAGATCTGTACACTTGCCCCGGTACAAATATCTCTGTTTCTCGTACCGGTCCCGATTGTCAATTTG
>CAZXCI010000004.1:0-69675 GCA_964639285.1 uncultured Candidatus Saccharibacteria bacterium
GTAGGACACATCCCTCTGGAGGATGGTATCTTGGTTCGAGTCCAAGTCCGGCAGCCAACTTGAGCTAGTACGAGTTGCTAGTAAAATAGCCGTTAAAACCAAAAGGCCTCCAATGCTAACAATGGAGGTCCTTTGGTTTTAATTTTTAACTTAACAACACCCTTAAGTTCGTCGACATTGTGCTCATTATATTTTCAAGCATCTCATAGGTTTCATCGTCACTATATTTTAACTTTGATTCACCTAAAGAGTAGACAAGGAAAGACACGGCATTAATTAAGTCAGAATTATCTTTATATTGGATAAGAAATCTCTCGTAAAATGGGTGGTCTATATTCCATTGGATAATGGTTATTTTACCCTGTTTTTCAACTTCAAAGATTGGGCCAGTGAACCCGAAGCTGTGTGTTTCAAATCTTGCTAGATGAGAAAGACTAGGTCTGCCGGGTTTAGGCTGTTCCTCTTTAACGATAGTTTTTGGTTTTTTAACTATTGGGTTTAGCGGTGTAGCCTTTCCTTTTTTATCAGGCTCAGCTTTGTCCAATAACTTATTTTTTTGTGAGATAATCCTTTCTGCTTCATTAAAACTTAAATCTTTTGCCTCTTCACGCCTTGTAATTTTCTCAAATCTTTTCTTAAGTGTTTGAATCTGGGGCATTATCTCATTTTGGATTTTATCCACTACGGCTTGGACTGGTTTTATGTTGTGTTTTGTGTAATTAACGCCCATGGCAGAATCTAAGTTGCCAGAAAAAATAATTTCCGCTCGTATTCTGTTTAGGGAGTTGTGCCCTTCCCATAAGCCACTTAGGCTGTCAGATTTTGATATTTGTCTATAATTTCTAAGGATATAGAAGCCTTGGTTTTTTATTCCAATTTTTAGCTTCTTCATAACTCCTTGATCAAATTGGGGTAAAATGTAAATTTTTACTCGAAAAGATTCTTTGATATCTGTCTCGTCAATCTTTATTTCATAGTTTTCGTCGCTATAAACTTCTGATTTTTGTTTGTACTCTTCAGTTAACGCTCCATCTGTCCACATTGGGTCAATAATTTCGACTACTTTGTTATTTATTGTTATTTTTTTGCCAGACCTTAGGAAATAACGATATGTTTCCCCAATGTCTTTTTTAAGAGAATCAACAAACTCAACGATTCCTGGTTTTGTTAGTTTGTCACAATTTCTTAAAACTAAAACCGTCCCTGAGTCTTTTAGCCCGTGATTTTCTGCAAAGTTTATTTCTTCTTTTGTTGAATTTTCTCTGTAGATATTGAAGTTATTATTTTTAGCCATTTCGTCAAGATCCATGATGCTTGTTAGCATTGCTTGGTCTTTTTGTTTGGTAAAAACCTCAATTCTTTTAGCAATAGATATCGAGGCAGTGACCATTCCCATCCCAAACCTTCCTAGGTCTGATTCGATATTTCTGCGAGTAATAGACCCTAAACGTAGAGCTTGCTCAAGAACCTCTTCATTCATCCCGGTTCCATCATCTGTAACTATAATATAGGCATTTTTTTTAGAATCTAAATTTATTTCAATATTTACATTTGTAGCATTAGCATCTAGTGAATTATCTATAAGGTCGCATATTGCTATGTTGTTATCATAACCACTGTATCTTAAGGACTCCATTAATTTAGAAGCATTAGGAGTATTTTCTTTATTATATTTTATTGTATTCATACATTATTTTTATTGTCTCGATAACATTAAAGAATGCCACCAAAACGATTAATTTATAAGCAACTAAAAAACAGAAATAGCCAATATTTCTGCAAGGTAAAATAGTTTAAGTCTTCATAATTTTTGTGGGCCTCGATAACATTAAAGAATGCCACCAAAACCATAATTAAACTTAGTAATATTAAAATAGTATACCCCCGTAAAAAAATGTCAAGATAAAAATTAAAGATGTTCAATCAAAGACTTCCCGAGTCTTTCAATTACACCAACTACTAATGCATTCCCCATAAAGAAAGCTCTTTTTGTGTCTGGCTGCCCGATGGTGTGGTTGTCGGGGAACATACATAGTCGTTCTAGCTCAAGAGGTGTGAGTCTTCGTAGTTTTCCAGATTTAGTTTTAATGACATGTTTAAATCGAGAGGGAGTAGGCCCGCCTTCAGCGGTAATTATTGTTCGTGACGGCTTATCGAGTGAATCAGGAAATAACATTGGTCCCTCTGTATAAATAAAGGTAAAACCATTTTTGCCACTTCTTTCTTCGTTCTTGGCCCCTTTTAAGTATTTCCATTTATCTAAACTTTCTTTATCTATAAAAAACTCTTCTGGCACTTCCTTATCGTCAATTAAAATATCGCTTAATAAAGTTCTCTTCCCGCTGTAGTCTGGTTTTACTTCTAGTGTATATATTTCTCGGTTCATTGCTATTCCAGAATTACTGAAGGGGCTTATCCCCGGCTTTTCTTTATTAAAATTATCGCTAACTTCCGAAAGCCCCCCCTTTATACTAAAGGTTCTTGCTTCCATGTCGCCTTTAAGTATTGGGAAAGCTGATGAAACAACACCATCTTTTTTAACCCAACCAAAAGGGTCCTTGAGAGAAGATATCTTTTTATATATATTCGTTCCTTTTTTATAGCCAAGGATAAAAATCCGTCGTCGTCTTTGAGGCATTCCATAGTCTGCGGCATTAATAATTCTCCATTCAACAACGTATCCTAAGTCGTTAAGAGAAGAAAGTATCATTGCAAAATCTCTGCCTCTTCGTGAAGCAGGAGATTTTATTAGACGGTCAACGTTCTCAAGCATTAAATATGACGGGGCATCATCCCCTTTTTCTTTTAAAATTCGATGTATCTCCCACCAGAGAATACCTTTTTTGCCTGCAATACCACCAGCCTGCCCGAGATTCCTTGCAACAGAATAATCTTGGCAGGGAAAACCTCCGACCAAGAGGTCGTGGTTTGGTATTTCTGAAGCTGAAACCTTCGCAATATCAACATTAGAGTGACCTTCTTTACCGAAACGAGCTATATATGTTTCTGAAGCGTGTTGTTTCTTTGTTGCCGGTTCCCATTGGTTATTCCAAACAGTAATATACCCAGAATTTTTATCACTTGCCCTCTCAAGTCCGATACGGAAACCGCCAACACCCGCGAATAATTCAGCTACTTTTATTATATTTTTTTTGTCTTTTTTCATGTAAACAAATTCTATCATACCCCCTAAAATTGATCAAGTCTTTTGTTATTTTGACACAAAAAGTGCAATAGATCAAGTTTTGTTCTATACTTCTCTTATATGGCAATTCTCAATTTACGCAGGATTAAAACACCTAAAGAGTTGGAGAAAAAAGCCCGTTTTGATTTAGAGGGTAAGACTCTGCGGCAGATAATGGCTTCAATAACCGCCACAGATTCCAGTACTCGGGTAAGCACCAAGGCTGGAGTTGGATATGTTATTGAAGAAGGTTATTTTGGTATAAATAAAAATAACACAGCTGGCCCTGACATTGCCCATCTTGATGTCGAATTAAAGACAAGCCCATTACTTGTTGGGAAGGATGGCAAACTAAGGGTTAAAGAGCCACTTTCTCTTAACATCATTAACTACGGTGAAGAATATAGGAACAAAAGCATTAAGGAGTCATCTTTGTATAAGAAAAATAAAAAAATTCTTTTTGTTTGGTATATTCACGATAAAAAAAGCTTGCGTTCAGAGTACTTAATTAAATACGTCTTTCTTTGGGAGATGGATGATGCCGTTATTAAAGAGCTAAATAATGATTATAAAGAAATCTTAGATTATATCCGCAAAGGAGAAGCACATCATATTCATCAATACCAACATCAGAATCTTACTCTTTGCCCTAAACATAGTGGAACTTTTAAAAACCCAGACGATAAAAAATCAAAAACTAAGCAACCATTTAGCGACACTCCTGCCGAGATAAGAGCCTTTCGCCTCAAAAATTCTTATATGAATGCAATCATTAGACGCTGGCTTCTTAAAGAGAGACCTAGTCAGGTAAGTGAGTTTATCGATAAAAAGAAAATTAGGTCTCAGAAATAAAAATTTCCTTATCCCTTAAAGTTATTTTATTTTTAAAACAAGTAAGTAATTCTCGTTTCTCTTCAACCAGTCCATCTTTCAAAATAAATTTGGCGTAGTCTCTGATGTCTACGTCTTTTATTTGTATCTGTTGTTTAGTGTTTAAAACTGACTGATTGAATCGTTTAATTCGCTCAACTTCGTATTTAATCTTTTCTTTCATTCCTATCTCATTGATATTTACTTGATCAATGAGATTTTCAAATTGCTGTATTAATTCAATCTCGTTTATATACCCACACTTACAATTTTTATCTTTAGATCTAGTACATCCATAATAGATATGCCTGTTTACTGATCCATCTTTTAACTTTTTAAACTTTTCATCAGCACATATTCCTGAGCCACAAAGCCCACAAGTCATCATTTTTGTGAAAGCAAATTCTTTTGGCTCTTGGGTTCTTAATACCTGACTTTTTACTTGCTCTTGAACCAGATCAAAAAGATCTTTATTGATTATCGGCTCATGTCGTCCTGTGTAGAAATTTCCACTTTTTCGTGGATACTCAAAAACTCCATAATAAAATGGATTTTGAAGTATCAGATAAATATTACTAAGAGTAAGCCCTTTGTTACCACTACGAGTTTTGAAATTCAGATCAAATTTAAGCCAGTGATAGAGTTTTCTGCCTGACCATTTTTCATAAGCTACTTTTTCAAACATTTGTTTTACTATTGGTGCACGTTCTGGATCTATAACAACTTCACACTTTTTATCTAAATGCTTTTCGTTAAGGTATCCAACTACTGCTGGTCCCGGGCGAAGTCCCATTTCACATCTTGTTCGCAAACCTCTTTTTACGTTAATACTTTTGTTGTCATTTTCTAGTTTTGCCTGCGAACAGAGGATCATCAGTAAGAACTTATCATTGGGTGAATTCTTAAAATACTGACCAAAGGTACGAATTTCAAAAAGAAGTTTTTGATCCATTAAGTCAACAAGTGACCCTAAGTCGCCAGCGTTTCGACTCAAGCGGTCAGGTGCCCAAGTTAGAATACCGTTGAACCTACCTCGCCTGATGTCTTCTAATAATTCTTTAAAGACTGGCCTTTGACCCGAGTCTTTGGCCGAATGTGATTCTCTTCTTATGTCTATAATCTCCAAGCCTTCTCTTTCGGCAATCTGAAGCATCTCCTTAACCTGGGATTCAATGGATAGGGCCTGTTTCTCGTCTGATTCGGTCGATTTGCGAGCATAAAGACAATATTTGACCTTTTGGGTTGGTAAGGCCATTGGTTGGCTTATTTGGGCACTTATGGCTTGTATTTCCATATTATATTGATGACAGACCCCAAAACCTTGTAAAGCTATGCAGAATTGACCGTTTATTACATAATCGTGGGCTAGCTTTACAAATATTTTGATCAGCGATAGGGTTGGACGGATACAATTTTTGGTTGTATTATTACATTAACAATTTAATAAGAGACCTAAACTTATTACTCCTAAGCATGGTCGTCAAATTCCCACCACGGGTGCAAAAAACTCCTAGTCAGAGTTACCTGTGGTGGGTCATATTCCGAAAGGGATATGGGTGGTCCTCGGATCACCGGCTGGCTAGGAGCTTTTTGCAACTAGCCAGAACTCAAAACCCACCACGCAAATGAATATCGAAAAAGAACCTTCTGATTCTAGGGTTCAAAAATTTAATTGGAATCAACCGCTTATTAAGAAACTTATTATTATCTTTTCTATCGTAGTTTTAATTGCGGTCGGTGTTGTCATGAATGACGATTCAAACATCAAAAAAACTACGAAAGAGAATGTTAGCAGACAGAAAGTAGAGACAAAAGATTTTCTGACAATCGGCGATACTGGATATCTGCGATTGCCTAGCACCAAAAATCCAGAACAAATGATCTGTTTGGGTCCGACTAAAGAATCTTACAATCAAATAATGAAATCTATTTCAGCTAAAGATTTCCTCGGAGTCTTTGAAGCAGGAGGTTTCTGCACTGGAAACGGAACAAAAGTTCAAGTCATAGACGTTAGTTTCTCAATGAAGAAAGTAAGGATCATGGAAGGTGTCCGAGAAATAGACCAAAATGTCTTATTGCGAACTGGTTGGGTCGCAACAGAATGGGTCGTTAAAGACTAAATCCACCGATATGTCGACTTTCGCCATTCAATTTCCTGAATACGATATCGCTAATAAACTTAAGGAGGAATTTCCTCAAAAGGATAATTTCTCGGTAGCAATACCACTTAGTCGCCAACAGAAATATTATGACTTACTATTGGTTAACGGAGCCAAAAATAAATTTGTGACGATTCAAGTTAAGAGTTCGCGAACATATCTAGGCAAAGAAAAAGATATTTTCGATTACTATTCTTGGTTTAATCGGTTCGATATTAAAGACAATTATAGTGATTTCTATTTCCTCTATATGACTTATCCTTTCTTCGACAAGAATGGAAAACCTCGGGCCAAATGGAACACGAAGATTCTTGTTTTTAATCAGAGAGAGATGAAGCAAATACTGGATCAAGTCAAAACTAAATCGGGAAAGCCAGACTTATTTTTTTCTTTCGGCTTTAATCAAGACAAAGATTCCAAGATTTATGGCCAACGAGGTTTTTCATCACAAAAGGAAAAAGATTATTCAGCTAATCTACTAGAAAATAGAATTACCGGATTAAGGGCGAAATTTAAAGATTAACTCCCTTGAGGGGCTTCTTCATTTGGTTTACGTCCCGGAACAATCTCGACCGTAATCTTTTCGACCCTTTCGCTTCCAGCATAGTTCTCCCAAAACATCTTCGGCCTTGGTCGGACGTAATTCTTCTTGTTGTTATCTAACCAGTATCTGATCGCCCAAGGCTTACCTTCTTGAACAGCTTTGATCAGCCGACTTTCCGCAATATCATTACCTGAATCAATACCCATCGCTAATGCTTTGTCCATTTCTTTTTTAAACTCGAGATCCTCTTCTCGCCAACGATAAATAGTATTTCTCGCTAGCCCCACCTTGGCACAGACAGAACTAACAATCGGCACCAAGGCTAGTTCTTCTAAGAATCTATTTGATAATTTAGACTTCTTCATTTTCTTTTAATACTTCGACCTTTAGACCTGTTAATGCTTCATAACGCTTGATGATCAAATCACAGAAGATGGGCTCAAGCTCGACAGAATAGACTCGGCGTTTTAATTGTTCGCCGGCGATTAAGGTACTCCCCGAACCAGCAAAGCTGTCTAAGATGATGTCACCGGGCTTAGTACAACGAGTAATTGCTTTGTGGTGAAGTTCTGGTGGTTTAGTGGTAGCGTGTTCGTAATCGTTACTAGCCACCCTCTTCTCCATCCAAATATCACCGATTTGATCAAGAAGATCGTTACCTGTGCCTAACTCGTTATTCATCGCTTCGTTAAGGTCAGTTTTGTCGGTGGCGAGATACGGTTTGCCTTTGGTGCCATAGGTACAAGGCTCATAGCATTTGTTGAAAGCGACTCCCGGGGTTGGGTTCTGGCTATTTTTAATCCAGAGACAGACTCGTTTGTTCTCGATCCCTAATTCTCGGTAGAGGGTCTGAATGAGCCAAATATATTTCTGATCAGACCAGTAGAAGACGTGGAGATTAGGTGAGGCGACCATCAGGGCATTCTCTAAGCTTCTCTTGAGAAAATCGTGGTACTCTGAATCAGTGCGGTCGTCTTTGACTTGGCCACCATAATTATTCTTTCCGCCAATTCCACCGTTGTAGTCGATTTTGATGTTGTAGACAGGATCAGAGTAGATCATGTTAGCCTTATCGTCACCAAATAGCCGTTTAAGGACATTGGGATCAGTGGAATCACCACAGATGAGCTTGTGGCGACCTAAGAGGATTAAATCACCCTTTTGGGTTGTTGGAGTCTTGATATCTCGAAGGGCTTTCTTGAGATCAAACTTTTCCTTCTTCTCGACTTCCTCGCTATCCCAAATCTCAGCCAGTTCAGTCATATCGAAACCAATATTAGCAAGAAAGTCGACATCGAAGTCCTTAAGAGCTTCGTAGTCCCAATCGCCAGTGACGGCGTTGCTGGTTAGGAGGTATCGTTCATATTCCTCATCGGTTAAGGGGCGGTTAGGAACTCGAACATCTATCAACTCCTCACCACGGCCCAAGAGTTGCAAGGCCTTAATGCGTTGATGCCCAGCGATGATCTTGTTGTCAGTATCAATCGCGGGAATTTCGACGAGATTGAATAATTTGAGACTCTTTTTCAGATCAGCCATTTGCTTGTCTGAAATTAGACGTGGGTTCTTCGAGGAGGGTAAGAGGTCGTTGACTTTGCGCTTCTCGGTGGACCAAATTAAGTTATCCATAATAAAAATGAAGCTAAATTAATAATAGCCTCATTAAATCAGAGGGCTAAAATTCAATTCGGAAAATAACAGGTTGTTATTTTCCGAGACCAAATATTTTTTGTCGAGCTCTATCTAAGGCTCGTTTGCTATCATAAGTTTTTTTAACATCAGGATGGCCCTCTAATTCTCTGGTCGCCTCATTAATTGTCATTTTGTATTCCTTATTTTCAACTTCATCAAGACGCTCAAGATCTCCCCTTGTTTCTTCATAAAGGATGTCCCGGTCGATATTTCTTAACTTAGGAGCCTTCTCTAACTTGCAGAGATTATTAACAAAATATTTAAGGTCGGTAAGGTCGTCATCGGTCAATTGGTGGTAAATATTGACTCTCAACGATCTCGGCTTTTGGTCCATGTCTTTGGGAAAAGGATCTGTAACCGTAAAATTATTTGTTGGTGCAGTTATCTTGTTTAATAGTAGGTAATCTCTTATGTGGTTAATAAAGTTAGCGGGTAGATTAAACCTTAGAGCTATCTCCCTTGTTTTATGAGAAAAGTAAGTCCACGGGATATCAGTGACAGAATATTGAGAATTGCCGTTTTTAATTTCGAGGATCATCTTATCTGAACTTTTAGACATCTCGTCAACCCATTTTTCACATTCTTCGTTTGTTTCCAAGCCGTCAACAGGGATACCCAGATATTCCCTTACTTCGTCAATTATGATCTGAAATTCTTCGGTAGAGACTAATAATTTCATTATTGAGAGATTTCTCTGGTGGGTCTTTGATTGTCTCTCTGTTTTTTCTCTCCTTTTTGCCATATTTAGATTATACGACAGTTTAGAAATAAAAAAGTTATCCACAGGTAGTTAAAAAAAGAGAAAAACCTTATATTTCAAGGTATTTTTGATTGCTTGAAAACGAAAAATATGGTATAATAGGGTCATTATTAGCTAATTTTGAAGAAAATGGCAAATTATCATGTTACTAAGGACAAGGATTCTGGAGATTGGAGAGTAAAAAGAGAAGGGGCCAGCAGAGCGAGTGACTTCGCTGATACCCAAAAGGAAGCTATAAAAATCGCCAAAGAATTATCTTCAAATTCTGGCGGTGGAGAAGTCCGGATTCATAGTCCCAAAGGTCCAATTATCGACAGTGACACCGTTGCCCCAGCAAAAGATCCCTGTCCTCCGATTGATAAAAAACACTAAAACAAATTTATTGATGAAAAAGAAGTTTGATTTAAAGAAAAAAATCACAGAGGATGCTATCAGTGAATTTTTAAAGCAAAAACCTGACTTAAGCCTTTTTCATCGTGAGCAGACAGATTTAGAATTTAAAGAATCATTTAATCTTGCCGGATTGGCAGAGTATTTTCGTGACTTTGCGGGATTCTCCAATAATTCTGGAGGTTTTATTATTTTTGGAGTAACAAATAGACCAAGGCGCCCCAACGGTTTATCAAAAAAGAGTTTGGTTCAATTTTCAAGTATCGATGAAGAGAGAATTTCTGGTTATATTAATGAACACTTTGCTCCTTATATAGAATGGGAAATGGATACATTAAAAATTAAAGGCAAAACGTTTGGTGCTTTTTATGCCTACCAGTCTTCTAACAAACCTGTTATTTGCAAAAAGGGAGATGATAAACAGATCATAAAAAACGGTGAGGTATATTATCGCTATGCAGGAAGAACAGAAGTTATCCAATATTCTGAACTTTCCAACATTATCGAAAATAGGATTAAAGAAAACAATAAACAATGGATTCAGAAGGTTAAAAAAATAGGAGAAATTGGTCCCGGGAATGCTGGTATTCTTGATACCGCAAATGCGACAATCGAAAGTGGAAATGGAACACTTTTAATAGATCAAGATCTTATAAAGAATATTAATTTTATAAAAGACGGAGAATTTGATGAGAAAAAAGGTTCAAAAACTTTAAAACTAATTGGATCTGTAAAACCTGTAAATAAGTTGGAGGTCGAAAAAGTAATCAAAGAGAGATTAATAGATGAATACCCTTATTCATACAAACAACTAGAGGGAGAGATCAGGAAAAAAGACCCTCGAGCAAAGATCAGCCGAATACAAGGAATAATTAAAGAGAACAATTTAAAAAATGATAAAAAATATTCAGCTTACAATTTTAGAAACAGGAATCAAGAGGAAAAGTATAAAGAAAATAAAATTATACCAAGTTCGGTCCCTTCTATTTTTAACATGGCAGCGATACAGTTTGTTTTAAAAGTCCTCTCTCAAGAAGTTATAGACAAATCTTAAAATGGATGTCAAATTTACTAATTCAGAAAATTGTCTAATCGGTGAAGAAGAATTTACTTATTTCAGAGATTTTGTCTCCCTCTTAAAACAAATTGAGGAAACTCTAAAAGAAATTGGGGCGAAAAAGTTTTTTTCAAGTCCTGATCAGAAAATTCAAAGAGCAAGAGAAAGCCTAGCAGAATTCTTTTTTATTTCCGGCCTAAAAAAAGATACTGGTAAGGACTGGTGGTTATTGCAACCTAAAGATGAATTTCCTGATTTTATTTTAATGACCGTCAACAATGACCCCCTAATGGTTACTTTGGACCAATTTGAACTAGTTGAGATACAGGAAAGATGCCAAACATTCGATGAGATGCTCTCTATTGTTAATAAGAAAATTAAAAAGGGTTATCCAGAAAACTACAATCTTCTGATTTTCATTAACCACAAGGAGAGTATAAACTGGCTATCTCGTTTAGAAGAAAAAATTGAAAGCTTCCACCCTTTCAAATCGATTTGGTCTATACATCTCCTTTTCCGTGATCCGAAGGATATTTTTAGTGCTGTCATAACACAAATAAGACCTTACCCCATTAAAAGAATAGAAGTTAAGTTTAGCGATGAAGAATTATATAAACAATCATCGATCTTGAATATTACCGAAAAAATAGAAACTAGCGAAGGAATTTTTCTCCAATTCAAATCTGGGGTGGTCTCTGAATTAAAAAAAGAATTGAGAAAAATTAAAAAAGAGAAAAAGGAACAACAATAGCAAATAAATAATGGAAGAAAAATCTGGGAAAAACCTCAAATCACACCAATACTACTCAGACCTCTACGATCGCCACACTGTTGAAGAATGTCGGCGCTGGGTCAAAAAATCAGACGACAAAGAACAAATAAATAAAGGAGTTAAAGATCTCAAAATAACCCGAGCTAAGGCAAAAATCGTACTCAAGTGTGTTAACGAACTCTCGCTTTATTTCATTTCTGGTGAACGCTATGCCAATAAATCAATGACAATTCGTGAATGGGAAGAAAGAGACAGAGCTCGAGATGAGTTACTAGAAAAGGCTAAAGCCCCCGATTCAATCGCTTGTTTATCTTGTGGTCGTCTAATGTTTGTTTCTTCTAAACACCTTGACCTTGGAGGTGTAAAAGGTCCCGAGCGTGTCCTCTTTATGTATGATTGCCCTCTTGGTCACTTACCTCGTCGAGCTTTCTATCACACAGGTGAAGAATGGCGTCGTCCTCCTCACGAATGTCCTAAATGTAAATCTGAATTTAAAAGAGAAACCGAGCGAGAAGAAGGAAAGAAAATTGTTATGAAATACGCCTGTCACAAATGTGGCTATGTCGAAAATGAAGAAATAGACCTAATTGATAAGCCTAAGGAAAAAGAGAAGATTGACCGAGATTTTGCAAAAGATAGAGATCGTTTTTGTTTGTCTAAAGAGGAGGGTGAAAAATATCTTGAGGGAAAAGCGACATTAGAATCAATCGGACCCCTTCTTGAAGAATGGAAAGAAAGGGATGAGCACAAAGAAGAATACGAAGCTGTGTCTAAACTCAAGAAATTAAAAATAACCGAACTTGAGGAATTGTTAATTCCCACCTTAGAAAAAGCTGATTATACTAAGCTTCAATTCAAAGATCCTGAGATGAATAAAGATGTTTTTCTTCCTTTTACTGTTTACGACAAACAAGCCAATCGGAGTGATCGAGAAAGCGAGATCAAACTCAAAAAATTGCTCGATAAGACCCTTGAAGATACTAATTGGCGACTTATGAGTGACGGGGTAAATTATCGCTTAGGAATGCTTAGTGGACGGCTAAGGGGTTATGAAAGAGAAGAAGATATGCTGAAAATTGTATATCTTTCTAATTAAAAATCATTATTTAAAAATAAAATATGGAAAATAAAAAAGAATTCCTCGGGACACTTAAACAGATTTCGCCAAGGCTTTTAGTTGACGAGAAAGACGAAAAAGAAATCCAAAACTTCTTTCTTATCCTTGGCCTTATCTTTAACGATTTAAAAGGTCTGGTGTTTTTTCAAAAATTTCTTGAAGAAAATTACCGGAAACCAAAGGAAGATGAGACGACCGAACATGCTGGGGAATACAATGGGCTAATGGCTCAAGCTGATAGACTACTAATCTCCACAGTTGGCGAATTTTACAAATTTATAGAAAAAAATAAATCTGTATTAAACAGCTACCCTTTTTTATTTATTATTAAAAAACTTAGCCCAAATATCAGAAATAAATGGAGTGACCTTGTTAATTTAGAGCATGGTTCAACCATTTTGTCGAAAATAGCAAAAATCAGATCAAATGTTGCCTTTCATTATGATCACCCGATGAAAGTATTAAGGAAAGGATTTATTGGTAGCTTCTTTTCAGAAAGAAAGAATATCGCTCAACATCTGAAAGCTTGCTATTCTCTTGGTGAAGATATGGAACATACTCGCTTTTATTTTTCAGATGCATCCGCTCAAGACTACGTCAATTCTTTAATCGGTGCTGAAGATAGGGCAAAAATTAAGGGATCTGTAGAAGACATGAACAACACGATTCAGGCTTTGCTAAGGGCATATTTGGAAAATCTAAAATAATCTTTAATTTGTTAAAAAGTGTCACTTTTGTCACTTTTTGCTAGAATGTATAATATATTTAGCCATTATGGTTTTAGATGACAATATAAAACATTATAAAAAGGAACTCGGGGATCTACCCTTGTGGTTAAAATATGCAGTCGCTATCGCCACTATTTTTGGAACCATATTTGGCGGTTGGGGTGTATATATAGTTATTAGTGATAAAAACAATAAAGATCGATTGTTAGACAGCACGACTGCAACATCCTCAATTCCAATAAACATAACGAGTATATTATCTATGGCTCTTCATAAAGATACTGCAATGGAACAGAGAGATTTTTTAAATAAGTATGAGGATGTTAAAGTCTTTGTCGATGGATATTTCAAAGATATATTGAATTACGGCGAAAACTACCAAGTGTTTATAGATTCTTCCCTTTTACCTTTCAGAAATATACCGATTGTGTGCTCCTTAGACAATTTAAGCGAAGATGAAAAAAGAGAGTTATTCCTATTCAAAAAACGTGACAAAGTATTACTTAGAGGTGTATTCACAGGTGGTAATTACAATGGAATTGCATGGTACGTGAAAGAGTGTCGCGTAGAAAAATAGAGGTGCTCGAGTTGCTTCACCAATGATTATAAATTACACTAAAAATAACCTTATGGGGCTTGACCGAGAAAGGTTCTAGCTCTAGTCGGCCAGCCAGCTTGAGCTAGCTCAAAGATAACTAGTTTGAAGACAAAAAACACTTTTTATTTCGAAGGTGTTTTTTGTTGTTTTATATTACAACAAACTATGCTATAATCTTTGTATGAAAGATGATGCCAAAAAGTTGGGAGAAAATCTCAAAAAACTTAGGATCAAAAAAGATATTAGCCAAATAGAACTCGCTCGTATGTTGAGTGTTGATCGATCTTTTGTGAGTAATATCGAGAATGGAAAAAATAATCCAACTCTTTCAACCATTACTAGCTTAGCCAAGGCGTTAGGTGTTTCAACTAACGAACTTTTAAAATAATATGTCGTCATCAATAACAAACACCGGTGATAATACGCTTTCGTCAAACTTAAAGAGCATTTTGCCTAATTGCGATAAGGTAGATGCTTTGGTTGGATATTTTTACTTCTCTGGTTTTCGGGATTTACATAATGAACTAAAAGATAAACAAATTAGAATCTTGGTTGGAATGGATATTGATAAGAAAATTATTGATAAAGTATCAACACTCAAAGATTTAAACCTAGACTCATATACAACAGATACAAAAACATCTTCTCGCTCTATTGCAAAGGATGATTACATTGAGAACTTTTCAAGGATTTTTAACGACACAGATTTTTTTGATAATGACGAATCTCAGAAAGCTTTTGAGATATTTTTTTCGCAGGCAGACGAGACTAAAGAGTTAAATATTTATAAAATCGAACACAAGATCTTAACACTAACGACTTGCGCGGTTATGGAAGATAAAAATAATTTAACCTCTTTTGAAATTGACGGTGTTAAATTTTCTCATTGGGAATTTAATTATCGAGACGGTTGGACAAATGACGCTTGGTTAGCGACGGCAGAAATTTCAGCTGAAAGTTTTTTGGATGCTTTAAATGAATTAGCGAGAAAACTTTCAAAATTAATCTCTCGTATTTCTTTAATTTCCCAATCTTATATTGAATATATCAACGAACCATTTCTTATTCATAAAAAAGGGAGTGACGTATTTTTCTTCCGCTACGTAGCAGATGCTCATGTTGGAGGATTGATGTTTATGGAAAATGAACAAAAAGCTTTAAATCAACTTCTTAATAATAAAAACGTTCCAGAACCTTTTTATTATTATTGGAATGATGCAATCAACGCTTCTGGGTATTCAGCCAAATTACTTCTCATGTTTTCTGCGATTGAGTCACTTGTTAAAGATAATGGTAAAAAAAATTGGAATTTAACAAATGAAATATTAGGAAAAGATCTAGTTAAAGAATTGTTTGGGACGAAAGAAAATTCAAATACTGGACTTAGGCACAGACTTGTCCATGGAGAATATTTTGGAAATCTCGATCATGGGAAAAATTATCTGGAACTCGTTCACAATAAAGTAATATCTTACTTTAATAAAAAAGTTTTAGACGAAAAATTAATACTAGAAAATATTGTTAATCCTCAGAGAAATTTGTTTGGAAATAAAGAACAAGAAAATTTCTTCTTGAAGGGTAAAGTCGAGCATAGAGATTTAAATCTGAAAGAAGTACTCAAAGATTTTGATGAAAACCGACCAATTTTACCCCAAAATTATGAAATTATTTATGACAAAAATCTAGTGAATGTCTATTAAAAGCTTAGAAATTGCCATATTATTAAGCTACCAAAGCAAAAGGGCCTGCGCGGAATAAATCCTTGCAGGCCCTGTGTTAGATAGTTCTAAGCAACTTGCGTGCCTTCTGCTCGGCCATGGCGACATACTCGTGAAAGTCGTCGACTTTGTTTAATTTGTTGTCAGCGATGAGATAAGCGAAATCGATTCTTGCCTTCTCAAGGAAATCGCGGTCATGAGATACCAAGATCACGGTTCCCTTGTAACTCGATAGAACTTCTTCAAGTGCTTCGACAGCTTCGGCGTCAAGATGATTGGTTGGCTCATCAAGCACTAAAGCGTTAACCGACAACAGAGAGAATAGGCTGAGCAATAAGCGAGCACGGCCACCCGGACTAATCTCAGAGATTTTGCCTCGGATGTCTTTCTCTCCGAAGCCAAACCTCACTAGGGCGGCGAAAACTTCCTGATCGATTCGTCCCGTTCGCTCTTTGATAAAAGCGAGCAAAGTTTCTTCGCGAGAGAGTGTCTCGTGCTCTTGCATCATGTTGCCGATCTTGAGACCAGAACCAATTGAGACTTGACCAGAGATCGGGGCCAGTTTGCCCGTGATCGTCTTGAGGAGTGTTGACTTGCCACTGCCGTTAAGCCCAAGAAAACCGACTCGATTGCCGTAACTGATGGCCAAACTAATCGGTCCAATTTCAAACCGACCAGGATAACCAGCAACTACTTGGTCAAGCGAGATATCCATCGGACTACCATTGCTGTAGGCTTCAAGCGAGATAGACAACGGTTCGTGATCAACGACTCTTTCCACTTTATCCATTCGTTCGATCCGCTTCTCAAGAACCTTGGCCACCTTACCGGACTTTGACGATTTGTCTTGCTTGAAACCGCGCAAGAACTTATCATTGTCGCTACCTTGCCAACGAGAACCGCGAGTTGCTGCCGCTTTTTTCTCTCTGGCTTGTTCGGTGAGTCGGCTTATTTCCTCCTGTTGTTGACGATACTGCTCTTTCTGTCGGCTACGATCTTTCGCTTTTCGTTCGAGATACTCACTATATGAGCCGTTGCTCACATTGAGCAATCGAGTTTGTCGATCAAGTTCGAAAACTCGATCGGTTACTCGATCTAAGAAGCGTCGATCGTGCGAGACGATGATGCAGGCCACATCAGACTTCAACAAAAAATCTTCCAACCAAATCAAGGCTGGCAGATCCAAGTTGTTCGTCGGCTCGTCGAGCAGAAGCAGGTCGATGCCGGTTAGCAGGATGCCTATCAGAGCAACTTTGCTCTTTTGACCGCTAGACAGATCGGATAACGGCCGATCAAGTCCAACATTGTCCATACTGAAACCAGACATCATCACTTCGGCTCGATGTTTGAGTGAGTAGCCATCGAGATGGTCATAACGCTCATGGACGTTGGCATAGTGATCGCTTATCGCTTTGTCACTCAAACCAGTTTCCAGTCGAACCAACTCTTCTTCCAGTGCGGCGATACCTGTCACCCGGTGCAGATACTGCCAAATCGTCTCGGTCCCAGCCATGCTGGTATCTTGGGGCATATAGCCAAGACAGGTGCCTCGACTAATTTCGACTTGACCGCTCTCTGCTACATCCAAACCAGCGATAATCTTAAGCAGGGTTGTTTTACCAACCCCATTACTACCAACCAAAGCCACTCTTTGCCCACGTTCCAAGCTAAAGGAGACGTCGGAGAACACGACTTTAGTACCGTAGCTTTTGCTGATTTTCTTAACTTTTAGCATAGTTCTTAGTCTCCTTTCCCTTGTTGTTAGGCCTAATTGCCTAGAATTATAGCATTTACGAAGAACACCCCAAAGTGATTCTACTCTAATTTACCATAATGTAAATACTATAAAACTAAATCCCCGAGTAGTCCAGAGCTACTCGGGGATGGGAACAAAGGGATAATTCAGCTTTCATAGTAGGCTTTGATGGAGGTTTCGGCGCATCGACACTGCATCCGACTGGACATCAGATCGATAAAACCGAGAAGTAACTGCTTGGTTCTGGCGATATCGTCTCGAAAGACGGTCAGCACTGCTTCCCGATTCGATGTATTAAAAAGGTCCATGGTTAAGGCCTTACCAACACCGACATCATAGTCGGTGATCGCGGCAATCGCTCCGTAGCACAACCCCAATTCGCGGGCAAAGTAACATTCGGGATATTGAGTCATGTTGACCAGATCCCAACCATTCTTCGCCAGCCACTCGCTTTCTGCTCGTGTCGAGAAGCGAGGACCTTGGATCACCGCAACTGTCCCAGTCGGGGTGACAGCTAACGGAATTCTCCTTGCCAGCTCGATTAAAAGCATTCGCATTTCGGTACAATAGGGGTTAGCCATCGGTAGGTGCAGAAACGAGTGGTCCGTCTCGAAATGATCGTCTCGACCCCACGTCAGATTGACGAATTGATCAAGAACAACCAAACTTCCCGGGACTAACTCCTTTTGCAAACTACCGGCGATACAAGTCGCAACAATGTGACGAACACCGATTTCCTTCAATGCCCACAAATTGGCTTTGTAGGGCACGCGATGCGGTGGCCAGTTGTGCTTTTCTCCGTGTCTTGGTAGAAAAGCGACAACTTTTCCGGCATATTCTCCGATCAAGATTTGATCAGACGTTGGACCGTAAGGGGTGACAACATCAACCTTCTCAATCGGATTTAACTCGGAAAAACTGCATAGGCCGGAACCGCCGATGATCGCTAGCTCGGGTCTTTGGCCCGAAGCCAGTTTAACACTTGAACTTGGACCAGATGAGCTCATTGAACACCTCCTGCGTAAAAACGCGACTAGATTCATCCATCGCCATAAGGTTGCCAGTTAACTCGCGACAACCCCAGGCGCAACCAGCTCCACACAAACTCTTGAAATCATCCTCACGGAAACCGGGGTGATAGAGTGGCAGACGTTTCCGCCACTCAGTGACAACTGACGTGTTCCAGATTCGGAAATCCGAGGCCAACACTTGAACAGCACCAAGCTCTTCTCTCGCGAATGGACAATTGGACACCTGGCCGTTGGCCAAGACAACCAATTGATTACCGTAGCAAGTACAATCAACAGGGAAGAAATCTTGACCATCAAAGGCCTCAATCTTTTTCTCCATCTGGTAATCGCCATGATGCTTAGCGTTGGCGATTACCGCTTGGGCCGCTTGGTGATAATAACGATCCAGACCATCAACTCCGACAATCTCAAGCAGAGCTTTCCCTTTTAGGAAATTGAAGCCGAATTTCTCGACTCCGAGTCCTTCAAAGAACTGGCTGTAACTCTCGAGCTGATCGATGTTGTGTGGGGTGATCGTTACCGAAGCGAAGGTCTTAACCCTATGATTAACAAGGGCATTGATCGCTTCAACCGTTCGCTCATAGGTGCCTTTCCCACCAGCATCGGGACGATAGATATCATTGATCTCGGGTGGGCCATCAAGCCCCACCGCTACCAACAAATCATATTCTCGACATAGACGCAGGAAATTATCGTTTACCAACGAGCCGTTGGTTGTCACCATCAGGAAGATACGCGAAGTCGGCAAAGCACCATTCTCGCGCAAACCTTTCAAGTAGACAAGGACATCCTCCATCACTTCGCAGTTCAGGAGCGGTTCGCCTCCATAGAAAATGACATAGTAATCAATCTCCGGGTCAGCGACTTCCCTCAGATGATCCAGCCAAAGATTAACTCCGGCGATCGCGTTGTCTCGACTTAAACATTTTTCCGCTTGGGACAAAGAGGCTTTAGCCGGACAGTAACGACAACCAAAATTGCATCTTTGAGAAAGCATGAGGTACAAGATTACAGGTTGATTCAGCTTCTTTAACAGTTTAGCCGAGACCAACCGATACTCCGCCTCATCCTCTTCCACTGAGTTGATAACCAATTTCTTGGCCAGCAACCCATCCAGTATCTCTTGAGGAATATCTCCTATCGAACCAGTTGTGAGCCCCACCCATTCGCCATCAGGCAAATATATAGGACTCGGGTGAAGGTCGTGAAAGAGGGCCACCAAGCCACTCTTCCGGCGAACTCTCAGATAACGCGACCATTGTAGTGACATAAGCCCTCCTTTCTGTTTTGTCGCATCTATATTAAAAGCCCCCGCCAACACAGACGTCATTGTCCGTATCAGCAAAGGGCTTTGTTTTCGCGGCGCGGTGCCCGCGCTTACTCGGCGGTCTGTTTCAGGGCCATCCACTGGTCGTGTGTCAGCTTGACGTGGCCACCGTGGTCGTCCTTGATGTGGACCTCGCCGGGCGTGTTGAAGTCGACGGTCGGGCAACAACCCTGAACACCGCACAGCGTAACAACGCCCTTTTTCACCATACTCGTGGGAGCATCCATGATACTTCTTACCTCCATATTATAGGGAACATTGCCATATACCTTTTCTCCACATAGAGAAAGGTAATGACTCTGGTTAAAGGATAGTATGAATAAAGAGAGGTGTCAAGCTCTCATAGATATTATCTCCGGTCAAAATAGTCTTGTACCTTAGCCGCTAAAGCCATCGGCATTAGTTCGGTTTTGCCCCAGAATTCAGTCGCTCCCAGTGCCATAAATTTTTCTTTAACCTCTTTCTTGTCAAGATTAGTAAAAACAATGACTGGGATATCTTTAGTTTCAGGATCGACTTTCAGTCTTTTTAATACTTCTTCACCATCGACATCTTCCATGACAATATCGAGAACGATAACTTTGGGATGCCATCTTTTAGCTTGTTGGATACCAACTTCACCACCATTGGCCATAACACTAGGAATTTTCATTAAGTCAAAAGCTGATTTGTATAAAAACATCTGATCCGAATCATCCTCAATCATTAATACTTGTTTTATTTCTTCGGCCATAATATTTATTTATAGTGAGTTTATTGAACTGTTATTTAGTTTTTGGGATTGTAATTGTAAATTCAGTACCTTTACCTTCTTCACTAGTGAATGTAATTGTTCCACCAGAGTGAGCCTCGATGATTTCTTTAGTGATAAAAAGACCTAAGCCAGAACCATCAGTGTACATATCGACAGCATTTTTTGCCCGTTCAAATTTGCCAAACATCCTCGCTTGATCATCTTTCGGGATACCGACACCCGTATCTTTAACCTTAATGATAATACTTTGGGGATTTTCGTCCAGTAGCACTTCTACCTTACCCTCTTTGGTGTACTTCAGCGCGTTATCAACCAGATTGAAGCAGGCCTGTTCCAAGTAATCGGGATCAGAATTGATTTGCGGATTGGCCAGATTAGGAGTAAAGATTAATTGTAGCTTCTTCTCATTGGCAAAGGTTTGATTGTCAGCAATGACATCAGTCAATATTTTGTTAAGCTCAACGGGTACGATCCTTTTCTCCACAAAACTAAATTTCTCTGTATCAAATTCCGAAGCTTGAAGAATGTCGCGAATGATTTGGCTAATCTTAAGCGACTTTTGATAGATATTATCAATCAACTTATTCTGCGTCTCGACTGGCATTTTTTGGACCGAACCCTCTTTGAACATTGAGATAGTGCCAGAAATAACAGAGATTGGAGTTTTAAGTTGGTGAGAAGCGATGTCCAAAAATTCTGACCTCATCGCTAACAATTTCTTTAAGTGTTCCGCTTGCTCTTCAAGCACCTTGGTCTTATCTTGCAAGCTCATTGTCTGCTCGTTGACTTTTTGTTTGAGTGTTTTGTTGAAATCCTTAACTTCCTTGTATAGTTCGGCGTTATCAATCGCGATCGCGGCTTGATTTGAGAGTGTCATTAGCAACTCAAGGTCTTCAACTGTAAATGGATCACCGATCACTTTTGGGCCTAAAATAATTAAGCCAATCAAACGCTCGTTACTAACCATGGGCAAACAAATTGTTGCCCCTAAACTCTTAACTTGCTCATAAACAGCACTAAAAATTTCTCGCTGTTCTTTTAATCTCTCGTCGTTAACTAAAATACTCAATTCTTCAAGTACCACCGGGCGTTGATTAGTTTGCAGGTATTTTATAAGTGGGTCTTTTTTTACTGAACGGTCATTCTTCTGAAATAAATTAATCTCTACTCGGGTGATGCCAAGAGATTCTCTGATTGTTGTCGAAACCAAATCATTAATTTTAGACAAGTCGGTATAGTGAGTTAATTGACCAGAGACCCGATTAATAGTTTCTTGGTAATTGTAGAGCGAAAAAAATAAATATTTATTGGCTAATTTTTCAATCCACTTGGAAGAATACTGGAAAAGTGTGACAAAAAGAACCGCAATGACAATTCCAAGGAGGAAAGATTTATTAGAATAAGCTCCACCAAGTAGATTATTTTCAAACCAGAGAATAACGTAATAGGCGACATAAGCAATAACACTCGCTCCGGCAAAAATAAAAATCTTTCGAGCGACGATGCGAATGTCCATTAAGCGATAGCGGATAATTGAATAAGCCACGGTGGCAACATAAGCTGAAGTAAAGATATTAAAAATCGGCGGAATAGGGATATAATACCAGAGAAAATAATTAGTCGAACCGCCAGCAAAACCAAAAATCATACCTAGTAAAACATATTTAATTTGAAGTCGTTGCAAGCCTTCAGCAGAACGATAACGTTGATAAAGCAGATAGGAAGAATAGATGACGTAGGCTAACCAAATCGGCAAGAAGATATTAAAGATTGGACCAGCAATTGGCCAGAAAGCAAAGCCGAGAAGTGGTTCGACATGACTAATAAACAAAGGAGTAGCATTAAATAGAAGGAAGATAACAAAAAGAAAATAACTAAGAACCAGAAATATCTTTTGTTTTGGGATATTTAAAAAACGAAGGACAAAGTGTAAATAAGTAACCGGAATAAAAATTGCACCCGCCATTAATACTCGGCACCAAAATAGGGCTGAATCAGGATTATTAGCAATCTGCCAGAGATAATAAAAGAAACTCCAAAAAGCGATAGTAAAAGCAAAGGCCGAAAAAGCCTGACTCGTTCGGTCTTTTTTATTCTTAACTAAAACAAAAAGCCCAAGTCCCAAACTCGTTAAAAAATTAAATAGTGCCGAGAAAGCGTAAAAAGTCATTTGATATTTTTGAGAAAGAAAAATCGCCCCGACTCAGTGTTTATTATAATACCAAGTCCGGGCGACGTCAGGCTCTTTCTGTTGATTAAGCCTTCTTGTGAGCGACAACGATACCGTGGATCATAAGGGGCTCGTAAATCAGGCGGAAATCATCGAAGTAGGACTGCTCGATGACGTCAGCGAGTTCTCGTGGCGACCGATAGATCATTGGCCAGTTGATAACCCACTTGAGGAAGTGCTGTTCGAAGTTCGGAGCAATGTTGCAGGTCAGATACAGACCGCCAGGCATTAGTGACTGCCTGATTTGCGACGACAGATGGATCGCCGTTTCTTGTGGTAGGTAGTCGAGCAGGCCCAACATCTCTACCACATGCGGTTTGAAGTCACGAGCAAAGTCCAAATTCTTGAGTGCGTTCGCTTGCAAGGTTTGGATTCGATCACGAACTCCATACTGTTCTGCTAATTGCTCAGCGTAAGCCAGTGCGGCCGGATTGATGTCGACCAGAAGCACTTTGACCGTGATGCCTTGTCGCTTGAGACGTGACACCACTTTAATCACGGCTTCGGCCGATCCGCAAGCCAAGGACATAATCCGCACTTCCGGCTCATTCGCGAACTGCACCAGCGCCCGACGGACCTCCATGGTCACAACTTTCAAACGGTTACGCACCGCTTGAGCGTTGACCATACCGATCCAGAAATCATCTAGTAATCCGCCAATTGTGCGTTTTCCACCAAATTGGTGGTTGTAGATGATGTCAAGAGCCTTCCAACCGGCCGCCGTTCCCTTGATCTGCATCAATTCCGATCCAAGACCATCAAACCAGAGAGTATTGATGGACGGACCAGGCAGACCGAGGGCTTGGCGCAATTGTTTCTTGGCCATCACCCAGAGGGTGAGTAACCAAGAGATTGGCAGGGTTAGCACATACGGCCAGTAGCGCTTCTCGTACACAGAACGAGATGTCCCGACAGTATGCCCAACCGTTCCCGCTTCTTCGGCCAACCAATTGGCTTCCGAGGCAATTTCGATAGTCAAACCTTGTCCGTTCATTGCTATTCTCTCCTTTCTCAGGTTGTTTTTCACAAAGACCAAGTTATTGTTTGATTCCATTTTCCATGGAACCACCAAATATAAGACTAGTCAAGTTTTTGTGCACAAAACTAAAGGGGGCCTGGATTTCTCCACACCCCCCGTTTCTCCTTTCTCTTGTTCTAGTTCATTTTGCCACCGAAGTAATAGGTCACTCCGGCCGACACAATCCCCACATCAACTACGTTACGACCTGGCGCCAATATCCCGCAATCTGGTTCAGTCTCTCGACTGATTTGACCGTAGAGCAGAGCGAGATCAATCCCCAAGTTGCCTTGGTGATTCTTCCAGCCAACGCCGACTGAACCGCAGTACCCCATACCATCAGGAATGATCGGGACGGTCTTCGCTTTGGGCACTGATGGCCAGAGACCAGCCAGACCAAAACGCAGTTTCCAGTTCTCATTGATCGTCCTCTCAACACCAAGATGAAGGCTAGTATTGTTGCTCCAGTTCATCGTTTGCGTGATAGTGATCCAGTCAAAGTCAAACTTGATCTTGTCTAGCCCAGAGTAGTCATAGTGGTTGAAGTCGAGAGCAATGAGCCACTTGTCGGCTGGCTTGATAGCGACACCCAGACCCAGACGACCTGGAAAACCAATTGAGGTTTTTCCACGAAGTTCGCCCAGACCTAAGCCAAGAACAGAGACATCGCTCTGGCAATCCATCTCCACCTTGCGTTTTGAGGCATAGCTGACGCCAAAGGCGAGCCAGTCATACGGTTCATAACGAAGGCCTAAGCGATACCCTAAACCCCAACCATCAGCTTTGTTTCTGAGAAAGACACCATCGATCGGAAAACCAAGTTGATCGAAGACGGCATTCTCAATCATCTGACCGTAAACGACATCGAGGCCGATTCCGACAGACAGTTCGTCGCTAATCTGCCAGGCAATGGTTGGTGTGAAGTTAATCGAAGCGAGCAGGCTCTTTTGATACTTCAAGCCTTGGTACTCGACTCCGAGACCATCACTTGGGTACAGAGACAGACCCAGCGTCAGTTTGTCATCTAACTGATGAGTTAACGCAAACATCGGCATCGGGAACAGTCCTAGCTCCGACTCGTGTTCAGTGTTGCTCCCAGATTCTCGAAAGTGAGCCTTGGTCACAATCGTGTCCAAGTCAAACTCCAAGAAGTCAGGAGCTTGGCTGATGTTGGCGACGTTGTGGTAAAAGGCGGCACCGTCACCAGAAACCGCGTTATGAGCACCACCCATACCGAGAGCCCGAGGACTCAGACTACCACCAGGACGGATGTTGCCACCCGCCCAAACGTTGTTAGACATAACCATGACCGACAGGGCCACGATTATGGCCAGTTTCCACCATTTTTTCATGGCCGTTCTCCTTCTGCTAAGTTAATGTGAGTTTGTTGACAAAGGTTAGTATTCCTTTATCAGGATACCATTGATTGAGAGAATAGTCAAATTTTGTTTTTTTATAAAAAATTGAGAGGGTTGGATAGGGTCAGAAACATCAAAAAGTGTCACTTTTGTCACTTTTTGCTAGAATGGGGGTGCTCGAGTTGCGTCGAGGTTGATTACAAAAATTAGCTTTGAAAAAAGTTCGAATTTCATCCAATAAACACAGCAAGAGTCAGCGCGTTATCGGCGCGACCAGAGAGCGTTATTTTTAGAATTTATGAATAAGGAAGACACCATTCTTGTTCAGGAAGCCAAAGCTGATACAAGGCAATATGAGGCCTTGTATAAAAAATACGCAGACAAAGTGTTTAACTACTTCTGGTACCGTACTGGCCACGATAGAGATCTCTCAGAAGACTTGATGCAAGAGACATTTTTACGTGCTTTTCAAAATCTTTCTAAATTTAAAATCAGAGGGTATTCGTATCTCACTTATCTTCTCACCATTGCTCGCCATCTCCTCATTGATCATTATCGAAAACCAAACTCTCTTCCGATTGAAGATGCAGAAAATATTCCATATGAAATTACTGAGGATATTGATAGAAAATCTGATGCTGAAGCACTTTGGCATGCCATTCAAGACTTGCCATCTTCTAACAGGGATGTTTTGCTCATGCGTTATCAGGACGAAAAATCAATCAAAGATATAGCAACAATTACTGAGTCAACAGAAAATGCTGTAAAACTCAACCTTTCTCGCACTCGTAAAAAACTAGCAGCCCACCCCCACCTCAAGGATATGGTTGGATTTGGTCAGAAGAAACGAACGTATACAAAACCACGATTTTTAAATAAATGACACCTTTTTGATGTCCTTTCGTTTATTAAAACATGAAAGACCGTCAAATTATCTACATAATCGGGGCTCTTTTGGTGGCAAGCCTCACTGCAAACATATACTTCTGGAATAAACCAAAAGAGTTTTCTGTTTCAGGATTAAATAAAGTTGCCACAACTTCTGAGGAGGTTTCTATTGACTCGCCCTACGGATTTCGAAGCGAGGCTGTAACTGTGTATGAGAATGGGAAAGCTAAGACGTATTCCACTACAACTCCTATTACAGAAAAAGATTTGGAGCAAATGCGAAAACAGACCGAAGCCCGGTTTAAGGCTATGGATGATTATTTCCGCGAACAAGAGAAATTCTTTAGGTCATTCTGGTACAGCTTCTGATGACACCTTTTTCGGCAAGATACGTTAAATAGAGTGTAGACGGAGTGGTCGACCGTCGCTAAGCAGAAAATAATGCATGACTTTAGTGAAGCAAGTAATGAGAGGTGCTTGGCTAAAGAAATTCATTCGTTCGATTTCTGATGCCACTTAGCATCTCAAATACAATTGAATAGTGTTTAGATAAACTCGCAAAAGCGAGAATAAGAGAATTAAGATTCTCTAAAGCTAAGGGGAAACCTTGTAGGTATCTTTAGTTTGCGTGTAATGAAGTTCCAATTCCTTGTGTAAGGTCGAATGCAAGGGGACATTACTAGAAGTTAATCGCAAAGAAGTATGAAAACAGAAATCCAAAAGAGAGATAACCAAAACCAAGCTCTATCAAGACGCGATGACTTCGCGAGCCCCTTCTCTCTCATTGATAGATTCTTCGACGATTCGTGGGATCCGTTCAGCATCATGACGCCGAGTCTCTTCCGCAGTCGCGGGCTCGGTAATGTCTCCACGATGTTCCCACGGGTTGATGTTGAAGAAACGGATAACGAGATCAAGGTCACGGCAAATGTACCGGGTATTGATCCAAAAGACATCAATGTAGAGGTTGGGGACGACTACATCTCTCTTTCCGGCAAGATTGAGAAAGAAGATAAAGAAGAGAAAAAGGGTAAAGTGTATCGCTATGAGCGTGAGTACGGCGAATTCAGGCGAGAGTTTGCTCTCCCTGCTAGGGTAAAGAAGGACAACATTGTGGCGAAATCAAAAAATGGTGTCCTCACGATCACACTCCCGAAGTCGGAGGAAGAGATAAAGAAACGCGTCAAGATAGATGTTGAGTAAACATAAAACCGCCTCAAAGGCGGTTTTATGTTTGTAATGAAATAATCTTATTTCTTAATATTATTTTGCTTTTAATTGATCCGAGGAATAACCTTTTCTCTTCAATTGACCCCTGAGTCAGAACATACACGACGGTGCAAGCCTGCCTCTGGCTGAAAAGGCACGTTGAGTTCAAACCCGAACACATCCCCGAACTGGAAGTAGCTCTAAGGGAACGCCTCAAGGAAAAACTTGTCGCCGTTGACGCCTAAGCCCCGCCCGCAAGGGACAGCAAGCACGCTGTCATTTTGCGAGGCGGGTTTGTTGTTTTCAATGAGTAAAAGATGGGCTAAAATAAAAGAAGTTGCTTTTTCCTTGCAACATTATGGTTCTAACTTCGTTTAAGAGACCCAGCCCAATTTTTTAATTATCAATTAATTTTATATTTTATGTTCATAAAACTTTATGCAATCGCACTTCCCGTATTCTTTGCTATCGACATGGTGTGGCTTGGGCTTGTTGCTAAAGGCTTCTACTCTAAGCAAATTGGCTCGCTTCTAAAGCCGGATGTGAATTGGCTGGCGGCGATACTTTTCTACCTTCTGTTTATCGTTGGTTTGGTCGTCTTTGTAATCACTCCAGCTATGGAGAAAGGTTCGTGGATCCACACCCTCTTATTCGGCGCATTGTTTGGTCTGGTTTGTTACGCGACCTATGATCTTACCAACCTGGCTCTGGCTAAAGATTGGCCCCTTCTTGTGACGATTGTTGATTTGATTTGGGGTGCAGTGCTTGCGGCTTCGGTCTCTACCTTAACCTATCTTATCGCTAGTAAAATTGGCTTATAAGAATAAAATATGCGCGTTTGGGACATACATCCAAAACATTTGTGTCGGAAACATTTGCTCGCTGAGCATCGTGAACTCCACGGACTTTGGAATATTTTGACTAAGCATAAGGGTAAAGGAGGGTACTCACGTCATCCAGAGACTCTACGCTGGGCTGGTAAACAAAAGGCGCTTTACTTACGTCACGAAGCCTTAGTTAAAGAATTTTTAAATAGGGGATACCGCCATCACACTCCCCTTGAGAAAAGGCTTGCTACCGGTTTGGGCAGTCAAAGAGTATTTATAAATACAGTAAGTGAGCAAAAAGTGATTTTGAAACAGAAGCCGTGCGAATGTCTTCTACATATGTCGTAAATCTTATATATTACTCATGTTATTAAATGTGTTGAGAAGACTCTAAGAATAAAAATTTATGCTAAAAGGGACAATCATTGAGAATAGTTTGGGGGACAAGGGGATTCTTGAACGACTAAAAATTGAGAGAACTTATAACGATGAAGATTGGATTTTGCACGATGTTTTGGTTGCCGAAGAACAGGTTGCTGATTTAGCCAAGAGTTTGGCCAATGGCCCTTGGTATATCCATCTCTGGGAGCCAGGCAGAGATGAGGTCCGAATTATTTTCAAAGATAAAACTTTTCTTATTAATCATTCTGACAAGGCGACTTGGTCAGAGGCCATTGCTTATGGCGAATCTCTCGGGATTCCTAAAGAGCAATTAGATTTTGTGATAAAATGATAAAGTATTAGGGAGTAGGAGGTCGGTCCTTCTTTAGGGGGTTGGATGTGTTGTAATTTTGTCATTATTATTAATGAATCTGGGTGCGTCTAATTTCTTGCTATTTGACCAAAAAGAGCATATAATTTGTAATATATGAAAAACTTTAATCAGGGCAGGGGCCAGTTCGGGGGTAATCGTGGTGGCGGTTCGAGATTTGGTGGTGGTGACCGACGCTCTGGTGGTGATCGTGGCTCTGTGACCATGCACGACGCTATTTGTAGTAAGTGTGGTAAAGATTGCGAAGTTCCTTTTCGCCCAACTGGTGATAAACCCATTTATTGCAATGACTGCTTCAGTGAGAATCGTGATCGTGGTGGCGATCGGGGCCGTTCTTCGAGAAGGGATTTTGGTTCTCGTCTTCCGATGAGACCAAGTTTTGGTGACAGTCGTGGCGGGGGATCAAGCGATGAGGTTAAGAAACAACTAGAATTTCTAGGTCTTAAGATTGACCGTTTGACCAAGGTGATAGAAAGTTTTGCTTCGGCTCATGTCCACGCGACGCCCGAGAAATCTGCTCAAGTGAAGAAGGCCATTAAGGAGGCAACCAAAGAAGTGGTGGAGAAGGTTGCCAAGAAGAAAGTTGTTAAGAAAAAAGTTGCTAAGAAATCTAAGGCTTAATTAGCTAAAAATTAAAATGCGACAAAAGCTTCGCCGGGTCAGTAAAACAAAAATTGTTGGGGGGATGGCGATTCTTTTGGTTTTGGCTGTTGGTTATATTTATTTGGGCGAATTGTTTCCCGAACAATATACGCAAGCTGGACTTGTCGCTGTAGGTTTGGCTAACAGCACAACGACGATTCCGGTTTATGCGGCCCCTGTCTTTGACTTCGTCGATTATGACCGGAGGATGAATCTTTTGGCTAATTATCCAATTACTCCTCTGGCCTCTAGCTCGGAGGGAATTTCGACGACAGACGCTACCTCTACTCCTGTTGAGAAGAATCCATGGCCGACTAAAGCTCCTTATCCTAGGGTTGGGGCAATCTTACCGTTCAAACGGGTTGTTGCTTATTATGGCAATCTCTATTCTAAGGGTATGGGGATTCTTGGCGAGTATCCTCCCGAAGAGGTTCTCCGTCGGCTTGATGTGGAGGTGGAGAGGTGGGAGCTTGCTGACCCTGAGACGCCTGTTCAGCCGGCTTTACACTATATTGTGGCGACGGCTCAAGAGAGCAAGGGGGTTGACGGCAAATATCGCTTTCGTATGCCAGCAACAGAGATCGACAAAGTTCTGGCCATGGCTAAGAAGAGAGACGCCCTTGTCTTCTTGGATATTCAAGTTGGGTTGAGTAATTTGCAATCAGAGATTCCCGTTTTGGAAGAGTATCTTAAGTTGCCCAACGTTCACTTGGGAGTTGACCCTGAATTTTCGATGAAGGCTGGTGATCGGCCGGGGACAGTGATCGGCACCTTTGATGCGGTGGATATTAATTATGCGACAGATTATTTGGCTAATTTAGTTAAAGAAAATAACTTGCCACCCAAAATTTTGATAATTCATCGCTTCACTCGTCCAATGCTTACCAATTATCGATCGATCAAACTTTTACCCGAAGTTCAGGTTGTTGTCGACATGGACGGTTGGGGTGCGCCGGCCAAGAAAATCGACACCTATCAAGGTTTCGTTGCCGGGGAGCCGGTGCAGTTTACTGGTTTCAAATTGTTTTACAAAAATGATCTTAAGCAAACACCAAATCGTCTCATGACTCCAGCCGAATTGCTTGAACTTCAGCCTCGTCCGATCTATATTCAGTATCAATAGGAAAAAGGAATTCTTTTTAATTCGTGGTAAAATAACTACATGACAAGAATTACCATTATCGGGGCTGGGGAGCTAGGCCAAGCCTTAGGAAAGATCTTGACACGAGAGGATCGCCATCTTGTCTATTGGGATTGTGATGAGTCCAAACTAATTAACCTCAATCAAAACAGTATTTCTCTACCTGAGGCTCTGGACGAGCCTGAGTTTATTTTTCTTTGCATCCCATCTTGGCGGGTTAAAGAATTTCTTGCTTTTGCTCGACCTTATTGGCCGAGGCAAGCGATTATCGTTTTCTTGTCTAAAGGGCTCGATAGCCAGACGGGCAAATTGTCTTTTGAGATTGGTAGTAAGTTATTACCGCTTGGAGTTGTTTGGGTCGTGGTGAGTGGGGCGATGATCGCCGAAGAGATTTGGGCTGGTCGAGCAGGGGCTTGCCTCGTGTCTGCCAAGACCGGGGTGGCGGCAGAAAAAGTGATAAATCTTTTCCACGGGACAAATATCCTTGCTCTATACTCAGCTGACTATAAGGGGGTTGTCTGGTCTGGTGTCTTAAAAAATATTTATGCACTTGGCCTTGGTATTGCCGAAGGAGCGGATTGGACTATGAATGAGCGAGGGATTCTCTTTGCCCAATCGACGGAAGAGATTCTCCGTTTGATTAAAATTCTTGGAGGCAAGAGAGAGACCTTCCTTGCCTCACCGACCTTAGCCGATTTTGTCTCCACCAGTTTTGACAAACATTCTCTTAATCACCAAGCTGGAGTTGAGATTGGCCGAACCGGTCAGACTGATAAGGAGAGCGAGGGCTTAATGTCTCTGGCTCCACTTCTTGATCGCTTGGGTCGCAAGGCTGAAGCTTTTCCACTTCTTAATAACTTGGCCAAAATAATTATCGGCCACGAAGCTCCTCAAAAAAGTTTTTGGGAAGTGGTTAAGTAAACAAACTCTCCACCACCTCTTTGATCAGGTTGCCATCGGCAGAACCTTTGGTTTCGCGCGAGATAGCGCCGATAAGTATCCCCATTTTAGTTTTGTCGAAAACACCGAGCTCCGCTTTTTTGGTTTCAGCAATTTTCATAATATCTTCACGAGACATCTGAGCGGGAAGAAAACTCTCGACGATAGCCAGTTCACGCTTCTCGGCCTCGGCTTTTTCTGGTCGATTGCCGATAGTGAATTGTTCAATTGATTCTTTTCTTTGTTTGGCGAGACGCTTAAGAACAGTAATGGCCCCATCATCATCAATGAGTTCATCGGGTTTCTTGCCCTTAGTCATGACTTCATTGGTGAAGGCGGTCACAATATTGCGGAGGGCACTTAAGCGTTCAGTTTCTTTAGCTAGCATCGCTTTTTTAATTTCATCTCTGATTTGTTGGTGTAACATTTTATTATTTAGAATTAAATTTTAGTAATTAATAAGATAATAACATTTTTTATCGTTTTTAAAAGTAGATCTCACTTGACTAGAAAAGATTTGTAGGCCGATCCACCTTTAAATTGCAGGCCTAAAGGCAGAAAAGTCAAAAAGTGTTATACTTTTGTTGATGATTACTAAAGAGTTCGAACAAGCTTATAAACGCTTAAATAAGGCCCAGAAGGAGGCGGTGGACGCTATTGAGGGGCCTGTTTTAGTCGCGGCTGGGCCAGGGACGGGCAAAACTCAGATTTTGGCCCTACGAATCGCCAATATTCTATGGAAGACAGATACGAGGCCAGAGAATATTTTGGCTATTACCTTCACCGAATCGGGGGTGTTGTCGATGAGAAGACGCCTAGCTGAGATTATTGGTACGCCAGCCTACGCGGTCGCTATCAACACCTTCCATGGATTTTGTAACGATATTATTAAAGATGAGCCAGAGAGCTTTCCCCGTATTATCGGGGCGACGAATATTACTGAAGTTGATCAAATTAGAATTCTTGAAGAGATACTTTTAGCCGAGAAATTTACCGAACTCACAACTCGCAATGATCCTTTCTATTATTTGCGGGCCATTCTTTCCTCTATCAATGAACTCAAACGTGAAGGGATAAGTGTTCTGAGGTTCCATGACGAGGTCAAAAAAGGGTTCGAAAATTTTGCTCAAATTTCTGACCTCTATCATGACAAGGGGAGATATGAGGGCCAGATGAAAACTAAGTATGCTGATGAACAGAAGCGTTTGAAGAAGAATGAAGAGTTGGGGGTTATTTATGAAGCTTATCAAGCTAAGCTACAGGCAGAGAAGCACTATGATTATTCGGACATGATTAGTGAGGTTGCGACTGTTCTCACTCTTAACAAAGAGCTTCTCCTCAAACTGCAAGAACAATATCAATACCTTCTTGTTGACGAACATCAAGATACCAACAATGCTCAGAATAAGGTAATTGAATTGTTAGCGAGCTATTTTGATAACCCGAATCTCTTTGTGGTGGGAGATGACAAGCAGGCTATTTACCGCTTCCAAGGGGCTTCGCTTGAGAATTTTCTCTATTTTCAGGAGAAATATCCCGAGGCCAAACTCATTATTCTTGATGAAAATTATCGCTCAAGCCAGGCGATTCTTGACACTGTTCACAGTCTGCTTCCTGGTGATTCGCCTTCGTCGGCTGGTAAGAAATTAAAAGCTAAGAGTGGTCACTCTAACGAGCCGGTAAAACTTTATGAGTTTAGTCAGAAGGCAGTTGAAGAATATTTCTTAGCTCAAGATATTGCTAATAAAATAAAGGCGGGGATTCCACCTGAGCAAATCGCTGTTTTTTATCGTGATAATCGCGATGTCTTTGCTATTGCCAAGAGTCTAGAGCAGATTGGTGTGCCGGTGGCAATTGAATCTGAACAGGATATTTTGAGTGACGTTGATTTGCGCAAACTTATCACCATCTTTCGGGCCGTAGATAAGGTTGGCGATGAGAAATTATTTGCCGAGACTTTGCATTTAGACTTCCTTCGTTTTCCGCCACTTGGGGTCTACAAACTTATTCAAGAAGGGTACAAAAAGAAAATTTCTATTCTAGATTTGGCCCAGGAAAATCCGATTTTTTCTGGTTGGTTTGCGAAGTATATGTCTCTGGTGCAGATTGCTAAGAACGAGAGCCTGGCGGAGTGTTTCGAGCAGATTGTGCGAGAAAGTGGTTTTCTTAATTATCTTTTATCTCGACCGGAGACCGTGGAGAAGATTGAGAAATTGAACGGATTTTTTGCTGAAGCAAAAAGTTTGGTTGAACGTCATAAAGAAGGCAGGCTGACGGACTTTATCGCGTACCTTGATTTGTTGGTGACGCACAATATTTTATTGAAGAAAGGGCCTGAGACAGTCATTACCAAGAGAGTTCGGCTAATGACCGCGCATAAGTCCAAGGGTCTAGAGTTCGACCATGTTTATATTGTCTACGCTCATGATGGTCATTGGGGCAATAAGAAGAAAAGGGAGTTAATTAAATTGCCCAGACAGCTCTTCTCTCTCGCTAGCGCGAATGGCAACTTCGAAGCCGTGGATAAATCTAATGACGACGAGCGCCGGTTGTTCTACGTAGCTCTTACCCGGGCCAGGAAGACGGTGACAATTACTTATTCACGCCAAGGTGAGAATAATCGCGAGCTCTTGCCGTCACAGTTTATTGGCGAGCTTAACCAAGCCCTGATTGAGAAAATGGATAGTTCAAGTTATGAACAGGCTTTTGCTGATCACCGGGAGTTAGTTTTTGCCCCTCGGGTTTCTCACTCTGTCTCTGTCCAAGACAAAGAATTTGTTCGCACTCTTTTTCTCGAACGGGGCTTAGCGGTTACGCATCTTAATAATTACCTTAAGTGTCCGTGGAATTATTTTTACACCAACCTTCTTCGTCTGCCGAAGGCCCAAGAACCGCATTTAATGTATGGGACGGCTATCCATGGAGCGCTCCAAGATTTCTTCAATAAATTTGGAGCTGAGAAAGATCCTGATAAAGCTTATCTTTTAGCTAGATTCGAAGATCATCTCAATCGCCAGTCACTTACGGCCCGTGATTATGGTTTGCTTCTCGAAAGAGGGGAGAAGTCTTTGGGGGGGTATTATGACTTCTGGGAGGGGCAGTGGCGAACGAGGGTTCTAACTGAATTTAATATTTCGGGAGTAGTTCTAACGCCAGAAATTAGATTAACTGGCAAAATTGATAAATTAGAATTCTTGGGAGACAAAGGGGAGGTGAATGTTGTTGATTACAAAACGGGCAAACCGAAGACTCGGGGTTACGTCGAAGGTTCGACCAAAAATTCTGAAGGAGACATTAAACGGCAGATTGTTTTCTATAAATTGTTGTTAAATGATAGCAAGTACAAAATGGTGAGTGCTACCGTTGATTTTGTCGAGCCGGACGAAAAGGAGAAATACAAACAAGAGCACTTCACCGTGATGAAAGAAGAAGAGCAGGAGTTGATTGGTTTGATCAAGAAAGTTTCGGGCGAGATCTTGAGCCTTGATTTCTGGGATAAAAAATGTGATGACCCCGCTTGTGAGTTTTGTTCTCTTCGCGAAATGATGAATTAAGTTTTATTTTGTATCTCGAAGGTTCCAGACAAATTTGAGGCTGACGAGCATGACAAAGCCTAGGAGAAGGAAGATATATTTAAAATCGAGGAAAGAGATAACAATAGAAACAAAGATTGGGCCCACTAAGTAAGAAAGGGGGACATTGACGCGAGAGAGGGAAATGATGCCGGTATCAACACCGTCAATTTTTTTGAACAAATAAGTTTCCTTCATGATTTCGATAGTTGAAGCGCCGGTGCGAGTTAAGAAAAGAACGATTGCCCACAAGACCCAATTGGGAGAGAGGAGGAAGGATGTTGCTATTGTCGAGAGGGTGATGATAATTATCCCACCAATCATGATTTCTTTCTCACCTAGCCACTTATCGGCAATTTTGCCGAGGGGTAATTCGAAAAAGACAAAGGGTAAAAGCATGATGCTAAAGACCAAGCCAATTGAAGCCCAAGAGAGGCCAATATGGTCGTGAAGATAGAGGGGCATATAGACGACCATGACAGCGTAGAAAAAATTGAGTAAAAAATCTATAGCTAATATATCCTTGATATTGCGAGCGGTCTGGGATTTGTTTTTCCAAAGATATCTTAATTCTTGTTCGACAGTTGAACTTTCGGATTTAATATCAGGAATTTCTTTTAGTTCGAAAACGGCAAGGATTAAGAGAGGAATAAGGACAACCCCGGCGATACCATAAACCAAGCTATAACCCCCCTCGCTAATAAGATAGGCCGCCAGAAGGGGGGAGACAAGCCAGGCAAAATTATAAAAGGTTAAATATACACCACGGATGAAGCCTGTGCCCTTATCTTCGGAAACGTTCTCGAGGTAGACGTCAAGGGTGTATCTTGTGAGATACCCCAATACAAGATAGATACCAAAAGCTGTCAAGCTGTGGATAACTTTGAGAGTAGGGAAGGCGAGGGGAATAACAGCCAGGAAACTTAAACAGACGAGGCTGATTAGAATATTTTTGTTTCCAAAACGTTTGATAAGTCTTGGCGCCGCCAGCATCAAAGAGATAGTAATAAGTGAGGTCATGGCATAGAAGGCCCCAATCCCCTCCTCGCCTAAGAAACCTTTTAAGAAAGAAGAGTTGATGTAGGCTGGGATAGAAGAATTCGCCGCCATAAAAATAGCCCCGGCATATGTGTAGATGCGTAATTTTTTTTGTTCATGACTTCCCTATTATACCTCAATTAGAACCGGCAAGATAATTGGGCGTTTGTGAGTTTTTTGGAATAAATGTTTTCCTAGTTCTTCGCGGACATTATTTTTCACATAATCCATGTTGATGGGGTGCATTTTCGCTGTCGAGTCTTCAATCGTTTTCTTAACTAAGATCCGGACATAACGGAGTAAGTCTTGAGACTCTTTGAGATAGACAAAACCACGAGAAATAATATCTGGTGACTTGCGAACTTTACCTGTACCCATGTCGATAATGGCGATGACGACAAACATTCCATCTTGAGCGAGCAATTGTCGGTCGCGGATCACTAATTCTTGGACGTTACCAGTACCAAGGCCGTCAACCATGACAAGACGAGAAGAGGCCTTGGCCTTAAGCATCGTAATTTTTTGACCCTGGTCTTGGACCTCGATGATAGAACCGTTGTCGGGGACAACAATATTTCTCTCTGGTATTCCCATTCTCTCGGCTAGGTCAGAGTGGACTCTCAGCATGTAATGGTTCCCGTGGACAGGGATGAAGAACTTAGGTTTGATCATTTTTTGAATCCATTCTAATTCGCCTTGATAGGCGTGACCAGACGAGTGAACGTCAGCGATGCCATAGTGAATGATTTTTGCTCCTTGGCGCGTCAAGTTATCTTTTAGTTTTTGGACAGCCTTCTCGTTACCGGGGATGACAGAGGATGAGAGCAAAATGGTATCCCCCTTTTTTAGCTTGACGGTACGGTGTTCTCTCTGAGAGATCCGCATTAGAGCGGCGTATTCGTCACCTTGGGCTCCGGTAGCAAGGATGACGATTTTGTTGTCAGGATGACTATCGATTTCTTCGGAACTGATAAAGGTTGATTTCCCGACCTTGAGGTAGCCGAGTTCTTTAGCAATCTCAATATTGGTCTTCATCGCTCGCCCCTCGATGGCCACTTTTTTGCCAAGAGCTTCGCAGGCTTCGATTATAGATATGACTCGCTCAAAGAGAGAGGCAAATGTCCCGACAATGATTCGGCCTTGAACTTTCTCGATGATATCTTTAAGGTTTTTCTGCACTTCTTCTTCAGGAAAAGAGAAGCCAGGTTTCTCAACATTTGTTGATTCGGCGATCAAAAGTAAATTTTTCTCTTCGCCAATTTTTTTGTAGACAGCGTTTTCTGTTTCTTTGATTTTGCCATTATCATGTTCAAGTTTTATGTCCCCCGTTACGATGACGTTGCCATAAGGGGTCTCGACGATGATGCCAATTGAGTCTGGGATAGTATGATTGGTGGCAAAGAAGCGTATTGTCAGGTTTCCCAATTTTAATTTATCCTTGGCTTCAATAACTTGAATATTTAACTTAGGAACATGGGGAAATTCCTCTTGGCGCTTTTTGATCATTACCGCCGTAAGGAGTGAGGTATAGATAGGTGGGTTGCCGATTTTCTCCATTAAATAAGGAATGCCACCGATGTGGTCTAGGTGTCCGTGAGTGACGAGGAGTCCTCGAATTTTACTCTTTCTTTCTTCTAGATAAGTTGTATCGGCAATGACGTAATCGACGCCCGGGACTTCTTCGCCGGGAAGGAGAAAACCGGCATCGATCACGAGAATATCATTACCATATTCGACAACTGTCATATTCTTGCCAACTTCTTCAACTCCACCAAGGGGAATAATCCTAAGGTTGCCTTGAGCAAGCTCGGGAATTTTCTCTCTCGGCTTTGCCTCATCATTTTCGTTGGTTCCGTTTCTGTCTAGGGAAGGGAAACGTCGATGCTTGGGTCGTGGTCCTCGAGAAGGGCTACTTTTTGTCTGGCGAGGGGGAGTTGTCTTACGAGAGCTCGATTGGGCAATGGGCTCTTTTTGTTGGTGTCCGATAAAGGTCTGAACGTGGCCGTTCTCGTCAACCCGGATGCGTCTAATAGCCATGGTTAGTTTTTATAAGTAAGTGAATATTTTCCAAACCCGATCAGTTTTGAAGTACCACTTGTGGATACGAGCAAAGCGATCGGCGGGGCTAGTAATAGTTGGGATTTTTATTCCCTTTAGATCATTGGGTACTGCGTAGAGGAAATAAGGAGAGTAAAGGAAGATCGCAGGATGGTCATTGTTTATTTCTTTAGCGATATCGCGATATTTTTCGGCTAATTGTGGGGAATTAAGATTCCCTCCGTCAGCTGTTGCACGAATTTCTTCAAGTAATTTATCGACTGTCGAGTTGGTATACATTGAGATATTGAGCCCTGGGTCAAGTCTCTGAGAAGAATGCCAGAAGGGGTAGAGATCAGAACCTCGGCCGATTACTTCGCCAAAGAGGAGGGCCTCAAATTTACGCGGACGAATGAGGTCCTGATTGAGGTTGCTCGGCTCGAAGAACTCAAGATTGACCTGAGCCCCTAATTTTGTCCAATTGCTAGCGACCATTGTGGCGACAGCCTTGAGTTCCGGGATATTGGCGGTAGCCAGAGAAAAACTCAGAGTTTGGACGGAGCTAGCCTTAGTCCCTTTCTTAACTGAGGGTTTTTTCTCTAAGATACTACTTGACCCAGTTGTCCAGCCAGCTTTGCTAAGTATCCCTTTAGCTTTGTCTAGATCATAACTAAGGTTTGCCCCGCTATTAAGATTTTCAGGCAAGACGCCATTAAGTGGTTGGCCGTAGCCACCCAGGAGATTATTTACAATTGTTTGGCGATCAACAGCTTCGTCCAAGGCTTCGCGAACCTCCTTATTTAGAAGAACGGGAGATCTGTTTTGATTTAAGAAAATGGCAAAGGTCCTTGGAAGGTTTGATTTTATGATTCTTCTTCCTTCTTTCTCTAATTTTTGAGCAGAGCTTGGGCTGATTGAGCTGGCGCTTGTAATTTCTCCTTGGTTGTAAGCATCAATGAGAGCCTTTTCGTCGCCATAGAAACGGATGGTGAGACTGCTAATTTTAGCCTCGCCCAGAGCAAATTTCTTAAAGGGGATGAGCTTGTAGCTTATTGGTATTCCTGAGGAATCTTTGTTGATATTTTTTATAACATAAGGACCAGAACCGATAGGGTCAACGTTGAGGCTAGAGAGGGCGAATTTTTCTGCTTTGATTTTACCCCAAAGATGTTTGGGCATAATACCAAGGGTGGCATTGTCAAGAAAAGAGAAAAAAGGTTTTTTAAGGATAAATTGAACAGTTTTTTCGTCTATTTTTTTAACAAGGACCCCGTTCCAACTGGCTCGACGAAAACTCTTTATCGATGGGTCTTGAGTGCTATTTATAGTGAAGACGATATCATCGGCGGTCAAAGCTTCACCATCAGACCAATGAAGATTAGGTTTTAGTTTAAAGGTATAAACAAGCCCGTCGGATGAAATCTCGTAACTTTCGGCCAGGTCTGGTTCTAATCCCCCATCAGCTTTTAAGCGCAGGAGTCCTGAGTAAACGAGAGAGACCAGGTCTCTATCCGCATCGGAGACGGCGAGAAGGGGGTTGATAAAACGGGGTGACCCGAGAACCCCTTCCGTCAATTGTCCCCCAGATATGGGTTTGTCGACCATGAGCTTGCGGTTGAGGTGTTCGATAGTGATGAGACTACTAAGGGCAAAGATAATTACTAGAACAACGACAGCAACCTTTGTTCGGCGACCAAAAGTTTCGAAACTAAAAGCGAGCTCGGTTAAGAATTTGTTTTTCACGGTAATTTAAAATGGAGAGAGTTGTAAAAATTTAAAATTTAGAGAAGAAAAAGGGCGGCCAGTGCCGAGAGGGCAAAAAGGAGAGCGAGGATTATGGTTGCTATAAAAAGTTGTTTCTCAAGACCTCGTTTGGTGTGCCAAGTTGAGGCGCCACTTTGTCCTCCGCCGAAAGCCGAACCAAGGCTTCCCTCACTTTGTTGCAACAAAATAGCTCCGACCAAAAGGGCGGATAAAATAATCTGGATGTACGGCAAAACAGTACCAAGGGCTAACATTAAATACATTATAGCAAATCCTCAAAAAAAGGCAAACCCCCTTGCTTTAATTTGTGAAGTGACACTATAATAAGATATTAATAGACCATTTAATTTTTTTAGGTTTTATGCCAAACAAAAAAGACAAAATTAGACCACTTGGTGACAAGATTCTGGTTAGAACCGAAAAAGAGTCCAACGAGAAAAAAACCAAAAGCGGGATTATTATTCCCGAGACAATTAATAAAGAGCGTCCAGAGACAGGGGTGGTTGTTGCTGTTGGTCCCGGTCGAAGATCAGACGACGGCAAACTTGTTCCTCTTCAGGTGAGAAAAGGGGATCATGTTATTTTTTCTAAATATGGCCCAGATGAAGTTAAAATTGATGGGGAAGAATATCTTATTGTCAGCGAGTCGAATATTCTAGCAATAATTGATTAAAGAAATATGGCTAAACAAATAATTTTTGGAGATGAAGCTCGCAAAGCGCTTAAACGAGGAATTGATCAAGTGGCGAGCGCTGTTAAAATTACTCTTGGACCTAAGGGGCGTAATGTTGTCTATGATAAGGGCTATGGGGCGCCAACGATTACCAATGATGGAGTCTCGATTGCTAAGGAGATAACTCTATCTAACAAAGTAGAAAATTTGGGTGCTGAGATGATCAAAGATGTCGCCAGTAAGACCAATGATATTGCTGGTGACGGGACGACGACAGCCGTTGTCCTAGCGCAAGCTGTTATCGAAGAAGGGCTTAAGAAGGCTTCGCTCGGCGTCTCCCCTATGGGCTTGCGGGCAGGGATTGAGGCGGCCTCCGAAGAAGTGACCAGAACGCTCAAGGCAATGGCGAAGCCGATCAAGACGAAAGAAGAAATTACTCAAGTAGCAACAATTTCGGCGGAAGATGCAGAAATCGGCAAAATTATTGCCAATGCGATTGAGAAAGTAGGTAAGGATGGAGTGGTCACGGTGGAAGAGTCGCAGTCATTTATCGTTGAGTCAGAGTTTGTTGGCGGAATGCAGTTTGATAAGGGTTATCTCTCTCCTTACATGATTACTGACAGTGACCGCATGGAGGCCTCTTATTCCGATCCCTTTATCCTTCTAACTGATCAGAAAATTTCTTCGATTAAAGATATTCTTCCTTTGCTTGAGAAATTAGCAGGCCTGGGGAAAAAAGATTTGGTAATTATTGCCGAGGATATTGATGGTGAAGCGTTGGCGACCTTGGTGGTTAATAAAATTCGTGGAACCTTCAATACCCTCGCTATTAAAGCACCGGGTTATGGAGATCGCAAAATTGAATTCTTAGGAGATATCGCGGTCCTTACTGGAGGCACTGTCATCACTGAGGCTGTTGGTCTGAAGTTGGAGACGGTTGAAATTGAGATGCTTGGTCGCGCGCGAAGAGTTATTGCTAGCAAAGAGGCTACGACAATTGTTGGCGGGAAGGGTAAGAAAAGTGATCTCGAAACTCGGGTGACTCAGATCAAGAAGCAACTCGAGACGACGACTTCATCTTATGACAAAGAAAAGTTGCGTGAACGATTGAGTAAATTGTCTGGCGGGGTGGCGGTAATTAAGGTGGGGGCCACGACCGAAGCCGAAATGAAATATAAAAAGTTAAAAATAGATGATGCGGTGGCAGCGACCAAGGCCGCTGTCGATGAAGGTATTGTCCCTGGCGGTGGTGTTGCTCTTATTAAGGCGGGAGAAATTGTCGCCAAAAAAGGAGTAAAAAATACTCAAGTAGAGATGCTTCAAGAATTTGAAGCTGGAGCCAGTATTCTGCTCAAAGCGCTTGAGGCTCCCCTTCGCCAAATTGTTATTAATGCTGGCAAGGATGATGCTGCCGTTATCATTGATAAGATCAAAAAGAGCAAGACTTTTGAGGGTTATGATGCTCGAGCCGACAAGATGGTTCCTGACATGATTAAGGCCGGAATCGTTGACCCGGTGAAAGTGACCCGAACAGGGCTTGAGCGAGCTGCTGGGGCAGCCTCGATTCTCCTTACGACCGAGGTGGCCGTGACTGACGAACCCCAGAAAGAAGAGTCCTCCCGTCAGGCTCAAAGTTTTGCCGACATGGGGGGAGGGTACTAGGAAATATCGATAACTTTTGCAGAAGAAGTGTGTCCAGACTTAATAGTGAGGAAGGTTTTGGGCTTGTTAAAGTATTCTGCCAGGACACGAATGAGGCCCTTATTGGCCTGGCCTTTTTGTGGTGGTTCTTTAACCCATACCACATAGTGGGCCTCATCGATCTTTTCGACTTTATCACCGCCGGCGCCTGGTCTCGCTTTCACAAAGATACGCATTTCCCTATTCTAGTATGTTTGACTATTTTGTGCTATATTATAGACAGTAATTAACAATTTAATTTTTATTATTATGATGATGTGGATTCTATTAATTATTGTTGCTATCGTCGTCTTGGCTCTAGCTTGGATTGCTCTTAGCTACAACGGTTTCGTTCGCCTTATTAATCAAACCAAGGAAGCTTGGGCCGATATCGATGTCCAGCTTAAGCGACGCTATGATCTTATCCCCAATCTTATCGAGACGGTGAAGGGTTATGCTGCTCATGAAGAGTCTGTTTTTGCCAAGGTTACCGAGGCGCGAGCCCAAGCTCTCTCGGCTCAAGGCCCGGCGGAGAAGGGCAAGGCCGAGAATATGTTAACCGAGAGTTTGAAGAGCGTTTTTGCTGTCGCTGAGGCTTATCCGCAACTTCGAGCAGTAGAGAGTTTTACCAGTTTGCAAACGGAGCTTGCTGATACAGAGAATAAGATTCAGGCTGCTCGTCGTTTCTACAACGGTAATGTTCGGGATTTAAACATTCGGGTTGAAACTTTCCCTTCTAATATCATTGCTGGCATTTTTCATTTTGCCAAGCAAGAATTCTTTCAGCTTGAGGAAGGGAGCGCCGCCAAAGAGCCAGTAGCCGTTAAGTTTTAGCCCCCACTAAAATTTATAGAAATTAAAGATCGCGAATTACATCGGATTGCGATTACTGCTATTATCTATAATGATAAAGGGGAATATTTGGTGACCAAGCGTAGTCCGACCAAAAAAGCTTTTCCCAATAAATGGACGGTCCCTGGTGGTGGTCTAGAAGTCGACGATTATATTAATGATACTCCGAGCACTCTGGCTGGGCAATGGTATGGGGCCCTTGAGAAAACTTTGCGCCGTGAAGTTAAAGAAGAAGTTAGTGTTGAAATTGGTAAACCGAAGTATCTGCTAGACTTAACCTTCATTACGCCACAAGGAATTCCGTCTGTTGTTCTTAGTTATTATGCCCCTTATGAATCTGGTGAAGTAGAATTAGACGAAGACGCGACTGAATACAAGTGGGTGACGCTGGCCGAGGCCAAAGATTTAGACATGATTGATGGCATTTGGGAGGAGATAGAATTAGTGGAGAAAATTTTAAATCAGCAGGGGACAATTAAATAAAAACTCCCTTATTTAACAACACCAATGGAGGTCTCGCCTCCATAATGTTTCTGTAAGATTAGAATTTTAGAAATATTATGTTAAAATTAAACGGCTCTCCCTTATGGCGACTCTATATACTCAACGACGATCTAATACGCAGAAGACCTGGCTCTTGATGGCTGTGTTTTTGACGATCGTAGTGGCTCTTGGGTACTTGATTAGTTTTTATTATAACAATCAAGCTATTCTCTATGTAGCGATCATCTTCAGTCTGATCATGAATTTTGCGAGTTTCTGGTGGAGTGACAAAATTGTTCTCTCGCTTGCTGGGGCCAAACCGGCCAGCCATGACGAGAATATGGAGTTGTATCATCTGGTAGAAAATCTTTCTATTGCGGCTGGTCTGCCCATGCCCAAGATTTATATCATAGAAGATCAGGCTCCTAACGCCTTCGCGACTGGTCGTGATAAGAAACATGCTGTTGTCGCGGTGACGACGGGTTTGCTCGGGATACTAAATAAAAATGAATTAGAAGGGGTTATTGCTCACGAGCTCTCGCATATTGGTAATCGAGATATTCTTCTTCAATCGGTCGTTGTCGTTTTGGTCGGCTTAATTGCTATTTTATCTGACATGTTTATTCGCTCCCGTTTCATTTTTGGCAGTAGAGATAACAATAAAGCGGGGGGAATTATGGCGGTTGTGGGGGTTGTCTTTATCATTATTTCTCCTATTATTGCCACGATTATTCAATTGGCCATTTCTCGTCAGCGGGAGTACCTAGCCGATTCTTCTGGTGCTCTCCTTACTCGTTATCCTGAAGGTCTGGCTGGGGCTCTAGAAAAAATTGGTTCTTATGACCAACCGTTGAAAAGGGCAAGCAATGCCATGGCTCACCTCTACATCTCTAACCCCTTTGGTCCCAAGAGAACAAAAGGGTTGGCTAAATTATTCATGACTCATCCTCCCATCGAAGAACGGGTGGCCAAATTGCGCGGATTGAGAATCTAGGGTAATCTTGGTTAGATTAGAGAAATTAAGGAGGGTTCGCATAGTGGTCTAGTGCGCTCGCTTGGAAAGCGGGTAAGGCTTAACGGCCTTCAAGGGTTCAAATCCCTTACCCTCCGCTGATTAGCAAGTAACTGTTTTTCGTTGGCCTGTCTTTTGTGAGGGCTTCCCGTTAATACTAATCTCAAAACAACAAATTTTGCTTGTGAATTATCTTTTTCTTCTTCTGATAGGGCCATTCTTTCAAATGAATTCCAGTGGTAAAAATGAAACCCCCTAGGCAAGATCCTTGTCTAGGGGGTGCGAATTGAACAAAAAACAAAAGAGTATGGTGGCTAACGGCCAAGATTCAGTGACAAACGCCATTTATAATACTCTCTGGTGACATCCACTCTTCCTTTCTTTTCCCCTCTCCAAGGGAAATAAGCAAATCTTGCTTTATAGGAATAGGTTTTGCCGACTTTCGGATTTCTAACGATATACTGCCAATCCCAGGCTGGTCGGTGGGTGTTCCCGCTGAAATTGAATAATGCAAATCGTATTGGGAGGCATTGATTAAACATCATTAGGTAGCACATCGTGTCTCCTGTCGTTGAGAAATCTCCGTCGCCATCTACTAGGCCATAGTAGAATGGGGTATAGAATTTTCGTCCCTCATAATCATCTGAGAAGTTGTGAACGGAGAAGTCAGGGTCCCATGGGTCGAACTCGAGTTCCTTTGTCCCAATTGAAGGTATTATCCCCTGATCGATCATTTCTTCTCCTCCTGGTGTTAGGCCGTTGCTATCTCCATAGCTACACCATCCCCATTGGTTATTGCTTGGGTCTCGACCCCAGAAGTAAATTCTTCGATCGATGGCAGCATCTACGTAACTTGCCCACATGAAGCCAAGCCAGCCCTTAGTCCAAACATTCACCGTCGGTTTAGCTTGGAAGATCATGTCTAGGAAGTAGCTACTTAGGTGAAAACTCATCGAGCACTCAACTCCCCAGGTTGATCCAATACTTGGCCAATAGAGTGTCCCTTTGTTTGGAGAAGAACTTGAGATAAAGCAGGGGTCTGTTTCCGGAGTAAATAGTTGACGCCAGCCATCATCTTTGTCTCCATTGAAGACATGCTCGAAGTAGCATCCCGCTTGCCAAAAAAGGTTTCTGTTCTCGAAAGACTTATCTTCCAGATAACGAAACCCGTTGGTCCCTTCTCCCCCCACCAAAAAGGGGTTGTTACCAAATAGTTCTCCCAGGAAAATTGGTGTCTCCATAACAATACTTGGGTCTTCAAGCTCCTGACTTTGGCCTAGTGGAGAAACAATTGAGAGCACCACCACCAAGAACAATTTTGACAGCTTCATTTTTTCCTTCCTTTCTTAGTTGTTCAGTAGATTGAATTACAAATAACACTTCTAACTCTGTCTCTAGGGTAAAACTTTTACAGCATAATGTCAATTTATTTCACTATCCCCAGATTTCTTCAGTTTCTCCGACATTTTTTCTTTTTTCTTGGTATAATAAGGATGCCGTATGTTGACCGTCCTGTCTAAGAAAGACATCAAGATCTTTGAGTGCCTTTTAGGTAGTCTGGTTTTTCTCGTTTTATTTTTCCCGCTAGTTTCCTCAGCTGTATTTACTAAACAAATCAATTACCAAGGCAAATTAACGGATGCCAGCGGGGTGGCTGTAGCTGATGGCAATTACAGTATCGAATTTAAGCTCTATGCCGCATCCTCTGGTGGTTCAGCTCTCTGGACAGAGACACAGACGGTGTCTGTCACCGGGGGGCTTTTCTCCACTATGCTGGGTTCGGTCACTTCGCTTGATGCTTTTGATTTTAATCAGGCCCTCTACTTAACTCTTAATGTCGAGGGCGATGGTGAGATGACTCCGCGTAAGACCATTGGTTCAGTTCCCAATGCCTTTAACGCTGAAAAATTCGATGGTCTAGCCACCACATCGTTTGCTGTACTTAGTGCCGATAATATTTTCACGGGCCTGAATACTTTTTCGGCGACCACAACTTTGGCAACAACTACTTTAGCTTATGATACTTGGATTGGTAGTAACCTAACAAACAAGAGTATTCAGTTTTCGGACTACCTTTTTTCAAATGGAAGCTTTCTTGATGGCAGTAGTGTGAATCTTATAAAATCATTGAATGATTCTGGGTACTCATTGATTGCTGAGGATACCGTGGCGGCTTTGTCAATCGGTAATATTAATCCAGCTTTTTATTGGCTCAGTGATAGCTCTTCTGATTATGCCTATGCTCAGTTCGCCACCTCAACAGGAATCTTGACTCTTGCCGGGGCCGACAGCTATTTGCTTGACGATAAAGTAGAGATTTCTGGGGGAGACCCTACTCTTGTCTCCGAGTTGACAACTTTACCCTATTCGGCAACAGGAGGGCATTCGGTTGAAATGAAAATTGTCGGTAATTATCTGTATATGAGTTTTGCTATTGATGGGGCCGGTAACCAATTTAGGATCTTAGACATCTCTGATCCGGCCAACCCGGAGATATTGGGGGGGGCAGACCTCTCTCTTCCCGGTCAGGCGAGAGGCTTGGATGTTGTCGGAAGATACGCTTATGTCGGCTTTGAAGCCAGCGTCTTCCCCGGGGATGATGTCTTCAGAATAATAGACATCTCTGACCCAACTAACCCGGTTGTTGTTGGGGGAGAAGCTTTGACTTTTGATAACAGCGTAAGGTCTATCAAAGTCGTCGGAAAATACGCTTATCTAGGTATCTATCAATTTAATGGGACTCTCAATAAAAGCTTAGACATTATCGATATCTCTGACCCCTATAATCCTCGGAAGGTTAGCCCGACGACAATCAGTGGCTTAACTGCAGAAGTTAGGTCTCTTGATGTCGTTGGCAAGTACGCTTATCTCGTGTCGTACTTTGATGACGACCTTCCAGGTTCAGAAAGCACAAACATTATGAGAATCGTAGATATCTCTAACCCAAGTAGTCCTGTTGTGGTTGGCGGATCATCTCTAACTTTACCTAATTACGCTAGGCAAATTGAAGTTGTCGGGCGCTATGCTTATGTAACTTTTGATGCTTTTGGCCCCCCCATCGATAATGGTTTGCTTACTAGTCAATTTTTTAGAATAATAGATATCTCTGATCCAACCAGTCCAGTAGTAGTGGGAGGTGAGTCACTCCCCTTTGCAAATGAATTTGAACCAAATGGGGGTATGAAGATGATGTTCATCGCGGATAACCTGGTCTATTCGGTGGGAAACAGTGAGACTAACAATGACACCTTTTATGTTATTGATGTAGAAGAAGCTGATAATCCAAGTCTTTTGAAATCATTTAACACGGATTCAGGCGGTTCATCTGTTGGCATCTGGGGGATAGCTGTTTCTGGTAATTATGTCTATCTCGGGCTTTCCGCGAATACTACCAATGTTGACACTCAGGTTGGCTTAAGGGTTATGGATCTAAGAGGGCTAGAAACAGGCTCAGCTAATATTAATTCTCTCAAAGTCGGTTCCTTAAATGTCTCTTCTGATCTAATTATTGGTGGAGATATCCAAGCCAATGGCTTAAGTACCGGTGTCGGGGGGATTGAGACAGATGGGATTCTGAGTATAAATGGTACCACTACCGCTAGTTATTTCGGTGGCTCTCTCGGTGTTGGTACCACTAGCCCAATATCTAAGTTATCGGTTGTAGGGACTACAACTTTATCCGTTGACAGCACCTATTGGCAGACATCCAAGTTCTTTATGAATGGCTATGGCGATATCCCTCTTCTTCTCGCACATGGTGCAAGCACTACTGACCCGACAACAACATATGATTTCGGGGCGATTAGCAATGGACTATATCTTGTCAACAATGACGGAGCCGACAACTTGCCTCTAACTTTTTTTCAAGTTGATGCGGCTGGCGATGCGGTCAGCGGGGGGTCATTAGTCTTTGATTTTGGTAGTAGTTACTTCACTTCCGATGCCAATTTTAACCCGAGCGACAACAATACTCTTGATTTGGGCTCTCCTGACTTGAGCTGGCGGGGTATTTATGCGAGCACAAGTATCAGTCTTGGCTCGCTTGATACCAATGGCCCTGTTTATTCTAATAATGGGTCTTTGACCAACGTCAATCCCTCTTCGCGGGATTATAAGGACAATATCACTGATGCCACCCTTAATATTGACGCTCTACTTGGCTTGCAGATAAAATCTTTTGTTTGGAAGACCAATGGTCAGAACGACTTCGGTTTGATCGCTGAAGAAATCAGAGATGTCTTGCCTGAACTCTATGTGGATGATGGGGTAACCAAGGGTTATCGTTCTGGTCAATTACCATTCTATCTTCTTCAGATTGCTCAACGTCAAGAACAGAAGATTGCCGAGCTTGATACTCGAATTGCTTCAGGCACAGTGGCGGTCGCCACCAGTAGTACCGAAACTCTCAATCTTCAGGCTATTCAATCGATTTCTGGCAATTGGAGTATCTCGGAAGACGGGACGCTTATTGCTAAGAATATCAAGGCCGAGAACGCTATTATCGAAAATGGCGTAACGGTCCGTGACCGAGCGACGGGAGATTATTCCTGCATCTTTGTTGAGGGTGGGACGGTTAAGACAAGTTCTGGCGAATGTCAGCCTGGAGTCTCGTCGATTCTTCCTTCGAGCGGAGGAGGAATCTCGTCTGGCGAAGAAGAGAGCGAGCCTGTTGCTACTAGCACAGAGGATGAAGTCGTCGCGACAACGACAGAACCTGTGGCAGCAGAACCAGATCCTGCCCCTGATGATTTGCCCTCTTCTGGCCCTGAAGAGGAGGCTCCTGCGCCCGATCCTGCTCCTCCAGTGGTAATTCCTGAAGAGACTTCTTCTCCAGCTGAGTAAAATTAAGTTATCAACAGTTTATAAGAGTTCTTGTAGAACTCTTTTTGGTTTAGAATAGGAATAGTTTTATCAGTTTTTATTATAAATTAGTAACTTTTTTGTAAAAAAAATGGTCAAAAAACAGAAAATTGCGCGAAAAACAGTAAAAAAGGTCAAAAGCGAGAAGAAAAAAATTCTGGTGGTTAGAAATATTCAGAAACGCGATGGGGCGAAGGTCGCTTATGACGAACAGAAGATCGCGAACGCAATTTTCAAGGCCATGAGAGCGGCGGGTGAGGGAACTTTGGCTGACGCCATGAAAGTGGCTGGCTCTGTCCAGGCCGAGCTAGTTAAGATCTGTCTAGCTAAAGGAGCGAAGACTAGTGCCGATTGCGTCCCGGTCGTCGAGGATATCCAGGACGTGGTGGAGAGACAATTAATTTTCCATAAATTTGCAGTAACCGCGAAGAGTTATATTCTCTATCGTGAGAAGAGAACGGAATTGCGTCGCGAACGAGGAGAGGTCCCTGCTCGTGTTCGTGAGTTAGCGACTGAGAGTAAAAAATATTTTCAAAATGAACTTTCCGAATTTGTTTATTATCGTTCTTATTCGCGTTGGATTGACGAGGAGAATCGTCGTGAGACTTGGGTTGAGTCGGTCGACCGCTATCTTTCTTTTATGAAAGAAAATTTGGGTAATAAGCTCAAAGAGTCAGAATACGCTGAACTTCGTGAAGGAATGTTGGCTCAGAAGGCAATGCCTTCGATGCGTCTTATGTGGAGTGCCGGGCCAGCTGCTCGTCGGACCAATGCCACTGCTTATAATTGTTCTTATATTGCTCCGACCACCTTTCAGGATTTAGCGGAGATTATGTACCTCTCTATGTCTGGTTGTGGTGTTGGCTATTCCGTTGAGAGTCAGACAGCTCAGCAATTCCCCATAATTCAAAGGCAGACAGGCAAGACCAGAAGGACCCATATTGTTGTTGATAGTCGTGAGGGTTGGTGCGATGCCCTTGTGGTAGGGCTCAAAACTTGGTTCGCAGGGGAAGATATTGAATTTGATTATTCACAATTGCGTCCAGCTGGCGCTCGCCTTAAGACGATGGGAGGCCGTTCGTCTGGCCCTGAACCACTCGTTTCTCTTATGGTTTTCACTCGAGCGAAAGTTTTAACGAGACAAGGCAAGCGTTTGCGCAATATTGATGTCCATGACATTATTTGCAAAATCGGAGAAGTTGTTGTCTCCGGCGGAGTTCGACGGACAGCGATGATCTCTCTTTCTGATCTTGATGATACCGAGATTCGCCATTCGAAGGAAGGACAATTCTATATGACCGAACCACAACGCAGTTTATCTAATAATTCAGCGGTCTACAACGAGAAGCCGACGAGTGCTGAATTCTTAGAAGAGTGGATTGCCTTAATGCGAAGTGGTTCAGGTGAACGGGGTATTTTCAATCGTGGATCACTTGAAAAACAATTACCGAAGCGTCGCTGGGAACGTTTTGAAAAAGATGCGGCAACTTGCGGAATGAATCCTTGCGGAGAGATTGTCCTCAAGTCTAAACAATTTTGTAATCTGACAGAGGTTGTCGCCCGTGCTGGCGATACGATTGAGGATCTCTTGGCAAAGGCAAGAATCGCCGCTATCCTCGGTACCTATCAGGCTAGTCTAACCAATTTTACTTATCTTTCTGACGACTGGAAGGAGAATTGCGAAGAAGAGGCCCTCCTTGGTGTCTCGGTGACAGGTCAATGGGATTGCAAGACTGTCCGTGATCCAGAGGTCATGCAGAAGATTAGAGATGAGGTCGTCAAGACAAATCGAGAATATGCCAAGCGTTTCGGTATCAATCGAGCTTCGGCCGTAACTTGCGTGAAGCCATCAGGGACCGTCTCTCAACTCGTTGATTCCTCTTCAGGGATGCACCCAAGACATGCCCGTTATTATATTCGTCGTATTCGTATCTCGGCTACCGATGCCCTCTTCAAGATGATGAAGGATCAGGGTTGTCCTTATTACCCAGAGGTCGGTCAGAACATGGACTCGGCCAACACCTATGTTTTTGAATTTCCGGTTAAAGCGCCAGAAAATTCTATTTACAAGGACGACCAGAGCGCAATTGAGCAACTTGATTATTGGAAGATGGTTAAGGAAAATTACACTGAGCATAACCCATCTGTCACTATTTCTATTGGTCCCGATGAGTGGATTGAGGTAGCCAATTGGCTTTATAAAAATTGGGATATTATTGGGGGGCTCTCTTTTCTTCCTCGCTCTGAACATGTCTATAAGTTGGCACCTTACGAGGAGATTAGCAAGGAGCGTTATGATTCTCTGAAGAAAAACTTTCCTAATCTTGATTTTTCCAAAATTGTTTTATATGAGGAGAGTGACCAAACTCAAGGTTCTAAGGAGTTAGCTTGTTCGTCTGGAGTTTGTGAGATAGACATGGCGCCAACAAGTGAAGAAGAGAAGAAATAAAGGATAAAAGCAAAAAATCCCCTTCTAGGGGATTTTTTGCTGATCTGCTGTCTATAAGCCGAATTCTGTTATCGACAATTATTTATCTGGGATCAACATTGCTGTTGGCCTCTAGCGGCACTTCCCTCGATTTCTCTCGGGACACGGCCTTGCACTCAGGTAAGGATTTAGCACGTTTCAACAAAACCTTCGGTTTTGTTGTCCCTCCGTAGCTCATTAGAGCGAAGGGGGACAACGGACCTTATAATTTTGACGCCCTGCTTCGCATAAAGCTTCGCAGGGCGGATGTTTCCTTTCGTCAACATCCGTTTCTGTTCGCACCTCGTGGCTTACGCCAGACGGGCGTTACCCGCTACCCTGCTACCCGCACCGAAGTGTGGGTGAGTGTTCGGACTTTCCTCCCTATACCGTACGGTACGGGGCAATTGCCCGACAGCAGATCAGGATGATTATAGCACAGAAATTGAGAAAAGGGAATTAATCCGACAGCCTAGCCTTTTTTGTTTGAGAAGGCTTGGGTTTAGCCGTTTTTAGATGTTCTTGGATTTGAGAGATAGAGTAGAGGCGATAACCGTTTTGGGGGTCACGTTTTGATTTTAATTTGCCTTGTTTGTCCCAATTACGAAGGGTCTCAATTGACACTCCGGCAATCTCAGCGGCTGATTTAATTGTGATGAAACCTTTTTCCATATTAAAAATCCTGCTAGTATTATATAATACTAGCATTAATAGAAAAAATAAATACTAGGCTCTATGGAAGAATCTTCTCACTCTAGGTCATTTTGGTCTTTTGACAATCTCGTGCTGTTTGTTTTGACGGCTGGTTTTCTTGCTTTACCAATTTTTACTCTACCTTTTTGGGGCACTTCTCTTGAAATTAGCAAGCATTTACTCATTGTTTTGACTGTTTTTGTGGCCTTTGTTCTTTGGTTGCTTGGTCGTCTACAGGCCGGGAAATTGGTTTTGCCAAAGAATTTAATTGTTGCCGGGGCCTTCCTTGTCTCTTTTTTCACTCTTTTGTCTGCCACCTTTTCGGGTTCTTTTTGGAACTCTTTTTCTGGTCTTGGGTATGAAGTTGACACTTTTCTAACAATTTTTAGCTTATCTCTTCTCCTTTTCCTTTTTGGTATTTATTTTCAATCTAGGAAACGCTTTCTCGCTGTTTATGTTGGGGTCTTTGTCGTAGCGGTTACCCTCTTTGCCCTAGAGCTTATTTCTCTTATTGTTCTTCGCACTAGTTGGTTTGGTTTTGCCCAACCATTCTTTTCTTTCTTGTCTAATAATCTCTTGACGAGTTTGGTGGGCAAATGGTATGACTTTGGGGTTTATTCTGGTTTTATCCTTCTTTCCTCCCTTGTGATGTTAGAATTCTTTTCTCTCAAGGAGATGCCAATTTTTAAGAGTTTTATCTCTGTTTGTTTTACCCTTTCCCTTTTTGTTTTAATTTTTACTAATTATTTGCCTGTCTGGATAGTTTTAGGCATTGCTGCTTTGGTCCTCTTTGTATATAAGATTTCTTTTTGGGACAGAGGAAAAGATAAGGAAGAAGATCGAGGATTAGGACAGGTCAATAAAGTCCTTCATCCGTCTTTTGTTGTTGTTTTGGTGGCCTTGTTTTTCATTACTCTTGGTGGGGCCGATAAATTGGGCCAGAATATTGGTCAAATTAGAGATCGTCTTGGTGTCCCGATCTTTGAGGTTCGGCCGTCTTGGCGAGGGACTTGGGGTCTTGCCTCAAAAACTTTGACCAAAGATCCTCTTTTGGGGGTTGGGCCGAATAACTTTGTAACCGAGTGGGTTAAGTCTAAGCCGTCTTCAGTTAACAACAGCTATTTTTGGAATATCGATTTTCGCTATGGAATAGGACTTATCCCTTCTCTTCTCGTGACCACTGGAATCCTTGGGGTCTTGGCTTGGCTCGCTTTCTTTGGGGCGATCCTCTGGTATGGTTTGCGTTTTATCTTTACCACCAAACAAGACAGGAGTACTCGGGCTTTACTCCTTCTCTCTTTTCTTGGCTCGGTTTATCTTTGGCTTTTCACTATTATCTATGTCCCTGATACCGCGCTCTTGGCCTTAGCCTTTATGGTTACTGGTTTGTTCGTGGCGATTTTAACAGATACAAAGATTATTAAATATGGGGAGATTTCGCTTGTTGAGAACCCTCGTCATTCCTTCATCGCTACATTAATTTTTGTGGCTCTGATCATTGGAGCTATTACCGTCGGCTATCTATCTCTTCAGAAATATGTTTCGGTTTACATCTTCCAACGAGGACTAGTTGCTCTACGCCAAGAGGGAGATCTCGATAAGGGTCGAATGTTGATAAATCAGGCGGCTAGTCTGAGTCGCCAAGATGTTTATTACCGAACTCTATCCGAGATTGATTTATCTCAAATTAGTCAATTATTATCCAACAAGAACTTATCGCAAGAGGAACTTCGAGCTCGTTTCTTAGCGCAAACCGATTCGGCAATTAAGAGTGCCATGAAAGCGACGACTATCAATGGTGATAATTACCTCAACTGGCTATCCCTTGGTCGAGTCTATGAGACTCTTGTTCCTCTCGGCGTTGATAAGGCCTATGAGAGAGGCCAAGAAGCTTTTGGTAAGGCTAGAGCTCTGAAACCGGCCGATCCATCCATTCTCCTCAATTATTTTGCCCGTCTTGAGCTTAGTAATAAGAATCTGTCTAAGGCTCGTAGCTATGCGAACGAGTCTCTCATGGTAAAAAATGATTATGCTTCGGCAATTTCTCTCCTTTCTCAGCTTGATGTCCAAGAGGGGAATCTTGATGTCGCTGCCCGTCGATTAGAAGAGTTCTTGGCGAATTATCCCCAAACAAGAGATGCTAATCCTTATTTCCAACTTGGTTTTTTGAAATATCAAAGGGAGAATTATTTGGGGGCTGTCCCGGCGCTAGAACGAGCTGTGGCTATTGTTCCTAATTTCTCTAATGCGAGATACTTCTTAGGTCTCAGTTATGATCGATTAGGGAGGAAAGCTGAAGCCCTAAAGCAGTTCCAAGAAATCGCCAAGTCTAATCCCGACAATAAAGAAGTAGAGAAAATTATTGGTAATCTGTTGGCTGGCCGCCCGGCTCTCTCCGAAGGAGCGGGAGCGATGATTGGATCGAGCAAGGATTCTCTCAAGACCGAGATAAGCACTAAGGCTCAGTAGGAATATATGGTTAAGCGTTTTTTGAAGATTTTTAACAGAGAATTTGGCGGCCTACATGAGGCCGCCTTGCTCTTGGCCTTATCAATGTTTCTTTCTCAGCTTCTGGCGTTGGCTCGCGACCGCTTATTGGCGGGGACTTTTGGAGCCGGCTCAGTTCTTGATGTTTATTATAGCGCTTTTCGTCTCCCGGATTTGCTCTATGCAACTATTGCCTCCTTCGTTTCGGTGGCCGTCTTGATACCTTTTTTAGTTGAGCGTTTAGAAAAAGGGGAGGAGGATTCAGCGCGCAATTTTCTCTCAGCGGTCTTCACTCTCTTCATGCTCATAATGGTTGTCGCTAGTACTGTCGCCTGGGTCTTCATGCCTAGATTGGCCCCTTGGTTGGCTCCGGGTTTTGATTTGTCGGCTCAGACTTCAATGATCGAGATGAGTAGAATTCTTCTCTTATCTCCAATTTTGCTTGGCCTGTCTAACCTTCTTGGCAGTGTAACTCAGGTTTACCGAAGATTTTTTGTTTATTCTCTTAGTCCCATTTTCTATAACTTAGGGATTATCGTTGGGGTTGTCTTTCTTGTCCCTTTTCTGGGTTCAACTGGTTTGGTTTGGGGGGTGATTTTGGGGGCATTTCTTCATCTGGCTGTTCAATTGCCAGCCCTTAGTTCCGTTGGTTTTTGGCCTCGCTGGTCTTTGTTGCAAATAAAGATTAATGGCCGACAAATTTATCGGATGATAATGACTTCTTGGCCCAGAACCCTAACTCTTTCTACTAGCCAATTAGTTATTCTTATTTTTGTCGCGTTGGCCTCCTATTTTGGTCGAGGTTCGATTGCGATTTTTAATTTTGCTTATAACTTGCAATCAGTTCCGCTTTCTATTGTTGGGATAAGTTATTCAGTTGCGGCTTTTCCCACCTTGTCAAAATATTTTGCCCAGGGACACCTCGATAAGTTTATTGGACAAATAAGTTCGGCAACTCGACATGTCATTTTCTGGTCTATGCCCGCGATGGTAATGTTTGTTGTTCTTCGGGCCCAGATTATTCGTGTTGTTCTTGGTACGGGCCGTTTTGATTGGACAGCAACACGACTCACCGCCGCTTGTCTGGCTCTCTTTGCTTTTTCTGTTTTGGCTCAAAGCTTAATTCTCCTTTTCCTTCGTGGCTATTATGCGAGCGGACAAACAACGAAGCCTCTTTTGTTAAACTTATTTTCTTCTGCTCTGATGGTTGGAGGGGCGATTGTCCTTAGTTCTTGGTGGCAAGCCGATTCATTTTTCCGTCATTTTTGGGAAAATGTTTTACGAGTTGAAGATTTGCCCAATACTTCGGTTCTAGTCTTACCAATAGCTTATTCTCTCGGCACTATTATTAATTGTCTCTTACTGGGTGTAGTTTTTGCTTATCAGCATCGTTTCTCGGTCTGGCCAATTATTCGAACTTTCAATGAGACTCTCTGGTCGGCGGTAGCGGGTGGTTTTGTCGCTCATTATCTCCTTAATATCTTAAGCTCTTTCCTTACTTTAGAATCCTCGGTTGGTATTTTCTTGCAGGGTCTTCTGGCTGGGCTGGGCGGTTTAGCGGTCAATTTCTTACTCTTGGGGATCCTGGGAAGTGGGGAATTGCGAGAATTGGTTAGTGCAGTGCAACACAAATTCTGGCAAGGCGAAACTATTATCCCAGAGCAGTCTGAGCTATAATTAGGTTGGTCGCCAGTTATTAGGTAATTATTTTAATAAATATGGAACAGGTAAACTTGGCTCAACCAGAAAAAAGAAGTCTTCGTGATAAATTAGAGAGAGCTCTTCGTTTGTCTGTTGTTCCGCTAGTTCTCTTGGCCGCTGGTTGTGGAAGGGATGTAACTTCATCTTCTTTGGATACTGTTTCCGAAAAACCAAAGATCGGTCTTTCGGAAAAAGAAATGGGGCAGGAAAAATCTGATTCAGAAATATTACTTGAATGTCTTATCAGAGTATCGGGCGATTCGCAAAGTGTTGATACTTTAGACAATGGAGATTGGGCGATTTTGATAGGAGACGAGGTCTTTCGTCTCGATGATGAAGCAAAAGAGAAAATCTTGTCTACTGCGAAAGAGTATCGCTCAGATAATGATTTGGATTTTAACTTTGAGAAGATTGATATTAAAATTCAGAACTCTAAAGTCAGGAAGGAAATTATGGAACTTTGCCCTAAACTGAGTTCTGATGAACTAACCCCTGGGCTTCGGGAAATAATAAAGGTTAGAGAAGAGCTCCGCCAGCTCACTCGGCCTAAATCTCAGGGTGGTATCTATGAGACAAAAGATGGGGAGCATTTTCTCCAAGAAGAAGGGGGTGATCATATTCATGCTGAGATTAAGACTAATCCAGACGCTAAAGACTTTTTGTAAAGATTATGGATCAGGCAATTGATGAAAATTTAAAAGCAGAAATCATCAGTGACTTAGGAATTAAGGAGCTGACTTCTTTTGAACAAGAAGCGATTATTGCTGAGCTCGAAGAGAAAATTATTGAACAAGTAAATTCGATTATTCTCGATCGTCTTACACAAGAAGAGAAAGAGGAATTAGAAAATTTAAGTGAAGATGAGGAGATCACTCTTTTCCTACAGAAAACGATCTCCGATCTCGATCAGGTCAAACAAGAGGCGGCTCTCTGGGTGGTCAAAAATTGGCGCCAAGAATTTGCTAAAAAGGCCCAAGAAATGTAAGATTTGTTTTCTATGGACCTAAAACATATCCGAAACTTTAGTATTATTGCCCACATTGATCACGGGAAGTCGACTCTGGCTGACCGTCTTTTAGAGATTACTGGAACAGTAGTCAAGCGCCAGATGAAAGAACAATTCCTCGATATGATGGAACTTGAGCGTGAACGGGGGATTACAATCAAAATGCAGCCGGTGCGAATGACTTGGCAAGGTTATGAGATGAATTTGATTGATACACCTGGTCATATTGATTTCTCTTATGAGGTCTCACGAGCACTAAAGGCGGTGGAAGGAGTCTTGCTTTTGGTTGACGCTACCCAGGGAGTTCAGGCTCAAACCTTTACGGTCTTAGCGATGGCCCGGGAATTGGGCCTTACCATTATCCCAGTTTTGAATAAAATTGACTTGCCCATGGCTCGAGTCGAAGAGGCAAAATTAGAAATTATTAAATTACTTAATTGTGAGGCAGATGACATTTTGGCAGTTTCTGGTAAAACTGGTGAGGGAGCAGAGCAACTCCTCGATGAAATAATAAGAAAGATTCCTCCGCCAATCTCTGAATATCCTGAGACCGATAGTCTTCGTTCTCTTGTTTTTGATTTTGAGTACTCAACACACAAAGGGATTATTGTTTATGTTCGAGTTCTTGACGGTCTGGTAAAAAAGGGTGACCAATTAGTTTTTAGTGCTGCTCGGGAAAAATTCACAGTTCAAGAAATCGGTATCTTTAGCCCAAACAAAGAGCCTACTAGCAAATTGTCGGCTGGCGAAATTGGTTATATTGTCACGGGGATAAAAGAAAGAGGGCAGGCCCGTGTTGGCGAGACAATTACTAAGAATATTCATTCCCTACCGGCGATTGCGGGCTATATGTTGCCACGGTCGGTGGTTTGGGCTTCTGTCTATCCTGAGAGCCAGGATGATTTTCCTCTTCTTAAGCAATCACTTGAACGTCTTAATCTTCAAGATGCGGCATTGTCTTTTGAGGAAGAATATTCTGGAGCTCTCGGTCGAGGCTTTCGTTGTGGTTTCTTAGGCATGCTTCACTTGGAGATCATCACTGAGCGTTTGCGGCGAGAATTTAATCTCGAACTTGTTGTCACTACCCCTACGATCAGTTACGAAATTATTGACAAGAAAACCGGGAAATCAGAGATTGCCTATTCCCCTCATCTTTTTCCTAAAGAGATTAAAGATAAATTGATAAAGGAGCCCTGGATCAAAGTCAAAATCATTACTCCTCAAATTTACATGGGTCCGATCATGACTCTACTCTATGATCATGAGGCGACGATTTTGGAGACTCAGAACTTTGGTGATGATCGGATGGCTTTCGACCTTGATATGCCCTTACGGGAGTTAATGCGCAATTTTTTTGACGAAGTGAAGAGCGTTTCTTCAGGCTTTGCTTCGCTCTCATATGAAATTGGTGATAAAAAAGAAGCTGATGTTGTGCGTCTTGATGTCTTATTAAACGAGGAATTGATGGCTGCTTTTTCTCGTATTGTTCCGCGGCGTCGAGCTGAGAAGGAGGCGGAAGAGATGGCCGATAAGTTAAAAGAATTTTTACCTCGTCAGATGATTATTATCAAAATTCAGGTTGAGGGAATGGGGCGAATTATTGCTTCTCGTTCAATCTCAGCTATGAAAAAGGATGTTACAGGTTATCTTTATGGCGGAGATATTACGAGGAAGATGAAATTACGAGAGAAACAAAAGAAGGGAAAGAAGAAAATGCAGTCGCATGGCACAGTAAATGTCCCACATGAAGTTTTCCTCAAGATGATGAAGTCTAATTGAGGGTTATTATCGCCAGAAGGCTGGCAAGTAGAGCAAAAGCATGCTCAGAATCACCAAAACGCCGACGACGGAGGAAATTATCCTAAGATATTTTCTTTGTTTCTTACCGTAAAACATAATATAATTCACTCAGTAGTATATTATTTTTCTGATCATGATACAAGGGAAAAAAGTAAACAAAAAAAACTGGTCCGAGATTCTAACTCTGTTGGGGTTAATCATCATTTTGTTGTTCGTCCTTCGAGCAACTTGGGGTTTGTATCGCAAGAGTCAGATGGCGAGGGAAAATCTGCAAGCTTCAGCCGAGAGGGTGGCCAAGTTAGAGGAACGGCAGGTTATTCTGCGGGAGAAAATTGAGAGACTGAAGACTCCTCGAGGAATAGAAGAGGAAATCCGTAATAATTACCCAGTAGTTAAAGAGGGAGAACAAGTTATCAATATTGTCGAGACCGAGGCTCAGCTTGGAACGACAACGGCTCCTGTTGAGAAGCATTGGTGGCAAATATTTTAATTTTAGGTAGAATATAAGGCAAGCGGAATTGGTTCAGTGGTAGAACATGTGCTTCCCAAGCATAAGACGCGGGTCCGATTCCCGCATTCCGCACCCCTATGACTCAAAATTTTAAACGTCGGATTGAGAACTTTGTTTGTGAGAATTGTGGCGAAAAGGTGGCGGGCAACGGCTTCACTAACCATTGTCCGTGCTGTCTCTTTAGCAAACATGTTGATATTATGCCTGGTGATCGGGCGGAGGAGTGCGGGGGCCTAATGGAGCCGATTGGGCTTGAGTTGGAGAAGGGAAAATATGTCATTACTCAAAAATGTCTCAAATGTGGTCGAATTTGGCGCAATGAGTCTCGACCCGAGGATGACATTAGCCAATTTTTGACAAGTTTGTTATAATAGAAATCTATGAAAAAAGTAGAAATTTACACTTCGCCAACTTGCCATTATTGTCATATGGCTAAGGATTTCTTTACTAGGAATTCTATTGCCTATGAGGAGTTTGATGTTATGGCCGATATTAATAAACGTCAGGAGATGATCGAGAAGAGTGGTCAGATGGGGGTGCCGGTTATTGTCATTGACGATCAGGTTATGGTCGGTTTTGATGAAGGGCATCTCAAGTCTGTTTTGGGCCTCTAGTTTGCTTCTGGGCGCTAATATGTCAAAATAAGGGTGGCCAAACCGGCTACCCTTTAACGTTTTTATTGCCCCCGTAGTTCAATGGATAGAACAGCCCCGTCCTAAGGGGTAGATGTCAGTTCGATTCTGGCTGGGGGCACATGGTAAAAGACTTATTTGAGCAGAATATTGGCTACAAGGGGGCGCCACTGGCTGATAGGTTAAGACCGGGGGAATTGGCTGATTTTGTCGGCCAAGATGAGGTGATTAGTGAGGGGAAACTTCTCCGTCAATTGATTGAGAAGGATGAGGTGCCCTCTCTTGTCCTCTGGGGGCCACCAGGTTGCGGTAAGACCACGCTGGCCCGAATTATTGCTCAAATTACCGGGGCCGAGTTTATAGCTCTGCCAGCGGTCACTTCTGGCGTGGCTGAATTACGTGCCGTGATTAAGAAGGCTCAGGACAGAAGGAAATTTAATAATAAAAAGACAATTCTTTTTATTGATGAAGTTCACCGTTGGAATAAGGCTCAGCAAGATGCCCTTCTCCCTCACGTTGAGACTGGAACGGTGACCTTAATTGGCGCGACAACAGAAAATCCGAGCTTCGAAGTTAATTCGGCCCTCTTGTCTCGTTGCCGTGTCTTTGTCTTTGGCCAATTAGATGAGTCGGCAATTTTGAAGATTTTAAACAGAGCTCTAAAAGATAAGGAGAGAGGTTTGGGTTTGTTGAAAATTAAAGTTGACAAAAAGACTTTAGAATTTTTGGCTAAGGCCTCAGACGGTGACGCGCGGAATGCTCTCAATGCCCTTGAGCTGGCCTCAAAGATCGCTAAACCAAACAAAGGGGGTCAATTAGAGATTGATAAGAATTTAGCAAAAGAGTCATTGCAAAAATCTCATCTGCTTTATGATAAAAAAGGGGATGAGCATTATAATATTATCTCTGCTTTGCACAAATCGCTACGGGGGAGCAATGCTGATGCCGCTCTTTATTGGCTGGCTAGGATGATTGAAGGTGGAGAGGATCCACTTTATGTGGCTCGCCGTTTGGTGCGCTTTGCTAGTGAAGATGTTGGTTTGGCTAATTCGCAAGCGCTCACGCAAGCGGTGGCCGGCTATCAGGCTTGCCACTTTATTGGGCTACCGGAGTGCAATGTGATCTTGGCTCAAGTTGTTGTCTATCTTGCTAAATGTAAAAAAAGTAATGAACTCTATGAAGCTTATCTCGCTGTTCAAAAAGATGTGAAAGAGACAATGAATGAGCCGGTCCCTATCCATCTTCGAAATTCTCCGACCAAATTAATGAAAGATCTTGGCTTTGGTAAGGATTACAAATACAGTCCGGACTTCAATTATGAAGAAATCCAGGACTATTTACCGAAGAAGTTAAAGGGTAAAAAATATTTGAAAAACGGGCCCGAATAACCTATAATCTAAGTATTGCCCAGGTAGCTCAGTTGGTAGAGCATTTCCCTGAAGAGGAAGGGGTCGCCAGTTCGAGCCTGGCCCTGGGCACCAGAAAAGAAAAAAACCTCGCCAAGTCTGGCGGGTTTTTTTTCTTATGTTTTTATTGTCCTGGTAAGACACTAATACTTGTATCGCTTAGGGTGCCAAGGAGTTCAGAATAGGTGCTAAAAAGGTCCTCAATTAGGGGCTGAATATAGTATAAGGCTCCAAGAGTTGTCCCGATGACAATAATCCATTTGATTATATTAAGCCAACGGGCCCATTTCTGGTACCAGACAAGCTTATTGAGAAGCTTGTTATTTTCTTTGTTAACTTCTAAATCTTCTTTGATTAATTTTTTTGTCTCTTCGTCCATGCTGTCTTATAGTGATCGAACCTTGATCTTTTGTGTTCGTTCCTTATCAATCTTTGGCATGCGGAGAGTCAGGAGACCATTTTTTTCATAAGCTTCAGATTCTGATGGTTCGACTTCGCAAGGAAGAAGAATCTTCCGCGAGAAGGAGCCCCAATAAAGTTCTTTCATAAAATAACCATCACCTTCAACCTCGCTGGCTTTATGACGACGGCCTTCAATATTGACCATTTCTCGGGTGATAGAGACATTAAGGTCTTCAGATTTCACTCCGGCGATCATGGCTTGAATGACGATGTCGCTGTCTGTTTGATAAACGTCTACCGAAAGTTCCCCCACTTCTTCAACAGCCGGCTCCTCTTCATCTAACCAGCCGTTCTTACCATTGACTTTAATTTTAGGAGAAAAGGCTTTTTCTAGGGGGCGAGTTTCAATCTCCTCCTCATCATTTACCGAAATACTGCCAGTAATTCTCTCAAAGAATGAACGCTTATCTTTGTTGAACATATTTTTAATTCGTTATGGACTTAGTAATAATTCTGGCCCGAGCCAGCTTTTTAACAATTTCAAAAAGGAAGACAACAAACATTGCAAATATCCAAAGAACGAGGAGAACACAAAAAACATTACCCCCTTCATTCACAATTATAAAGAAGTTGAAGAGGGTGTGCAAGATGGTGGCGACCAGTAAACCGAGAAAACCACTTAAGAATTTTATTTTTTTTGAGCGATAGAAACTAAAGCTTAAGAATGCCCCCATGGTGGCGGAGGTAACGGTGTGGAGGAGGGTCGCTCCTAAGAAGCGAAGGTTGCCAGTGAGGAGAAAGGAGTCCAAGGCAAAGTTGTCAGTATGCAAAACATTGAGAAGGAAAAGGAAGTTTTCAACCGCGGCAAAACCGAGGGCGGCGGTAATCATATAAATCATGGCGTCGACCGGCTCATCAAAGTTTTTGTTCTTAAGGGCGGCAACGTGGGCGGCGGCATATTTTACAAATTCTTCGATCAGAGACCAGGCGATAAGGGGCCAACTAACAAAGAAGATTAAAGTCCAAGAAAAATTTTTTTGCCAGACGTCGAGGATTTGATCAACAAGGTTACTGTCTGGGGCGACCAACTTCTCAAGTAAAAAGGCGGCGAGAATGAAGAAACCCCCGATAATGAATGTTTTCATTATCAGACGTGCCGGTTCTGGCTTCTTTTTGTCCTCATGAAGCCAAAACCACAGCCAAAAAATTGTTGGCAAAAAACCACCCAAAATTGCGAGTAATAAAAATAAACTTATCTGGCTAGCGCCACCAGTCATGCTTCCTAGATTATAGCATGAAGACTATTCAACAGGCCATGGGGTGATCATTAGAAGTGAGTTCTTGCCAAGTGATTGCCAAATTTCTTCGGTTATGAAAGGCATGAAAGGGTGCAGGGCGATTAAGATTTTTTCTAAAGTGTTTGCCAAGAATAGCTCGCGGGATTTTTTGGCTTTGTCATCATTGCCTGAGAAAATATTTTTGCTGTCCTCGAGAATGTTTGAGGCGAACTCATCCCAGACGTAATGATAGAGTTTCTCTGCGGCAAGGTGGAAGCGATAATTGTTGAGATCTTTGGTGATGTCTTGGAGAAGTTCTTCGAATCTGGCCTCTAGATTTTGGTCATCTTTAGTGAGCGAACCTGACGACTCTTGGGCACCCCTAAGAGTCGTGGCGGTGTCCGTGTTAGATAGAACGAAACGGGTGATATTCCAAAGTTTGTTGGCAAAGAGTTTGTAACCTTTAATCTTGTCTTCAGCCAGAGCCATGTCTATTCCCGGTGTATTGCCGACAATAAGGGCCATGCGCAAAGCGTCGGTTCCATATTTCTCACCGATTTCCACTGGGCTGATAACGTTACCTTTACTTTTGCTCATTTTTTGTCTGGCACCGTCACGGACCATACCATGGAGGTATATGGTGTGGAAGGGGATTTTGCCGGTGCGGTAAATTCCCAGCATAATCATTTTGGCAACCCAGAAGAAGATAATGTCGGCAGCTGTCTCCATTACATCGGTAGGGTAAAAAGTTTTAAAATCAGGACTGTCTGGATAGCCCAAAGAGGCAAAAGGCCATTGGCTAGACGAGAACCAAGTATCGAAGGTGTCGGGATCGGGAAGGAGTTCGCCAGATTTACACTTAGGACATTCCCCGCTTAACTTATTGTCGAGATCGACTATTCCATAATCACAATCAGGATTAGAGCAAATTTTGGCTGGGATAGGGATACCCCAGGCAATCTGACGTGAGATATTCCAGTCACGGATATTTTCGAGCCAGTGGAAATAAATTTTCTCTTGGAAGTTGGGAATGATTTTTATTTCACCAGACTTTACTGCCTGGATGGCTTCCTTGGCTAGGGGTTCCATTTTTACAAACCATTGGGGCATAATGCGCGGTTCAAGAATCCTATTACATTTGTAACAAGTGACAACATTGTGTTCGTAGACTTCTTCTTTAACAAGGAGTCCTAGTTCCTTCAACCTCTCGACAACTTTCTCTCGGGCAATTTCAATTTTGAGGCCTTTAAATTCTCCGGCGACGTCAGTTAATCTGCCATTTTTATCAATTACTTCAACACCGCTTAAGTTGTGTCGTTGAGCAATCTCGAAATCAGCCATATCGTGCCAAGGGGTAATTGTCATAACGCCGGTGCCAAACTGCATATCAATAGATTCGTCTTTTATTACCGTAGCGGTGATTTCACCCTCAAGCCACTTAACTGAGAGTTTGTCTCCATCTTTGTACTGGGCATAACGAGAATCATTAGGATGCATGACAACGTATTTGTCGCCAAATTTTGTTTCTGGTCGGGAAGTAGCGATAACAAAGGGTCCATATTGCATATAGTAAAGTTTGTCAGTGCGAGTCTCGGCGAGAGCTTCAAGATCAGAGAGGGATGTTTGATGCTTGGTGCACCAATTCACAATCCGGTTGCCACGGTAGATAAGGTTATCTTTGAACATTTGCTCGAAGGTCTCATAAACCGTTTTGATGATATTGGCATCGAGAGTAAATTTTTCTCGTGACCAATCGCAAGAGGCACCGAGGGCTCGCAAGTCGGCTTCGGTGTTGGCTTTGTTGTCGAGGGTGAATTTTAGAATTTCGGCATATAATTCTTCTCGGGTTAGGTTGAAGCGGGAGCGCCCCTCTTTCTCTAGCTTTTTCTCATAGACGACCTGAGTCTCGAAGCCAGCATGGTCGGTACCAGGCAGCCAAAGGGTCTTATAGCCTTGTAAGCGCTTGTAGCGAGTCATCACATCCTCAAGGGTAACAAAGAGGGCATGGCCAGCGTGGAGACGCCCGTTGGCATTCGGTGGAGGCATAATGATAGTGAAGGGAGGGGATATCAAGGACGGTTCTTGGGGTCCTGTAAGGACCGTCCTTGAGGGCAAGTTGTCAGGGTTAAAATAGCCACTTTTTTCCCACAAGTCATAAATCCGCTTCTCGGTCTGAGACGGATTATAGGGCTCCATAAATTTTGAGTCTTCGCTTAGCATTTTACTCTACAGGGTTAATGATACCAAAAAGACCCCAATTTTCAAAGGGAATCAGGGGGAGGGCCAAAGTGTTCAACATCGGGAAGTGTTCAACACCGGGTGTTGGCCACTTTTCCCTTTAGGGAATTTAGTAAAACCTTAACGATCGTTAAATGTTTGCTAAATTTTATTTATTTTAAATTTAAATTTCCTTCGGCTTTGAAAGTGCGGGAGGTTTTAGCTTTTTGAGCGAGGAGGCGGAAGCCGGCGGCGATGGCAATCATGGTGGCATTATCAGTGGAATAGGAGAGTTCAGGGATGAGAAGATTTAGCTTGGAGTTGGTAGCTGTAAGCTTTAAAGAATTACGCAGAGCTGAGTTGGCAATGACGCCACCACCGGCAATGATTGTTTTGGCTTTGTATTTTTTTGTCGCTGTCAGAGTTTTGGCGATAATTACTTCGATCACGGCACTTTGGAAATCGTGGGCAATCTCAGCTTTTATTTCCTTGGTAAATTTGTTTTCGTTTTTTAATTTTTGCACTAGATAAAGTACGGCGGTTTTGATACCAGAGAAAGAGAAGTCTAGGTCGCCCGAGTGTAACATCGGGCGAGGGAGTTTGATTGTCCTCGAGGACAGCCCTTGAACTTCTCCTAAAGGACTGTTCTCGGGGGCGAACGTAGAGGCTAATTTTGAAATCTCTGGTCCACCGGGATAAGGTAAGCCTAAAATTCGAGCCACTTTATCGAAGGCTTCACCCACGGCATCATCACGGGTGCGTCCGACAATTTTATATTTGAGCCAATCCTTCGATAAGACTAGCTCAGTGTGCCCACCAGATATTATTAAAGAAATTGCCGGGAAGGGGAAGTTTTGAGTTTTGAGTTTTGAGCTTTGAGGATTAGAACCAAGGCAGGCGAGTATATGTCCCTCTAAGTGATTAATTGGGTAGAGCGGTTTGCCCCAAATTTCGGCCAAGGCTTTAGCAAAATTAATTCCGACCCAGAGAGCAGGTTCTAAACCCGGCCCTTTAGTTACCGCGATAGCATCGATTTTGGGGATCTTGAGCGTCGGGATAGTTTGCCAGAATTGTTCTTTTAATTCGGGCTCTTTGTCTAAAATTTTATTTATCTTTTTTGTCGATTTTTTCTCTCTATCCTCTCGAAAAGCCTTTATTGTGCGATATCCAATCTCGCACAAATCAGCGTTTTTTAGAGATTTTATCAACAAGGGGATAAGATTTTTGCCATGTTCGCGTTTAGCCAAAGATGGAACAACTCCACCCCATTGTTCGTGGATCTTAGTTTGGGAAGAAATATTGTGAGCTAGCACTTTAAAAAGGGGGTTTTTTGCAGAGCTCTTTACTTCCACAACGCTTATAGCTGTATCATCACAGCTTGTCTCAATAGCGAGAATTTTCATGGGCCAAATATAACAGAAAATTGATCAAGATGTAAACCTTACCTTTTTTTGTTCGCCACTAGATAATAGCGAGAGTTGACTTGCTTAAGTTTTGATTGGAAGTTATCTTTGGAAAGAAGAGTAACCAAAGAGTCTGGGGTGTGGAAGGTGCTTCCAAGACGAAAAGCTTTTTCCATTAATTCTATTAACCAACCAATCGTGGTTGAAGGGTCGTACTCTTCTAAGATAATTTGGCCATTTGGCTTCAGAATACGGTCGATCTCCTCCAGAGCTTTGCCTTGATCGGGCAAATGGTGAAAAGCGTCAACCATAACTATCTTGTCGAAGCTTTTGTCAGGAAAAGGTAATTTCTCGGCTGTTCCTAAGATACAAATTAAACCACTTTTATCCTGGCATTCTTTTATCATCCCGGCTGAAGGGTCAATGATAGTAACTTGTCCCACTTGGGGAGCGATAAGTTTAGCAATTCTCCCGCTGCCGCCACCAATATCTAGGACTTGGTCTGTTGGTAAAAAATTTGCCATAGAGACCAAATGATCAAGGGTTTTCTTTTTGCCAAAAGCAAAGAATTCGTAGACTGGAGCAATGAGATTAAAAATGTTCATATCGAGTGGGCGGTACAGGAGTCGAACCTGTGACCTTTTCTACGTCAAAGAAACGCTCTACCAACTGAGCTAACCGCCCTTGTGATTTCAAAAGATCAACCCCTAAAATTTACCAAATTTTTGAAATTTAAGCAAACAAAAAAGGTGCCGACTTCTGGAGAAAGAGTCGGCACGGTTCGGCGAGCCATGGCGGGGGGACAGGAGATAAAATTCAAGGGCGAAGATCTGCTCCTTTTGTCCGGCTCGTCTGCGTTATGAGGGCGGATAATCTGCTCTCATCTTATCTTTTCTAAAAATAAAAGCAAGTTTTTGGATTTGGGTTGTCGAGTTTTTGGTTAACCTAACGCAATGGCGTAGTTTAGATAAATTGCAAAAGTGACCCAGAGTAAGTAAGGCAAGAGAAGCCAGCCAGCTCGACGGTCAATTTTCCTGAAGAGAGTCAAGTTCCAGAGGATAGCCAACCAAAGAATAATTATCTCGACAAGGGCCCAAGATGGTCTCTGTAGATAGAAGAAGAGAAATGACCACCAGACGTTGAGAATAAGTTGAGCAGCAAAGAGAAGATAGACCAGCTTCTTCTTAGGTTGTTTTTGTTTACTCCAAACAAGATAAAGGGAAAGCCCCATCAAGATGAAGAGGGTTGTCCAGACGACCGGGAAGATCCAACTTGGAGGAACGAGGGCTGGTTTGGTTAATGCCTCATACCAGCCGCCCTTGATACTTGGCGTGGTGAAGAGCGAGCCAATAAAGCCAGCGAACAGTGGAATAATTATTGAAATAAAAAGTTTGAGATAATTTTCCATATGGTGACCCTACCGGGAATCGAACCCGGATTAACGGCTTGAAAAGCCGGCGTCCTAACCGTTAGACGATAGGGCCAAGAACTCGTATTTAGGGGCTAGTATTTAGTATATAGGGTAAACCTAAAATCGAGCCATTAAAATGTAACATTTTTTTGAAAAATTGCCAAGAAAATGGTAGGATCTATGAGGTTACCAGGGAGGCGTGGCAGAGTGGTTGAACGCGCATGTTTCGAAAACATGTATGCCTGCAAGGGCATCGGAGGTTCGAATCCTCCCGCCTCCGCCAATTTTCACTTTTTGTGAAATCGTAAGAAACAGCCTCGGCGCAAAGCGCCTCGGCATGGTATTTTTCCGCAATTTTGAAGGCATTTTTGAAATCCAAAACCAAAGTGCGGTCGGCAATGCGGAAGTTCGAACCAATCTTTTTGAGAAAATCCCGAATCCTTTCGGGATTTTCTTGTTGAGCGTATTTTTCGGCTTGGTTGGCGTCTTTTAGAAAGGCAATGGCAAGTTCGAACCGATTATTGCTCTTTCGCCCAAAAGCGGAGATTTTTTCTTCCAAATCTTTTTTAGCGAGAATGAGCTTGTATTTTTTAGCGGTATATTCTACTTGCGACAAATTACCGTCCAACTGCAAATCAAGCAAGCGATCAAGTTTTGTCTCAATTTCCACAAGCTCATTTCTCGCTTTTTGGGCGAAAGAGCTTTCCGCTTGGGCGGTTTTCATTTTCTCGTTTTCAAAATAATTGATTGAAGCATTTGCCCAAGCGGAAGACAAAGAAACTTTTTTGATTTCTTCTTTTATTTGAGAAG
>CAZXCI010000005.1:0-3638 GCA_964639285.1 uncultured Candidatus Saccharibacteria bacterium
CCACCGAGTGTAGTGACACTATAGATAATGATGGTGATGGAAAAATTGATAGAGACGACCCAACTTGTCGCGAAGGAGGAAATTCAAATGGAAGATATTTGCCCGACTATGATTCTGAGTCAGAAAAACCCACCGAGTGTAGTGACACTATAGATAATGATGGTGATGAAGAAATTGATGAGGGTGATCCAGGGTGTCATGAAGGAGGAACACTTAGCGGAAATTATATTTTAACCCACGACTCAGAAGAAATTGCACCAGCTAAACCAAATATTTGTTTGAGCTTAGAGCCTTTAGAGTTTACAGAAGAAGAAAAAGCTAAATTAGATGAATTATTAAGAAAATATTACTTAATTGCCCCAACTCTTAAGGGTGAAGTTGATATTAACCTGGCTTATCTGGATATGATTGAACTACAAAATCTTTTTGATCAAGTTGAAAATCTAACCGTGGATTGTACTAATCAGATAGAACAAGTTATAGAAAATGGCAGGGAAGATTTAATTGTCCAATATGGTAACCCTTGGTATATGCCCGAAGACAGGGGAAGTTATTTAGAAAAATTAACAAGAAGAAGCCAGGAAGGTGTCCCGTCAGAAGAAGAAATGGAAAGATTGTTACCTCAATGTAATTATGACAAAAGTGTTGAAGAGGCTTCTGGTTCTCCTTTAACAGATGAATACGACGACCCCGAATTAAAACAACAATTGTGCAGAAATCTAGCACCAGCAGGACAACTCTTTTGTGAATATTATAACGCGAGAGGTAAAGCTGAAGAAGAATCTGAAAATGTCGCCAATATTCTCTTAAATATTTTAGGAGTAGACCATCTAATACAGGCTACAGCTGCTGCCATCAGGAACGCATTTTACAATTCTGAGGAGTGGGTATTGTGGCAAACTGGGTGTAAATGGGATAATTATGGAAAAGTAGACCTAAAAGAATACGAGATGCTACTTAATGTTTGGTAATATTGTTTTGTTTGTTTTTAATTTATGAAAAAAATACTTCCTTACATTTTTATACTGACAATTATCGTGCAATTATTTGCTCCGTTTTCAATACACCCACTAAAAAGAAAGGTTCTAGAAACAACCAAGACCGAAGCTAGAACAGAAGATTACTATTTCGCGGTTGAACCCTATTTAAACAGAGGTGACTATCAAATAACAATTAGGCCCTCGGACCAAGTACCAACAAATGGTCTATTGGTTATGTTAAGATTATATGAAAAAGATGGTGAAGATGATGATTATCTTAAAGAAAAAGAAGTAAAAATAGAAAAGGAAAACACAGGCACAATCATTGTTCGCTTTGATAATATTCCTACCGGAAAATACACCTTGAAGCTTCGGATTTTTGAGGGTACAAATTCTTTTCCTGGTAGGTGGAGAGAAGAAAATTTGGACACGCGTTTTTTTGACTTTGAAGTTAACAATGAAAATAGTAACACTTACTCAAACCGAAAAAGAGATGCTGTTTTTAATATTGATATAGACAAAGAAGGTGCTTTGGAAGATAACTTAAATGTAACCATCTGGTGGTCTATCCCAAGAGAATCACCTTTTAGAATATATGATATAGGTGTTGAGTTACAAAAAAAGAATAGTAATGACTTGTGGGAAAACGAGTCGACAGCTACCGGGGTAGACAGTGAAGATTTGATAAATCTCGAATATAACTACAAAGCAGATTCTAAAAGTTTTTCATTCAATAGATTAGGAGAGGGAATTTATCGAATCAAACTAGAGCCCCGATTTTCAAAAGATGGCTCTTTGGGTGTAGAAGATTCTACCAATGATGAAGTTATTTATTCAGGAGAAATTAAGATAGAAAAACAAGACTTTTCACAGATTGCTGATAATGATGTCCTCTATGAATATGAGATACTTGGAGATAATTATAATGAAGTAAAGTTAACACTATTAAGAGGAAATGAGGGGACCGGAGATCTCCAAGTTACAGCAATGTTTGTCCTGCAAAGCAACATTTCATCCGAACAAGCAAGGCTTCAAGGGGGTAATTATCAATTAGATAATTCTTTAATAGTAAGAAAATCATTACGCAAAAACAAGAAAGAAGAGATTGAGTTTAGTGGCTCAGCCGAAACAGAATATGCTATTTTAATGGAGTTTGAAAATACCGATACTTTTGGACAAGAAATAACAAAAGCTTATGAAAAAATAGAGCATATAATGCTTGGGTCGTCCAGTATAGATCAATCAAATGAACTTGGGCAAGATGCAACCATGCATGTAACTGGTTCTACTAATATGGATTACTACGAGTGTTCAATGGAAAATATTCGTGGATGTTTCGCAGAATTTGCTTATTTAATCTTATTCAAACCGGCTGCTTTTATTTTTGGGTTAACGGGAAAAGCTCTTGATTTTACTTTAATGTATTCACTTGATGATAAGTCGTACCGCTCTGTCTTTGTGGTTGAAGGTTGGGGAATCGTTCGAGATATTTGTAATTTATTCTTTATTTTTATCCTTCTTTTTGTTGCTTTTAAGGTTGTTTTAAACCTTGGGGGTAAGGGTAACCCTAAAAGTCTTATTATAAATATTATTATTGTTGGTTTGTTGATTAATTTTAGCCTCTTCGCGACTCGAGTCATTATAGACGCCTCCAACATTCTATCTAGGGTCTTTTATAATACAGAAGTCATAAACCTAGGTGGCCAAAATAAGACAAAGGGTAATTTTAACGAGATTAGATTATCTGAGGCGTTAGTTTCAAAAGTAAACCCCCAAGAACTAATAACTAAGGCAGAGAGAATTGAGGGAATTCCTGTAAAATCTACTGAATATGACAACAATACTAATAGGAATGTTAGCGACCAGCTAGAGATATCACTCGGTGGTTTTATTTTGGTTTGTATTTTAGCGGGAGCTGTTTGTGCTATTGGGGCTTATGTCTTTTTCAAAATTGCTATTTTGTTTATTGTTAGAGTTGTAATGCTTTGGATAGCAATGATACTATCTCCCATTTCTTTCTTCAGTTACACTCTACCAGAACTTGCTTCTTTGCCTATGGTTGGACACAAAAATTGGTGGAGAGAAACTGTATCTCTAGCTTTTATGGCCCCAATCTTCTGCTTTTTTATGTATGTAATAATTAGTTTCCTAGAAACAGGCCTAGCTTTAATTGAGCAGGGTTCAAGGGGGGGGATTGCAGGGGGGCTTGATTTTGTCATCTCAATAGTTGTTCCATTTGGCTTTTTAATAGTTTTGTTAATTAAAGCTAAGGAAATAGCAGAAACAATGGCTGGAAAAGTGGGGGAAATGGCAAGTAAGGCTGTAACTAGTGTTACCAAGACCGTGGGAGGAGCTACTGTTGGTTTGGCTGCTGGTGGAGCCGCCATGGCCATGAGAGGAACAATTGGGGCAATGGGTGCCAGAATGGCTAGCTCTGAAAGACTAACTAAGATGGAAGACAAGGGTGGTTTTCAGGGTTTTCTTGGTAGAAACCTTAGAAACGTGGGAATTGGTATGGGTAATAAAAAGGGGCGAATAGATATTAGATTCTTCATACCAGCACACCAATGCAGGACCGTTAAAGAGGGAAGCATCAATTTTCAGCGGCTTTTTTTTGCTGTCTTGCGCTTGGGTAGCCAAATTTCCCAATTTATTCCA
>CAZXCI010000006.1:0-3413 GCA_964639285.1 uncultured Candidatus Saccharibacteria bacterium
GTTTAAATTCACCGTTAGTATATAATTTAATATGTAACTTATTAATCTAATTTTTAAAAAAATATAAATATGAAAAACCCTACAAGTTTTGATTTAGAATCTTTTGCAAATGATTTATTTAGAGAAAAAAAATTTCCCGAAGATTTAGATAAAGAAATTACCGACCAGATAAAAAATGAGATTGTATCAGCTTTAGAAGATAGAATAAATGCTGTTATTATAAACAATTTACCAGAAGACAAACTAGAAACCTTTAGTGAAATGCTTGATCGTGAGAATCTTAAAGATGAAGATGTCCAAAATTTCTGTTTAGAAAATATAAAAAACTTAGAAGAGTTAATTGCGGCCGAATTAATAGTATTTAAACAATCTTACCTATCTTAATATGAAAAAAGAAGGACAACCTAAGGATAATATAAATGAAGAGGTTGTAGATACTGAGCAACCTAAATTAGTAGACCAAAAATATAAAGAAGGGCAATTGACCAAAAGAAACCCAGAAGAGATAGCAGAAAATCAAAAAAACAAAGAAGTTAAAAATAAGACAAGAGTAAAACTAACAAACGAGGAAAGAAAAAAAAGGAAAGCTCTTAAAAACATAAAGGGGGCAAGATTTACTTTTGTAGATATTGATAGCATAACTCAAGCTGAGGCCCGTAAGGCAGCAGACAACGAGATGGCAGAAATATCCAAGAGTAAAAATATAATTAAAAGAATTTGGAAGGGAAGTCTTTTTAAAGAATACTACAGACAAAAAGAATACTCCATAGCCAGAGAAAAAATAGAAACGGAAAACAATATTTATGCCGGAAGAGATCTTGAGGCTAAGGCTCATGAAAAAGCAACGAGAGCTATTACAGAACGCTTTATGTCAGAATACAGAGAGGCTGTTGGTCCTGATGAAGAAAAAAATATTTTAAAATCAAATAATCCGGAAATTAAAAAAACAGTAGGTGGTATAGAAGAATTAATTTTTAAATATGCAAATAACCAAATTGATGAATTAAGTTTTACAAATGAAAAAAATAGAATATTCAGAGAAATAAACGGAATTAAAGAGGAAGAAAAGGGAGTAAAAATGTATGCTGACAACCTAAAAGAAATAGCAATGAGCGTTAAGGTCGCCCTAGAGCACGGGGCTCGGATGGAAGAGATAAAAATGAACACCGATTTAATTATCGGAAAAGCTAAAAGTAGCTTAAAAACGGAAGCTCATTTCAATAGTGTTGATAAATTAATTGATAAACTTAAAAACACTAAGCTGGGTAGGTATATTAGCCCAGCAACTTTAACAATAGCTACTGGATTAGCTTACAGCTTATCTGTAACTCTTGGTAAAAAAGTAGCATTTAGAGCTGGTGCAATTGCTAGCTTAGGACTTGCCGTCGGTGCAGTCGGAGCAATAGCTGGAGTAGAAGAAAGTTATAAAATCACCCGAGAAAGAAAACAGCACAACCTAGAGATGGCTGAAGGTGGCTCGTTTGACAAAGAAGATAAAGGCAGGTCCAACCTGGAAAAATTTAGGCACGAAATGGTTTCCGCTAACGACCTTCGAAAAGAAATTGAGGATGTCCTTAAACTTAAAACACCAAATGGTTTAAGGAAAAAATTAACCGAGGAAGAAAAAGACCAGATTTTAAGTACTCTTGCAAAGATAGAAGCAAGGAAAAAACTTAACTATGAAAAGAAAATCGATCTAATCTCATATTCCGGTATTGACAACGTTGAAGAAGAAAATAAAGAGTTAATTATTTTAGTGGAAAAAGCCAAACGCCACATGAGAAAAATTTTAGCCTCCTCTCCAGAGAGAGAAGGTTTTGATTCATATTTATCTAAACTTACTGAGGCAGAAAAAATAAAAATAATCGGTGGAGAAAATGGATTAGATAAAAAAGATAAGGCATTCAAAAAATACAAAGCTAAAAAAGTAGCTAAGAAGGTTTTGACTACTGTTAGTACAGGAATAGCATTGGGTCTAATAGCTCAAGAAGGAGCAGCTCTCCTCGATGATAATGCCCAGTCTGTCTTTGAGGGCGTAAACAACCAAGCAACAGAGCAAACCCCTTTGGACAAGATATTTAGTTTAATAACAGGAGAAAAAAGTTCTCATTTAATAGATGGGACCGAGCAAGCACAAATAAGTGCTAGTGAATATATATCCAACCACCAAGAACAAGTAACAAATATCATCCGAGAAAACTGGATGGATAACAACACAAGTGAATTTGACTTAAATGAACTTCAGCTAAAGTGGGGTGGAGATAACGGTCTAGACAATAATGGTAATATTACTTTGCACATAAAAGACATGACAGCCGGTGGGTCTTTTCACAACGATGTTTCAATGGATGTTCCAAAATTAACAGAGGGTGGAGTAATGAAAGTTATATTTTCTTTGACGAATGAAACGCAGGGTCATGTCTTCGAAATTCCAATTAATGATGATGGTAGTATAATAATTGATCCCGAGAGTGAAGTAGGTAGACTGTTCTTTGATGTTAAAGATAATGGTCAAGTCTTTTTCAAGGGTCGTTTTGCTGAGATAGTTAAAACGCTCAGCCAAAACCAGAGTGGACCAGAGAAAGTTAGCGTTATCTCAACACTTGTTGGAGCTGGAAATAATGATATCGCCGAAGTGATTAAAACATTTGAAGAAGTTCCAGTAGACACACAGGTGCCTTGGTTTTTGCCATTCTTAAGAAATAAGGGTATAGGGCCAGCTTATTTTGGTAAAGAGACTACAGATAAAACCCCGCTTGTAAACAAAAAACCAAATGGGGAGATTATTAAAGAGAGAACCATAAGGGTCATACCTGTTATTGAAAAAGAACAAAAAAATGAGATTAAGGATAGACGAAAGACTGACAGTCCAGAAGAATCAGGGGCAGAAACAGAGAAAGGTCTGATTGAGAGTAAAAAGAAAAAAGAAAAGACCAATAAAGTTATACCCGCCATTGAAGAGAAGAGAGAAAAACCAGAACAAAAGATAACTACTGATGATGAAAAAGCACAGGACAACCCAGAAAAAGAAAGAGTAGAAGTAGAAAAATTAATAAAGGCAGGAACAGAAATATTTGATGAATCTGGAGAAATAATCTTTAAGATAGTTGAAGTGAGAAACAGGATTTTCCTACCCGATATTTTAACTCTTGCCTTTACAGATAAACAAACAAATCAGGTTAGATCTTTCACCAGAAATAAAAAAGACATAATTAAAAAACTTAAAAACGGAGAGATCAAAATAAATAAAATATCAGAAAACGCTGAAATACAAGACAGCGAAGATACTAGTTTCTTTATGAAATAGTTTTATAAATTTGGTTTTTTAGGTTTATGCTAATATAATAAAGCTGTGTTGTATCTAGAATCTCTAAACGAAAAACAGAAAGAGGCCGTCTTGTATACCGACGGGC
>CAZXCI010000007.1:0-1278 GCA_964639285.1 uncultured Candidatus Saccharibacteria bacterium
TCGTCGTTTCCAGGTCAGCAGCCACCCCTCCCCGCCCTGCACCGACGAAGGCCGCCCCAAGGCCAGACTGCCGTCGGCGCCGAACGCGTACTCGGCAAAGCGGTCGGCTTCGAGCGCATCGGCATCCGCCGCCAGGGCAGCAGGGGCGTACCGCTGCCAGCGCCATTCGGCGAACCCGGCGTCGGGGGCGCCGCCGGCGGTATTGCCGGCAATGCGCAGCGCCGGATCGCCCAGCAGATTATAAATCGCATAGGTCTCCCGCGTGGTGTCGGACCCGCCCAGTTCGCGCCGGGCCTGCAGGAACGCCAGCCCCAGCGTGCCGACGCCCTTCTGCAACACGGCGCGATAGAATGCCTCGCCCAGATCCGTCGCCGGATCGTTGCGCGAGAGCCCCGAGGGACCCAGCACCGCCACGGCGCCGCCATCCGGCTCCCGCAGCAGGGCCTCGCCCAGACTGTCCGCCCCCGCTTCGTCGAACCGGGCCAGCAGACAGCTCAACGCCACCAGCACCGGCGGACGCCCGGCACTCTCCAGGGCGGCCACCTCCGGCACCGTGAACAGATGCCCCGCGCCGAGATTCTCCACGCCGCCATGACCGGTGAAATGGATGAATCCCGCGCCGCTTTCCAGCCAGTCCCGCAGCCGGTCGCTTGCCGGCTCCTGACCCAACTCGTCCACTTCGAGGCGATCCGCCACCGCGTAGGGCGCCGCCACCAGCGCGGCCAGGCGATCCGTCGCCGGACGGAAATCGTTGCCGCTGTCCGTCGCATCCGCCACCAGCACCAGCTCGTTCTGCCACTCCGCGCCGAATTGCGCTTCATACGCTTGGATCTTGGCGACCATGACGGTGAGATCTTCCGGCGTCTGGGCAGGTAAACGCCCCAGGGCCACATCGGGCTGCCCGTCGCCGTCCACATCCGCCAGCAACCCGTCCGCGGCGCACAACCCGTCCCGGGTCTGGACCCGCAGAGGCGGCAGATGGCTGGGCTTGATACCGGACCGTCCGAGATAATCACCGTGCCCGCTGCCCGCCAGCACCACCATCCACGGCGGCTCCGCCCACGTTTCCGCCGCCAGCGCCAGCAGACTCCTCACCGCTTCCAGCGTGCATTCTCCGTCCGCCAGCCAATCGCAAACATCTTCGAAGATCGCCACGCCGGTCCGCAACCCCTGGCCCGAACGATAATCCGCCAGATCCTGCGCGGCCTCCGCCAGCGCCCTCGGCGCCACGATCAGATAATCCACCCGGTTCTCCGCCGACAGGAACCAGGCCTCCGC
>CAZXCI010000007.1:1378-3112 GCA_964639285.1 uncultured Candidatus Saccharibacteria bacterium
CACCAGCCCCGCCGGAATCGTCAACTCGGCGGTCACCACCTCCTGGCCATCGAACTCCACGAAGCCCACGGCCGTGCCGTTGAACCGGAACTCCGCTCGGTGATCCGGCGCCTGGCTCGTGCTCGTCCAGCCCATCAGCCGGACTTTCAGCTTCACGGCGCCGCCCGCATGGCCGGACAGATCGAGTGCGAAGTTCTGCCAGCCGAACATCGTGCTGGCGGTGCCGATCAAGCGATTCCAGTAGTAATCGTAATCCGGCAGAATCGGCAAGGCCGCCAGGCCCAGATTCAGATCCTCTTCAAAACGCTTCCGCACCGGCCGAACGGCCGCCCCGGACGAGGCGCCCGGCTCGCGCCGCGCCATGACCGCGCCCGGCGCCGCCGAAATCATCACCACCGTCTCGCGCGCATGGGCGTCCGGAGCCGGCGACACCACGTGGAACACCAGGCGGTCGCGGGCGGCGTCGTACAGCGCCGGCAACGGCGCCCCGCGGCACGTCAGGGCCAGCGAACCGTCCGCCGCCAGCACCCGTACGCTTTCCAGCCCATACCCCATGCCGTTGGCGATCGCCTCAAGCGATACCCCATGCAGGCCTTCCTGCATGGTCCGCACCTTCAAGATCGCCGAGGGTCCCGGGGCCTGCGGCGCCGCCTTGGGCTCAACCGTCCTCTTGGCTTTCGCTTCACGAGCCGACTCCACCCGGCTCCGGGCCGCTTGGGCGCTCGCCGGCGGCGCACCGAACACAACTTCGTGACGCCCCAGATCGCGCACCCGCCCCGACAGCTCCACTTCTTCGATCCGATAGACCCCGTCGGCGCCTTCCTGCGCCAGCGGATCGGTCCATTCGTACACCGCGCCCGCTTCCGGAAACACCGACGCAATCAGCTCGTCGTTCAGCCGTTCCTCGGCCCCCGTCGCCGGGTCCACCCGGAAAAGGTTGAAGCCCGCCGTGCCCCACTCCGAACTCGTATGCCAGCCTACCCGCGCCCCGTTCCCCGTCCATTCGCCCCAGACCGCCGCCAGCTCCGCGCGCGTCCCGTCCCGACCCGTCAGACCCAGATCCACCGTCAAATTGGTCTCGTCCAGGCCTAGGGCGATGACATCCGTCCACGCAAACGTCCCGCCGGCGGCGTTGGTCGCGGCATCGCTGTCCAGCGACGCGTCCCCGCCCTGGTACTTCGGACCCGGCATCAGCGCCGGTTCGCCCGAAAGCGCGAACCGCACCACGTAATTGCTCGCCACCAGTTCATCGAACCGGTAGCCGCCGCTGTCATCCGTGGACGTCGCGGCCAGCACGAAGTTGGATTCGGCGTTCATCAGCGCCACGGGCAACCCGGAAATGGCAAAGGTCTCCCCGGCGTCCTGAATGCCGTTCCCATTCGTATCAAACCACACCCGGTCGCCGATCGCCGACCGCCGGATTTCCGGCAGGTTGTTGCCGAAGTTGTCGATATAATAGGTCTGTTCCATCGGCGTGTTGCGCGACACCTGCACCTCTACCCATTCGACGTTGGCCAGCGCGTTGCTCCACTGCTCCGCCGTTCCCCCAAACCAGTTTCCATTGAATGTCGTTGGCGTGGTGATCGAATTCCACCCCCCGATGTTGCCCACCTGCGACAGCACATTCGCAAAGAACACCGACCCCGCCCCGCTGAACCGCACCTGCAACGTCGAGGGAAACACATCCGCCGCTCGGAAATCAAAACTCCAGCCGTAGAACTCGTCGTAGTGCTC
>CAZXCI010000008.1:0-2588 GCA_964639285.1 uncultured Candidatus Saccharibacteria bacterium
TATCCTGTGAACCGGATAAAACATACTGTGAATTCAGGCACGTTGAACCGCCTTCGACAATTAGACCCACCGTAACCGAGATAAGGTTCGAGGGCATCCCGGAGAGGATGTCCCGGATACTTCACGGAAAATATGATGAATGGATAGGGAAGCCCCTCGACATGGAAAAAGTTGCAGATGCCGTCAAAATACTTTCAACGGGAGATGACTTTGTCTCCGTGGAGGGGCGTGCCCAGAACCTTACAAAAGATACCGCAGCAATAGTTTTTTCTATTGAACGTCCGTCCAAATATGAATTCGGACTCAGCGGATATGCGAGCAATATCTATCCTGACAACTGGCTCTCACTAAGCGCACAGATACGTGATATTTTCTTTGAGGGAGACGTCGGGGCAGCTGAATACAGGTTCGGGTCAAAGTGGGGGGCTATGCTTAGATACTTCACTCCCAAAACAGAACGTGACACACAGTTCGGGCTTGTAATTTCAGGCCGCGAGGAGGGACTTACGCCGGCAAATGCTGCCGCATTCGATCTCGAACGTTACACAGCAAGGCTGGCATGGTACAAGGATATCAACAGAAACACCAGAATAGGTCTGGGCTACGCTGTCGAGAGAGTCAAATATCTTGACGACGGAACTATCGATGGTCCCTACATAAACTTTACATTCAACAACCTTGACGACCCCGTGCTTCCGACCAAAGGATTATCGATCAATTCGGACATATGGTTCCCAAACGGAGAAACAACCATCACGCACACGCGCTTCTATACGTACCTTCCCGTCTGGCCAACATGGAATGTCGTGCTTTCCGGAGGACTTAAGACCGGAGATGTGGATGACCCGGCATACGCGGCCACACTGGGAACAAATGAAGAACTCTTCAGCCTTGCTGCCCGTCCTCTCCTGGGAGACCAGGCATACTGGCTGCATCTGGGGGCAGCAAAGACAATAACAAGGTCATGGTGGGGCGGGATCAACCTGGAGTTATTCGGAAAATTCGGACAGGTAATGAGGGGATGGAGCAATGAGGAAAGCTGGTGGGAGGCAGGGATAGCATTATCGGCCCCTACGAATAACTTCAGCTCAAGAGTAATGTTGATCTATGACCAAAGCGGAGAGTTTACTTTCGGTTACTCCATAGGCATACCTCTGTGGTGGAACGGACCTCTTCCATAATTGGTCAATGTTTCTTATTTTAACAATCCCATGGATCAGGATATTTTTCAGGACAGCATTCAAATCTGCTTCCAGTGCTTAAAGCCGTTGCCCAGAACCTCGGATGCCTCTGATACGACCATAAATGATCTGGGCTGATTTTTTGCCAGATAACGCTTGAGGACCATTGTCTGTCTTGGTGTAAGCAGGCACATGATGGTTGGACGCTCTTCTCCCGAGAAGCCTCCCTCTCCGTAGAGAACCGTCGATCCTCTGTGAAGTTCGTCCGATATGTACTTTACAACCGGTTTGGTATCCTTTGCCATGATCAGCACAAGACGTCGTTTGTCGAATGAAGAAAGGACGCTGTCCATTGTCTGTCCCGAGACATAGCTGGCAACAAACCCATAGAGCATCTTTTCAAGTCCCACTATTCCCATTGAGACTCCAAGTATGACCATATTTATATAAAAACTGTAACGGCCGACTTCAATGCCATACCTTTTTCTTAGCACAGCTATGACTATATCCATGCCGCCTCCGCTCACCCCGGTCCTGAATATGAGGCCGCCGCCGACACCTTTGATAATTCCTCCCGCTATGGCTACAAGAAACATATCATTTACTACAGGAAATTGGACAAAGTTGAGTGCTTCAAGCAAAAATGATATCAGAAGAACATTATATATCGTCCAGGCCACAAACCGCTTCGAGAGTTCCCTGCCTCCCCATGCCAACAGCAAAACGTTAGCCACAAGAGATGATAATGAAGGTGCAAGCCCGATGGTATATTTGAGTATTATGGCAATCCCCATAACTCCGGCGTCAGGGAATCGGTATGGCAGTGTGAAACCTATCACTCCAATGGTATACAGCAGGGAACCAATGGTCGATATTACAAATGTCGACCATTCGCTGAGGACAAACAATTCCATTTTTACAGTAAGATGTTTCAATCTGTGTCTTATATTCAAGCCCATTACCTCTCTCCGGAGAATCGCAGATTACAATAGTCCCAACAGCAGATTAAATCAATGCGGATTTTACTCATTAGCTCATATGTGATAACCTTTCTATTTAGTATTTGCAAATTTGCTGCTGTGATAAAATATGCAGCAGAATTATCTTATAGGAGGAATATATACATGGCCGCACCGATGCAAATAAGTCTTGAAGAAATCATTACTATGCTTCTGTCAAGAGTGGAATCCCTTTCAGCAAATGACGAAAACAGCAAAACAAAATCAAATATCATCTACCGGGCTCTCTATAAAAAGGGGCTTATCTCTGAAGAAGATATCATGGATTCTGTAAAAGAGGAATACAAGATGCTTAAGGAGCTCGGCGTCATCCAGGCAGAACCCAAGGATGAAATGTACAGGACGATAACCGACGGCATCCTTCAATGGATAAAGGGCGACGTGGAAG
>CAZXCI010000009.1:0-2304 GCA_964639285.1 uncultured Candidatus Saccharibacteria bacterium
CATACTACGCCCAGGAAGGTGAGACAGTAGACCCCACCTCTGAAGTGATCGTGGCGAAAAACAGAAATGGCCCAACAGGAAAAGTGGATCTGATCTTTTTCAAAGAATATGCAAGGTTTGAAAATAAACTTAGCGGTCACTACGTATCTTAAAATTATTGTTGCAGTAATGTCACTTTTCATATGTTTCATTTACCGTAATGACGCATATTTTTTTACTAAGGGGATCTGCGCATGAAGTCGAAAGCTTCAAAAGTTTCAGATAAATCCTCGAAAAATTTTTCAGGAAAATTTTTAAATTTTGGCATAAACGGCACTTCACAAAGCAAAAAGGCCGTACCGCCCATTCTTTTTTATTCTCTGGCATTTGTCGCTTTTGGATTGCCTAACCTGGTTTTTTCCGGGGTAAGCTGGTTCGACACCCTTCACATAATGAAATGGACCGCAGCAATGGTGCCGATAGCCCTCGTTTCTGCAATTGGCGGAATAATGATCGCTTTGTACGGCAGTGAGCGGACCGGGTTCAGGATAGATCTTTTCGGATGGCTCTGGCTTATTATGCTCGGATATATTTCTCTTCAACCGTTGTGGACGAACATAATTTCCTGGTCCACATATATGAAGGAATGGTTTTTCTTTGCCGTTCTTTTTGCATTGTATATTTTCTGCTTTAATCTTTTCAAAGATCCCCTGGCTCACAGGACGGTACTGTGGCTTGCCAACATAAACGCCGGAGTAAATGTTGTGTTTGCTGAACTCCTGATAAGGAAGATGAACGGACCATTCCCATTCATCATGAATGTTCCGGGAAACTATATAGGCAACACCGGCCAGCAGGAAATGTTTGGACTGTGGATGGCAATGGCCGTGATGAACGGCATATACCTTAATGCAGTATATGTAGGAAACGTTGGCGGTCAGCAGATCAGGGCGACCATGAAGGCCAGTCTCGCCAGGTATTCGAATATCCTGCTTCTGTCCCTAAATGCATGGGGGATGTGGAATTCCACTACCAGGGCAGGATTTTTATCACTTATTACTGGGACTCTAATAATCTCAATAATATTTATAACTGACGAGAGAAAGGAAATGCTCAGGAAAGTCAGCCAGGGAGTCTTGATAGTTATCCTTATGCTTGTTGTGAATATTGGGATGACCAGGCTGGGATTCGGTCGTGCCTATGACCTTCTGAACAAGACAATGGATATGGTCATGAATACCTCTTCTTTCGGCAAAAGAAGAGATATATGGAAGACAAGCTGGGCGGTAGCTACGGAGCAACCCCTGAAAGGGCTGGGCATTGGCCAGTACAAGTGGCACTATCTTAAGGGACAGAAAATTGCCATAGAAAAAGACCCTGGAATAAAATGGCAGTTTACGTACTGGGCACATAATGAGTATCTGCAGTGGTTTGCTGAATTCGGGATCTTTGGAGCATTACTTATGATCTCTGCCGCAGTCTGGTGGATATGGATGTTTATAAAAGCCCTGACTCAGAAAAAAATACTATCTTCAGAAGCTTCATGGGCATGTGCAATGCTTTTTCTCATATTGTTCGATGCAATTTTCAGCCGTCCTTTTCACAGGATCGAAAATATATTGTGGCTTTCCCTTGCCTTTGCAATTGCAAACAGGGAAATCCTTCCTTTCAGCTATAGTTGGTCGGAGGTAAGGCATACCGGCATTTACAGGATAATTGGGGCATTTATTTTTGTAATGTCTCTCTGCGGACTGGTTTTTCTTGGATATGGTCTTGCCGGCAACAAATATATGCGTTATGCGACCAAAACTGAGAATGCCAGACTACAAGCATATTATATCCATAAGGCAAAATCAATACCAATGACAAGAGACGAAGCTGAAGAACAGTACGCTTACCATCTCCTTGCCGTTGCGAAAGTTACTAAAACACCCGAGGATTGGTCAAAAGCTATAAATCAGCTCTACAGGTCCTTTACGATCAGGCCTCAGGCAAAGCAGCTCCTGGAGCTTTTTAATCTTGCAAGACAGACCGGAAATCAGGAACTGATAAAGATACTCTTGCCGTATCTTCCCCCTCCCGGTCATAAGCGTCCTCCGGTGATATCACCTTAAAAACTGAAAGAAAGTTGACAGGTGGATGAATGAAAATTATTGAGATACTTCCCGAATTGAATATAGGCGGTGTTGAACGGCATGTCATCGATCTCTCCAACGAACTCGCAGAGAGAGGTCATGATGTTTTGGTTATATCAAACGGAGGACAGATGCAGGGGCAGCTCTATGACAAGGTGCTTCACTGGCAGCTTCCCGTACACAAAAAGGA
>CAZXCI010000010.1:0-2186 GCA_964639285.1 uncultured Candidatus Saccharibacteria bacterium
AGAATCTTTTAATTCTAATTAATCGTCGATAATTAGAATTAGCGCGAACAGAAATAGATCGAAGGAATAAATGAAACCATAGCGATCAGCAAAGGGTGGCTTTGTAATCGGCAAGGTTTTCCGGTGAAATACTATTTCCGCGGAAGCGGAATTGGAGATTTCATCGGAAACCCGAAGGGCTTGACCTTGTAAGATTACAGCGGAAGCCACCGTATCTTTGCGGGGGTTCATTTATGGAATAATAAATATGTGGTAAGTATATATGCTTTACAAGATGGAGATATATTGATTATCTTTTGATCTTCAATATTATTCGTTTGATACAATATATCGCCTCGACAAATAGTTAATCCAATTCTGATAATTGCTCCCAGGGCAATACTTCGTTAGAATATCAAAAAAATCTTCGTATGTCAAAGCAATAAATTTATTATCGTTATTCTTAAGCAAATCAATGTAATCCTTGCAAGTTTTTAAAAAATGAGTATTCCCTGACGGGAAGAGTGTCATGGATGTGAAATATTTGAATATATCTTTATCCATAAGCAGGATGCTTTCACCAAGGATGTGGTTTCTCCAGATTTGCCGATACTTATCTGTCGGCAATATATTAATCGCATTGTCTTTATAGAGTCCACAACTATTTGTTACAGAAAAATATAATGAATCAAAATTGTGACTATCTCTATCTTGTTTAGAACCGGGAAGAAGTTTATAATCTCTTTCTGTGTACTTCACTTCAATTCCTATTATCCCTTTAGATCCATTGACTTTTGTGTATTCAATGTAAGCATCAAAAGAAGTTCCATCGTCTAGATACTTTTTTTTCGGCTTTGGTGCATATTCAATCTTTACAGCATCAATAGATTCGAGATTTGTTTGTAAAACTTCCTCGAAAACTTTCTTGCAAAAATTTTTGTCTTTATCCAACGGGATGAAAATATTAAAAGGAATATGTTCACTTCTCAACATGTTAGAATAAAGAGCTTTATTATACTTTCGATATGCCCTAACAGCATCAAATATCCCAAATCCATCATAGAAGTTTTTCCCTTTTTCGCCATCACATTTTGTGAGATAATTACCATAGGTGTCATAAGGTAATTCAAGATAATTCAATCTGAAATCAGATTGATGTTGTCGAGCACGTTTCAGAAAACCACTAGGATCAGTTCTATCATCCTTTGGATATTGTTTTCCATTTTCATTCATAACTCATGTAATTAGACATCGATGGGTTAATTGTCATCACAGATTAACTGAATAAAAAATGCATCTACAGATTTTGTGTTAATTCTTTAATGAGTTGTTGTTTTTTTATTTTCTGAATTTCGGGAGCTTCTTGCTGTAAGAATTCAAGACCAGAAAAAAGGTTACCTTGTTTTCTGTTTTGCCTGGGTTCAACACTTTCAATTAATACTGCTTCAAGTAAGTCTCCAAGATTCTGAAAAGTTAAGTTATCTAACTTGATGTCAGTAATAAGATTTCCCTTATCGCTGATAGGATAAAAACCAAACCAGGAGAACCTATCCCAACGTCCACTTAACCGATCGATTGTATGAATTTTCAATCTTTTTCCCAGGGACTGTTCAATAGCTTGCCCCACATAGATAGTTTCACGACCGTCATGTAATAAGTAAATACCTACCTGTTCTTTAAAATTGACTTCTGAGGCACCCATCTGTTGTATCCCTAAAAGATCAGGATACGATTTCCAGTGTACAAGAGATCTGTTCCAATATATACCGAATGAATTAATGATTCTATAAACCTCCTTAGTAGTTTTCTCAGTTATTACCGTTTCAGATTCAACATCAGCATCATCCAATTGAGAGGAGTCATCCAAAAACTTTCTAAGTATATAAATACCTTTATCTACTCTTACGAAAATAGAATTTTTGTTGTCGGATTTTATATCTGTTGTAATGCTTGCACTTACAGTATCTTGCGGAGTAGCTCCAAGGGACTTTCTATATCCTCTTTCCGCGATTAACTCTGCAATATCAGTATAGTGAAGTGCTTTTTTCTCGTCTTCAAAAACTTTGATAATTGCATCTTTCCATTTTAATTGGGTCATGTATCTTATTATTAGGTTACTTCATTGAACGTAAAGCCAAACGTTTGTGATGTGGCAGTAAAATGTGTTTAATCCACAAGTTTAGTAATTTTTATTGATAAACAAGCTA
>CAZXCI010000011.1:0-2112 GCA_964639285.1 uncultured Candidatus Saccharibacteria bacterium
CTGCAATCAGTTGCAGGTCTGTTGGCTCCGAATCGTTCAAACTCCGAACCTTTCCGTCATGATAGACGCCGCAGGATGCCGGAATGTTTGCGAACTTTTTTTAGCGCCTGCGCCCGGCCGCGTCGAGAGGATTGAAATGGCGCACGGTGGTCCGGTGCTTGCGCCAGAACTTGTCGAAAGCCTCGCCGAACTCCTGCATGTCGATGCCGGCAAAAGCGGCGCGGGTGGCGGCTACGCCGTCGCCCGTCGCCGCGATGGTCTCCAGGTAGCGTTCAATGATCGGCTCGTAGATCCGCATGCGGCGCCCCGGTACCCCCTTGCGGAGGAAATAGACCAGACCCCACGCCGTGGTGTAGTTCAGCATCCGCTCGCGGTTGTCGCCATCGTAAAAGGCGGCACTGTCGGCACGGAGTATCTGCGGCAGCCTGCGTGTGACCACGTCGAGGTCGTTGAGAAGATCGCTTAGGCGGCCACCCTCGGGAAAGCTGATCTTTCCCCGATTGTCGATTTCGGCAGCCTCGAAGAGGCAGGCGTGCCCCTCGTTGAACCACATGGCGTGTTCTGCGCCGCGGCCGGCGTGGGAAAGATACTGGTGAAATCCCTCGTGGCGGATGATCCGCATGGTTTCCCTGCGGTCGTCCCCCTGCCACAACACCACCAGCTCGCGGCGCATGGGGTGCCAGATGCCGCTGCTCCATTCATATTCGTGTCCGACATACCTGCGGTAGGCTTCGGCATCCTCGTAAATCCGCACGATGCCGATGTCTTCATTGTCAGCGATGGGAGGGACGAGACGGGTGCAGGCCGCGTGCATGGCGGGCATGGTGGTCTGGAGCTCTTTGACAAGCGCCCGTCCCGCCGAGCTGCGGATGTCCGAGAGGATGATGTGGTCGGGAGTGTCGGCGTACCACCAGCCCCGCATGTTGGCAATGCTCTTGCGGGCGGCGTCGCGCCCGGGATGGTCTGGGAGCTTGTCGGCCGCCTTGCGGTCGGCGCGCGACAGCGGCGTCAGCTCGGAGGCTTGATTGCGGCCCGCGCCGGATGGGCGGCCCGCCGACGGGATGGCGGCGACATCGCCGAGAAATTGCGTTTCGAAATTCATGCGCACCTTGTCGGGAGGAGCGCCGTCGCCGATCACGAGCACGGCGCAGCACCAGCCGGAGGGTTCCTGCCGCCGGTTCAGGTTGCGGTTTCGGACGCGGAAGGTGTAGATGAGCGTGTTGCGCTCGCGGGTGGGGAAGAAAAGGGCTTGCGTGAGATTCATTCCCGTCCGGAGCGGCACGTGCTGCCCGGGCACGGTGCCGGCAAAGTCGGCCACCCATGACGCCAGTGCCGCCGCATCCTCGGGATCCAGCCGCGCGGCGGGATCGGCGATCGCCCGGTCAAAGTCCTCGCGCGCCACATGGCCGGTTTGCGTGGCGATCACCGGCAGCCGGTGGGTGGCGCGCCCGAGGATCATGCGGTTGCCCCAGGCATCGCGCCACTGGCCGGCATGCTGGGTGGAGTACCAGAGCTCGCGGGTATCGAAGAGCTCGCGGGTGAAGCTCTCATCGCCGCGGGTGAAGGTGTAGGTGTACGTCCGGTGCGGCGGCAACGGTTCCGGCGAGGACTCGGCGGGGGTGCGAAAGCGCAGGCCGAGGGCGGAAAAGTCGGTGGCGGAACGGAAGGCCAGCGGCGCCGCCCCGGCGGCCGCGGCGATCATGATTATGCATGCGGTTACGGCTGTTGGTGTTGGTCGCCACAAAGCGGACACCCTGCGGTGCGACGCGCTCAGTGGTTTTTCGGATGATCTCGTACTAACCCGTGACATGGGGGCGGTGAAGAACACCACCAGTATATTGAAATTCAAGTAATCCGCCAGCGACCTTTTTTTGCCGTCCGTGGCGCATGGGGAAGCGGGGGCATTAAAAAAGATGACCCGGCAACACGCTATTTCCCACGTACCCGGGCCTGAAGATCCTCACAAGCTTCTGTCTTCGCTCCTTCGGAGCTTCGGCAAGACACGTCCGGATAAAGGGTCCGGTGTTTTTTTTGCCGCTGCTGAATAATCTGGAACTCAGGAAATGTCCATTTTTGGGATGCGTTTGCCCCGCGGGTTCAGATGCTCCGGTT
>CAZXCI010000012.1:0-2068 GCA_964639285.1 uncultured Candidatus Saccharibacteria bacterium
ATGGTTGCAAATCAATCAAGGGTTTTGATATTGATAAAAATTATACCGATAATAATGCAGTGTTTTTAAACGATTCTATTAATAATCCAAAAAAGTATAAGTTTGTTTGTACTAATCCGCCTTATTTGCATAAAAATAAAGCTGACAAAAAAACCAAAAATAAATTTTTTTCTGGGAAAAATGCTAATTTTGAAGATTTATATCAAGTATCAATAATATCAATGTTAAATAGCGAAGAAGGTATAATTATAGTGCCATTAAATTTTTTAAGTGCTGAAAATTCCAAAAAGACTAGAAATTTATTTTTTAAAAAGTTCCAAATAATAAAATTAAACATATTTTCTGAACAGGTTTTTGATGATACTACTTATAATGTAGTAGCTTTTTATTATAAAAAGAAAAAAAATCTAACAGAAAAAGATATTATAAATGCCACTGTTTTTCCGGAAAAGAAAAAAATAAATTTTACCATAGAGAAAAAATTTGATTGGCAATTAGGTGGAGAATTTGTAAAACAAATTAGTTATATTCAAAATTATCTTGGTATTTTTAGATTAACAGAGAGTTTTTTAATTCCTGGTGATCAAAAGGTTAAGATTGCTATTCAAAATATTAAAACCAAAGAGTCGAGAAAGATAGATAAAAATATTAAGAGCACACTAGAAAAGAACATTTTAGTTTTAAGGGCAATTGATAGTAAAAACGGCAAGAAAATTCAATTAGAAGATATTAGAAAATATCGCATTCTTGGTCTTGTTGGTAAAGAATCTTCAAGAAACATGGCCCATTTAATATTTAAAAAAACATTAACACAACAACAACAAAAAAAATTACTTATTAAATTTAATGAGGAGTTAAATAAAAATCGGGAAAAATATTTTTCTTATTTTCTAACTAATTTTCGAGACAATAATAGAAAAAGAATTTCTTTTGATTTTACATACAAACTGCTCAATTATGTTTATCAAAAGAATTATGCAAAACAGTCTTCATTATTTTAAGATTTCGCAAGAAAATCCCGAAAAACAATTAGATTTAAATTATTTTTTAATTGAGAGGGAACCCAAAATAAAGGAATATATAAAAAATATAAAGAACATTAAAGAAATTTTAATTACTATTAAAAAATTAAAAGAAGGCAAGGAGGATAAAATTGTTCTTGAGAAATATTATAAAAAATTATTTGATAATTTTAATAGTTATTCAAATTGTTCTGAATTAGGATGTTTTGTAAATGCCTGTGATACAACAAGGGATTTAATAAAAGAGGACTTTCAATCTTTTAAACGTATAACTGATTTTTTTATATCTAAAAGAATTTTGGATGATAAGACACCAGAAAATTGGATACAGGCAATTATTGATACAAATGCATCTAGAAAAAAAGGAAAATTGGGAGAAAATAAACTTATTTCGATTTTAACAAAAAAGAAATATAAATTAGTAAAAACTTGGAATGAATTTGAGGCAAGTAAACGATGTGTGACTAATTTTTCTAAAGATGTGTTTAATATTAAGGAAACAAGAAAAAAATTAAATATTGGACTAAAGACAAAAAATCAAAATAAAATGCTTGATTTACTAATAAAAACTGGTAATAAAATATTTATTTTAGAAGCTAAACATTTAAATACAGGAGGCGGGGAACAAAATAAACAAATAGACGAACTTATAAAAATACTTGAACTAAAAGAAAGTAAAAAAGATATTTATTATATATCTTTTCTTGATGGGACATATTCAAACAGATTAATTATTGGAGATATATCAAAAAAATCAAAAAAATTATTTATCCAAAGAAACCAAATTGAAAAATATTTAAGAAGTAAAAGAGCAAAAAATTATTGGGTGAACACTTATGGGTTTGATAGTTTATTTTCTGATTTAGGTTAAATTCTAACAATTTTTGTTGTTAATTTATTTCTCAAAGTTTACTATATTATTTATATCTATATTTATTTATCTATATTAATCAAAATAATCTAATTTCATACTTTTCTTAACTCTCTTTAGGGTTTCACTAGCTTTAATCTGAGCTTTTTTAGTACCATCTTTTAATATTTTTTCT
>CAZXCI010000013.1:0-1893 GCA_964639285.1 uncultured Candidatus Saccharibacteria bacterium
CCGGTGACTACTGCCTTGAAGACGACCGTATCGCCGGGAATCTCCGTGCCGCTCACGGTGTATTCGCAGGCGAGCGTCGCGGCCGCGTAGAACTCGTAGCAGCCAATGTCGACGACACCGTTGGTGCGGCCGTTGCTGGCCAAATCCAGGGGCGGTTGATCAAGCCAGGCGACCGAAAGCCCTGCGTCCTTGCATACCGAGGACGACGAGATGTTGTAGTCGCCGTTCGCCTTGTCGACGAACAGCGGGTCGCCATATTGGCAGTTGTAGCTCTTGGCGGTGATTTCGGTCGACAGCGTAAAGACGCAGTTGGAAAACGTCACGTTCGCCGCCGACTCGTAGTCGGGCGTGTCGGCGGGGCCGCTCGGGGAGACGTTGCCGTAGAGCAGTGTGTTGACGCAAGTCACCACCTTGTTGCCGAAGGCGACGCCCGCGCCGGAGTAGCCCTTGTTGTACGCCGAGGTGCAGTTGACGATGCGGATCTTGGTGTTGCCGACCTTGATGCCGCCGCTCGGTGCGGTGCCCCAAGTGTTCGTGTTGTTCGCCACCAGGCAGTTCTCCACGAGCGTATCGACGGACGCGCTGTTCGCAACGTAGATTGCCGCAGCGCCGCCGCCGCCGGAGGCGTTCCCCACGACCTTGCAGCGGTTAAGCGTCCCGTTGAAGACGTGGACGACGCTGCCGCCCGCATTGGCGCTGGAGCTCACGTTGCGGGTGAATTCACAGCCCTGCACGAGTGAACCGACACCGCCGGAACTCAGCACGTTACCGAAGTGTCCGCCGCCGCCGGGATTGCCGGTGAAAACCGTGTCCCGCACCTGGCCCTCGAAAATGCGGAGCACGCCTCCGCCGTAGTTGTTCATGGGATGCGCATTCTTCGTGAAGACGCAGTTCGTGATCGTGCCGAACCTGAGGAACATCGCGGAACCGACCGTCGCCGCCGCCGAGTAACCGTTCGAGACCGTGACACCCGAAAGGAGGAAGTCCACGTGGTCGCCGATGAGGATGCGGCAGTTGTTGCCCGACCACGCCGCGCCCTTGCGGTAGAGAGATGTTTTTCCCGGGCCGTTCACCGCAACGATTCTGACCCCCTTGTCGACGACGAGCGTCCGCGTGACGCCGTATTCGCCGTCGCCGAGGTGGAGCGTCGAGCCGTTGCCGCAGCGTCTGAGCGCCGCGGCAATGTCGTCGCCAGACGCGAGATACACGTGCGTCTCGGTTTCGGGCACCGTCGCCAGCGGCTCGGTGCCGAGCGATGTGAAGCAGCCCATGTCGATCACACCTCCCCGCAGACGGGGATTCCCCACTACGTCGGTCTTGTCTGCGTCTCCGTCGCGCACACGGCCGACGCCGATGCAGGGTGAATTGGTCGCGAGCCGGTAATCGCCGTGCACGGGATCGACGAACAGCGGATCTGATGTCATGCAATTGGCCCCGAAATCGATCGTGGTGCAGACGTTCGTCGCATAGCGCTGCGAAAGCCCCGAGACGTTCTCGTCGGTGAGGACCGTCGATGTGTTCGCGCCCGTGAGTGTCTTACCGTAGCCGGTGTCGACGTTGCCCCACACAATCGAGTTCTCGAGCCGCAGGTAACCGTCGGAATAGACGCGAATGCCTCCGTGCGCGTAGCCGGTGTTGTCCGCGATCGTGCAATTACGGATCACGCACCCTGCCGCGCCCACATGCACGCCGGCTGCATGGCTCCAGTTGCCGTGCGTCTCATATCCGGAATAATATCCGGCGGTGTTATTAACGATCAGGCAGTTCTCAATGAGGCAGGCGCCTGAAGTCGCGATGCCGCCTGCGCCGCGTCCGTACGCGCCGGTTGTGTTGAAGTTGTTGGAGATGACAGAGTTCTTCACCGTCCCGGACGCGATATTGACGGCGAGTCCG
>CAZXCI010000014.1:0-1849 GCA_964639285.1 uncultured Candidatus Saccharibacteria bacterium
TTAAAATTAAAATATGAAACTACTAAAAATTTCTCTAATAAGTTTTCTGGCGATTTTTTCCCTTGTCCTTTCCCCCGCAGTTTTTGCGGAAGAGCAAACAGAAGAAAATCGTTCTATTTTCTCTGCTTCAGATATTGATTTTTCTGATTTTGAAATTGTGTCTCAAGCTGGAAACAATTTTGAGTTGTCTTTTACCATTAACAACGGGCAAAGAGCTCAATCTGGAGTCAGGTATGGGGTTGTTCTTAACTCAAAAGGTACATCTCCAATAATAGAAGCTTTAGACGAATATGTATATGAAGAATTACTAACAATAGAGTCTAACTACAGCTTAACAAAAAAAATAAATTATAAGGCTCCATCGGGTTTAAGTGGAGATTACGAAATTCGCATTTTTATTAAAAACAAAAATGGATTAATGTTAAGCCTCTCGGGTTATAAAGAAATAGCACTAGAAAAAAGTGGAGACTCTTTAGAACTTACGAGAGAATCTTGTTCAGTGGTGATAAAGGGCGCGGGGGAGCCAAAACAGATGACTTTGGGAAATGAAACCATATTTGTCTCGGAAGAGGAAAATGTTTCTATAGAATGTCTAGTAAAGAACAAAAACCAAGGAGAAGTTACTCTCACTCCTTTATATGAAATATATTCAAACTCTTTATATGGAGATTTGATTGAAAAAGAAATAGAGCCAACTGTAATAAGTTTATTAGGAGAGGAAGAAAAAAATATTATCTGGGATTTACCCAAACCATCTCTCTCTGGCACTTATGTAACAAAAATTTTCCTAGAAAATGAAAATATTCGTTCTAATAATGTTTTGTTTTCCTATAGATCTTCCAACGAGAATAAGGTTAATTTATTAAATAATATAAGCTTAGATAAAACCGGATATAGCAAGGGGGAAGAGGCTACTATTTCACTTATCTGGATTAATCCTAATTTCAACAACCAGGAATTTATTTTAAAGACTAGTATTTTAGATAAAAAAGGAAAAGTCTGTCTGCCAGAAACAACTAAAAATCAAATTACGACAGGCCAAATTACCCTGACGGGAGAAATGGTAAAAGACTGTATAAACCCTAGGGTTATAGCAAAAATAGAAAACACCGAAGGGGAAGTAATTGCTTCAGAGGATCTCGTTTTTGAAACAATTAACAAGATAAAAACATCAATTTTAGATATAGTCATTTTAGTTTTAATAGTAATTCTTGTAGTCGCAGGAATTATCATCTTCTTTGTTAAACCAAAAAACAAAAAAGAAGAATTAAAAAATAATGAAGAAGTTAATTATGAAAAAAGCGATGAAAATAAATAAACTAATAAAAATATCTATATTTTCTGTAGTGACACTTGCTCTCTTTGGTCTCTTCTCGTTTGATGTTTTAGCTGCTACAGTTTGGTACCAAGGGGATACAGCGATTGTTTATATTGGTGATAAAGTCGACTCTATAAAAAAAGACCCCTTACCGGTAGGTATAAGTTGTACAGGAAATTATAATGAACAAAGTGGACAGACGGAAGTAACATGCAGTACTTCAGTAGAAGCTGGTTATTTGATTGATAGCTATGCCCCATCTAAACCCGACGCTACCCCTCCAACTGGCCCCACCATATCCTTCAAAGAAGATGGAATTCAATATAATCAATATTACAATATTTCTCCAGGTGGTTCAGGGAGCGCTTATCCTCCGGTATGTACAGGAGGACTACTTACTCGTATAAGTTGCGTTCCTGGTGATGGCTACGTTAAAGATGTTTGCCCACACGATACAGCTACTATGGCAGAACCTCACTACTGTCAAGGTGGAGGAACTTTTAATGTGGAATTTAAGGAATATAGACCCGA
>CAZXCI010000015.1:0-1824 GCA_964639285.1 uncultured Candidatus Saccharibacteria bacterium
CCCGCGCATCATGGCGCTGGCGTTGCCCACCGGCCAGAAGACCGGCGGCACCGCGAGCCGGCACCAAAGCCGCCGTCCAAGCAACGCACCGGCGCGGACGAGCCGGCCCCGGCGAAGCGCCTCCCGCAGCACAGCCCTGCGACCGAGCACCCATTCGGCCCGTCCGCAGGGCGAAAGCGGCACCTCACGGACACGGATCCAGGAGGGAATCATCGGCAGAAACTCGCCTGTCCGCGTCAGCAGCAGCAGAGTCACCTCATAGCGCTCGCGCGGCAGGGCTCGGAGCAGGGCGAGCACCGACTTCTCGATGCCGCCGCACATCATCGTGTCCATGGCGATCAGCAGGCGCTTCTGCGGCGTCCCGGGCATGCTTCCTCCACTTTGTCCGCTGCCAAAGCCTGCTCCAAAAAATCCCAACCCTGCCTGCGCAGGACTTCCATGCGCGAGTCGGCTGCGGCCCAGTCGATTGGTTCGCGCAGCAACGCTGGAAGGTGAACGCTCTCCGATGCCGACACCAGACGGCTCATCAGCCCGAGATCCGTCAGCAGGGATGTCAGCCGATCATTCATCCTTGCATGCTCGCCGGAGAGTCGGAGGGTCACGAAGGGACGATGAAACAGAATCGCGAAAACGGTGCAATGGAAGGAGGTTGTGACCACTATACGGGCCTGGGAAAGCGCGCGGATGAATTGCGGCACGGTTAGTATGCGATTGCGGCCATCGGGCACCTTGAACCCATCCAGCGGAACATTCAGAATCGTTGCATATCCCTGCATGCAAGCCTGCACGCATGCCTGCATCTCTCGCCCTCCAGCCTTGAGAATATAGACAAAGGCCTCGGCTGGTTGGATTCGCGCGGTCGCGGTCAGATCCGCATAGTCCCCAGCCTTCAGAAGGAGCGTCGGATCGGGAACCCAGACGGGAGAGCGGACACCCAACTGCCGCAAGTAAGAGACACTTGATCGCTCGCGCACACTAACCGCGCTAAAGCGGGAAAGGTATTCCACCACCTTGCCGGCGACCGCGCCGGAATATCGCGCGCCACCCAGACTGGACGCGTAGGAGACACGACGAACGGAATCGAACCCAAAGGTCAGAAAGTAGGCCTCGTAGTGCTCGAGTCCCCCGGCACAACTCCAGATCTGGTCACTGCCGGCAAGGTAGACATCGCAACACGGAGGGTGCCGCCGCAACATTCCGATACTGGAGCGATAATAGCGCGCCGTTTTGGGAAAACGCCGTTCCATTTCGACAAACCTGGGCCTGACCCATATGCGGAACCACAACCGCTTCCATTTGGCCGCCATCCGGCACGGCGATAACGAGAGATACGACGAGAGGCTAAAAAACGAGGGGCCTTTGCTCCAGGGCTGGTGATAATGGATGAAAACAACCTCGTGCCCCAGTTGCCGCAGGGCCACCATCGTGGCATAGGCCTGCAGCAGGGCGCCATAATTCTGGCCGATGAAATAGGTCAGGACACCGATCCGCATCGCGCTATTTCCTGATCAAGGCCCGATAAATCCGGCTCAGCAACGGTCGCGTCCGCTTGCGCAACGAAGGCCGTGACAACCGGCGCACGGTCCGGGCGAACCCCTTGCGCGGGTATTGAGCAAAGAAACGGGTGCGTAGGGGGTGAGCAGAAGGCGAGGAGACCAGCGCGGCCGTTGAACGCCTGGCATCTTCATAGTCGGAAACCGCCCAGGTCAATTGCTCCTTGACCGCATCCACCAAACGCATGCCTTCGGGCGTTACGGCCAAGACCAACGAGATTCCCTGATCGTCATCCATCGCGGCGAAGCGATTCCGGATGCCCCAGTAATC
>CAZXCI010000016.1:0-1593 GCA_964639285.1 uncultured Candidatus Saccharibacteria bacterium
CCATTCCCGCGGATGCCAATGCCGCTTTTCTGAGAAAATCTCTTCTTGTTGTCATGATAATATATCTATGTAAATGATACTGATCGGTTGTTACAAAAATGTAAAGTTAGCAAAAATGCATCGTTTGGCAGGTTTTTCACTACTTTAGTTGCAATCAAAACCAGGCATATCATGTGAAACTGGGATCTACCTTCTGTTACGACCCACGTCTGGCCAGTTACGGCGCGGTTCACGTATCTCTCCAATCACAGTATATCACTGGGACAACTCATCATCACAACTCAAAGCGATCCCTGTAAGCCCACAGTCCCAGGGCCGGACTGGAGATGTAATAGATCTCCTCACCATCGGGAAGGATGTTGAACCCCTCTCTGAGTTTTGCAGGATCGTATCGTTGCATCACCTTGTCGATGTCGTCCCATTGAAAACCAACGCTTTCGATCTCCTCTTGTGAGAGGTTCTCATGCTCTTTACCGGGACAGTAGGTCACCGAAAAGCGCCCCTCTGAAGAACCGTGTATAAGGTGGGCAGCGGCACCCAGGTTCTCCTGCAACTCCGCATTCTCCTCCACAGCCCTCAGCGTATGGGGTGTTCCAAAATAACCATACTTGCGGATCAGGCGGTCGATGGTCCTATCCTCACCGAACTCTTTCAGTGCCGGTGCCAGCACGATCAGTTCACCCCCGTCAGCAATGGCCATCCGTGTGCGATAGATCGATTTGTTGCCCAGCCAGGTGCTTTTGAACTCAGTGGGATCGAGCCACACGACCACCTTCTGAAGTGGTTTTTCCACCATCACAAAGTTCACCTCCAACGAGAGTCTCGCAGCGCTGTCAAATACCTCAAGGTCATCACCGACAAAAAGCCCATAGGTCTGCTGCTCACCGCTGCTGTTCACCCCCACCACGGTCAAGACGTAGACGATGGGCAGCTGAGCGGCAAAATGATCGGTAGCATAGTTGAAGACACGTCGCACGGGCGTGTCGGCACGACCCATCATCCGCTCCATACCATAAACGGCGCCAATGTAGTGGCTTTTGTTGATCCCCTCGCTACCGCCGGTACCCACTAAGATGTTCTTGTTGTAGTTGGCCATCCCCACCACCTCGTGGGGCACCACCTGACCGATGGAAAGGATCAGGTCGAAGCCCCCCTCCACCAGCAACCGGTTTACCTGCGCCGGCCAGGTGAAGTTCAGCTTACCCTCCGATACCTCGTTGATGTAGCTCTCAGGTACCTCGCCCAGGGTGACCACATCGTTGCGCCAGTCATGCTCCCGGAAGAGCGATTGGGGTGTCCGTCCGAACATATGGCTGATCTGAGGAGCGGTCATGGGGGTATGGGTACCCAATGCAGGCAGGATATCGGTCAGCTTTTTTCCGTAATATTCCCAGGCCATCTCGGTCAGCTCACCTGCCCTGCTGGGCATACGGGTATAATCGGGCGGAACGACCAGGATTTTCTGCCGTTCGCCCAGCTTACCGAATGCCTCATTGAGACCTTCCTTCAGATCATCACGCGATAAAGCGGTGTTTGAAGTTCCTTTCTCGTAATAAATCATTCTATTTGGGATTTGGTATATCCGATCGAATC
>CAZXCI010000017.1:0-1527 GCA_964639285.1 uncultured Candidatus Saccharibacteria bacterium
TAGGGCCGGTAGGCGTTATTCCAAAGGTAATAATATAATCTTTAGTTAAAGCTTCCGATTCTTTAATAATTGATATAAACTCTTTGCTATTTGATATTATATGATCCGATGGAAATACCAAGATCGAATGATGTCCATCTTCAGTAATCTTGTTTACACCGGCATATATTGCAGGTAAAGTATTCTTAGCTTCAGGCTCAAGTATTATGTTGTTTTCATTATATGAATAACCTAATTCTTCAACAGCTCCTACTACTAAAAATTTATACTTTTCATTTGTTATAACATATATATCATCTATTTTTGATAGCGACATACTTCTTTTAAATGTTTCCTGAAAAAGAGAGTTTTCTTTTCCTTGTAGTTTGATAAATTGTTTAGGGTATCTCTCTCTGCTTAATGGCCAAAGTCTTGTTCCGCTTCCACCGGCTAGAATAATTGTTTTCATAAGGATCCTCCGATTAACATAAAACTCCTGTAAGATAAAATTTTTTTAAACTGATATGATTCCCTGTGTTTGCGTATGCAGGAAATGGGGGTTTCAGAATCATAAATAAACATTAAACAAGACAACTTATGAATCTTTGCATATAGTGCATATGTCTACCCAAAAAAAAGATCTAATAAATGACAGTCGTAAAAGACATTATGAAAGGTTATTCTATAAGTGTACTAAATCGCTAACATGCCCATCTATTTTTCAAATTAACGTATATTTAATGCTTACACTTCGTGTTAAAGTTTAATAAAGAGAATATTCCATACAAAAAACATTTTATTATCACTTATACTTGATCTATTGCAGAAACCGTAAATTTTTATATCCATATTTAAAAATATAAAAAATCTTTATCCCAAACTTATCTATAATATATTTGTAAATGATCCTCCTGTGAAAATCTTCAGAAAAAGAAATTACTTCTTTAAGTTTTTCAAGTTCCCATATCAGCTCGACGTTGTAATCGCCGTTTAATTTTATTTTTTTTAGCGCATAAAAATATAAAAATACGGTGTCTCTCCGAATAGCTTTGACATATTCAGGATGTAAATTTTTAGTCTTTGAAAATTTACAAAGGCTGTCGACGCATTTTAGCATATCATTATAATGTTTATTGTTTTTTGTCGTCGTACAGGATCCTTCCCTGATCCTGTAAACATAGATTTTCAGAGGAAGATATCGAACAGACTCAGCGTATGCAAAAATCTTTGGGGACCATTCCTCGTCTTCGTGAAATATTCCGGGATAAAAATACAGCTTATTGGATATTATCATATTTCTTGATACAGTTCTAACCCAGACCATTGGGCGATAAAAACCGTCTTTTTCCCACACAGCGAAGGTTTTCTGTCCTGGCCCGCTGTCAATTGATGAGATCTCTTTCTTAGTGAATGGACTGCCGTTACTTTCGTTATATACAATGTAGTCGTACTCAACGATATCTTCGTCTGAAACTGCCAGATATGTGAGCAATGAGTCAAGTGAACCTGGCACAAAATAGTCGTCGCTGTCCATAAAAAGCAAATATT
>CAZXCI010000018.1:0-1459 GCA_964639285.1 uncultured Candidatus Saccharibacteria bacterium
CCGGCAGGGAAGGAGAAATAATTCACCATTCCGTTGATGTTGACATTGTAGGAGACCGGCAGGGGACCCGACCAGTATTCCACGTATACCGTGTATGTTCCGCGAGGCGCGGTTCCCGTGGCCCAGTAGATGTTTTCGGGACCGTATCCGTCACGGTCATCAACATCGAGGCGCCCGCCCGAGGCGCTGGTCTTGTGCGAGTAGTAGATCAACTCGCCACTCGGATCCTTGACATACAGGTCGAGGTCGCAGGTGTTCTCCCAGCGCAGCGTGACATAGACATCACCCATCCCGGCCCGACCGAAGATAGTCCACTGGCTGGTCGAGTGGTTGAAGACCCAGGCATTGCGGTCGATCCAGATGTAGTACCACTTGTTCTGGGCCTGGTTGTAGACCCAGGGCAGGTTGAACCAGAGCCAGTAGGTGTTCAGACGGCTCCGGAACCAGCTCACCTCGCCCGTCGACATGTCGGAGACGGGCAGATCGTCGTTGAACCAGAGCCAAGCGCCCTTGCCGGAGTCATAGTAGTAGGGCAACTGGGCGAAAACCCATCCCTGCGGGATCCAGGCCTGCGCCCGCGGGGCAAGCCCGGCCAGCGCCACGGCAATAGTCAAACAGAAAACCAGACGTTTCAGTCTCATTTCACTTCCCCTTGTTGGCTTGTTCTCGCATTGCATGCGTTCGAATGCGGCACTTCAGACGCGTCATTCGTCCCGCCCGCCTGACTGCTTCAATACCGGCGGACAAAGATCTGGGTGAAGAACCAGGCGCCGTCCGACCGTCTCGCGGCCCCGATTCCCGTGTAGTTGTAGATGCCGTTCAGGATGTTGGCATTGTGGCCGGAGCTGTTGATCCATTGGATATAGGCGCGGTATGGCGGATCCGAATCGTAGTTGTAGGCGACATTCTCCGCCCAGGCGTTGATCGACATGTAGTTTCTGATCTGGTTGACCCGCCCCGGGTCGAACCCGTCATGCCCGAACGCCACGGATCCGTTTGCCATGTTCTGGCTGTGCACCCGCGCGATGTCCGCGATCGTGCTGCTGTAGGAAAGCGCCGGCCTGCCGTTGCTGACCCGGTAATTGTTGATCAGCTGGTGCGCCCGCGCCTCGTGCTGCTGCGCCGTCGGGGAACTCGCCTGCTCGCCCAGCCGCGACCACTGTCCGCTACCCATGCTCGCCACCCAGTGGGTCGAGCTTGTGTCCACGTAATACCAACTGCCATTGGCGGTGCAATAGGCCCAGGGCCACGACCAGTATGACCAACCGTTCCGCAACGAGGAATACTTCAATTTCCACCATGTGCCTGTATCCATATTGCAGACCCACGCGCCGCCGTTCGGATCGAAGTAATACCAATTCGATTCGTTCTGGCAAAACGCATACAGATCGTAGGGGTCGCTTGAACCGTAGCGCACGAACCATTGCCAGCCGGCAGGCCGCCAAGCCAGCGCGCTCTG
>CAZXCI010000019.1:0-1453 GCA_964639285.1 uncultured Candidatus Saccharibacteria bacterium
TGCAACGCTGAGGAGCGACATGAGCGCCGTATGAGGTTTGGCAGAAAGAGTGATACCGCCGGGTGTCGCTCTTTTTCTTTTTTGAATGAACATAGCATCACTCTTTCTGGAAAACCAATGCGATAAACCTTGCGCCAAAGGCGCTAATGCGGCATCGCCGCTACTTAGTCAGTCCCATGCGCTCCCGCATTGAAATATCGCCCTCAATCATGATTTCGTATGAATTGTGGACGATGCGGTCCAAAATGGCATCAGCAATGCGACTTTCTCCAATCATCTGATACCATCCCGCCGGAGCCGACTGCGCGATGAAGATTGTAGAAGCTTCCCCGTATCGGGACTCGATAATTTCAAATAAATCCGCAGTCTGCCCCTCGCTCAAAGGGCTAAGCAGCCATTCGTCAAAGATAAGCAGCTGATATTTCTTGTAGGAGGCAAGCACTTTTTTGTAAGTGCCCTCGCCACGGGAAATATGCAAATCTTCAAGAAGCTCCGGCAACCGGATGTATTTGGTTTTGACGAGTTGCCGGCAGGCGGAGATCCCCAGGGCACAGCCTATGTAGCTTTTCCCCGCGCCGGATGCGCCCATAACGATAATGTTGTTCTTGCCGCTTAAGTATTTTCCGGACGCAAGAAGCGAAATCTGCTCCTTGTTCAGCTTGCGGTCGGCGTGGTACTCAATGTTTTCCACACACGCAACCGGGAATTTGAAAGTTGCCGCCTTGGTGAGTCTTTGAATATGGGTGTTTTTGCGATCAGACCACTGACGGTCAACAATCATTCCAAACCTGTCTTCAAAGGATATACCCGTCATGGCCGGATCACCCAGTTGCTCTCGAAACGCCCGTGCCATCGGCCGAAGCCGAAGCTCACCTAATTTTTCAATGGTTTGTTCGTTTAACATTACTTTTTCCTCCCATAGTACTCAGCTCCGCGAATGAATGAGTGGGTGTTATCTACACGCTTCTCAGCTGCTTTTTGCGGCGCGGTTTTGTCGCTGCCGGATTTCAGAATCGCATCAATGTTCTTGTAGCTGGGGTTTGGTGTGTAGGATAAAGCCTTCTCACAGGCTGCTTCCAGCCGTTTCGCCCCGTGCTTGTCCGCCAGCTTCAGTACGCCGATGCAAGCACGATATCCCTGTTGCTCGACTTTATGGGAGGATAATATTGAACCAATTACAATATTTGCGTTCTCTCCGATGGATTTTGCCCATGACAGAAAGCGCTCGGCGTTCCATTCGGTGTAGGTTTTGTGCTTTTCTGGCATATGCTCGGGGACGGTGTGATACTGTCCCGGTTTGCCGTGAAGACGCGGATGAGAGCAAATCCTTAAATTATTGTAGAACACCTCAACCGTGGCGGCGGTTATCCGCACATCCACTTCTTGTTTGATATATTCGTAGGGGACGCTGTAAAAATTCTTGTCCGCCTCAATATGATAATTGAAGCCGCAG
>CAZXCI010000020.1:0-1452 GCA_964639285.1 uncultured Candidatus Saccharibacteria bacterium
AAAAATAAAATCAGGTCAATCCCAAATATGCACCCTCAAAGCATTGCGCGATACTTTGTTGCCAAGATTGATGAATGGAGAGGTAACCGTAGAAATATAAGCAATGAAAATTACCAACGAACAAGCCGAGTACCTTCTGAAGCTGCCTAAAAAGGTAGTTCAGAACGATATGCTTTTAGATAAGCTGACTATTGACCAAAAATTTCCGTTCGATGTCCGCTATGAGTTAGTGTCTGAAAAAGACGACGAGTTTACCTTTTTATGGGATATTCACCAAAGCAAGAAAAACAGCATTAGGATCAGTTTTCATCATCAAGAAAACGACAGTAAAACGGGCCTACTTAGGGTTGATTATAACAGTGGACATATAAACCCGGAGGTGGCTACTGAAAATGTGCCGGAGAAATTTCACCCATTTGTTGGAAAAAGTTTTTCCATTAATGAGCACCATATCCACTATCATGTGCAAGGCTATAAATCGTTGGCGTGGGCTGTCCCATTATCAATAGATGAATTTGAAATCAAGGAGTTAAACGATGATACAGATTTTAATGTTACTTTTGCAAACATTATTAAACTGTTTGCTAAAACGGTCAATATAGAAACTGACATTAAAATAAACACATTGCTATTATGAACTGGATTGATAACAGCATAGAAGAATATTACAATTGGTTACGTGAAAAGACCATTGTAACTAAAGATGAACGAACCGGATGGAGTGTAATCACAACTCCTTTCCTTGGTTTGTTTAACGACAATATTGAGATATATGCAAAATTAGATAATGGTAAACTGGTTTTATCTGATGATGGAATGACTTTATCCAACCTTGAACATGCTGGTGCTCCAATTTTACGTTCTCCCAAACGGAAGGAATGGTTAGAAATGGTTTTTCTGAATTATGGAATTACACTTAATGAAGATAATGAACTACAGGTAATAGGCACTGTAAAGGATTTTAATCAGAAAAAACATAACCTGATTTGTGCAATTTCTGAAGTTTCTGATATGGCAATGATGGCAAAACATACTGTTTCTTCATTATTTAAGGAAGATGTAAAAATCTTTTTGGATGAACAAAATATTATTTACACCCCTCAGTTTATAGCAAAAGGTTCTACAGGTATTGAATTTACTTTTGATTTTCAAATTGCCGGCCGGCAAAAGGAATTGGTTATAAAATCTTTTAATTCTTTGAATAAAATCAATGTGCCGAATTTCCTTTTTGGATGGGAAGATATAAAGCCTGCACGTGAAAAAGTTTCCGGAAAGGAGTTGAGAAGTTTGGCTATTGTAAATAATATTGACAAAGAAATAAAGCAGGAATATCTGGATGCTTTGGAAAGTAAAGGGGCTGGTTATATTTTATGGAGCCATCGACATCAGCCTGAAATGTTAGAAAAATTAATTGCCTAGAATGACCCGAATCACCGAAAATACCATAGAAGC
>CAZXCI010000021.1:0-1449 GCA_964639285.1 uncultured Candidatus Saccharibacteria bacterium
GGCGGGTCCAGTGTTCCTGGCGCTGTCGGCCCTGGCGTGGGCGGTGTTCAGCGTGACCCCTTGGCGGGTCCTGTGGTCGGTGTATCGCTCCGACCCGAACTACTCCCACGGCCTGCTGCTGCCGGTGGTGGCCGGATGGGTGGCGTGGCGGGTGCGGGCGCCGCTGGCGGCGGCCGGCGACGGTTCCCGCTGGCCGGGATTCGGGCTGCTGGCGTCCGGCGCCGGGCTGACGGTTTTCAGCCATTGGATTCATTCCGCCTTCCAACTGGGTTGGCGCGGGTATGTGTTGTTGCAGGGCGCGGGCTGGCTGGCCGCCACCGCCGGGTGGATCGGAACGATCCTGGGATGGCCCCGGCTGCGGTTTCTGTTTTCCCGGCTGGGTTTTCTGGTGTTCATGGTGCCGTTGCCCGACGCCTGGCTGCTGACAATGATGCTGGCTTTGCAGCGAACGGTGGCCGTCAGTTCCACCGGCCTGCTGCGGGCGCTGGGCCTGGTGGTGTGCCGGGAAGGCGATGTGCTGCATCTGCCGTCTGTGACGCTCGGTGTCGCCGGGGCCTGCAGCGGCATTCGGTCGCTCATGACCTTTTTCGCCACGGCGGCCGTTTGCGCAGCTGTTTTCCAGCTGAATACCCGGCGCGCGTTGTTTCTGTTGGCGCTGGCGCCGGTCGCCGCCGTGGCGGCCAATATCCTTCGGGTCGTCGCCACCGGCCTTCTTGCCAACCAGTGGGGCCGCATCTGGCTGGAAGGCGCCTGGCACGATGCCCTGGGGCTGGGCGTTGTCCTGCTGGGCGGCGTGCTGCTGCTGGCCGCGGCGCAGGCGTTGCGCCCGAAGGCCGTGGCGGCGGCGCCGACCCGGACGTGCCGCGGCCTGGCCGCCTGGTCCCTGACGTGTCGGCCCGCGACGGCCCTGGGCGCCGTCCTGATTCTGGCGGGGGGGGCGATGGGTCTGTTTCATACAACCCGCCACTATGTTCGCCTGGCGCAGTCCGTGCGTCCGGCGCCCGTCGAACGTCGTTCCCTGGCGGATTTTCCCCTCCGCGTGGGACCGTACCGGATGGCCGGACAATTTGATCTGGCGGATTTCGAGCGCGACATGCTGCGGCCGGCCGATTCCCTGATCCGGATCTACACCGACGGCGAGGGCCGCGAATTGCGCCTGACGGTGCTGTACTGGGAGCCCCGTCCGGCGGATCCCGGCGTCCGCGCTCCGGCCCCCGTGCCTCATTCCCCCGAGCTTTGCTGGCGCTACGAAGGCTGGAAACTGGTTGGCTCGGATGCACCCGCCGAGGTGGACTGGCTGCCCGGGAACTGGATCGAAACGTCGCAGTTCGAGAAGGCCGGGCATCGGCGCCTCGTGCTGTATTGGCGGTCCCACCGCGAGGGGGATCCGCATGCCTTCGCGCCCGGCCGGCTGGGTCAAAGCCTGGCAGCCCTGGTTCGGTCCTGGCG
>CAZXCI010000022.1:0-1388 GCA_964639285.1 uncultured Candidatus Saccharibacteria bacterium
CAGGCGCCCCGCTTGTCGTCCGCGAACAACTGGCTTTCCAGCACCGCGCGCCCAGCGCTGGTCGTCAAGACGACCACCCGATGCGGCAGCCGTGGCGGATCCTCGCCCGCCAGCGCCCAGACCGTTTCCGTCAAGACGGAGGGCGACATGCCCAGAACGCCAAACAGCACGCATTCTCCCGAACTCCGCGGTCTCTTCCTTACCATAAGCCACTTCCAATATTTCGGTGCCGATAACGGATCGAAGCTTAGCAGCTCTTTCAGGAAGGTCAACCCGTTTTGTGGCTTTCCGTTCCCGCCGGGCGCATCCCCGTTTCGGTGCGCCCGCCTGAATCTTCGGGCCATAGCAGTCGTCCTCGTCCTCGATCCTCCTCCTTGATCCGTCGAAGATGAGGACCGTTCGCTTCGCTCCCTGTGGGCCATGACGATGAAATATAACCTTCAGCCATAGGGAACGGAAGGTGCTTCATACTATACGGGGGGATTCCTTATTGGAGATGGTGCAGTGACAACACGCTAAAAGACGCGCTTGCCAGACGGGCACCAACCGCGTGCTTGCGTGCGTGGAGGAGGCGAAGGCCATGCTGGGCCGGACGCCGGACAATCTCTCCGTCAGCCGGGTGCTGGTCGAGGGACTGATCGCAGATCAGCACCTGCCGGAGATCAAGGCCGTCCTCACAATCTCGGACGCCTGGAACGTGAAGCGCAGACGGCCCGTGAGCGCCGGCCGGTGCAGCACCAGCCGGATGGTGTGCAGCCGCTTGCCCCACACCGGCGAGAGCCGTGTGTCATCGAGGGGGATCTCGCCGAGCGTAATGTCCACGCCCTCCGCCTCGACGGTGATCATGCCATCGGCCGAGGCCACGGCGCCGGGCAGCATCCGTGACTCCAGGCGCACGCGGCCGCCCGCTTCCAGCGACGGCGCCGAGGGGGTCAGCAGAACCATGGCAATCTCGCCGACATCGGCGGTCAGCGTGTAGTGATCCGTCACGGTGACACGGTCGCCGCGCACCAGTTCGATCTCCCGCCGCCACTGCCCGATCCGGGCCTCGGGCGGATAGGCATCCCGCAGGTCGAGCGTGAAGCGCATCCGCGCGTCGTCCGCCTCGTACGCCACGTCCCGGGCGCGGTACGCCGCGCCCGCCAACTGCTCGACACCGTCCAGCACCGGCAGCAGCGAGTGGAACGACGAGCGCATCGTCCAGATCTTGTAGCGTTCCGGACTGAACGTCTGGCGCGTGTACTCCCCTACCCCGGCATCAACGATCAGCGGCGCGCCGTCATGGTAGACGATGAAACCACCGATATCGTTGTGGTTGTGGCTCTCGGCATTGTGGCCGCCCTTGGCGGCGACAAACCAGCCCTCCGCCGATCCGGCGCGGTCGCGCG
>CAZXCI010000023.1:0-1303 GCA_964639285.1 uncultured Candidatus Saccharibacteria bacterium
GCGAGCAAGGTCACGTCCTTCAAACGCAGATACGGGCGCGTCGGACGCATGTCGAGGAAGTCGAGGTTCCACGGACGGTTGCTGAGGGCCATGCCCGTGACCTTGACCGGGAAGTCGATCCGGCCGTTGCCGCTGCCGTCGCGCGTCAGTTGCCAGGGACCGCTGCCGGGAGACGGATTCTTGACCGGCGAGGCGTGGGTCAGCGGGAACTTGAGCAGGTGCCAGCCGTCGAAATTGACCGACATCAAGCCCGGCCAGTCGTAGGTGTTGCAGCCATAGCCGCCCGAACCCGTTGTCGCCCAGACCTCGCCCTCGGCGTCCTCGAACTCGAACCAGACCTTGCCGCCGCCCATGTTGCCCTCGACCCAGACGCCGATCGTGTCGTATTCGCCCGCCACGCGCTCCGCCCGGGGGAACTTGAGGAGCGTGGCGTTCTCAACCGTCTTCAGGGTCTTCTCCGTCCCCGACAAATCCTTCAGCTCCACGCAGGCGCCCTTGAGCGGATCATCCGCCGCCGTAGCCGCGAACGGACCCATCCGCCGGAAGGGGTTGTCCTCGCGGAAGAACCGCCGGTCGCAGAAGTCCGAGACCGTCACCTCGTCCGCCGAGGCGAGCGGCACGGCGACCGCCTGCCGCGCGAACGCGGTCTCCTCCCGCGGATAGCGCCGCTGCAGCGCCGCTTTCGCGCCCTTGACGGGCTTGCCGCAGATCAGGTAGCGCGGCTCGTCGGAGACGACGAGCGTCCGGTCCTTCACACCCTTCACGCGCGAGCCGGTGATCGACACGGTCTCGTAGTCGGCGTTGTCGCCGAGATCGAGCGCGACGTCCGCCTCGCCGCGCGTCGTCCAGAGCGCATAGACCCGTTTGCCCTTCACCTCGAACTCCTCGCAGTAGACGCCGAGCGAGCCGGTCGGGACGAGCCGCACGTACTTCGCGCAGTCGAGCACCGACGTGAGGACGGCGGAAGCCAGCGTGCCGCGGCCCGGATACGCGAGCGGCCAGCGGCCCATGGGGCTGCCGCTCCAGACCGACTGGGCGTACCCGTCGGAACTGCCGCCCGCCGCGCCCCCGCTCGGAATCAGCGCGTAGCCGAGCGCGTGCGCGATCAGCAGGTCGCGGATGTGGAATGCCGTCGTCCCATAGGCGGGGTCGGCAAAGAGGCGCGGCGTGCGGTTCTTCCACTCGAAGGGACAGTCGCTCTTGACGGTGTAGCCGAACAGACGGGCGATTTCGCGCTGCATCCAGGGAACGCGGGCCGTGACTTCCTCCGGCGGCGTCGACATGCCCACGGTCTCCTCGCCGA
>CAZXCI010000024.1:0-1266 GCA_964639285.1 uncultured Candidatus Saccharibacteria bacterium
GTGGCGTGGAACGCTACAACTACGCCACCAGGAGTTTCGAAAGGGTGGAGACCGTTATAGTTTTCTTTATTGTTTATTCTGGTTTTCTGTTTATTGAAGCTCGTGGAAATAAGGATAAATTGACTACAGCCAAAAAGACATTATCTTTTACTTTAATAGGAGCAGCTGTTATTTTGGGGGCGTTTGTGATAGCTAAGGCTATTAGTGGTACGGTAGAGCAATTAGGATAAGGTGTTAAATTATTATTATTATTAACTTTAAATTTATGAGAAAAATTTTCAATAAAATATTTTTGTTTACACTACCTTTCTTTCCATCAATAACTTTTGCTGATATTAGTTGTGAACAAATAACGAGGGATAATATTTCTGGAATCTTAAAGTGGGCTAGTTGTATTTTGGGAAAGCAAGTATTACCAGTTCTCATCACACTAGGGGTCGTTGGGTTCATTTACGGTATAATTAAGTTTTATTTATACCCTGGTAATGAAAAAGAAAAAGAGAAGGGTAAAGAATTTATCACTAAAGGTTTAATTGCTTTATTTATTATGGTTTCCTTTTGGGGTATTATAAACATATTTATATCGACATTTGCCCTAAACAACACTCTACCCTCAATACCCTCTATTCCAGAATCTTACTATCAATAGAATTATTGCTTTTGTTAATGAATTAATGATATAATTACTAAGTAGATTAAGATATTTACCCCTTTCTGGTTTAGTCCACCTAAAAGGGCAGAATAAAAATTATTATTAGTTTTTTTAGTAAATATAAAGTATGGCAACAGATTTATTCGCGTTAATTTATAAAGCAGAAGGTCTTTTAAAGATCTTAATTCCTTTACTTATAAGCGTTATGGTTATATGGTTTATTTGGACTGTTGTTCAATATTCAATGACAACAGAAGAGGAAAAAAAGAAAAAGGCCAAGAAAGGTATTATTAATGCTCTTATTGGGGTTTTTATTGTCGTTTCCTTTTGGGGGATAATAGCAGTTATTCAAAACACTACAGATATTAGTAATAAAGTAAACCCTAATATGTATACAATACCAACACCCGTAACCCCGTAACGTAATAATTTATGTTTCAATTTTTTATCCCAAAAGTTTTAGCGTCAGATGGAATAAATTCATTTATAGGGAAAGTTAATAATGCAATTATTAACCCAATTATAATATTTATATTTTCTCTTGGGACGATCTTATTCTTGTTTGGAATTGTAAGATTTTTTCTTAATCCGACAGATGAGACAATCAGAAAAGA
>CAZXCI010000025.1:0-1185 GCA_964639285.1 uncultured Candidatus Saccharibacteria bacterium
GGTGCGGCACACGCTGGCCTTCGCGCCGGACGAGAGCGCCGACTTCGGCTCGTGGAGCGTGACCAACAACGTCAGCGTCTTCCGCGACAGCAACGGCGACGGCATTCCCGACACTTGGACGATGCTCTTCCGTCCGGATCTCGACCCGCGCGCGCCGTCTGCCGCGCTGGCGTCCGTGGCGGCCACCACGCCCACCAACCGCGTCGGCGGCCTGGCCGACCCGGCGCGGCTGGTGGTCACTTCCAACTTCCTCTTCATCGCGGAGAGCGGCGGCAACCGCCTCTCGGTCTACTCCAACCGCGCCGTTAACCTGCCCAAGCGCCTGTACTTCGTGGGCAAGGACGCCAATGGCACGGCCGGCTCGCTGGACGGCCAGTTCCGCAAGCCTTCGGGCATCGCCGCCGACCCGCGCGCGGGACAGAACTGGTTCGCCGTGGCCGACCAGGACAACCACCGGGTGCAGTGCTTCGCCTTCAATCCCCTGAGCGGCGCCGTCAGCCACCTGCGCACCTTCGGCAGCCAGTCGCCCGTGGCGTCGCCGACGGCGCCGGACGGCACGTTCAGCGGTCCGCGCGCCGTGTCGGTCTCCTCCAACGGCTTCATCCAGGTCGCCGACACGGGCAACCAGCGCCTGCAGCTCTTCACGGCGGCGGGCGGCTGGCTCAACACCACCCGGATGTCGAGCGACACGCTGACAGTTCCCGAGGGGCTCGATGCCTCCGTGCGCTCCGGCATTCCCGGCGCCTGGGTGGCCGATGCGTACGCATCGAAGCACCGCGTGGTCTTCCAGGCGCTGCCCGGCCCCGTGCCCGGCGGCTACACGCCGCCCAAGCAGGTCGTCGGGGCGGAATTCCTGTCGGATCCGGTGGATGTCCAGGTCTGGCAGGTCGGCCCGCGCCGGCGCCTCTGCGTCGTCGAGCGCAACCGTTCCGTCCTGCGCATCCTCGGCATGGACGGGACGCTGCTGCTGGATGTCGGCGATTTCAACGACGAGACCCTGCAGGAGCACGAGAAGCTATTCAACCCCTACGGCGTGACGCCGGTCGACCATTCGCGCCGCCTCTACGTGGCCGACCAGGGCAACGACCGCGTGGTCTGGTACGACATCCACCTGGATGCCGACGGCGACGGCATGGACGACATCTGGGAGGACCTCAACGGCCTCGACTCGACCACGCCCGGCGA
>CAZXCI010000026.1:0-1162 GCA_964639285.1 uncultured Candidatus Saccharibacteria bacterium
AAAAATAATTAAATTAACACTATTAAAATAATATTTTTAACATTATAGTTATGAATATAGATGAAGCAATTAAGTTAAATGGTGAGGAGTTTTTGGATAATATTTTAAATGGCAATATTGAGGATTTAATTCTAATAAATCAATACATTAAATATCAAAGAGAGGATGGTATGCTATTAATTTTAAAAGCTGCAATAATGAGTAAAATTAGAAAACTTACAAGCAGCTATATATTTATGAAAGAAATTTATTTTGAGGATAAAATAATAGAATTACAAAAAAAAATCAAAAGCAACACAATAACAAATGATGAAAATGAATTGCTTGAACAATTAAAAGATGAAAAATTATTATTTGATAAAGATGTATTAAAACATCAAAAAGGTAATAAAAAACAACTCTTTCCTAATAGTGATTTTGATTATTATAAATATTTTGAGGAAACAAAATTTCATTTTTTTAGTGAACAATTATTGGCTACATTAAAGCTAACGGATATTAGGATTAACGAACAAAAGAAAAAAAATCCACCTCTACCAACACCTCTACCAAAAGAATTAACACCGGAGAAAAAAGAGAAATTAAAACAATATTTCATTTCATCATTTAAAGGCATTACAAACAATCCAAACTATTTTGAAAACTTATTAATCCCTGAATTAAACAAGTATGTTAATCATATAAAGGCAAAAGATTGTGCAAGGATTGCAGCAATTATATATGATAGTAAATATTTTAAACAAACAAAAAAACCTACATACAATAAATGGCTTAATGATTTTTATGATATTATGGGAATTAAAACAGAAACAATGTATAAAAGAAATGTATTAAAGAATGAAAAAAAATTCAATGAGTTAAGGAAAAAATTTGAATATTTAAATATTTAAAAGGGATTAAATATTTAATACCCTAACAGTACCCTGAAATAATACCCATAAAACAGCATATAAACCATATATATAAATAGTTATAATAAAACAACCATACCTTTTTTTTATCATTTATATTCCATTATATACTTTTGCTATGAAATTTCATAGTTAAAAGACTTTTGCAAAAGTCCATTTATAAACATAAATTCATATTATAATGGATACAATAGAAAAAATTATTGAAAAATTAGACAATTTAGAAACGGTATTTATTCAACAAAAAACAG
>CAZXCI010000027.1:0-1107 GCA_964639285.1 uncultured Candidatus Saccharibacteria bacterium
TCCCTGTTAGGTCGGCGGTAGTGAGAGTTCCAGTGTATGAAGTCGTACCTTTGGCAATAGGAGCAATTCTAATTGGGTCATAGGTATCATCTCCGATAGTTACTGGGTCGTTGGTTTGGAGTGAGGCAATGTTAGAAATTTGTTTGTCGTTTAGATTAATTGGTTGGGTGGCTCCGGAGTAAGGGACAAAATTAGCGGTTGATGGGATGTCGGTCAAAAGAGCAATGGTTCCAGTAGCATTTGGTAGCGTCCAACCTTGGTTCCCTGTTAGGTCGGCGGTAGTGAGAGTTCCAGTGTATGAAGTCGTACCTTTGGCAATAGGAGCAATTCTAATTGGGTCATAGGTATCATCTCCGATAGTTACTGGGTCGTTGGTTTGGAGTGAGGCAATGTTAGAAATTTGTTTGTCGTTTAGATTAATTGGTTGGGTGGCTCCGGAGTAAGGGACAAAATTAGCGGTTGATGGGATGTCGGTCAAAAGAGCAATGGTTCCAGTAGCATTTGGTAGCGTCCAACCTTGGTTCCCTGTTAGGTCGGCGGTGGTTAGAGTTCCAGTGTATGAAGTCGTACCTTTGGCGACAGGAGCAATATTGAGGAGATCGTGAGTTGCAGTTTGTCCGACAGTCACAAGACTGTTAACTCCAAGCTGAGCAACATTTGTAAGTAGTTTGTTGTTTAGGTCAACAGGTTTGGTAGCACCGGTGTAAGGGACAAAGTTTGAAACATCGGGGATTGAAGAAGCGTCCATAAAAGCAGCGGTCCCCAATGTTCCCCCGTCACCAATATCTAGAGTTGCACCATCAGTGCCTTCTAGGGTTAGAGAATTATTGATAGTTAAAGTCTTAGATGTCGTCCCCCCTGATATTGAAAAACCAGTTGGGTTAGAAACAAGAGTTAGACCTTCGTATGTTTTTCCAGACAAAGCCGATGGAATATCTTCGTTTGTAAGTGTATCCCAAGCAGGCTGTGCCCCGCTTGCCCCCGTCCCAGTCATTCTCAAAAATTTTTTAGTCGTAGAAAGGTTAGGAGAAACGAAAGAGGTTGTGTCTGTGTCAGACTGATATGGGATAGAACCAAGCTCAGTCGTGGAATTACCGCCAGCTATGT
>CAZXCI010000028.1:0-1089 GCA_964639285.1 uncultured Candidatus Saccharibacteria bacterium
CGGCGCGGTCGTGGCGCGCCGAAACGCGAAGCGCGAAGGTGGCTCCGTTCAACGGTAATAATATACCCCCGTGCGGCAAATTGCCGCTGCTAATAACCGCTTGTCTCCAATCCGTGCCCGCCATACAATTGTCGTGCAAAGGAAATATCGCTATTCGTTCGGGCGACTGAAGATGGCAAAAAGGACCAAGAGAGCCCTGGTAGTCTTAATCTGGGCTGTGGTAGTTCTTCTTGGATGGACTGCGTACGTCGCGCACGAAGGCTACTTCTACTTCCCCCCGGCAACGCCTTTGTGCGATGGGGAGATTGGTGCAATAGCTGTGGCCGAGCGATCCATCGAGGTATTCAGCGTCGGTTCTGACAGCCGCGCATTCACTCTCTGGCGTGAGCACGTCTGCACACTTACAAACACGTCGCCGGGCAGGTTGGTCCTCTCACTGTACGGCCAGGTCTGGTGCCAGTTCGACTTTGAAGAAAAGCCCCTCTGGCTCCTGTGGCAGAACACGGGCACAACCGATGAGCGGGATCGCGGACGCCATTTTGCACTGCCGTGTGTCTGGCCGTGTCACTATCTAGGGTTAAGGAGGTCCGTGACCGACCTGGCTCAGCCAGCGATCATCACACGTGCGCGAGTGACCGAACTCGGGACCTACAGCTTTGGCCGCAAGGCGGTCACCGACACAAATGGGGTCTATCGCGAAGGGGGTTGGCCGCCTGTCTTTGTGCAGTGTACCACGAACATCTATATAGACGAGGCGGATCTGTTCGGGCTTCGCTATGAAATTGAAGGACGCTTCCATGGGCGATCGGTGCCAGTCGTGAAACGGTGGATTCATCCCCCTATCCAGGATCCACGCACAGGGGAAGTCCAAACGCAGACCGACGAGCAAGTGTTTGCCGGACTGCACCAATATAGCTTTAGGGGGCTTCGGAAAGATCGCCATCCAGTTCCAGGCGTCTGGACTTTCCAATTGCTCCACAACGGGACTACCCTCTGTCAGCAATCCTTTGTTCTCGCCAAGGCCAACACTTCCCTTGCTATCGAATCATCGAATCACGAGCCCTAACCACCATCGTGTGCGCCCGGCAT
>CAZXCI010000029.1:0-1039 GCA_964639285.1 uncultured Candidatus Saccharibacteria bacterium
TTTCCACCTTCCGCAGCTGTAATACCTGCAGCCATTTAATTAGAAAAACATGGAATTTCCAAGGAGATGTCCAGATTATTATTTGCAGGAATGAAAAGCATGACACAGAAGAAAGACGGTATTTCGAACCACATGATAAATGCTGGTGTCCGAGATGGGAACAGGAGATAAACAATGGGATTAATAATTGATTCTTTTGCTGGCGGTGGTGGGGCATCAACTGGAATAAAGATGGCGCTTGGCAGAGATCCGGATATCGCCATCAACCACAACGCAGAAGCTATGGCTATGCACAAAGCCAATCACCCAAACACGAAGCATTATATTGAGGATATCTGGGGGGTAGATCCTCTTTCAGTAACTAAAGGCGAACCGGTTGACCTTATGTGGTTGTCGCCGGACTGCACGCATTTCAGCAAGGCTCGCGGGAGCAAACCCAGGTCGGAACGTATACGTGGGCTTGCATGGGCGGCTGTTAAATGGGCACGTAGGGTACACCCCAGACTTATTATTCTAGAAAATGTTGAAGAATTTCAAGATTGGTGCCCGTTAAAGAAGAAGAGCAGTATGCCCAAAATGCATCTTCGCGGAGTTATTTTTGATAAATTTGTCAGACATCTGCGCCGTGAAGGATATTCTGTGAGCTATCGTGAGCTGATCGCCTCTGAGTACGGAGCTCCGACCACACGAAAAAGGTTTTTTCTAATAGCAACGTCTGACCGTATTCCAGCAAGCTGGCCAACTCCGACACACGGCCCAGGACTTCTGCCATTTAAAACGGCTGCGGAATGCATAGACTGGTCGATACCATGCAACTCCATATTTGAACGCAAAAAAGAACTTGCTGAGGCAACCAAGAGGCGGATAGCCACTGGGATCATGCGGTATGTGGTAAACAATCCAAATCCATATATCGTAGGTGGTCTATGGAGAAAAAAAGAACATGCCGAACTCGTCTCCGCATTGCTTCTCAAGTATCACGGAGAGCATGAAAAGAAACGCGGTGAATTCAGAGGACAGGTGCTTGAAAAACCTTTTG